>JAZLAG010000008.1:0-31696 GCA_045613085.1 Acutalibacteraceae bacterium | reverse complement strand
CGCAAGACTTGGTATCCGTAAGTAATTGCACCCATTTGGCAGACATGATGGAAAATTCGTGTCTGCCATTTTTTAGGAAAGAACTTTATTATTTCCTAAAAACAAAATCTTAAAAAATCGATACGAGGCAAACCAATTGGTTTTAGCACTAAATTGAGCCTTGTAAATCGCAGGGTTGAGTTTAATGCTAAACCCTGTCTCGTACCGAAAAAATATAAAAATTTTAAAGCGAGGTAGAAAATTATGTTCCCTGAATTCAGAAAATTCGAAACTACTCTTGCAGGCAGACCTCTTGTTGTTGAAACAGGCAAAATGGCAGGTCTTGCAGGCGGTTCTTGTCTTATCAGATACGGTGAGACAGAGGTTCTCTGCACAGCAACTATGGCTCCCAAGCCAAGAGAAGGCGTTGACTTCTTCCCACTTTCAGTTGATTTTGAAGAAAAACTTTATTCAGTTGGTAGAATCCCAGGTTCTTTCGGCAGACGTGAAGGTAAGGCTTCTGACAAAGCAGTTCTTACATCTCGTGTTATTGACAGACCAATCCGCCCACTCTTCCCAAAAGATATGAGAAACGACGTTTCTGTTGTTGCAACAGTTATGTCAGTTGACCCTGACTGCTCACCAGAAATTGCAGCTCTCTGGGGTGTTTCTACAGCTATTGCTATTTCAGATATTCCTTGGGACGGCCCTGTTTCAAGCGTTTCACTTGGTCTTGTTGATGGCAAATATGTTATCAACCCAAATCTTGAGGAAAGAGCAAAAACAGAAATGACTGTTACAGTTGCTTCTACTGACTCTCTCGTTGCTATGATTGAAGCTGGTGCAAACGAAATCTCAAACGAAGTTATGTTTGACGGTATTATGTTTGCTCACGAAGAAAACAAAAAGGTAGTTGAATTTATTAAGGGTATCGTTAAAGAAATCGGCAGAGAAAAAATTCCTTTCGAATCAAATGACCCTTCAGAAGAACTTTACGAAGCAATTAAAGCATTTGCTATTGATGACGTTAAAGTTGCTCTTGATACAGATGACAAGAGAATCCGTGACGAAAGACTCCAACCAATTTATGACAGAGTTCACGCTGAATTTGATGAAAAATTCCCAGAAGAAGCTGCAAAAATTGACGATTGTCTTTACAAGCTCCAGAAATTCATTGTTCGTCGATGGCTTCTTGATGAAGGCAAACGTGTAGACGGCAGAGGTATTGACGAAATTCGTCCTCTCAATGCTCAGGTTGACCTTTTAAGCAGAGTTCACGGTTCTGGTATGTTCACACGTGGTCAGACTCAGGTTCTTTCTATTGCAACTCTCGGTACTGCTCGTGATGCTCAGATTCTTGACGGTATTGACGAAGAAGTTGAAAAGAGATATATTCACCACTACAACTTCCCTTCATATTCAGTTGGTGAAACAAAGCCATCTCGTGGCCCTGGCAGACGTGAAATCGGTCACGGTGCATTAGCTGAACGCTCACTCGTTCCAGTTATTCCATCAGTTGAAGAATTCCCATACACAATCCGTGTTGTATCAGAAGTTCTTTCTTCAAATGGTTCAACATCACAAGGTTCAGTTTGTGGTTCTACACTTGCACTTATGGCTGCTGGTGTTCCTATTAAAGCTCCTGTTGCTGGTATTTCTTGTGGTCTTGTTACTGAGGGCGACCGCTTTATGACAATGGTTGACATTCAAGGTCTTGAAGACTTCTTCGGCGATATGGACTTTAAGGTTGCTGGTACTAAAAAAGGTATCACAGCTATTCAGATGGACCTCAAGGTTCACGGTCTTACACCAGAAATCATTAAAGAAGCATTTGAGAAAACATACAAAGCACGTTGCTATATTCTTGATGAAATTATGCTTCCTTGTATTGCAGAGCCAAGAAAAGAGCTTTCAAAATATGCTCCAAAGCTTCTTTCAACAAAAATTGATGTTGAAAAGATTGGCGATGTCATCGGTAAGCAAGGTAAGGTTATTCAAAAGATTTGTGCTGAATGTAACTGTAAAGTTGACGTTGAAGAAGACGGTACAGTTTATGTTACAGCAATTGATATTGATGATGCACATCGTGCACTCGATATTATCAATACAATCGCTAACGACCCAGAAGTAGGTGCTATTTACAAGGGTGTTGTTACACGCCTTATGGCATTCGGCGCATTCGTTGAAATTGCTCCTGGTAAAGAAGGTCTTGTTCACATTTCAAAACTTGACGTTAAGAGAGTTGAAAAAGTTGAAGATTGTGTAAACGTTGGCGACGAAGTTATCGTTAAGGTTTCAGAAATCGACGACCAAGGCAGAATTAATCTTTCTCGCCGTGACGCTCTTATTGAAGTTGAAGGTCTTGTTCCAGAAAATGATATTGAAGAAGAAAGACCAAGAAGAAATTTCAACAGAGACAGAAGACCAAGAAGAGATTAATAAGAAACTAGGAATTAGGAACTAGAATAGAATTAAAAATATATGCATTCTATCATATTTAGTTTACAAAAAACTTTAAATGATAGGATGCATTTTCTTTTCGAACTCTAATTCCTAGTTCCTTATTCCTAATTCCTCAAGAATATGCTATAATAAAAAACAAAAATTTTTTAAAAAGTTTGTAAGATTTTTAAATTTCGACAGTCATATAAGTGAAAGGGGTGAAAAAGTGACCGATTTCGAAAAAGTTTATAAAGAATATTTTAATGATGTTTATCTTTATATAAAACGCCTGTCGGGTGATGAGCACATTGCAGAAGATATAACGAGCGAAACGTTTTTTAAAGCACTAAAATCAATAGACAGTTTTCGTGGTGACTGTGAAATAAGAGTGTGGCTGTGCCAGATAGCCAAAAATAGTTTCTACACCTATATAAAGAAAAACTCTAAAATACAGAATGTAGAAGAAACCGAACTTATAAATCTTCCCGACAACAAAAGAAGTGTTGCAGATGAAGTTCAAAGTAAATTACAATCATTTGAAATACAAAAAATATTGCACGAAATAGATGAACCGTACAGAGAAGTTTTCATGTGGCGTGTTTATGCTGATTTAAGCTTTAAAGAGATTGCAGGAATCTTCAATAAAAATGAAAATTGGGCGTGTGTCACTTATCACCGTGCAAGAAAACTCATAAAAGAAAGACTGGAGGAAAAAGAGAAATGAAAAATGAATGTAAAATAGTTTCTGACCTTTTACCTTTATACTTGGAAAACATGGTATGCGAAGAAACCGAGTATTTTGTTAAAAATCATTTATCAGACTGTGAAAGCTGTAAAAAGGAATTTGAAGCATTACAGAATGGTGATGATTTAAAAGAAGCGTTTAAAGAAGAAACTTCAAAACCTGTAGAAGACATAAAACCATTTAAGAAAATAATGAAAAAAATGAATTTGCAGGTTCACAGTATTTCTTACTTGTTAATTATATTCTTCATATTTTTCGGCTTTCTTTCAATGGATAGTGGAGATGTATTTTACAACAGCTTAATAATGCCGATAGTTGGTGCTTTCGGTTATATAATTTTCAGATTCAAAGCATTTTACAAATTGCCGATTTTACTTCTGGTAATAAACTTTTTAGCATATTTCTTTAAACTTGCAGATGTAGAATTTATAGATATTTTCTTCTGGGCTGCAATATTTACAGCGTTTGTATTCGCTGGAATTATAATCGCGTATTTAATACACTTTGCTCTTAGAAAGGAGAAGTAATTATGAAAAAGAAAGTTTTAAAAATTTTAGCATTAGTTTTAGCAATAATTTTAATAATTGGTATTGGTCTTTTTGCAAATTCACTGGTTGGTAACCCTGTTTCAAAATATTTAGCAACAAAAAGTGCAAATGAATATATTGAAAAAACTTATAGCGATAAAGATTTTGTAATTGAAGAAGTAACTTATAATTTTAAAACCGGTGGATATTACGCAAGAGTAACTTCGCCAACAAGTATAGACAGTCATTTTTCTCTATCATTTAATTGGTTGGGAAAACTCGTGCTTGACTGTTATGATGATGTTACAACTGGATGGAACACTGCAATGAGAATTGAAGAAGATTACCGTAATGTAGTAAAAGCAATTACAGAATCAAAAGATTTCAGTGAAAAATATTTTATTGCTTATGGTGAAATTCCTTGTGTTTTAAGTGATTACCCAATAGATGAAGAGCATCCGGAATATGCTCTACAAAGAAACGACCTTGTATTAGATAAAGTTTATGATATAAGAGAAGTTGCTGCTGAACACGGTAAGCTTGTTTTGCACGCATATGATGATGAAGTAACAGTTGAAAGACTCGCAGAATTGCTTTTAGATGTGAAAAATAAATTTGATAATTCTGGAGTTACATTTAAAGCGGTTGACTTTGTACTTGAGCCAACAAAGGTTGAAGGTGAAGCTCTTATGAGTGACGAACAAATTCAGATAAGAAATTTCTATTATAGCGATATTTATGAAGATGGTTTAGTTGAAAGAGTTAAAAAAGCTAACGAAGAAACGATTGAGTATAACAAAAAGCAGAATAGCATTAAAGAAGCAGAAATTAGCGGTCAGTGAGTTGGTTGCTAGTGTGGCTGGTTGGCTAGTGTGACAGTATTATAGCAATAAAATTATCCTATCATTTAAAAATTAAACTTTAAATGATAGGATAAACTGTTTTTTATTCTTTTTACTAACAATTAGCTATACTTAGCCATACTGGCGACTTATTTTTTCGCACTGAACTTATTAAGAAGTGTTGTGCTTAAAACAATGATACCAACAACAATGAAGATACCAGCCATACCAGCAAGAGAGCAGATAAGAGCTTCACTTAAATTTTCTGTTGTGAATCTAAGTCCTTCAACTGTACCTGCATTTGCAGTAGCTTGTAATAACATATTAAACATACAAAACACCTCCATTAGTTACCAAAGAAGCTGAGAATCATACCACCAGCAATAACTGATGCAACCTGACCTGAAACGTTAACGCCTGTTGCGTGCATAAGAAGGAAGTTCTGGTTATCTTCTTCAAGACCTAACTTATGAACAACACGAGAAGACATTGGGAATGCAGAGATACCTGCAGCACCAATCATTGGATTGAACTTTTTGCCTTCTGGTAAGAAGAGGTTTAAGAATTTTGCAAAAAGCACACCACCTGCTGTGTCGAAGATAAAAGCAACAAGACCAAGGCCAAGAATGAGAGCGGTTTCCCATGTCAAGAAAGCATCTGCATTCATATTTCTTGCAACTGTAATACCAAGAAGAATTGTAACAAGGTTAGCAAGAACCTTTTGTGCTGTTTCTGAAAGCGAATCAAGAACACCGCATTCTCTGATAAGGTTACCAAACATAAGGAAACCTATAAGAACTGCAGATTGTGGTGAAACAACACCAGCAATAACTGAAACAACTATTGGGAAGAGAATTCTTGTTGTTTTAGAAACAGATTTACCTTCATATTTCATTCTAATTTTGCGTTCTTTTTTAGTTGTAAGAAGCTTAATAACTGGTGGCTGAACAATTGGAACAAGAGCCATATAAGAATAAGCCGCAACAATAATAGCACCGATATATTGTGAGTTAAGTGCAGTAGCAACAAAGATTGATGTAGGGCCATCTGCTGCACCAATAATAGCAATAGATGCTGCTTCGTTTATAGGGAAGAAGAGTGAAGCAACAGAAAGTGTAAAGAAAATACCAAACTGTGCTGCTGCACCGAAAATCATAAGCTTCGGATTTGAAAGAAGGGGACCAAAGTCAATCATAGCACCGATACCAATAAAGAGAAGTAACGGAAATAATTCATTTGCAACACCGGCATTATAAAGAATTTCAATAGCACCGTGTTCTGAAATAACACCCTCTGTAAGCGCAAGAGGAAGGTTTACGAGAATTGTACCAAAGCCCATTGGTAAAAGAAGTGTTGGCTCCATATCCTTTGCAATAGCAAGGTAAATAAGAAGACCGCCGATGCACCACATAACAATCATAGGGACAATTTCTGTTGTTAAATCCATCTGTGTTATAGCATCGAAAAGAGCGAGAATTTTGTCGCCGATATTAACTAAATGTTCCATAATATCTTTCCTTTTCTGATATTTTTTTGATTTGAGAACCCCAAATCATCGCAGTTTACATTATATTACAATTTTCGCAAAAATTCAATAACAAGTAGTCACAAAAAAGTATTGTCAAATCTTTAACTATCTATACAAAAAGACTATTTCAAATTACTTGCAGTCAGTTTTATTATACTAGCCATACTAGCCAACTAAATATCCCTAGTCCCCAGTCCCTGAGTAAAAATGTATAAATCTCCAAAACAATCCAATAATATTAAAAAACAGTAAAGGAGTTTTAGAAAAATGATTGAGCAAGATACAATTAAATTATTACGTGAATGTGATGCAGGAGTAAAGATGGGTATTGCTTCTATTGACGATGTTTTAGATTATGTAAAAAGTCAGAAGCTCAAGGATTTTTTAATTGACTGCAAAAACGAGCACGTAACCTTAGACAGAGAAATTGGTGAAGAGCTTAACAGATTTAAGGATGATGGTAAAAATCCAAACCCTATAGCAAAAACTATGTCTTCTATGAAAACAAATATGAAGCTTGCTATGAAAGAATCTGATAAAACAATTGCGGATTTAATGACTGATGGTTGCGATATGGGAGTTAAATCACTTAATAAATATCTCAATGAATACGGAGCAGCAGAAGAATTTGCAAAGGATATTTGTAAGAGACTTATTAAGTTGGAAGAAAAATTAGAAAAAGAGATTAGGAATTATTTGTAATTCCTAATCTATAAAACATGGTTTCGATAATATAAAAAAATCCTATCATTTAAAGTTCATTAAACTGAAAATGATAGAATTTTTATTTTAATTAATTTTCAATGCGTTTAAGAATATAGATACACAAAAATTAAAAACCAACTAATTGAAATCTGCTTCCTGTTTCCTGATTTCTGCTTCCTGACTACTGGCTAACAACTAAAAGCCAATAGCTGTCAACTAGCCACACTAGCCAACTAGGCAACTATTAAGTTCCACCGCTGCTCTTTCAACCTTAAGCCCTTTTGTATAACGAATCATAAAGTTGTTGAAGCTTGTTTTTAATTCATCATCTGCGGTTGAAGTTATCATTTTTTGTGAAGCGAAAACATCGTCTTCAAGGAACTGAGCTAAAGATTTCTCCCCTTTGTTAATCATATAAGAAGCGAGTACAGCAATACCCCAGGCACCGCCTTCACCAGCAGTTTCCATAACAGAAACTGGTGTATCCATAACTGCAGAAAGCACGTTCTGACCAACGAGAGGTGTTTTAAAGAAACCACCGTGACCTAAAATTTTATCAATAGCAACGTTTTCTTTCTTCAAGATGTCAAGACCAGTTCTTAAAGCACCAAAGCAAGTAAAGAGCTGAACTCTCATAAAGTTTGCTAAGTTGAAGTTACTGTCAGGATCTCTCATAAGAAGTGGTCTGCCACTTTCAAAACCAGTAATATGTTCGCCCGAGAAGTAGTTATATGAAAGAATGTTACCTAAATCGTCATCTGCTTCAAGGCTCTTTTTAAAGAGTGCAGTAAAAATATCACCCATATTAAGTGAAACGCCCATTGTGTCTGCAAAATCTTTAAAGAGATTTGCCCAAGCGTTAATGTCAGAAGTACAGTTGTTGCAGTGCACCATTGCAACTGCATCACCAGCAGGGGTAGTTACAAGGTCTATTTCTTCATAGCGTTTAGAAAGCATTTTTTCTAAAACAATCATAGCAAAAACAGATGTACCAGCAGAAACGTTACCAGTTCTTACGCCAACTGAGTTTGTTGCTACCATACCTGTACCAGCATCACCTTCTGGTGGGCACATAGGAATTCCTGCCTCAAGGTCACCCTCTACGTCAAGTAAAAGTGCGCCTTCTTTAGTTAAAGCCCCTGCACTCTCACCTGCTGAAAGAACTGTAGGAAGAATATCTTGTAATTTCCAAGGAAATGCTTTAACTTCGTCTAATGCATTAAATTTTTCAATGTAAGCTTCATTAAATTTTCTTGTGTTATCATCAATAGGGAACATACCAGATGCTTCGCCAACGCCTAACACTTTTTCACCAGTCAATTTCCAATGAATGAAACCAGCAAGTGTTGTGAAAAATGTAATATCTTTAACGTGTGGTTCATTTATTAAAATTGCTCTGTAAAGGTGAGCAATACTCCAACGCTGTGGAATGTTGAAGCCGAAAAGGTCTGAAAGCTTAGTTGCCGCTTCGCCTGTAATTGTATTTCTCCATGTTCTGAAAGGAACGAGTAAATCGCCGTTATCATTAAAAGGCATATAGCCGTGCATCATACCGCTGATACCAATAGCCTTTAAGCTTTTGAGTGTTACGCCATATTCGTCTTTAACGTTCTTTTTAAGTGATGCATAAGCTCCTTTTAAACCAGCATAAATTTCATCGAGTGAATAAGTCCAGATGTTATCAACAAAACTGTTTTCCCAATCGTAAGCACCAGAAGCTATTGGTGCATTGTTTTCATCAATAAGCACTGCCTTAATTCTTGTTGAGCCAAACTCAATACCTAAAACGGCTTGGCCATTTAAAATTAATTCTTTTGCTGACATAACCATTCCCCTTTGTCAATTAATAATATAATTTTACCATATTATGAAATAAAATTAAAGTTCAATTTCTAATTCTTTTATTTTTTCTCTCAAATTCTGAAAATCAGAAAGAGCATCCGCCTTTTGTGATTCATTTCTTAAAAGTGCGGCAGGGTGAAAAGTACCCATAAACCAGATATTCCCTTTTTTTATAAATTGCCCATGCTGACGTGTAACCTTAAAATCAGGTGAAATAAGTCTGGTTGCGGCAATTCTGCCAAGGCAGACTATAATTTTTGGCTTTAAGAGTTTAGTCTGCTCTCTTAACCAGTTTATACACGCTTCTTGCTCCTCGTCTTTTGGGTCTCGGTTTTGCGGGGGTCTGCATTTAACAATGTTTGCTATATAAACATTTTTCTTTCGGTCTAAACTTATGACTTCTAAATATTTATCTAAAAGCTTACCCGCTTTGCCAACAAACGGCTCGCCCTGTAAATCTTCATTCTCACCAGGACCCTCGCCAACAAATAATATGTCAGCTGTTTCATTCCCTACACCAAAAACAAGGTTTGTTCTGGTGTTACCCAAAGAGCATTTATTGCAAGAAAAACAATCTTTCCTTAAATCTTGAAAATTCTCGTACATTATAAAATAATCAACTCTTTTTCACAGCTTGTGAGATTAACAAAACCGTCTTCTGTAATGAGTGCCATATCTTCAATTCTTACACCGAATTCATCTGGAATATAAATGCCAGGCTCAACTGTTACAACATTACCTGTTTCTAAGGTTGCTTTACTGTATGGTGATAAATTTGGTGACTCGTGAATTTCGATACCCACGCCGTGACCTGTGCCGTGACCAAAATTATCTTTATAGCCCTTTGCATCAATAATATCACGACCAGCTTTATCTGCATCAAAGCCTGTAATACCATTCTTTAAAACTGCTAAAGAAGCTTTTTGTGCTTTTAAAACTGTTTCATAAACCTCTCTTTGCTTTTCTGTTGGTTCACCTAAGATTACAGTTCTTGTCATATCACTATGGTAGCCATTATACATAGCGCCAAAGTCCATTGTAATAAAATCGCCTTTTTCAATTTTCTTGTCAGATGGTACGCCGTGTGGCATAGAAGAATTTTTACCACTTACTGCAATTGTTTCAAAAGAAACTGCTTCAGCACCGTGACTTAACATATAAAAATCAAGCTCTAATGCAATTTCTTTTTCTGTAACACCCTCTTTAATGAATGTTAAAATATGGTTGAATGCATCTTCTGCAATTTTCTGTGCTTTTTTAATGCACTCTACTTCATAATCTGTTTTAACTGCACGAAGCTTATTTATAATTTGATCTACTTCTTCTTTTGCTTCAACGTTACAAAACTCAAAAATCTTTTTTAAGTTATTTAATTCAGCAACAGTAAGGCGTTCTGTTTCTAAATAAATATTTTTTATATTTAATTCTTTTAAATATGGTGCAAGTGTTTCATTAACACGCTTTAAAAGAGCACATTTACAAGCAGTTATTCTGTTTGTTGCCGCTTCAATATAACGGCTGTCCGTGAAAAACACAGCTTCTTTTTTTGTTATAACAAGATACCCGTCAGATGAATTGAAGCCTGTAAAATATCTTCTGTTTTCAGGTGAAGTAACAATAACCGCATCATTTTCGTTTTTTAAAATATTTAAAAATTTGTTTTGCAAATTGAACACTCCTAATAATAAATAAAAGAGATGATACCCTTAAGGCATCATCTCTTTACATTTTAATAATATTTGCGTTTACGAGCAGCCTCGGATTTTTTCTTTCTCTTTACAGAGGGTTTTTCATAATGCTCTCTTTTGCGTACTTCTTGGATAACACCGTCTCTTGATGTTTGTCTTTTGAATCTACGAAGTGCACTATCTAAGGACTCGTTTTCTTTAACTTTAACCTGACTCATTTAACATTCCCTCCCTCCGTTGTTACCAACAAAGGTATAATTATCATAATACATATGACATTATACTAAAACAACGCCAATGTGTCAAGCAAAATTTTTTAAGAAATTGTTAAAAATCCATTTTATTTAGCGTAATCGCCGACCATAATCATATATTCGCCGATTTGAGCACCAAATTCAGGGGCACCATCCATAATAAGCTTGCCCTTTTGAACAGATTCAATCATATCGTCAATAGACATTAAAATACCTAATGCGCTGTCAAGATTGTTGAAACGCATTGTAAAAAATGGCAATGCTCTCTTGTATTCACCACGACCGGATTTACTTTTACCAGCTTTTATTCTTATGTAAGCAGAAACAGATGGTTCGCCGTCAACCTTCCACGCATAAACGCGGTCAGGGCTTTTACTGGTCCAATCGTGAATTGTTTCATGTCCCATTTTATTAAGTGTACTGATACCTGCAGAAAGAAGGTAGAAGTAACATTTAACTAAAAGGCGTTTGTCTTCTTCTTTTTCTGGTGGCTTTTCGAGACCTAAAAGGTCTGCCATTTTAAGAAGTGCCATCATAAATACGCCAAACTCATAAATGAAATTGACACCTTTCATTTTGGGGAGTGTGGCAGGGCCAATTTTACCCTTAAAAAAAGCATTCATTGCTTCAACACTCTTGAATTCAAGTTCAACATATTTTTGTTTATCTACCCTCTCTGCAACCTTGTTAGCGTGAATTAACCATTCATCACCATTAACTACAAAGTGAGTTGCCCATTTGCCGTCTGGAGCATCTTTATCAAGACAGCTAACCTGATAAACACAATGAATTTTTTCAAATTTTTTCTTAAGCGATGGAACATCCTGAACTATAGTTTTTAAAAGTGGCAAAGCACCACAAAGGAAAATTTTATTGGTATAAAGCTGTTCTTTATCTGCCAAAAATCTCAGTCCCTTCAAATTGAATTAAAAATTGAGAATAAAGAATTAAGAATTGTGGGACCTGCGGTCAGCAATGTAAAGCTTCGCATAAGATTAACCCGTTCTTCTATTCGGGTGCGGGTGTCCCGCCCACAACTCTTCACTATTCACTCTTAACTCTTCACTGATGAATTCAAATCGCAAAGCGATTAGAATTCATCGTCCCAGTCGTTATCTTCTTCAAAGTCCGCTTTCATAACTTCACGAACAGCAGCAATAATGCCGTTTGAGTCGATACCAAGCATGGACATAATATCTTCCTGAAGACCGATAGGTGCAAATTCATCCTGAATACCAAGCTTTTTAAATGCACAGCCTTTACCAGATTCAACAACAACTTCTGCAACTGCTGAACCAAGACCACCTAAAACAGTATGATCTTCAACTGTAATAATACGGCGTGTTTCTGTAACTGCCTTTAAAATTGCTTCACGGTCAATAGGCTTAATTGTGTGCATATCTAATACACGAACCTTAAGACCATCTGCATTGTTAAGGAATTCTGCGGCCTGAACAGCCTGGAAAACACAAGAGCCACAAGCAATAATTGTAAGGTCTGTACCCTCGTGAACTTCAACTGCTTTACCAATTTCAAAGCCATATTCTGTATCCTTATAAAGAACACGGTCGAAACCACGGTTGATTCTTATATAGAATGGACCTGGTGTATTATAGGCAGCCATAACAGCGTTATATGTTTCGTAACCATCTGCTGGGCAGATAACTGTAAGATTTGGAATTGAGCGTGTTAATGCTAAATCGCAAATAGCGTGGTGAGTAGAACCAGCCTGACCGAATGATGTACCTGAGTGTGTAGCAATAACTTTTGCATTAACATTCTGGTAGCAAAGGTCTGTGTGGAGCTGGTCTGCTGAACGGAAAGATGCAAATTGTGAGAATGTTGAAAGGAAAGGTACGAGACCAGCCTTTGCCATACCCGCAGCAATACCAAACATATTTTGCTCTGCAATACCTACATTAAAGAATCTGTCTGGGAATTTCTTTTGGAAATCACCTATTTTAGTCGATTTTGCAAGGTCAGCTGTTAAAGCAACAACCTCTGGGTGTGCTTCTGCTAATTCAACAAGAGCCTGACCATAAATTTCAGCAGTTGAGAGAGATGTTGATTGTTCTGCTGTATAAGATAAACCACCAGCCATATTATTCGCCCTCCTTTTCAGCACGTTCTACACGTTTTTTGTAAGATTCTTCAAGAGATTTCTTACCTTTTTCATATTTTTCAGTATCAAATGCACCATAGTGCCATCTGAAGTCGCCCTCAATAAAGTCAATACCGCAACCTTTAATTGTATCACAAAGAATTAAAACTGGTTTGTCAGTATCATTACTATAAGCAAAGTCAATAGCTTCGCAAAGCTCTTTGATGTTGTTACCATCAATCTTTTTAACAATAAAGCCGAATGCTTCCCACTTGTCAGCGAGTGGCTCAAGAGCCATAACTTCTTCTGTTGGTCCGTCAATCATATTGTGGTTACGGTCAACGAATGTAATAAGATTTGTGAGTTTATAGTGAGCTGCTGACATAGCTGCTTCCCAGTTTGAACCTTCGTCTAATTCACCGTCACCTAAAACTACGAATGTTTTGTAATCTTTCTTTAAAAGACGTGCTGCAAGAGCAGTACCAACGCCTATTGAAAGTCCGTGACCGAGTGAGCCTGTTGAAGCGTCGACACCACGAACTTTATTTGCATCAAGGTGAATACCCATTTTTGAACCTGAAAGGTTAAATGTTTTAAGCATTTCTTTGTCATTGAATCCAAAATCACAAAGAACAGGGGCATAAGCAATACCTGCGTGACCTTTACTTAAAATAAATCTGTCACGGTCTTCCCAGTTTGGGTCTTCTACCTTTAAATGCATATATTTGTGGTAGCAAACTGTCATAATATCCATAGCACTCATACCACCACCGATATGACCGCTACCTGCCCAGTATGTAGTATCAAGGCAGAGATTACGAAGCTCGTGGGCTTTCTTTTCAAGAGCGAGCCACTCTTGTTTTGTTAATGCCATAAGAATTCCTCCCATATTTTATATATTTGATTGTTTTTAATTATTTAAATAATTCTGGGTGATTATTTTTAACTACCTTAAACGCTTCATCAGCAATTTCAATAGTTCTGTTAATATCCTCGTGAGTTAATGCTGCATTAATAAAGTGATTGTGGTGAGATGCAAAAAATACACCTCTGTTAACACATTCTGCAATCCAGTCCTGATGAAGAAGCATAGAATCATCATTTGCAATTCTTAAATAGAAAAGTGCTGGTGGACCAGAAGTTACGAGGTCGAAGCCGTTTTCTGCACCCGCTTTTTTAAGACCCTCTAAAAGCTCAGTTCCAAGGTCATTAAAGAGCTTTGGTGCATTTATTGCTTTTAATTTGTTGATACAAGCAATACAAGCAGCAAATGGAACTGCACTCATCCAGTAAGAGCCTGTGTAAGAAAGTGAAGAAGCAGCACTTCTTAAAAATTCCTTACCACAGAAAGCTGACATATTGTAGCCATTTGCAAGTGCTTTACAGAAGCAGATAATATCTGCCTCAAAACCAAAGAAATGGTCAGAACCAGCGAGGTCAAGACGGAAGCCTGCACGAACGTCGTCTACAATAAGAACAATATCTTTCTCAGTGCAAAGCTTTCTTACTTCCTGCCAGAAACCATCAATTGGGAAAGCGTTGTCGAAGAAATTACCATGGTTATATGGTTGAGCAATAATTGCAGCAACCTCGCCCTCGTTTTCTTCTAAAGTCTTCTTAAGACCTTCTATATCGTCCCATTTACAATAAAGATTATTTGCGACATCTTCAGGAGTAACACCTGGATAGTCAATCTTCTGAACCATTGGTGAAACACCGTGATAGAAGCCGTTAAAGAAAATAAGCTTCTTTCTGTGAGTGTAAGCACGGGCAGTGAGAATTGCACCTTGTGTAGCATCGTTACCATTTTTAGCAAAGAATGCCCAGTCCGCTGTGTTTACTGTATCAACTAGAAGCTCTGCACATTCAACCATAATTTTATCTGGTGAAGAAACACAGTTACCTTTTTTAATCTGTTCAATAGCAGCGTTATCAACATCCTCATCGCAATAGCCTAAAATGTTAGGGCCATAAGCACACATATAGTCAATATATTGGTTGCCGTCAACATCCCAAAAATAAGTACCTTTTGCTTTTTCTGAAAAACGAGGCCATCTGTTAACAGGAATAAACTGACCCTCTGCAGGACCTAAATGCCCATAAACGCCTGATGGAATGACTTTAGAAGCTCTTTCATACCATTCGTCTGATTTTGTTGTTGTATATAATGGAAAAGACATTTAAGAACCCTCCTTACGCCAAGTATAATGCTACACGGTCTAAAATACGGTTAACATTATCAAGCATATTAACCATACCATGCATTTCAATTTTTCCAGTACCAATACAGGTAAGGGCATTGATTTTACCATCAAATAAAGCTCTTGCTGTTTCGATTGAATCGAAAATCATAGCAGCTCTGTATTTTTCAGGAATCTGCTTAATTGTAATAAGACGATTGTCTTTACAAACAAGCTCAACGCCAATATCATTCTTGATACCGATATAAATACTACCATCAATAATATGAGAAGCACTGAATTTACCTATTTCGTCATTATTACCAATCTGGGCTATTGCAACGCCTATTGTGTAGAGCATAAGACGTGTACTTCTTTCAAAAAAAACAGGGTCTTTTAAATCTTCTTCAGTAGCTCTCATATATTTAGAAAGCACATCTGTAAGAGGAGTAAATTTTTTAAGTAAGAAATTTATATGTGTAAAGCCTTTTGAAGGAATTGGTGTAACGGTGCCATCTATAAGTCCGTTGAATTTTTCTGGTGAAGAAAAAGGTAATTTTACATCACACGCACCACAACCTTGCTCCATACGGCATTTGCCATTTTTAAAGAACAAGGTAGCTGACGGACCACCTTTTACTTCAAATCCTATAGAAATAGGCTTCTGGTCTTTAATAATTTCATTAGCTTCAGGTACAATTTCACAAAGATTTTCTAAAGTACCTAAAACACCAAACATATTTATGTATGCAAGTGTTTTTGCATCCATTAAATTCTGCATTTTTAAAGACTCCTTTCGTTTGATTTTTCAAAATATACTGTCGCATAAATATACTATTTTATTTTAACAGACTGTATTGTTAAAGTCAACCAATGTTTGTTGATATTTGTCAATTTTTTTATAACTTTTTACTTGACATTTTGTAGTATAATAGTATAATTATAAGTGAACACATATTCACTTTTTAAGAAGTGTTTTTCATTTTAATTTTCAGGAGGCTTTATAATGGACACAAGATTCGCAATTACTGAGTATCATGACGCTCAGGAAGTTACAAGACAGCTCGACAATCTCATAAAACAACCAATTCACACAATCAAGCCAGATGTTCTCAAGAAATATGAAGAAGAATATTTTGACAAGAAATGTGCAAAAAGTAAAGAAATGATTGAAGAAGCAAAACAGGTTATTCCTGGTGGCGTTCAGCATAACCTTGCTTTTAACTATCCATTTCCACTTGTTTTCACTAAAGCAGATGGTATGATGCTTTACGATGTAGACGGTAACGAATACTTCGACTTCCTTCAGGCTGGTGGCCCAACAGTTCTTGGCTCTAACCCAAAAGAAGTAAGAGAACAAGTTATAGACCTTCTTAATACTTGTGGTCCTTCAACAGGTCTTTTCCATGAATTCGAATATAAATTAGCAAAGAAAATTTCTGACAGCGTTGAAACTGTTGATATGTTCCGTATGCTCGGTTCAGGTACAGAAGCTTGTATGGCAGCAATTCGTGTTGCAAGACTTGCCACAAAGAAAAAGAATATTGTTAAAATGGGTGGTGCTTACCATGGTTGGTCTGACCAACTTGGTTACAGTATTCGTGTTCCTGGCTCAAAATTCACACAGGCTCATGGTGTTCCACTTTATCTCTTTAAACATACTCAGGAATTCTTCCCGAATGACCTTGATTCACTTGAAAGAGTTCTTCGTAAAAACCAATTAAAAGGTGGCACAGCTGCTGTATTTATGGAACCAATCGGTCCAGAAAGCGGTACAAGACCACTCGATAAAGACTTCAACCAAGGTGTTGAAAGACTCTGCCGTAAATATGGTGCACTTCTTATATTTGATGAAGTTGTTACAGGCTTCAGAATTGGTATGGCTGGTGCACAAGGCTACTATGGTGTTTCACCTGACCTTACAATCTTTGGTAAAGTTATTGCTGGTGGTTACCCAGGTGCTGGTGGTATCGGTGGTAAGAAGGAATATATGAAATACCTCGGTGCTGGTCTTGACGCAAGTGGCGAAAAGGTTAAGAAAGCATTTATGGGCGGTACAATGGCTGCTACTCCACTTTCTTGCGTTGCTGGTTACTACACACTTGAAGAAATCGACAGACAGAATGCTTGCCAGAAAGCTGGTCAGATGGGTGACAGACTTACAAAGGGTCTTCAGGAGCTCATTAAGAAATATGACCTTCCATTCGTTGCATTTAACCAAGGCTCTGTTTGTCATATTGATACAGTTGGTACAATGCACTACTCAATCAACTGGTCTAAGCCATGGGAAATTCCTTCTGTTCTTAAAGCTACAAGCGAAAGAAAGAAAGAAATGCAACACATGGGTGCAGCATACATG
This sequence comes from Acutalibacteraceae bacterium, assembly GCA_045613085.1. Taxonomy (GTDB): domain Bacteria; phylum Bacillota; class Clostridia; order Oscillospirales; family Acutalibacteraceae; genus DTU089. Next base: position 14,504 of record JAZLAG010000008.1, on the reverse strand, counting down.
GCAGAGGGTCTTGTTACTCTTGCAGGTAGCCGTCTTTACACTAATGCTCAATACACACCAGAGCTTATTGACGAAGCACTCGTAAGATTTGACAGAGTATTCCAAAATGTTGCTAAAAAAGAAGGCTAATTAAAACAAATTATAAAGCACGGATTTTTTCCGTGCTTTATTGATAGATAAAGGAGAAAAATTTATGGATATTCTCGAAGCAAAACAAATAGTTATTAAAGCTGGTCACGAATTATTAAAGGCTGGTCTTATTGTTCGTACATGGGGTAACATCAGTTGCAGAGTGAGTGACACACAATTTGTTATCACTCCAAGTGGAAGAGCTTATGAAGATTTAACTCCTGATGATATTGTACTCGTTAATATTGCTGACTGTTCTTATGATGGAGACGTTAAACCATCTTCTGAAAAAGGTATTCACGCTTCTTGTTATCAGTTAAGACCTGATTGCAATTTTGTTATTCATACTCATCAGGCTAACGCTTCTATTATAAGTGCTTTAGGTTATGATATTAATTCTCTTGCTGAAGAGCATTCTACTGTAATCGGTAGCGATGTGCCATGTGCTGCTTATGGTCTCCCAGGTACAGGCAAATTAAGACAGGGTGTTATTGATGCTCTTAATCGTTCAAAATCAAAAGCAATAATTTTAGCACACCACGGTGCTGTTTGTGTAGGTAGCAATTACGACGATGCTTTTAAAGTAGCTAGCACTTTAGAAGATGTTTGTGAAAAATACATAGCAGACCGTTGCAGCGAGGTTTCAGGTAAAGCAGTAGAAACACTTAGTGGGGTTAAAGACTATATTGCAAACGTTTTCACATCAAACGCTTCTTACAAAGCACAAAAAGAATTTGCCCCAATCGACAGTGAAAGAAACGGCGATACAATAACAATTTTTATAGATGGTGCAGAAGTTGTTAAAGTAAATGTAAATTCAGGTGACATAATCGGCGGTGGCGAAAAACCTGAAAGCACAGATTTACATTTAGCAATATATAAAAAGAGAGAAGATGTAAACTTTATTCACCACTCTCACAATGAATATGTTAAAACAATTTCAATGCAAGGCAAAACAATGAAGCCACTTCTTGATGACTTTGCTCAGCTTATTGGCCCAACAGTAAAATGTGCAGTATTTGATAATAGTTCTGCTAAAAAGGCAGTAAAAGCACTCGGCAATAAAAATGCTGTTCTTTTAAAGGATAATGGTGCAATTTGTGTTGCTGGTACAAAGTATGATGCAGAAGCTATTGAAATTGTTATGGATAAGGGTTGCAAGACACTTGTTGGTGCAAATCTTTATTCAGGTGTTAAAGCAATCAACGCTTTTGAAGCAAATCTTATGAGAATAATTTATAAGATGAAGTATTCTAAAAAAGCTGGCAAGTAAAATAAAAACAAAAAATTCAAAAACAGAGTTTTGTAAATTAACTCACCCTATCATTTATAGTACCAACTAAAAATGATAGGGTGAGTTTAAATTTATTGAAAATTCAATTCCGAATTATTTATAAAGTGGTCCATAAGCCTCGCAAGCTCTGAAGTCTGCGCCTTCAAGCTCTGCTGTGCCAAATGCATTCCAAGCTGCAGGACGGAAAATCTTGCTTTCATCTACGTTATGCATTGAAACAGGAATACGAAGCATTGAGCAGAGAGTAATAATATCTGCACCAATGTGACCGTAAGAAATAGCACCGTGGTTAGCGCCCCAGTGATTCATAACTTCATAAGCAGAAACGAATGGGCCTTTACCTGTAAGGATTGGTGTAAACCATGTGCAAGGCCATGTGTAGTCTGTTCTCTTCCAGATTTTGTCTGAAACTTCATCAGGAAGTGCTACTGTATAACCTTCACAAATCTGAACTGTTGGTCCAAGGCCTTTAACAAGATTAAGTCTAATCATAGTAGCAGGCATTTCTGCTCTTGTAAGGAAACGGCTTGAATATCCGCCGCCACGGAAGTAACCATTATCAGCTGGTGCCCAAGTTGTAGCCTCAGTCATCTTTTTGATGTCTTCATCAGTAACGTTGTACCATTCTTTGATAACACCATTACCGTTTTCATCTTTAACTTCACCGCAAGCATCAAGACAGCAAGCACCTGAGTTGATAAGGTGAATAAAGCCCTTACCTTCTTTAGCTTTGCCCTCTAATTCATAGCCTGTAGCTTTCTTTGTAGCTTCTGGGCTCCAGTAAGTTCTAACATCAGCAAACATTTGTGGACGGTTTGTAAGTAATTTCATAAAGAGCATACTAATGCCGTTGAGAACGTCGTTTTCTGTAGCAAGAATGTATGGTTCTCTTGCACCATTCCAGTCAAATGATGTGTTAAGCATTGCTTCTGCGAAGTCAGCGTTAGGATAGAAGTCTGTCCATTGTCTTTGACCCTGGAAGCCTGCAGCAATAGCGTTGTGGCCAACCATTTCTTCTTCTCTGCCTTCAGGAAGGTTTTTGTTACCATTCATAAGGTCTTTGATGATGCACATCATCTTAACTGTGAACTGCCAGTCTTTTTCTTTTTGTTCATCTGATTTTCTTACGAATTCTGGGTTTTTATCAAATGCTTCTTTGCAGTTTTCTTTTACCCATTTATAAGCCTTCTGATATTCAGCTTCGTCATAAATGCCTTCTTCCATTCGACGGATGATTTCAACCTCGTCAACAGATTCAACACGTAAGCCAAGATATTCTTCAAGGAAGTCAGGGTCAATTGAAGAACCAGCAATACCCATACAGATTGAACCAATCTGAAGATATGACTTACCGCGCATTGTAGCAACAGCAACTGCTGCACGACCAAAGCGAAGAATTTTTTCCTGAACGTCTTCTGGGATATCTGTTGCAGTAGCATCCTGAACGTCTTTACCATAAATGCCAAAAGCAGGAAGACCTTTCTGAGCGTGAGCTGCAAGAACTGATGCTAAGTAAACAGCACCTGGTCTTTCAGTACCATTAAAGCCCCAAACACCTTTAATAGTGTTTTTATCCATATCCATTGTTTCTGAGCCATAGCACCAGCAAGGTGTAACAGAAAGAGTAATGTCAACACCAGCTTTTCTGAATTCATCAGCACATTGTGCAGCCTCAGCAACACGACCAATAGTTGTGCTTGAAATAATAACCTTTACAGGCTCACCGTTTGAATATTTAAGATTTTCGGTAAGGAGCTTCTGAGCTGCCTTTGCCATATTCATTGTTTGTTCTTCGAGAGATTCTCTAACCTTAAGTGGACCACGTCTACCATCAATACAAGGACGGATACCAATTACAGGATAATCCCCGATAAATCTGTTTTCTGCCATTTTTATATCATCCTTTCATTTGCATTGCAAACATTAAAGTTCACCTTATAGTATAGCATATTTTATATTCTTTTCAATAATTCTGGTGGTAAATTTTGATGTTTGTTTTTTGTGGAAATTGCTATTTCTGTATGCTAGTATGGCTAGCTTCTAGTGTGGCTAGTGTAATAGCAATAAAATCATCCTATCATTTAAAGTTTGTTCTTATTTTCAAACTAAAAATGATAGGATGTATCAATTATTCAGTTATTCTGTAATCAGGATTCGTCTGATACCATCCAGTATCACGATCAACGGCTGTATTCCCGTCTCCATCAACCCAAATTACTCGTCCATCCGGTAATTCTCTTTCGTGTGGCGTTACATAATGCATATTTTCATTTTCGACAAGCTCCACATCGGCTTCTGGCGTATCTATATCATCAATATGATTTATTGCATAATTTTCATATATTGTATCAGGATCTGCTATATCATCTATATCATACTCAGGTACATCATCAACGTCTACGACATCATCAACTTCTACCACGCTATCCATATCATCAATGTCTATACCGCCAATAATATCAGCAACCCCAATTCCAGCCATTCCAATTGCTACTGTTTTTGCAACTTCCTTACCTATTTTTATTGCCTTATCTGTATCACCATCAAGAATTGCACCTATAGTTTCGGCACTATTCTTAATCATATTGCCAGTACCTTTTACAACACCTTTACCATAAGTCACACCAGTATCAACTATTTTTTCAATACCAGCAGTTTGTTTGCTTTTATCAGAATTTACAGTACCCGAAACAACATCTACAACACCTTCAGTAACATCACCGAGCATCTCGCCTGTTCGTTTTGTTACTTTATAGGCGCCATCACCAACTTCTTTTAAAAATTCGCTGTCAAAAATTTCACCTGCTACCTGTAAAGGTGCTTTAATTATTGAACCCGCTAACTCACCCAAACCACCTGTAATATCTTTTATCCAAGCCATAAAAACACCCCTAATTTATAAACGACTTTCTTTGTTATTATTTTAACACACTCGAAAATCAATTTCTATATAATACAACACTAAATTTTCAGGTGCATTTTTGTCGAATTCGCTGTTTTATATTTTAGTTATCGATGGTTAGTGATCACAGGACTTCACACTACTAACAACTGACCACTAACAATACTAACAACTATCCACACTTTGAATAATTCTGTAACACAGAATTATTCAATTGTTCCCCCACCAAGTAAAACATCACCCTGATAAAACACAGCGGTCTGACCAGTGGCGGCAGCACGTTGTGGTTCGGTAAATTTAATTTTACAGGTGTTTTCACTCGTCATTGTTAAAACTGCTTCAGCTGGTCTTGCAGCACAGCGGATTTTAACTTCACATTTCAATTCTTCTTCAGGGATAGCACCCGAAACAAATGAAACGTCAGAACATACAATTTCATCTTTGAAAAGTTCTGGGTTATCACCAACTGTGACGGTGTTGTTTTTATAATCGAGCTTTAAAACATACATTGGCTTACCGAATGCCCCCAAGCCCTTTCGCTGACCGATTGTATATTTATAAATACCCTTGTGTTCACCCAAAACTTCACCGGTAGAAGAAATGAAATTACCAAAATTTTCTTCTGGATTTTTCTCTTTTTCTATAAATGAAATGTAGTCATCGTCAGGAATAAAGCACACTTCCTGACTATCTTTTTTCTCTGCAACGTTAAGCCCAGCCTGTACGGCTAATTCACGAACTTCTTCTTTAGAATATTTTGCAAGTGGAAAACGAACATTTTTTAAAATATCCTGATTTAATTTACATAAAAAGTAGCTCTGGTCTTTTCTGGAGTCTGCTTTTTTAATATGAAAAACACCATTATCATCTTTAATAATATCTGCATAATGCCCCGTTGCTAAAAATTCGCCACCATTTTCTTTGGTGTATTTAATAAGCTCACCAAATTTAATAGTAGGGTTACATACAACACAAGGGTTCGGCGTTCTGCCCTTTAAATATTCATTACAAAAATAATCTGTGATTTTTTTGAACTCTTCACGCCTGTCTAACACAGTTAAAGGTATATTAAGGTGCTCTGCTACTTTCTGAGCGTCAGCAATATCACTATCTGCCAAATCATCTGGCTTGAGCCTTAAAATAACGCCTTTAACGTCGTAGCCCTGTTCTTTTAAAACTAACGCAGTTGCGGCAGAATCAACCCCACCGCTTAATGCAACAAAACATACTTTTGACATATAATCCCTCTTTGATTTTTTATCTTTTTTATAAATTAATTTACCATAATTACATCAAAAAATCAAATTTCACTAATTTTTTTGATTTTTTAGAAAAAAACACGCCGAAACCCCTTGCAATTTAAAGAAATTTGTTATAAAATATATACAGACTAATATATTAGGGGGTTGTGTGCTTTTTCGCAGAAAAACGCTCAATTTCCCGTTATTTTAATCATATTTTATATTGTTTTTTGTACAAGGTGACAATTTATTAATAAAATTGGTTTACGAAAGGAAGGATTAATTTGTCAGCGGATTTACATTGCCATACAAGACTTTCAAATGGTTCACTTGGTATTGAAGATTTGATTTTACTTGCTAAAAAACGCAATATAGGGACTATTGCTATTACCGACCTTGATTGCTTGGCTGGTACTGTTAGGGGAAAAATTATAGGCGAAAGAATGGGAATTAAGGTTATACCTGGTGTGGAGCTTTCTGCAACAGATAAAACTAATAATCAAGAAATTCATTTAGTGTGCTATTTACCCGACTTTCCTGACAGATTAGAAGGACTTTGTAGCAGAAACTCTCAATTAAGAAAGCGTTCTTCACATTTTATGATGTTAAAAGTGGCTCAACGCTACCCTGTTACACCTGAATTCATTACAAAATGTGCTTCTGGCTCAACTAATGTTTATAAGGTTCATATAATGCAGGCTCTTATTGAGATGGGATTTACTGATAAAATATATAGTGAACTTTATGACGAGCTCTTTAATCCCGACAGTGAGGGGTCAATTAATCATACACCTGAGTATGAAGATGTTTTTGAAGTTTTACAGGCAATTCACGATGCGGGCGGTGTAGCTGTTTTAACTCACCCATTCCGTTCCAAAAATCCAGATTTATTGGACAAGCTTGTTGAAGCAGGGCTTGATGGTATTGAGGTTTACACACCTAATATGTCTGCCGACCAAAAGGCAGAGCTTATCAAATATGCTAAGGCTCACAAGTTACTTACAACAGGTGGCACCAACTTCAAGGGTCTTTATAATAAACACATTCTTTCAGTTGGTGATTGCGATTTACCAGATGAATGTGTAAACGAGCTTTTAACATATAAATCTCGTCAGAAAAAGGCTCAGAAAAAAGCGGCTCAGGCTAAGGCTAATGAAAAACTTCAGGAAGCTTTGAAGAAATAAGATAAAACAAAAAGCAGTCTTTCGACTGCTTTTTTTATTTCAGTTGCAAGTTATCAGTAAGTCAGTGGTCAGGACTTCGCTGATATAAAAAACCTTTCATCATTTTTAGCTTGTTTTAAAATTAAACTAAAATGATAGGATGTATTAATTTTATTTTCGCTATTTTCTAACTACTGACTCACTGACTTACTGACCACTAAAATAATTTTTTCTTGACAACTAAAAAAAGATGTGTTATATTGACAAAAAATATATAGATGAGGTAAAGGCTATGAACACATATCTTCTTAAAAAACAAGATATGCATCAAAATTGGCTTGCACAGTATGATTATGATACTTGCAGGCTTATACCTTTATACTCATTTTTGGATAGATAAAATTTTTTATATTTCCATATGTTTATAACGGTGTAAGTTGCTGCAGAAACTTACACCGTTTATTTTTATATCATTTTATTTAAGGAGTGAAGAAAGTGAAATTATTAAATTTATTCAGAAAGAAAAAAGCTAATAAAACTGGTAACCCTGTTATAGATTTTTACAACAGAACAGATGAAGATGGCAGACTTTTAAAGAAAAGCAGAATGCCAGAATATCTTAACACTATGAAATATATTGAAAAATACTTGACACCTGATTCAAAGATTCTTGAAATTGGCGCAGGTACGGGCAGATATTCTTTAGCACTTGCAGAAAAAGGTTATGCTGTTACATCGGTTGAACTTGTCCCACATAACATTGATATTATGAAGAAAAAGATTAAGCCTGAACACAAAATTGAAGTTCACGAGGGTAACGCTTGCGACCTTTCTTTTCTTAAGAACAATACTTTTGACATTGTTCTGCTTTTAGGACCTATGTATCATTTATTTAATAAAGAGGATAAACACAAAGCCTTGAGTGAAGCAATACGAGTTGCAAAAAATGGTGGAATTATTTTTGTTTCCTATTGTAACAATGACACATCAATGTATAAATTCTTTTACACCCACCGAGTGCTAAAATATCTTGAAGAAGGTCTTATAAAAGAAGATTATCACACAGCTTCAGCACCAGAACAGATTTTTGAACTATATAGAAAATCTGATGTAGATGAACTTATGAAAAGCTACAATGTTACACGACTTCACTATGTTGGTGTAGATATGCTTTCTTATTTATTTGACGATTCATTTGATAATCTTAGTGACCAGGAGTTCGAAGAATACATGAAATTTTTATCAAACCTATGCGAAAGAGAAGACTGTGTAGGTCTTTCAATCCATATGCTTGATGTATTCAGAAAGGAGTAAAAACAATGATACTAAAAAACGAAATCCCTATACTTGAGTTTGACACAGATGAAACACAAGTTATTAACCCAACACACGAAAATCTTGACATCAAATTACCGAAAAAAGCAGTTTTTGCTTTTCTTGATGAACATATAGATGAATATGCGAAAGAACATAACGCAGTTCAGGTTGGTATGTTTGCCTCAGCAACAAAAGACTATCCCATATATGTTGTTAAGCACAAAGGTGAAGATGTGTGTCTTTGTCAAGCACCTGTTGGAGCCGCACCAGCTACACAGATATTAGATTGGTTAATTGGATATGGTGTAGAGGAAATCATTACAGGTGGTTGTTGTGGTGCTCTTTCAAATTTTGAAGAGAATGAATTTATTGTTCCTTACAAAGCATTAAGAGATGAAGGAACTTCTTATCATTATATGAAGCCATCACGATTTGTGGAGATTAACAAAACTGCTATGAAAGCTATTGAAAAGACTATTTTGGAACACGGTTTACAATATCGTGATGTAATAACCTGGTCAACAGACGGATTTTATCGTGAAACTAAAGACAAGGTTGCCTACAGAAAGCAAGAGGGTTGCGAAGTAGTAGAAATGGAATGTTCTGCTCTTGCTGCTTGTGCCGCTTTTCGTAATGCAGTATGGGGATGCATTTTATTTACTGCTGATACTCTTGCGGATACAGAGAATTATGATGAGCGAAAATGGGGAGCAGATTCATTCAGATACGCACTTGAATTGTGTTTAGATGCAGTTGTTAAGATTTGAATACCAAAAGATAAAATATTAAAGGAGTGATTAAATTGAGATTAAAACATATTGATAATGGAAAAAACTTTGATTTTGGAAACACTTCAAAAGAATATGCAAAATACAGAGATATTTACCCGAGAGAGCTTTATGAAAAATTATATTCTTTAGGAATAGGTCATAAAGATACAAATTGGCTTGATATGGGTACTGGTACTGGTGTCATACCTTTTAATCTTTGTGAGTTCGGTGCTGATATAAAAGCTATTGATATTTCAAAAAATCAGATTTTAGCAGCAAAGGAATTAGCAAATGAAAAGAAAATAGATAATATTGAATTTTTAGTTTCGGGTGCTGAAACAACGCCTTTTTCTGACAATAGCTTTGACTGTATAACTGCAGCACAGTGTTTTTGGTATTTTGACCGAGAAAATGCTATAAACGAGATTAAAAGAATCATTAAACCAAATGGAACGTTTGTAAAAATATATATGTCTTATATGCTTACAGACGAACTGGCAAACGAGTCTCATAAGCTTGTGAAAAAGTTAAATAAAAATTGGACTCCAGGTGCTTCGGGCTCAAAGGATATTTATAACCACCCTTTTGAAAATGGCGAAGTTGAAACTTTTGAATGCAATATTCCATTCACCCGTGAAAGTTGGCACGGAAGAATGTTAGCGTGTCGTGGAACAATGGCGTCTATGGATGAAGCCACATTAAACAAGTGGAATAAAAAGCATTTAAAATTACTCGAAAAGTATCCTGAAGAGTTTGAAATAAGGCATAAGGTTTATATTGCATATTACAGAATTAAGAAATAAAAAAGGGATGTAAAAAACACTAAGTTTTTTACATCCTCTTTTGTTATAAATCCTCAGTTTTAAATGTAGTATAGCCCTCGTAGTAATAACTGTGGTCTATGCCTTTCATATAAACTTCACGGTCATTAATTTTTTCTGTAAGTGCATTTTTTAAAATATGCTTAATTTCTATATCTTTAATCGGGCTACGCTCCATAGCAAGTAGATAATCTTCTTTATCTACCTGACTCCAGTCAACAACCTTACCTAATTCTTTTTTTTAAATGCAATCAAGCCAGATTCTTGTACTTCTGCCATTGCCCTCTCTGAATGGATGAGCAATATTCATTTCAACATACTTTTCAATTATTTCATCAAACGTAGTTTGTGGCATTTTGTCAATATTTTCGAGTGCCGCTTCAAGATACATTATCGGCGCAAATCTGAAATTGCCTTTTGAAATATTCACTGTACGAAGTTCACCGGCAAAATTATAAATGTCATCAAAAAGTGTTTTGTGAATTGCTTTTAAAGAAGAAAATTTACCAGCTTCAAGCTTGTTGAGTTCTCCACTTTCAAATAATTCCAAAGCTTTTTTCTTGCTGATTTTCTCCTCAGACTCACTTAACTCAGGGGCACTTGTAATACCTAATTTATTTTCGAGTACCATTGTTTACTCCTTGAAAAGAATTTATATGTATATTATACCACAAACTACTATATTTTTCAATCTATATAGAAATATAAGGGCGAAAAACTCATCTTCTCTTATATATCAGAATTTCGGGATTTGTACCATTTTCGCCATATTCAGCAACTAATAAAAATGATGGGTTTGCTACTATTCCAAAGCATCTTTCTTCGCCAAATTCACATTCAAGCTGATTTCCGAGGTAAATATTGTTATCGTCTAAAAGCTTAACGTTTTCACCACTTGGCAACGGATAAGCAAGATTAACAAATTCACCCGGTAGTATATGTAATTGGTCGATTTTTGGCATTCCAGAAATATTCAGGGAATTGAATTCATCAATAAGTATCTTTTTAAACTCTTCGAATTCTTCTTTTCCACCTATATCTATATATTCTGAAATAAAGCACTTTTTACCGAAAGGACAAGCATTGGTTTCAGCACACCCTTTACATTTTTCTTTTCTAATACATTCAGTACAATTTACACCACATTTTGTTTTCATTTTATCATCCCTTCTTCTTAGAGCACACTCGCTCTAAATTTATTAGAAGCTTCTATATATTTAATACACCTTTTTGAAAAGAAAAACAAGACTTGAAATTCACCTTAAAATATGCTTGGTCACAAAAAACCACCCGAGTATTTTACCCGAGTGGTTGTTTTTAGTAATTCCTAATTATTTTTCTATAGCCGCAACTTTTGTGTTGATTTTATAAAGTCTTTCGGCATCGAATTTTTCGGTTCTGTCGTAGTAATAAATACCATTTAACTCTTGCTCAACGTCGGTAAGCTGAGTGTAGCAGAAGCCGAGCATTTTTGGGTTATCTATTAATGCAGTTGTAAGACCGTCGTATCTTTCATAGAATTCTTCAAGTGAACGAGCGGCGTTACCGTAACCCCAAGCCTCTTTTGTATTTTCTGCATTTTCATCACGAAGCTCAACACGGATTCCGCCGTATTCACTCATAAATACAGGCTCACCTTTCCAGTGTTGTCTGTCTGGGAAGCGGTCATAAAGTTCGTTTTCTTTAAAGAGTTTGTCATAGTTTTCTTTAAAGATTTTGTAATCCTGTTCATAATCGTGAACGTCGAAAATATCGGTTTCAACGTGATAGTTACCGCTTGTGTCAATGCAAGGACGAGTTTTGTCGAGTGCTTTAACTGTACGGTAAACGATTCTTAAAACGTCAGCATCTTGGAATGCTCTGTCAATTTCCCACGTTTCGTTATATGGGCACCAGCCAATAATAGATGGGTGATTAAAGTCTCTTTCAATTTCTTCTTCAATTTCTAAAAGGAAGTAACGAAGAGATTCGAACTTAGTCCAGTTAAGACCCCAGTTGCCATGTTCGCCCCAAACAATGTAGCCTAATTCATCACAGTAATGTAAGAAAAGTGGTTCAAAAATTTTCTGGTGAAGTCTTGCACCATTAAAGCCGACTTTCATTGAGAGAAGAATGTCATTTTTAAGTGCTTCTTTTGTAGGAGCGGTGTAAATTCCATCTGGGTAGAAGCCCTGGTCTAAAATAAGTCTTTGGAAAACTGGTTTGCCATTGATTTTGCAAACGCCGTCTGAAAGGTCTACTTCACGAAGTCCAAAGTAGCTTGTAACTTCGTCATCTGAGAAATTAAGAGTGAGTGAATAAAGACCACCCTTGCCAACTTCCCAAAGATGCTTTTCAGTTAAGTTAAGAGTAACTGTAACTGTCTGACCTAAGACCTTACTTTCTGCCACACCTACTTCTTTTCCATCCCAGAAAGCAGTTGCTTTAAAATCGCCTTTACCTACTAAATCAGCAGTAATTGTAAGTGTAGCATTATGGATATTAGGGTAAACCTTGAAATTTTTAATATAATCATTCTTAACGAATTCAAGGTAAACCGTTTGCCAGATGCCAGTAGTTCTTGTGTAGTCACAGCCGTGAGAATAGAATTCCTCGCTCTGTTTACCACGAGCTTGCATAAATGAGCGTGTGTCATCCTCCACGTAAAGAGTGAGAATGTTTTCGCCTTCTTTTAAATATTTTGTAAGCTCAATTCTAAAAGAAGTGTAACCGCCGAAATGCTCGCCAGCTTCTACTTCATTCACATATAATTTAGCGTGGAAATCTACTGCACCAAAGATAATAAAAACTCTGTTTTCTAATTGTTCTTTAGTGATGTTTATCTTTTTTCTGTACCACACAGCAGGAATGAAGTCTTTATAACCAATACCAGAAAGCTCACTTTCTACACAAAATGGAACTGTAATTTTCTTTGAGAACACTGAACTGTTTTTAAACATTTCACGGTTTATGCCTGAATTACCAAAGTCAAATTCAAATTCCCATTCACCGTTTAAAATTTCATAATTTGCTCTTTTAAAGTTCGGGTTTGGATGTTCGTTTCTTGGAATCATAATACATTCTCCTTAATTACTTCTTAAGTGAATTAACAATACTGAAATATCAGCTGGTGAAACACCGCTTATTCTTGAAGCCTGTCCTACGTTTTCAGGTCTTATTTTTTCTAACTTTTCAATAGCTTCAAGTCTTAAATTTGTAATAGCCTTGTAGTCAATATCTTCTGGGATTTTCTTTACTTCAAGACGTTTTAATTCATCAACCTGAGCTTTTTGCCTTTTAATGTAGCCTTCATATTTAAAGTTTATTTCAACCTGTTCAAAAACTTCTTTTTCAATTTCAGGTCTGGTTTTGTCAAAGGGTTCAAGTAATTTATAAGTTACTTGTGGACGTTTTAAGAGCTCTGCCATTTTACAGCCTGTTTTAAGTGGTGCTGTGCCAGCATTTTCTAAAACCTTATTAAGATCTTCTGAAGGAGCAATTGACTGAGAATTAACTCTCTCGGTTTCTTGCTTTATTTCTCGGATTTTTTTGAGAAGTGCATTGTGGGCTTCCTCTGTTACAAGACCTAAATTATAACCCATTTCAGTAAGTCTTAAGTCAGCATTATCTTCTCTTAAAATAAGTCGATATTCGCTTCTTGAAGTCATCATTCTATAAGGGTCTGAGCATCCTTTTGTAACAAGGTCATCTATAAGAGTACCAATATAAGAAGTGCTTCTGTCTAAAATAAATGGCTCCTTGCCCTGCACCTTCAATGCAGCATTAATACCAGCGATTAACCCTTGTGCCGCCGCTTCTTCATAGCCAGAAGAACCATTAAACTGACCAGCACCAAAAAGCCCCTCTAAGTCATTGAATTCCAAAGTAGATTTTAATGAAAGTGGGTTAACACAATCATATTCAATAGCGTAAGCGGTTCTCATAACTTTAACGTTTTCGAGTCCCTTTACACTTTTTAAAATCTGTAACTGCACATCTTCAGGAAGTGAAGATGAAAGACCTTGTAAATACAATTCCTCAGTATCCAAGCCACAAGGCTCAATAAATACCTGATGGCGTTCTTTCTCGAAGAATCGCATAATTTTATCTTCAATACTCGGGCAATATCTCGGACCTGTACCTTCTATCTTTTTAGAATAGAGTGGTGAACGGTCTATGTTATCTAAAATAATTTTCTTTGTATTTTCGTTTGTATATGTAATATGACAAACCTCTTTGTTTTCTAACTTGTCACTTGGGGTAGAGAATGAGAATGGTGTAATTTCACTATCACCAATCTGCTCTTCTAATTCACTGAAATCAACGCTGTTTCTGTTAATTCTTGGTGGTGTACCAGTTTTAAAACGTCTTAAATCTACGTTTAATTTATTAAGGTCATCAGAAAGTGCATTTGATGGGAACATTCCATCAGGTCCACTTTCGTAAGATACGTCACCTACGTAAACTTTACCTTTTAAGAACGTACCAGTAGCAATAATAACAGTTTTTGCTTTGTAAACAGCCTCTAACTGAGTACTCATTTCCCAAAGACCGTCTTCTGTTTTATTAAGAGAAACAATTTCTGCTTGCTTTAAATCAAGGTTTCCCTGATTTTCAAGGCAACGCTTCATATAATCCGTGTAATCACGGCGATCGATCTGGGCTCTCAAGGAGTGAACTGCAGGGCCCTTTCCTAAGTTAAGAATACGGCTCTGAATCAAGGTCTTATCTGCAGCCTTACCCATCTCGCCACCGAGAGCATCAATTTCACGGACAAGATGTCCCTTTGATGTGCCACCGATTGAGGGATTGCAAGCCATGTTGCCGACCCAGTCAAGATTGATTGTGAAAACACAGGTATCGCAACCAAGGCGTGCAGAAGCAAGTC
>JAZLAG010000007.1:0-31526 GCA_045613085.1 Acutalibacteraceae bacterium | reverse complement strand
TTATTCTTGATGACAGTGCTTCTGCGTTAGATTTAGCAACAGACGCGAAACTAAGAAAAGCGTTAAAAGAACTTCCACAAAATCCTACTGTTTTTATCGTTTCACAACGTGTTTCTGCAGTTATGAATTCTGATAAAATATTGGTTTTAGATGATGGTGAGTTAATAGCAGTTGGTACTCACGAAGAATTACAAAATTCTTGCGATGTTTATAAAGAAATTTGCAACTCTCAATTTGGGGGTGAAGAACAATGAATATGAAAAAACAAACAATTAAAAGATTGTTTTCTATAATTGGTAAATATAAACCAATGCTTTTATTAACAGTTCTTTTGGCACTTGTTTTCGTTGTTGTTTCACTCTATATACCAATTCTTGTTGGTGATGCTGTTGACGTTATTGTTGATAAGGGTAACGTTAATTTTGAATTACTGATTCCGATTTTAGTAAAAATTGCAATAATTGTTCTTCTTGGTGGCATTTCGCAGTGGGTTATGAGTATTATAAATAACTATATTACTTATAACACCGTGCGAGATATCAGAAAGCTTGCGTTTAAAAAATTAAATAAACTTCCTGTAAAATATATAGACTCTAACCCACACGGAAGTATTGTAAGTAGAATTATAACTGATGTAGATACTTTTGCAGATGGTCTTCTTATGGGCTTTACACAAGTATTCACAGGAATTGCAACTATTGTTGGAACTTTGATTTTTATGCTTTTAATGAGTCCTGTAACTACTGTTGCAGTTATTGTTTTAACTCCACTTTCATTGTTTGCTGCTAAATTTATTTCTGGTAAAACATACGTTTTGTTTAAAAAGCAATCTGAAATCAGAGCAGACCAGACAAGCATAACAGAAGAAATGATAACAAACGAGAAAACTGTTAAGGCTTTTAATTATGAAGATAGAGCGATTGAAGAATTTGAAAGCATAAATAATAATTTAAGTAAAGTATCTTTAAAAGCGATTTTCTTTTCTTCGTTAACTAACCCTGTTACTCGTTTTGTTAATAGTATGGTTTATATGGCTGTTGCTTTAATTGGCTCTATTTCTGTCTTAAAGGGTGTTTTAAGCGTTGGTATGCTCGTTAGTTTCTTGAGTTATGCTAACCAGTACACAAAGCCATTTAACGAGATTTCGGGCGTTATTACAGAGCTCCAGAATGCGATTGCTTGTCTTAATAGGGTATTTGATTTGATTTACGAAGATGAATATTCTCCTGACGGTAATGAGCATTTTGCAAATGAAAATGGTACTGTTGAATTCAAAAATGTTTATTTTTCATATAGTCCTGATAAACCTTTAATTGAAGATTTTTCATTAAAGGTTAATTCTGGAGAAACTATTGCTATTGTTGGTCCTACTGGATGCGGTAAAACTACGTTAATTAATATTCTTATGCGTTTTTATGATGTTAATAAGGGTGAAATATTAATTAATGATAAAAATATAAAAGATATCAGTCGCCACGAGCTTCGTTCAAGCTTTGGTATGGTGCTACAGGAAACGTGGCTTAAAAGTGGCACTGTGCTTGAGAATTTAAAATTAGGTGTGCCAGAGCTCTCTGATGAAAAGATTATAGAGGCAGCCAAATTAACAAGAGCACATAGTTTTATAAAAAGATTGCCAGATGGCTACAATACTGTTTTAGGTGAAAGTGGTTGTTCACTTTCTGAGGGACAGAAGCAATTGTTGTGTATAACAAGAGTTATGGCAATGAATCCACCAATGCTTATATTGGATGAGGCTACATCTTCGATAGATACAAGAACTGAACTTAAAATAAGTAAGGCATTTGATTTATTGATGAAAAATAAAACCTCTTTTGTTGTAGCACACAGACTTTCTACAATTAAAGATGCCGATAAAATTCTTGTTATGAATGATGGCAAGGTTATAGAGATTGGTAATCACAGCGAATTGATTTCTAAGAAAGGCTTTTATTTTAATCTTTATAAAAGTCAATTTGAAATTTAATTTATAAGTAATAAAAAAGCTTGTAGTAAAAAACTACAAGCTTTTTTAAATTCCCACAATGCCGGATGCGGTAATAAAAACCTGCTTTTTGGCAGGTGGGTGTTCTCTCTATGGGCTCACGCTCCCTTCGTCCGTACACGTACGGGAGGTCTGCAATCCACCACAGAAGTCCGAACTCCCTTTAATTTGACATAGGGTTAATATTATCCGCACTTATCGAACACCGCAGGAATTAATCTTAATATTTACTTTTTATAAAGTTTTATTCTTCGTCACTGAATTCGAAAATATCAGCAAGTCTTTCTTCAAAGAGTTTACCAATTTTATCAAAGAGTTTATCATCTTCGATTGGCTCTAAATAAAATTCGCCGTCTTCTTCTATAACTTGGAGAATAATAAGTTCTCCGTCACTATCAAGGATTTCTTCTGCCTCATCATAAACAGGGAGAAGAGCAACGAATTTACCTTCATCAGTTTCTATTCTATCTAATTCTTCAAAGGTATGTTCAACACCATCTTCATCAACTACAGAAACTAAATCTGGACCATATTCATCATTAATATTTTCTACTTTATCAAAATTATCTGCCATATTTATCACCAAAACCTTTCTTACATATTTAATTTTATACTGAATTATACATTAAGTCAACAGTAAATTATTCCGTTATTTCTGCACACCAAGAGAAAATTCTGTCTTCATTTGGATTAAGTGACATTATTCCTCTTTTTTCGCTTAAATCAGCTTTTTTGTCATGGTTATCATTGATACCCCACCAAGGCTCAATACATACATAAGGAGCGTTTGGCTTAGCCCAGATACCAAGAACAGGGGAGTCAAAGTAGAATCTGACAACTCGGTTGTGATTGTTACTCTTTAATGAAATTACTTTATCAGTATATCCGCTTAAAATTAAAGCGTCGTGGTCAAAGGTATCTTTTTCTATAGTAATTCTTTTCTCGTTCTTTAATAATTCAACTTGATTGTCGAGTAAATATGATTCCTCGTCAATCTGTTCATTTAAAACAGAGGCTTGAGGATTATCAAATTCAAGATAGTCACCGATTTCGCAATTAAAGCCAGGGTGAGCGCCGAAAGAATAATACATTACGCAGTCATTTTTATTAACAACCTTGTGAGAAACCTCTAAGCCATTTTCATTTAATTTAAATGTAACATATAAATCAAAGTGATAAGGATAAATTTTTAAAGAAGCATCGTCATCACTCTGAAGAAAAGTAAGGATGTTTTCTGTTTGTTCAATTAATTTAAATGGCTTTTTTCTGACAATACCATGCTTTTCCATTGAATATTCTTTACCATTAAGGCGGTATTTATCGTCAAGAAGTCTGCCAATAACAGGGAAGAGAATAGGAGACTGACCATACCAGATATCAGGAGTGCCTTCCCAAATATATTCGATACCAGTTTTTTTAGATTTTAAAGATGTGAGCTCAGCACCCATTTCTTTAACACTCAAGATAAAAAATTCATTTTCTATAGTGTATATCATAAAACACACTCCATATTTTTATATTTTATAAAGCTTAACTGCTGTGTTGTTATCATATTCTGGCAATTCAACACAAATATGTTCAGAAAGAGAGGTTGGAACATTTTTACCAACATAATCAGGTCTGAAGGGCAATTCTCTATGTCCTCTGTCACAAAGAATTGCAAGTTGAATGCTCGCTGGTCTACCAAGTTTAAATAACGCTTCTATAGCGGCACGAACGGTTCTGCCAGTAAAAAGAACATCGTCAACTAAAATTATATTTTTGCAGTTAATATCAAAGTTAATCTTTGTTGTGTTAACTTCTGGTGAATCATGAGCCTCTGTTAAGTCATCTCTATAAAGATTTATGTCAAGCTCGCCGACATCAAGAGTAACATTTTCAATATTTTTAATGTTTTCTGCAATAATTTTAGCCAAAGGTACGCCACGGCTTCTTATACCGATAACAACTATGTTTTCAATTCCGTGGTTTTTCTCAATTATTTCGTGAGCGATTCTGGTGAGCGAGCGTTTTATAGCTGATTCATCCATTAAAATTGCTTTAAGTTCCATAGTACCTCCGAAAAAATTATAACATATAAACGCCTGACTCGAGTTCTACAATCTCGCGGTCATTAGTTCTTATATATTTATAAATCGGTTCTTCAAATTCCTTGTAGTCTGCTACGGTAAAGTTTTTTAAATCAATAGTTCTAATCTTGCAGGATTGATGGTTGCAAATATAAAGAACATCATTGTAATTTCTAATAGAAATTGGATTTAAAAAAGCTGTAGAAGAGTCTCCGCCAATTCTTAATACAATTTTTTCGGTAACAGGGGAATAACGTATCACACAGTTATTCTCAGGAACAACGCACCAGAGATATTTTTTTTCACTTGCAATACCACTTACAGGGCAATCGCGGTATTGTAAATCACCGGTCCAGTAAAGATTACCATTTTCATCAAATAAGCCCAATTCACCTGTAGGGTAAGCAACAGCAACATGTTTATTTGGCATAATAGTTGCATCACAAGAAAGATAATCACCGAGTTTTTCGGTTATAGCTTCATATGCAGGACCAAATTTGTTTAATAAATATGCACCTTTTGTACTTTGGGATGGTCGTTCAAGCTTAACATCAAAAGTTATAAAAGAAATTTTTGTTTCGCCACTTTTGAGGGTATCTTTTCTTGCTACAATAATGCCTTTTGAAAAAGGAATTATATCTGCAATATCAATATCCATCAGTTTTTTCATTCTGTTACCTCACTTGCATTATCTAAACTATTAATTTGGTAACACAAGGTCATAAGAGAATCCCCGAGATGCACATTCTCAACTGCAATACCCTGATAATTTGTTGCGATGTCATATTGAGTGAAATTCCAGAAGCCTTTAATACCTAAAGAAACAAGTTTTTTGGCAGTTGAATCTGCAAATTCACTTGGAATACAAAGAATTGCAACACTTGGGTTGTGCTCTTTGCAAAAATCTTCTAATGAGCTTGCTGGTAATACAATTTTACTACCTAATTTCTGTCCTATAACACTAGGGTTATTGTCAAAAACACCAATTAAGTCAAAGCCACGGTCTTCAAATCTTAAATGTGTAGCTACAGCGTGACCTAAATTACCAGCACCAATAAGTACAGCTTTAAACTTGCTGCTTAAACCGAGAATGTTTCCAATTTCATTGTAAAGCTGTTCAATATTATAGCCGTAGCCTTGTTGACCAAATCCGCCAAAACAGTTAAGGTCCTGACGGATTTGAGAAGCGGTTAAACCCATTCTTTGTGATAATTCTTTTGAAGATATTCTGACAACACCTTGTTTTTTTAATTCTTCAAGATATCTGTGATATCTGGGAAGTCTTTTAATAACAGGTGTTGATACTTGTTCATTTTTTTTCATAATATCTCAACTACCTATAAAATCAAAGAGTTTTTAATGTATCCATTACATATTGACCAAATTCTTCACAAGTGCAACCTGTGTCACGACCTGTAATAGTCATTTTCTTTTCTGTTATCATACAGATATCGAGTGCTTTTTCGAGCTTGTCAGCTTCTTCTTGTTTACCAATATGTGAAAGAAGAAGAACAGATGCACGAAGCATTGAGCAAGGGTCTGCATATTGTCCACGACCTTCTTTTACCATACGAGGAGCAGAGCCGTGAATTGCCTCAAACATAGCGTATTGCTTACCAATGTTTGCACTACCAGCAGTACCAACACCACCCTGGAATTCTGCTGCTTCGTCTGTGATGATGTCACCATAGAGATTAGGAAGTACGAAAACCTTAAAATCTGTACGGCGCTTTTTATCAACTAATTTTGCAGTAGTAATATCAATATACCATTCATCTGTAATGATTTCTGGATAATCTTTAGCAATATCTTTACAAAGATTGAGGAATTTACCATCAGTGGTTTTGATGATATTAGCTTTTGTGATGATAGAAACTCTTTCTTTTTTGTTGTTTCTTGCGTATTCGTAAGCAAGCTTAGCAATTCTTTCGGTGCCTTCAGTTGTTGTAACAACAAAGTCAAATGCTAATTCACCATCAACATCAACGCCTTTTGAACCTACAGCGTAAGCACCCTCAGTGTTTTCTCTGAAGAATGTCCAGTCAATGTTTTCCTCAGGAATTTTAACAGGACGAACATTTGCAAAAAGGTCAAGAGCTTTACGCATAGCAACATTGGCACTTTCAATATTTGGAAGCCCATCGCCAGCTTGTGGAGTAGTTGTTGGACCTTTCAAAATAACATCGCAAGCCTTTAATTCTTCCATAACATCATCTGGAATAGCTTTCATAACTTTTGCACGATTTTCAATTGTAAGGCCATCAATATATTTGAATTCAATTCTGCCACTGTCAACTTCATCTTTTAAAATGTATTTAAGAACATTTGCTGATTCTTTTGTGATGATAGGACCAATTCCGTCACCACCACAAACACCAATAACAATTTTATCAAGATTTTTAAAATCTTTGAATTCTTTTGTTGATTTTATTTTTTGATTTCTTTCATCTTGTTCAATAAGAAGTGCTTTGAATTTTTCAAGAGCAGCGTTAATTTGTACTTCGTTCATAATTAGTTATTCTCCTTTTTAGTAAAATCGAGAAGGCTACCAGCTGAAAGGATGTCCTTTTGTCTGTCTGAAACATCACAAATAAGCTTGTATTCTTCATTCTTAGTTTTATTTACAAGAGTAATATCAGCATTTGCTGAAAGTTCAGCTTTAATATTTGGAAGCTCAAGTTCGTCATTTGTATCAATTTTGTCGTAATCAGATGCATCCTTGAAGTTGAGTGGAATAATACCAGCATTAACAAGGTTAGCTTTGTGAATACGAGCAAATGACTTAGTAATAACAGCCTTTACACCCAAGTAAAGTGGAACTAAAGCCGCGTGTTCTCTTGATGAGCCTTGTCCGTAGTTAGCACCACCGATAACTACACAGCTTTCTGCTTTTTTGCAGTTTTCTGCAAAGTTTTCATCACATTGACGGAAGCAGAATTGTGAAAGATAAGGAATGTTTGAACGATACGGAAGAATTTTAGCACCAGCAGGCATAATGTGGTCAGTTGTAATATTATCGCCAACCTTTAAAACAGCCTTTGCAGAAATTGAATCAGTAAGAGGAGCGGTTTTTGGGAATGGCTTGATATTAGGACCATAATAAACCTCAATCTTATCTGCCTCTTCTTTTGTTTCTGCAGGTAATTCAATCATATTGTCATTTATAATAAACGTCTTAGGAAGAGTAACAGAAATATCTTCTGTGAGTTCTGTAGGGTCTGTAAATACACCAGTAATTGCTGAAGCAGCAGCTGTTTCAGGGCTTACTAAATAGACTTTACCATCAGCAGTACCGCTTCTGCCTTCAAAGTTTCTGTTGAAAGTTCTTAAAGAAACACCAGAAGAGCAAGGGGATTGACCCATACCAATGCAGGGACCACAAGCACTTTCAAGAATACGAGCGCCAGCATCAATCATATCAGCTAAAGCACCGTTAAGTGCTAACATATTAAGAACTTGTTTAGAACCTGGTGCAATACCAAGGCTTACATTAGGCGCAACTTTTTTGCCTTTAAGAATCTTTGCAACTTTCATCATATCCAAGAGAGATGAGTTTGTGCAAGAACCAATAAGAACCTGGTCAACCTTGATTTTTCCAATTTCAGAAATTGCTTTAACATTGTCAGGCATGTGAGGCATAGCTGCAAGTGGCTTAAGTGTAGATAAGTCAATATCAATTACCTTGTCATATTCTGCATCAGCATCAGGAAGAAGCTCAACCCAATCTTTTTCTCTATTCTGAGCCTTCATAAATTCATAAGTAATTTCGTCAGATGGGAAAATAGATGTTGTAGCACCGAGCTCAGCACCCATATTTGTAATTGTTGCTCTTTCAGGAACAGAAAGTGTTTTTACACCTTCACCGCCGTATTCAACAACTTTTCCAACGCCACCTTTAACAGAGAGAATTCTTAATACCTCAAGAATTATATCTTTAGCAGCAACATAAGGTGCGAGTTTTCCTGTAAGATTAACCTTAATTACCTCAGGAACAGTAATGTAGTAAGCACCGCCACCCATAGCAACGGCAACATCAAGACCACCAGCACCCATAGCAAGCATACCTAAACCACCACCAGTAGGTGTGTGACTATCTGAGCCGATAAGTGTTTTGCCTGGAATACCAAATCTTTCTAAGTGAACCTGATGGCAGATACCATTACCAGGTCTTGAATAACGAACACCGCGTTTTTTACAAACAGATTGAATAAATTTATGGTCATCAGCATTTTCAAAACCTGTTTGAAGTGTGTTGTGGTCAATGTAAGCAACTGAAAGTTCAGTTTTTACCTTGTCAATATCCATAGCCTCAAGCTCAAGGTAAGCCATAGTACCAGTAGCATCCTGTGTAAGAGTCTGGTCAATTCTTATACCAACCTCATTACCTTTTTTGTACTCACCATCAACAAGATGGTTTTTGATAATCTTTTCACATAAAGTAAGACCCATTGTGATTCCTCCTAGGAACTTGTTTAAATTTTTAACAAAGTATATTGTATAATTTTTAACAGAGTTTGTCAACGAAAAATAGAGTGTTAAAAGTTTAAAATATTTGTCAAAAACCAGCGAATTTTAGGTAATATATACAATATATAAAAAGAAAAGAAAAAAATAGCGTTTTAAAGCGGTAAATTCTTGCACTTTTTTTAAATTTGTGTTATTATGTAATTTGGTTATTTTCGCATATTTTGGTTACAATACAATCGGTGATATACGTGTTTAATGAAAATAACGATAACTCTTTAGTTGCTTTCACAACTCCAAATCCATCTGAGCCAGATGTTGAAGAGATTGATTCTGAGTTGCATGAAAGTTCAAATGAGGAAGAGGGTGACGGTAGCGTCACTATAAATGTCAATGGTAAATATATTCATTGTCTTACAATAATCGGGCAGATTGAAGGTCATTACACTTTACCTAACACAACCAAAACGACTAAATACGAGCATATTATACCGAGAATTGTTGCAATCGAAGAAAATAAAGATGTTTCAGGCCTTTTGCTTGTTTTAAATACAATTGGTGGTGATATTGAGGCGGGTTTAGCAATAGCTGAGCTTATATCAGGTATGTCAAAGCCAACTGTATCTATAGTTCTAGGTGGAGGTCATTCAATAGGAATACCATTAGCAGTAAGTGCAAAAAAGTCGTTTATTGTTCCATCGGCTTCCATGACAGTGCATCCTGTCAGAATGAATGGCTTGATTTTAGGTGTGCCACAAACAATGTCATATCTCAAAAAAATGGAAGAGCGTGTTGTTGGGTTTATTGAAAGAAACTCAAAAATCAAAGCGGAGCGTTTTCGACAGCTTATGCTTAACAGTGATGAGCTTATTTCAGATTTTGGTACTGTTTTATTAGGCGAGGATGCAGTAAAAGAGGGGCTTATTGATTCTGTTGGTTCACTTTCAGATGCTTTAAAAAGCTTTGAACGTCTTGTTGATGATTTTGAAAATTCAAAAAAACAAGAATTTAAATTTTAACGAAAGGAGTGATTGAATGGATGTTTTAAAAGCCTTTTTAATGGGCTTGATTCAAGGTTTAACAGAGTTTTTACCAGTTTCAAGTAGCGGTCATTTATCACTTTTCAGTCACTTCTTTAACATTGATACCGATATTTCGGGACTTTATTCATCAATGTTACATATTGGCTCACTTGTGGCTATTCTTATATTCTTTTATAAAACTATTTACGAATTGTTTATTGAATTTACGCTTTACATTAAAGATATTACTAAAAAGCGTTTTACTCTCGATTTTAAGAAAATATCCAAAACCAGAAAAATGTTGTTTATGCTGATACTTTCTTGTGTTCCATTATTGATATTACTTTTACCAGCAGGGGATAGTAAAAATCTTATGGAAAAATTGAGTGTGTTTTTCTCTGACGATAGTGTTTTAGCAGAGGGTATTTGTTTTATTATAACTGGATGTGTTCTTATTTTTGGTAGCGTTGTGGATAGCCTTTATAAGAAAAAACGTAATATTGGTATTCTACCAGCGTTATTAATTGGTATTGCTCAGATGCTTTCTGCGTGTTTTCCTGGAATTTCACGCTCTGGTATGACAATTTCAACTGCATTAGCTTGTGGTGTCAGCAGAAGAAATGCAGTTATGTATTCCTTTATTTTAAGTATTCCTACAGTTTTTGCAGCTGGTTTAATTGAATTTATTGATGCTATGAAGACGCCAACATATATACCAGTTTTTCCATTGATTGTGGGTGTTTTTACTTCAGCTGTAGTTGGTGTTTTTTCAATTAGTTTATTAAAATTTATTATTAAGAAAAATAAGTTTAAATATTTCGGATTTTACTGTGTTTCTCTGGGAGTTATTACAACAATAATTGCTATAGTTGAAACATTGATGAGCAAAGGGGTGTAAAATTTTATGGCAACACAAAAAAAGCCTACAAAAAAAACTAATGCTTCAAAAGGCAAGGCAAATTCGAAAGCAAAGAGCAAAAATACAACAATTGCCGATTCAACAAAGAAACAAGGTATTCTTTTAGGTACATTTGTATTTTCTATTTTTATGGGTGCTGTAATTTTTATTGAAGCCGGTGGTGTCTGGGGTTACTTAAGAAATTTCTTCTTTGGTGTCTTCGGGTGGAGTGCTTTTTTAGTACCATTCTTTATTATATTTGTTAGTGTAGTTGCTGCCATTGGCAGAGATACAAGAAAATATAAATATCGTGTAGTTGAGGGTGTAGTTTTATTTACTCTTGTATTAGCGTTTATCCATATTGTTTCTCTTGACGAGAGTCTTACATATGGTAAGCAGATTGAAGCAAGCTATAATGTTTTTAAAAATTATGACGGACAAGGTATGCGTTATGGTACTGGTGTCTTAGGTGCAGTTTTTGGTGGCTTGCCGTTACTTATAACTGATGGTAATAAATTAGCAGCGGGTATTATAACTTTCCTCTTAATTTTCTCATTAGCAATGCTCTTCACTGGTACAACTCTTTTAAAATTAATCCGTACATTAAAAACTCCTGTAGAAGTTGTAAGTGACTATGCAGAAGAAAAAATAGACGGAATGAAAGAAACCTATGAAACTGTTGCACAGGACGTTCAGGAGTTGAAAGCCAAAAATGCTGAAAAAAGAAGAGCGGCACGTGCTGAAACCTCAAAATCAAAAAAGGTTAATATTGATTTTCAAATAAATGAAACCGAGAGTGAACCAGATGGACTTGATACAATTTTCGAGTCTTCTGCTTATAGAACAGTTGCTGAGTTAAATCACTCCTCAATGAATATGAATGATTTTCCAGAGGTTACTAATGAAAAAATCGTGCTTTTAGATGATTTTGATGATTATAATTCGGAAAGTGCGGCTCCTACAGAAATTGGTGCAGTTAAAGCTGATGAAATTCTTTCAAATGCAGTAAATGATTTATCCTCAAAAGCAGTTGAAGAACCAACTGAAAGAGTGTTTGATTTTGGTACTGCTCAGCCTGTAGAAGAGGTTAAACCAATAGTTGAAGAAACAGAGGATGAAGCGGAAGACGACGAAGAATTTGTTGCACCTGAAATAAAAGAACTTGAAATCAAATATGAATTACCCCCAATAGATTGTCTTGATTTACCTAAAAATAAAGGTGGATTTGACGACACGAAAGATATGCAGGAAAAGGCACAGAAAATCGTTGAAACACTTAACTCATTTGGTGTTGGTACAAAAATTGTTGATATCTGCAAAAGCCCGTCTGTTACTCGTTTTGAACTTCAGCCAAATCCTGGTGTTAAAATCAGTAAAATTACTGCACTTGCAGATGATATTGCAATGAATCTTGCGGCTTCTGGCGTTCGTATTGAAGCACCTATTCCAAATAAAAATGCAGTTGGTATAGAAGTACCAAACTCAGAAAAGACAATGGTTTCTTTAAGAGAAATTGTCGATAGCGCTGAATATAAAAATGCAAAATCAAAGCTTACAGTTGCTTTGGGTAGAGATATTCAGGGGACTCCTACTTGTGCAGACCTTGCAAAAATGCCTCACTTACTTGTAGCTGGTACAACTGGTTCTGGTAAATCAGTTTGTCTTAATGCAATGATTGTGAGCCTTCTTTACAACGCTACACCAGACGAAGTCAAGCTTATTATGATTGACCCTAAAAAGGTTGAATTCACTGTTTACCGTTCAATTCCACATCTTTTAGTTCCTGTTGTTTCAAATCCAAGAAAAGCGGCTGGTGCTCTTTCCTGGGCGGTGGCTGAAATGGATAAGCGTTATGCATTATTTGCAGAAAAAGGCGTTAGAAATCTCGCTGGTTACAACACTTATGCAGTTTCTGAAAATCTTCCTAAAATGCCACAGATTGTTATCATTATCGATGAGTTATCTGACTTAATGATGGCAGCATCTAATGAAGTTGAAGATTCTATCTGCCGTCTTGCTCAGAAGGCTCGTGCTGCTGGTATGCACTTGATTGTTGCAACACAAAGACCATCTGTTGATGTTATTACAGGTCTTATTAAAGCAAATATTCCAAGCCGTATTGCTTTTGCAGTTAAATCTCAGATTGACTCAAGAACTATCATAGATACACAAGGTGCTGAAAAGCTTCTTGGTAATGGCGATATGCTTTATTGTCCTGTTGGTCTTTCAAAGCCTGTCAGAGTGCAGGGTTCTTATCTTTCAGATGAAGAAATTGAACGTGTTATTAGTCACGTTACTTCTCAAGGCGAAGTAAAATATGACGAATCTGTTATTGAAGAAATTGAAAGAAATGCTACAAAAGATGATAAGAAAAAGAGTGCCGATATTTCTATTGACTCAACTGGTCAGGGTGAAGATGGCGACGAAATGATTCCTAAAGCAATAGAGGTTGTTATTGAACAGGGTATGGCTTCAACAACACTTCTTCAAAGAAAATTGAAACTTGGTTACGCTCGTGCCGCAAGGATAATTGACGAGCTTTCTGAAAAGGGCATTGTTGGTCCTTATGAAGGTAGTAAGCCAAGAAAAGTTCTTATAACTAAAGAGCAGTGGTACGAGATGCAGGCACGCTCAAGCAGTTCTGCACCAAAGCAACTTACTATTGAAGAAGTGACTCAGCCTAAAATCAACGCACCAACATTTGTTGATTATGGTGTTCAGGAAGAAGAAAGTACAGAAACTGAATTCATCAGTGCTGATTATAATTATTTTGGTGGTGCTGTTAACTCTTACGATGATGAGGATTAATTATGGATATTTTTGTAGAGCGTTTTGATGGCGATTATGCACTTTGTCGGTTAGATGATAAAGATAAAAATTGGATTAAATTACCTCTAAGAGAATTACCGGAGGGAACAAAAGAATTATCTGTTATCACAATGAAATCAAACGGAACAATGTTTTTGAATTCTTATGCAAAAGAGCTTAGAATGGAGAAAATTGCAAAAAGTCTTAAATGTAAAAAATATAAATTCACTTTTTATTAAAAAATTTTAAAAAAAGTGTAAAAAAGTATTGATTTTTCAATAAAGTAGTGCTATACTTTCATAGCAAAAACTCACGCAGGGGAGATTTGGAATGCCGTGTGCATCAGAAGATGTGGTGTTCTAAAGTTGATACCTTGCGGCGGTTTAACAAAAAGGAGGACAATAATATGTCAGTAGTATCAATGAAACAACTTCTCGAAGCAGGTGTTCATTTCGGTCACCAAACAAGAAGATGGAACCCAAAAATGGCTCAATACATCTTCACAGAAAGAAATGGTATTTACATCATCGACCTTCAGAAGACTGTTAAGAAGCTCGAAGAAGCTTACACATTCATCAACCAAATCGCTCAAGACGGTGGCGAAGTTCTCTTTGTAGGTACAAAGAAACAAGCACAGGATTCTGTTAAAGAAGAAGCAGAACGTTGCGGTATGTCATTCGTTAACGCTCGTTGGCTTGGTGGTATGCTTACAAACTTCAACACAATTCAAAGAAGAATTAAGAGACTTGCTCAGTTAAAGGCTATGGCTGAAGACGGCACATTCGACCTTCTTCCTAAGAAAGAAGTTATTAAGCTCAACCTCGAAAGAGAAAAACTTGAAAAATTCATGGGTGGCATTACAGAAATGAAGAAAATGCCAGCAGCAATGTTCATTGTTGACCCAAGAAAAGAAAGAATCGCAGTTCTCGAAGCAAAGAAACTCGGTATTCCGATTGTTGCTATCGTTGACACAAACTGTGACCCAGACGAAATTGACTACGTTATCCCTGGTAACGATGATGCTATCCGTGCAGTAAAACTTATTGCTGGTGCAATGGCAGACGCTATTATCGCAGGTCGTCAAGGTTTACAGACAATCCCTTCATCAGAAGCAGCAGAAGAAGCTGTAGCTGAAGAAGTAGCAGAAGACGCTGAATAATTTAAACATATAATAAGGCGGAGTTTCTACTTCGCCTTGTTTTAAAATAAGGAGGAAACTAAAATGGCATTTACAGCTCAAGACGTTAAAACATTAAGAGAAAAAACAGGCGTTGGTATGATGGAGTGCAAAAAAGCACTTACAGAAGCTGACGGTGATATGGATAGAGCTTTTGAAATTCTTCGTGAAAGAGGTCTTGCAGCTTCTGAAAAGAAAGCAAGCAGAATTGCAGCAGAAGGTGCAGTTATCGCTTACACAGACGAAGCAACAAAAGTTACAGTTCTTCTTGAAATCAACTCAGAAACAGACTTCGTTGGTAAAAACGAAAAGTTCCAGGAATTTGGTCTTAACGTAGCAAAAACAATTGCTGCTAACAAACCTGCTTCAGTTGAAGCTCTTGCTGAACTTCCACTTGTTGGTACAGACAGAACAGTTACAGAAGGCCTTAACGACCTCATTCTTGTTATTGGTGAAAACATTAAAATTCGTCGTTTCGAAATCGTTGAAGGCGACGTTGTAACATACATCCACGCTGGTGGTTCAGTAGGTGTTGCAGTTAAATTTGAAACAAACCTTACAGATAAAGCTGAGTTCACAGCAATGGGTAAAAATATCGCTATGCAGATTGCTGCTATGAGCCCTGAATATCTTAGCCAGGATTCAATCTCAGCAGATGAACTTGCAAAAATGAAGTCAATTACAATTGATTCTTCACTCAACAAACCAGAATCACTTCCAAAGCCAATTCTTACAGCTCTCTTTGATAAAGCTATTGCTGAAAATCTTTTCAGTGCTGAAGATGTTGCTGCTTACGAAGAAAACAAAAAGAGCCAATATCTCTTTAACTTCCTTTCAAAAGAGGCAGTTGCTACTCTTGCTTCACTTGCTGTTGCAGGTAAAGAAGAATACATCAACAACAAAATCTTCTCAGGTGCAGTTGAAGGCCGTATCAAGAAACAAATTAAAGAAATCTGCCTTCTTGAGCAACCTTTCGTTCGTTCAGACCTTTTCGATGGTTCAGTTGCTGGTTACGTTGCAAACGTTGCTAAAACAACTGGTTCAGACATCAAAGTTGAAAGCTTTGTTCGTCTTGTAAAAGGTGAAGGTCTTGAAAAGAGAGAAGACAATTTCGCTGATGAAGTTGCAAATATGGTAAAATAATTAATAACAAAAAGCACCCGAAAATTCGGGTGCTTTTAATTTTGTGCCCCCAACAAAAAATCACAAAATTTGTTGTTGGGGGCACATTTATTATTTAATTTCTATTTCTCTTGCTGTACCGAATTCGTTAGTAGGGGAAGCTATTTTTTCTTGTTTTACAACAGGCTTATTTGTTATTGGTAATTTAATTGTTACTTTAAATAAATCACCGTCAATCTTAATTTCAAAAATACCATTCTGAAGCTCAGTAAAGCTTCTTGCAATAGAAAGACCAAGTCCGCTACCTTCGGTTGTTCTTGAGTTGTCACCACGAACAAAGCGTTCGGTGATTTCATCTGGGTTAATATTTAATTTATCCTTACTGATATTTTTAACCGAGAATACACCGAAACCATTCTCTTTATAAACGTCAACGTAAACTCTTGTGCCACTGAGTGCATACTTTTTAACGTTTGAGAAGAGGTTATCAAATATTCTGAATGTATGCTGACTGTCAGCTTTGACAAATAAATCATTATCTTTTTGTGAAAGTATAATTTCTAAGCCTACGTTTTCTAAAACGTCATTGTTTTCACCGACTGCTTGTAAAGCTAACTCGTTTAAATTAACAGTATCAACAATCATTTTGATGTTACCGCTTGAAGCTTTACTTGCTTCGGTTAAATCTTCAATAAGTCTTTTAAGCTTTGTCGATTTCTCATCAAGAATATCTAAATACTTATTTTCGTCTTCACCTTCAATATTGCAGAGCTTCAAGAGAGAAACGTAGTTGATAATTGAGGTGAGGGGAGTTTTTAAATCGTGTGAAACGTTTGTAATAAGTTCAGTTTTTAATCTTTCGCCCTTTAACGCTTCACCAACAGCCTTTTCTATTGAGTCACGGCATTCGTTTAAATTTCTTGCAAAATCTTTAAGAGGGAATATAAACTTTGTTGAATCAAGACTAATGTTGAGATTACCGTTTTTCATATTTTCAACTGCTAATGCGAGAGTTTTAATTTGACCTAAGAATTTTAAAGTAAATATTAAACCGATTATTGTAATTATGATAAAAGCAACAGTAAAGAACGCTCCGCCGCCTTCCTCACCAGTATTAAAGAGTGAACACGCTAAACTGAATACAAGTAATTCTACAAAAAGCCAGATAGAAATTACTATTATTAACTTTTTCTCGATTTGTTTAACGGTTTTTCTTAAATCTTTATTTTTTTCGGCAATTTTTCTTAAAACTTTAAATGATTTATAACAAATAAAACGTTCTTTAAACGTACCGGCTTTTTTATTAACAACAATATAGTTAACAAAATTACTTATAAAGAAAACCATTATTGCTAAGAATAATCCGACAACTTCGGGTATTGCTTTTGTTGTAAGTAAAATTTCTATTCCATTCGGAAAACCGGCAGAAGGGAAATAATCAAAAGCGACTACAGCTGCGATTCCCATACCACAACCAAACACAAAGAAAGCAAAAATACATAATTGAATAATAAATAACATTCTTTGATTAAAAGTTAACTTAACTTTTTCGTCAACATATTTTGGTTTGCTGAGTACAGCAAGAGCAATTATTCCAATTACTGTTAAAAAACTGAAAATTACTGTTGTTGCGTGTAACTCATCTAACAATAATTTACTGTTTTCTATGAAAGTTTTATTCAACGAGTAAAATTCATCTGTTTCGACTAGCGGTTGATTTATTTTAATATAAATTTCGCAACCTTGATATTCTTCTGTTAATAAAATATTGTCATAAACACCATAAGTGTAAAAAAGAGAATATAAAAATTTCAAAATCGGATTTTCGGGTGTTTCAATGTTGATTTCGGTAGAGTCAATTGTTTTTACTCCATCATAATACAAATAATAAAAAGCATCATTTTTATAATTCTTCTTTAAATTTTCTATATCAGTTTCTTCTGTGAAACTTGAAACAAAACAACCAGTTTCAATATTTCTTGCTAAGAAGCTAATGTTTGGATGTTCATTTCTTAAATCTTTAAGAGATTCTTTTTCTTCTTCATAAGAATTTTTCAAATCTTGTAGTAACTTAGATTCAAGTTCTGCCTTTATTGTTTCAGGACTACGGGCATCATCAACTAAACTAAAAATATTGTCTCTTAATTTTTGATATTCATATTCCCATTCAGCGTGTGTTTTGTAAGTTCGATTTGTTTTAGTTTGAACATCAACAGAAACTACGGTTGTTTCCATTTGCTGTGAATGGGGCTGTGTTATATCTTGGTTGTAGTAGATAGTAGTAGGTTCTTCATCTTCAGAATAAGGGTTGTTTTCAAAATATATATTTTCTTTGAATTCTTCTAAAGAATAAAAACCGTGGTCATATTGGTCAAAGAACATTTCTGCATCAGCATCATAATATGTTCCGTCATTTTTGGGTTCGATTTTTTTGATTTCTGTAATCTGGTCAAAATAATCTAAAGCTTTTTTTAAATCCTCTTCATTTTCTGCTTTTATGTCTTTTGCAAGTGTAGAATTTTCACAGAATTCTTCAAAAGTTATATTTTGACCATAATTATTCATAAGAGTATGTACAACGCTTCGTCGATATAATATACTACCTAATTCATTTTCAATATTTTCTTTGAAAATAGGTGTATCCTGTATTTTTTTTGCATCATTAAAATAAATAGTTTTTCTTGCTAATTCTAATCCGTTTGTTCCTGCTAAAAACGCAAAGACAAGTGTAAGTATTAAAACAATAACTTTAATTATCGGTCTTAATTTAGAGTTTTTCAATTTTGTATCCAATTCCCCATACCACCTTTAAATATTTTGGTTCTTTAGGATTAATTTCGATTTTTTCTCTTATTCTTCTTATGTGAACTGTGACTGTTTTATCACCAGCAATAGCTGTGTCGCCCCATACTGCTTCATAAATCTGGTCAGTTGAGAGAATTCTGCCTAAATTCTTCATTAAATACTCAACTATACCATATTCAGTTGCAGTAAGTTTAACAATTTCGCCATCAACTGTAACTTCGTGAGCGTTAATATCAATTGAAAGACCACCAGAAGTAATTACACCATCTTTTTTCTCTAAACTACCA
Source organism: Acutalibacteraceae bacterium (assembly GCA_045613085.1). Classification (GTDB taxonomy): domain Bacteria; phylum Bacillota; class Clostridia; order Oscillospirales; family Acutalibacteraceae; genus DTU089. The sequence goes on along the minus strand of JAZLAG010000007.1, from coordinate 12,872 downwards.
AGTGAACAATATCTTCTAATCTGGCTTTTCACTCTTGCACAAAGTTCAAGGGGATTAAATGGTTTTGTAACATAATCGTCAGCACCAAATCCTAAACCTGTAATTTTATCGGTATCCTCACTTTTAGCAGAGAGCAAAATAATAGGTATATTTAAAGATTCTCTGATTCTTAATGTTGCGTTTAAACCATCTAAAACTGGCATCATAATATCAAGAATAATGCAGTGCACTTCATTATCCTCTAAAGCTTTTAAAGCTTCTTTGCCGTTTTCGCATAAAATAACATTATAACCTTCCATCTTTAAATAAATCTCAATTGATTTTAAAATCGCTATGTCGTCGTCACATACAAGAACTGTTTTCATCGGAATTCCTCCTTGTTATCTACTTTAAAGGTAATAAATTACAAAAAAATCATCAAAATTATTAAGAAAAAATTACAATTTGAATTATTATAACAAAATTCAACAAGTTGTTTTATATTATAGCACAAAACAATATTTTTTAACAACATAATACGACTACTTTTTTGTTTTGTTTTTTGTAGAATTATAAAAAATAAAATTTAAAGGAATTGAAAAAAATGAGTGTTACAGAAGCGGTAGGTTTAATCAGAAAACAAAAAGAAATAAACTTTAATAAAAAAGAAATAATAAAACTTTTAGTTAATTTTTTATTGGGTATATTATATAGTTTTTCTTATTTTTCAACGAGTTTTGCTCCATTTGGTGTAGCTTTTTCTGCATCAGGTGGTAGAAGATATTTAGCATTTTCTGCACTTGGGGCTGCTATTGGTTATATTTTAACAGGAGACTCAATTTCTTCATTACGCTACATAGCATCAATTTTAGCACTTGTCGTTATTTTTGGCGCTCTAAAGCCATTTAAAGAAATCAGAGAAAATATTGCAACACCAATAATTTCAGCATTTATTTGCCTTTTTGTAACAGGACTAGCAGTAGCATTAGCTGAAAATTTTAGTTTTACATCACTTTTAATATGCTTTTCTGAAAGTCTTTTTGGTGCATGTGCTGTTTTTTTATTTATAGAATCAAGAAGTGTAATTTCTTTAAAAGGGAGTTTTTCTACTCTTACCTCAAAAGAAGCAATAGCTTTGGTTATATCATTTTCGCTTTTACTTTTGTCACTTAAAGACATTAATTTTTATGAAATTTATCCAGCTCACATTATTGCAATTTTAATTATTCTTATTTGCTCAAAATATGCAAAAGAGTCAGGTGGCACAATTGTTGGTGTCTGTACTGGTATAACAACTAGCTTGGGGTCTGGTAATATTTTTCTTCTGGCATTTTATTCACTAGGTGGTTTAATTTCTGGAGTTGTATCAAGATTTGGAAGAGTTGCATCATTTGTAGCATTTTCACTCTCTGGTGTTTTAGTGTCGATTATTGCTTATGAAAAATTTAATAATATTGGTGTATTTATTGAAACTTTAATTGCTGGTTGTATATTCATTTTTTTACCGAGTAAAATAAATATTAAATTAGAAGATATTTTATCACCAAAAGTGAATTCACCAATAATTGACAGTGTCAAAAGTGACATTATGAGAAAATTAAGAAATGCTTCTGAGGTTTCAAGTGAAATTTGTGATTCGTTAAATGTAGTTTCAGATGCATTATATCAAAATGAAAAAGCGGATATGAAAAAGATTTTTACGAAAACAAAAAATAGCGTATGTGGCTCATGTGGGTTATATGAAGCTTGTTGGAAAGAAAGTCTTAATGATACTCAGGATTGCTTTAATACTTTGATTACAATGAAAAAAGAGGGGGTATACCTTGAAAACAAAACAATTCCACAACAATTTGCCTCTAAGTGTATAAGAAGCGAGTTGGTTTCAAGCTCATTTAATAAGCTATATTCTGAATATGTTATTAAAGAGCGTATGGAAGCACGAATAAACGAAATTCAGACTTTGGCATCTGAGCAATTTACAAATGTAGCTTCACTTTTAGATTCACTTTGTAAAAGTCTTACAGAGGATGTCAGATTCGATATGGATTTAGCGGCTAAATCACGGGCAGTTGCTACATCTTTAGGTTACGAGCCAATTGAAAGCTGTTGTGTAATAAATCAATTAGAAAAGATAACAATAGAAGTAAAGCTAAAAAATGTAAAGCACAATGAAAATTTTAAAGATTTTTTGAGACAATTGGAAATTACTGCAAACAGAAAGTTTGAATATCCTGAAATATTAGAAAATCAAGATTTTACATTACTTTTATTTAAAGAAAAGGCAGATTACAAAGTTTCTTCTTCGGGAATTCAGTTTTCTAAAACTGGGGAAAAATATTCTGGTGACACTTATTCAACCTTTTTAGATGACAATGGTATTTTTTACGCTATAATCTGTGACGGTATGGGTACAGGCACTAAAGCTGCAATTGGTTCTAATCTGGCAGTTTCTTTGTTAGAAAAACTTATTAAAGCTGGTTTTGGTGTTGAGTCTGCAATTAATACAGTTAATACCTCGCTTATTTCAAAATCAAGCGATGAATGTTCTGTGACGCTTGATTTAACTGCAATCGATTTATTTACCGGTCATATTGAATTTTACAAGTGCGGTGCTCAGGATACAGTTGTGAGAAAAAATAAACGAATTCATTTTATAAATTCTCCATCTTTACCATTGGGTATTTTAAAAGATACAGAATTTTCAACGGGAAACGGGGCTTTAACTGATGGGGATATTGTTGTAATGTCAACTGATGGAGTAAGAGAAGAAGATTTAAACATAATTGAAAGTCATATAAGATATTTTAAAGGTGAAAATGTCAGAGCTTTTACTGAGAGATTAGCAGAACAAATACGAGAAATGCAACCAGAAAAAAATGATGATATGACAATAGTAACGTTGTTGCTTACAAAAAATGATTAGGAGAATTATTAGTGTATAAATTCACAGGTTTTACAGAAAGTGCAAATAAAGCATTGAATTTTGCAATAGAATCAGCGGAGAATTTAGGTCATACCTATATTGGTAGCGAACATATTTTATTAGGGTTATTGTCAGACACAAAAACTGTTTCTGCATCAATACTTTTGTCTAAAAAAATAACCTTAAAGAAAGTAGAGGAACAAATTAAAAAGAGTGTAGGGGTTGGTATTCCAACCTCGCTTTCACCAGAGGATGTAACACCTAAAAGTAGAAAAATTATTGAAAATGCATTAAATAGCACAACAAAAAAAGATGGTGCGGGAACAGAACAGCTTTTACATTCTCTGTTAAAAGAGCACCAGAGTGCTGCGTGCAAAATTTTATCTTCACTAGGTGTAAGTCCTTATGAAATAACGCTTGATATTTCAAATGAAATAAATAATAATGACTTCAAAGGAAGTAAAACAACTCATAAAGAGGTGAAAACACCTCTGATTGAAAAATATGGTAAGGATTTAACTGAGGTAGCCAGAAATGGTGGCATTGACCCTGTTATTGCAAGGGAACAGGAAATTGAAAGAGTTATAGAAATTCTTTCAAGAAGAACCAAAAACAATCCTTGTTTAATTGGTGAACCAGGTGTTGGTAAAACTGCGATTGCCGAGGGACTCGCTTTAGAGATTTCGAATGGTACAGTGCCCGAAAGTTTAAAAAGAAAAAGAGTAATTTCTCTTGATTTAACCTGTATGGTTGCAGGTACAAAATATCGCGGTGACTTTGAAGAACGCATTAAAAATATAATCGATGAGGTTGTTGAGGATAGCAATATAATTTTATTTATTGATGAGCTTCATAATATTGTCGGTGCTGGTTCTGCTGAGGGGGCAGTTGATGCAGCAAATATTTTAAAACCATCACTGGCACGTGGTGAAATTCAGGTAATAGGTGCAACAACGCTTAACGAATACAGAAAATATATTGAAAAAGATGCTGCTTTAGAAAGACGATTTCAACCTATTACTGTTGAAGAGCCAACCAGAGAAAGTGCAAAAGAAATGATTTATGGATTAAAAAGCTATTATGAGGAGCATCATGGCGTTACTATAACTGATGAAGCAATAAACTCAGCAATTGAGCTAAGCGTTCGCTATATTACTGATAGATTTTTACCTGATAAGGCTGTAGATTTAATTGATGAAGCTTCAGCAAGGGTGAAATTAAAAAGCTATACTTTGCCAGATAATTTAAAAGAATTAGAGCTTAAAGTGAAGCAAAAAGCAAATGACAAAAACTCTGCAATTACAAATCAGGATTTTGAAAAAGCGGCTAAGCTTCGTGACGAAGAAAAAAGATTAAATATTGAATTAAGACAAAAAAAGCAAAAATGGCAAGAAGAGATTTCAGATAAAAAGCTTTTTGTTACCGAGGATGACATTAAAACAGTTGTTTCAATGTGGTCGAAAATACCGGTAACTCAAATAAGCCAGAGCGAAAGCGAAAAGCTATTGACATTAGAAAAAGAATTACACGCAAGAATAATTGGTCAGGATATGGCAGTAAAAGCGGTTTCAAGAGCAATAAGACGCGGTAGAGCGGGCTTAAAAGACCCAAAAAGACCAATAGGTTCATTTTTATTTCTGGGTCCGACTGGCGTTGGAAAAACGGAGTTAACAAAAGCACTTTCTGAATGTCTTTTTGGTAATGAAAATGAAATTATAAGAATTGATATGAGTGAATATATGGAAAAACACTCTGTTTCAAGATTGCTTGGTTCACCTCCTGGTTATGTTGGTTTTGATGAGGGGGGACAGCTAACTGAAAAGGTCAGAAGAAAACCTTATTCTATAATTTTATTTGATGAAATAGAAAAAGCGGATAATGATATTTTTAATATTCTTCTTCAAATATTAGAGGATGGAATGTTAACCGACTCTAATGGCAGAAAGGTTGATTTTAAAAATACAGTTGTTATTATGACATCAAATATTGGTGCGTCACTTATTTCAAATAATAAAAGTGCTGTTGGCTTTTCGGGTGAAAATGATGAAAATAGTAAGAATAAGCGAAATAAAGAATTAGTTATTGAAGAAGTGAAAAAGACCTTAAAGCCTGAACTAATAAACAGAATAGACGAATTGATTGTTTTTGAGTTATTAACAAAGGAAGAAATTAAAAAAATTACAATACGGATGCTAAATGAAATAAAAAAACGCCTGAACGAAAAAAATATAAAAGTTGAATTTACCGACAATGTTGTGAATAATTTATCTGAAAAAGGTTTTGATAAGGTTTATGGTGCAAGACCACTAAGACGACTTATAACATCAGAAATCGAAGATATGCTTTCTGAAAAATATTTATCAGGTGAATTAAAGCAAGAAAAATATATTTGTGATTATAAAAACAAAAGATTCATTATAAAAGAAAAATCACTTGTCTTATAAGGCGAGTGATTTTTCTTGCGTAAAAAAGTATAGATTTTGCTTTTGAATGCTTGATATTTTTAACAAAAAAATCCTCGGATTTACAAAATATTTATTTGTTTCTCTGAAAAATTGAAAGATTTAAAAATTTTTATGTAATGTTTGGCATTTTTTGACATATATTTATGGACCCACAAATAAAAGTAAGGGAGATGATGGGGAAATGGTGGCAAAAAGTGCTACAAAAGAGAATGTGGGGAGAATATAAAATTAAGGAGAAAATAAATTTATGAGCAAAACACTTAAAGTTATTTCGGTAATTCTTTCCGTATTGACTATATTAGGTGTATTTTCTGTTGCTAATCCTGTTTTAGCAGCAGAGGTAAACGAAGATTATGCAATAACAGAAACAATAAAAGAAATACAAGCAGAAAAAGAAGAGCCTACTATAATAGGCGAAATTGAAAGCAAGCGTGACAAATACACAAAAGTATTCCAAAAATCAGATGGTACCTCTGTTGCTGTCATAGCTTCAACTCCTGTTCACTATGAAGAAAATGGTGAGTGGGTTGATATTGATAATACACTTGTTGAAGCAACAGAAAATAATGAAACAGTTTATGAAAATAAATCTAATGACTTTACAGTAACGCTTCCAGAAGAAATGGAAGAAATTGATGCGGTTTCAATTGAAAAAGATGGTTACAGTCTTTCTTTTACTTTAGATGGTTATGATGTTTTTGAAAAGTCAAAAAAATCAAAAGCTAATAAGAAAGAAAAAACTAAAAAAGAGAAATCAAAGACAGAAATAGATGAAAGTTTTATAGATAAAAACGAAACTATCGTTTATGAAAATGTCGGTGAAACAACTGATATAGAATATTCTGTCACATCAACAGGCTTAAAAGAAAATATTATATTAACTAAAAAGCCTAAAAAAGAGGTTTCGTATACATACACAATTGTTGCAGAAAACTTAAATGGTAAAGCAAATGAAGATGGTTCAGTATCTTTTACTGATTCACAAGGCAACGAAATATTTAATATTCCTGCACCTGTTATGTTTGATGCTAAAAATGTTACTTCAACAGATATTAAAGTTGCTTTTTCAGGTGAAAATGGAAGTTATAAATTAACCTACACACCATCTTACGATTGGTTGAAAAAAGAGGCTAAATATCCTGTTATAATTGACCCTGTTATAAATACAGATGGAAATGATAATATTTTAGATGCTTATATAGATAGTGAATATCCCAATGACAACACTGGGGATATTTCGTTAGTTTGTACACAAAAGACTTCATCAAATGAAGTGATTTCCTTATTTGATATTAATAACACAATTGTTCATAAAACAGATGCTGTCATAAAAAATATCACTTTATATGTAAATGCAATGCATTCTTCCACAGCGAATAATAGGCTTATTGAAGTTGGAGCTTACCCAATAACTTCAAGTTGGAGTGAAAGCAATGTTACATATAATACAAAACCTACATTTGGTAACTTAGCAGACAAAAAGAGTTTTAACAGTTCTTCAACTTCTTATTATGTAGGGTTTGATGTTACCGAATGTTACACATCTTTGGGTTTCAACGAAATATTTGGTATAGCATTAAAGCAGATAACAACTGGCAATTCCGATGAATTGGTTATGTATGCTTCTTCTGAATATACAGATTCAAATTACAAACCATATTTTACAATTGAATACTATGAAACCGATGGCATTAAAAATCAATTTGATTATCATATGCAAGACGTAGGCAGAGCCGGAAGCGTATATTATAACGATTTTTCGGGACAAGTTCACATTGAAAGAGAAGATATGGGACTTTATTGCCTTAATATGCCAGTTCAAATTAGAAGTTTTTACAATAGTGGTTTAGGTGGTAGTGCTTCAGCAACAAAAGCGGTTTCAAATCTTATGAGTCCTTATGGTGTAGGTTGGAGTACAAATTATAATCAAACTATTGAAATTGTTGGCGAAATTGAAGATGGTCGCTTTTTATATCGCGATGAAGATGGAGAAATAATTTATTTTAAAAACGAGGAGAACAGTGATAATAGTGATGTAATAAAATTTATCGAGGATACAGATATGTTTTCAAATAGTAAAGGGTATACACTGTATTGGGACATATCTTCGGGCGATCTGGGATTAGGGGATATAACAATTGTTGATTCTAATAATCAGACAATGTATTTTAACGATGATGGTTATCTTACTAAAATAAGTACTTTTATTGAAAATAGTGAAGTTTCTTCTGATAAAACTGAATTTTCAGTTACAGTTTCATATCGTACCGATTATGATTATCTCATAGATAAAATTACAGATGGCATCGGTAGAGAATATAGATTTACTTATTATGAAACATACGACTACCCATTAGTAAGTTCAATCCAGGTATTTAATAAAAATGGTACAGCTATAAAAGTCGGTGGAGCAGATTACAAATATGTATATTCTTACGAATATACGGATTTTTATGGTGGAACTTTACCGAATTTATCAGCATTAACTTATCCTGATGGTGAAATTGTTAGTTATAATTTAACTGGAACAAATCAAACATTGAAAAATATTGATGGATATACAATTGAAATTAATAAAACTAACTCCAATTCACATACGATAACCGAAAAAGTTGTTCATGAAACAACAACCACAGGAAATATCTTAACTGTAAATAAAGTTAATTCATATGAAAGAATATTTATTGATAAAAATAATGAGCAAATAAAAAAACAATTTGATGCTTATGGTAGGGTCATTAGTGAAATTGAGGGAACAACAGTTGTTCCAAGGGTATATAGTGAAAATAACAGAGCTCTCGGTGAAATTAGTAGCAGATTATATAATACAGAGTTAACTGCATCTGTTTATGAAAATTCAAATCTTATTCAAAATGGTAGTTTTATTTATGGTACAACAAATTGGAACATTGTAAGTGGTGTGAGTCATACAAATGATACTGATGCCATCACGAACTCCACAAACCCTAGTTCTTTAAAAATAAACGGAATTCATAATAATTGCCTTTATGCAAACCAAAAAATAAGTGTTTCTGATGGAGTTGCTGGGGATAGATACTATTTACAATTCTCAACAAAACAATCTGATTCGATTTCTTCAATCAATAATTTATATTGGTGTTTAGTATTAATAGAAGCAAAAACCAGCAGTGATGAAACATGGGATACTATTGATTATGTAGAAATAAATCCTATGAATAACAACTGGCAAACCTATGGGATGAATTTCACATTAAATGAAAACTACAATGAGATTAACATTTCTTTGTGTTACTACTTACAAAATGGTATTGCATATTTTGACGATATTCAATTAATCAACACACATAAAAGTACTGCAACAACAGGTAGCAGTTCAGGTTCTACAGGAACTTCAAATACCGATGATGAAAGATGTACTTGTGATGGTTGCACAGATTTAAATTGCACTTGCAGAGATTGTAGCGACAATTGCACGAAAACATCTTGCAATCGTGGATTCTATTATTCATATTCATCAACTGGTGCATCAGTTTCTATTTCAAATGGCGAAAAAACAATGAGTTTTTCAAACACAAATAGCTCAGGTTTTCCAAATAACCAGACAGATATTAATGGAAGTACCACAAGATATGTTTACAATCGTAACACAGGGTTACTAACAAGAGAAATTGATGAAAATAGTGGTAATGCATTGTACACATATAATGCAGTTGGTGAACTTTCAGGTGTGTCTCAAATTGTTGAGGGTCTTAGTAACGGCTCAACAATGCAGACAAATTACACCTATGAAAATGACAGAGTGAAAAGTATAACACACAACGGATTTTCATATAATTATGAATATGATGTATGGGGCAATGTAACATCTGTAAAGGTTGGTAATCAACCACTTGTTTCCTATAATTATGACAGTAATGAAAACAGAAACCGTATTAATAAAATCACTTATGGCAACGGCGATTATACAGAATACACATTTAATGGTGATGGAAATATTTCTACAATAAAATCTTGTGAATCGGTTGGAACTGTAAAAAGTAATTATCAATACACTTATTCTACTGATGGTAGTTTATCAGCTGTTCTTGATGTTACAAATAACATTCAAACATTATATAATGGTCAGAATGTTACAGTTAAGCATTTGAATGGTTCAGGTGAAAGCGATGATGTTGTTTATAACAGTTATACAATTACAGAAAATGGAGATATAGTTGAAAATTACGGCGGAATGAGTTATACTACAGGTGATATATCTTCAATCTACAAGGAAGAAACTGGTGGCTCAGTAAATAAATCAACAACATCTTCAACATTAAAGGAATATAATTTCACATCTGAAACTGACTATTTTGGTAGGGTGGTTAATAAAAAAACTCAGACATTCTACGCAGAAGAAGAGGGATTGAATATTGACTTGTATTTAAATTCTGAGTATAAGTATAAGGATTTAGAAAACGCCCAAACAACAACACTCATTGATAGTTATAAATCCACGGTTGGTTTGTGTGCAGAAGTGGATGGAGAGCTTTTAACCGATGTGTATGATGAAATTGAGTATTTCTATGATTATGACAGTGTTGGTAATATTACAAGAATATATTTCAAAGAATTTGATGATGACGAAACTTTATTAGAAGAAATTACTGTTTGTAGTTATGTTTACGACAAAGCAAGTCAGCTTGTAAGAGAAAATAACGCAACACTTGAAAAAACATATGTTTTCGTGTATGATGTAGGAGGTAACATTGTTTCAAAAACCGAATATGTGTTTACTGAGGAAGAAGATTTATCAGACTTAACATCAACGAATACAGTAAATTATTCGTATGATAGTGTTTGGAAAGATAAGCTTGTTAATTTCAACGGAACAGAAATAGCATACGATGAAATAGGTAATCCTCTTAACTATGTAAAACAAGATGTTATTGATGGCAGTGGTGATACAGGTACATTAACCTGGAATGGAAGACAGCTTGAAAGTGTTACGATTGACGGTAGTACAATAAAATATAGCTATGATTCAGATGGTTTTAGAACAAAAGCTGAAACTTTTGACAGTGAAACTGGCGAATTTGATGGAGCTATGTACTATTTGTGGCGAGACGGAAAACTTGCGGGATATTCTAATGTAGATTCAGATGGCGAAACACTGCAAACTATCAAAATGTTGTTTGATAACACGGGCGAGAGTATAGGGTATACATACTATGATACTAATGAAAATGAACAAACCACTTTCTATTTTGGAAAAAATGCATTTGGTGATATAGTTACAGTTTATGATGACGAGGGCGATGCATTATTGACTTATACTTATGATGCCTGGGGGGCTGTTTCTGCAAAGGCACATGGAACAACTGCCGCGGCTATAATAGGAGCCATAGTTGCAGTATTATTTACTCCAATTACTTATAGGGGTTATAACTACGATATGGCAACAGGACTTTATTATCTTCAGAGTAGGTATTATAACCCGGCTTATGGTAGGTTTTTGAATGCTGATACTACAGATGTTCTCGAAACAACCAAAGGCACAATTCACGGAGCTAATCTCTTTGCTTATTGTAATAATAATCCTGTGATGAATGTGGATTATACGGGGGAAACGAAAATTGCTTATGTTATTTTCTTTCTTGTAACTGTTTTTATGATTTTTGTACTTCCATCATTTACAATGAAATTTTTGAAATCAAGAATAGAGAAAATTTATGAAGAGAATATGCAAATTCAACTAATAGGTGGTTTGTGGAGTACTTTAGAAATAGTTAATGACCTAAAAGAAATTAATGATATGTACACTTATTATTGCTCTATTTTTGCAGCTCATGCTAAAAATGTGATTGATTATGGAAGTGGGAAAAATACGATGGTCTCCTTTCCAGGATATACAAATGCCGAGTATACACAGATTTGTAAAATTGCATATCAAAATGCTATTGACTTTGAGGTGATTTCTAGCACTGATACTTGGGATGAATTAACAGAAGAAGATCAATATATTTTTACTCATAAAATGCTACTTTATGATAGAGTGATGTTTTATGATTTATATATATTAACTTTGACCGAATTAATAACTTGGGGAAAAAAAGAATTGGCTGATTTCTTTACGGATGTTGTTGTTATTTTATTTTAGGGAGATTTAATATGAAAAAGAATATATTAATATTTTCGATAATTGGGGTAATAATCGTTTCCGTTATTTGTTGTTTTCTTTTTGTTTCTAGGGACATAAATAATTGCGATAAATATACGTCTAAATATATTAAAGCGTTTCCTTTATCACACGAAATTCAAAATGAAATTGATATGTGTACCAACCAAATAATAAATGAAAATCAATCTTTTAATTGGTATTTCTCAACATATATTTTTAGATATTTAAGAGATTGTTTTTTGTTTAATTTGGATGAAATAGGTGGTGAAGAATCAGTTATTGATTCTTACTATAATGAAATTGTAATTTTACAATTAAAATATCTGTTGGTAAATGAATGTGATAAAGAATTTACTGAATTATTTAGTTCTAATTATAATAAACTTAATAATTGCTGGATGACAACAAATTATTTGCTAAATTTATTGTATGATGTTAATTATCCTGTGATGTACAATGATGAGCAATATAAAATGATTGAAGCTGCGTACTTGAATTTACTAGATAAATCAACAAATGATATAGATAAATATTTTATTTTAGATTCTTTAGTAAGTTTTTACGGGAATTTTGATGAAGCAGAAGAATATTACCAAAAATATATAGATGAAAGAAAAAGTATTATGAATGTTATTGGTAGAGAAGAGATTGAAAACGAGATTTGTAAGCGTTATCCGGGTGTATCACATTTTAAAGAGAGTGAATAGCATAAGACAGGGAAACGCAAAAAAATCAGGGGACGGTTCGAAACCACTGAAAAAGTGATATTTCAAATGGTCTGAACAGTCCTGAAATTTCCTTGGTTTTGTTGAAATTGTAAAAATCTAAATTTTTTCACTAAAAACAAAAAATCTAACGAGTTTAGCGGTGTTTTCTCTACTGAAAGTGCCGCTATTCTTTTTAAAAGCACGTTTACCAAAGAGTAGCAGTTGCAAGTAACCCAAAGGACACATATATAGTCAGTGGTTGGGCAAAAGGTACAGCGGTAAACAGTACCTACCACTACACAGGCAGTGGCGAGAACGCTAAAGCAACAGCACTATTTGATATATGCCCAGAGGTAAAATATACCAAAACAGATGCAAGTGGTAACAAAACAACAGTTTACCAGAAAAAGCCAGCGGCAAGCTTTAACACAACAATTACCGGATGGCAATATACCTCAACGCCGTTTTCACTTAAATATACTGGTGGTGAAAGTGGTTGCACATATACACCAGAGGCTATTACAGTAATATTAAGATATTACAATCAGGCTAATACAGTATATTTCGACCATATACAGTTAATAAAGGAACCAGCACCGACATATACTTATGATAAAAAAGGTAATCTTGTTTCTACACAGGCGAACTCAGAGCAA
>JAZLAG010000006.1:0-216334 GCA_045613085.1 Acutalibacteraceae bacterium | reverse complement strand
TGAATATAGAAATAATTTAACACACTATTATTTTTATATAGAGTGTGACTTTGAAACAGCAAAAGAATTTGCAAAAACAATAAAATAAACTTTTAAGGGGAGTTTAGAATATGAAAAAGAAAATAATTATAGCAATAGTAGCAGTAGTAGTTTTAGTTTCATCAGTAGCAATATATTTTACAACAAAATCAGATTTTGTTATAAATATTGCAAAACCAGTCGATTTATCTACACAAAAATATAGCGAACAGATAATATTAAGTTGGGGTAAAACTCCTTCAGAGAAAGAAGAAGAGTATCTTACAGAATTTTCTAAGCAAATAGAAGCTACTCAATTAGAAATTGCGACTGAGTATATTGCACCAACTCACATTGAAGTAGAAGTAGAGTTTGAAGGAGGCAAAACTATAGTTACATATAGTGGTAAAGCTACTGAGAAAGATTCAAACACTGAAATTGACTACAACAAAGAATTAGTTTTTGATTTTATTCTCACAAAAGAAGTAAACGAGAATTAAAACAGACAATGGGGTGTTTAGAATATGAAAAAAAGTATATTATGTTTACTTGTTTTTTGTTTTCTTATAAGTATAGTTGGTTGTTCTAACGTTTCAAATTCGGAGACTTACTATGCTTTCTGTGGTTTTGCAGGAGTAAAAGAGAATACAAATAATGAATTTTATTTTTTGAAGGAATCAGTTTCTAATAGTACTACTGCAAACGGTTTCGATGAAACAATTACTGTTGAAGAATGTTATTTTGATGCAACTGAAAAAACTTTAATAATTGATTTAATTTATAACGATGTTCAAAATTTAGATGAGAACAAAGAATTAGAACCAGTTGTATTAATTGATGGTAAGGAAACAAAGGTGTATAAATGGCATTCTGAAATTGAAAATACTGCTCCGACTTTTGAAAAAGAGTGTCATTATTCAATACGCCTACAAAATGTAAAAAGAATTTCTGGAGAAAATAAAATATCTATATGTATAGGTGATTCACAGATAGACTTTAATTTGGATAAACAAATTGGTACAACCAATCCCAATGATTTAGGTGTCTGCGTACAAGAATTGGGTAATGGACTTAAATTAGTAATATCAGATGGTAGCTATAGAAATAAAAAAGGTTTTTATTTAAGTGTTATCAGCGACAAGTCATATTATGATATGGCCGTAATAACAAAAGCTAATTTAACCTTGAAAAACAAAGATGCAAGCGAAGATATTATTTGTGACATGAATTTATATTCTTCTGTTTTAGGTGAAGCAAATGCAATTTTCTGTTGTGATGAGGAAGAATTGATAGAAGGAACTATTGATTTTTCGACTTGTTCTTTTTTGTATGATATGGATGTACAATATAGCCATATCATAGAAGATACAATAGATATAGATATTGTTAATTCAGATTTTCCAATTAGTGTTAGTAGAGAAACATCGAAAAATAAAAACATTGAACTTTCAATTGACAAAAAAACAGAAAATGACAACGTATTTATTGAAATAAGTGAATTGAATAGCACTGATTTTGAAGACGATTATATTATCCAACCTGATTTTCATATAAATGTAATTAACAGAGATGAAAAAGACTATGCTCAAGAACTTGAAGAAGGAAAGCATATATATGATGTTGAAAAAAACATGAAGAAAATCAGTTTAGAAATAGTTGAAAACAATTTCCATGAACAATTTTCAGGTGAAATAACAATGTCTTAATCAAATTTTTCATCAACATTCCTGTGAACGTTGAAATTTGCTTTTCGAAAAAGTAAAGAGAAAATTGATTTTATAAAAAAGAAAAAACAAAATATAACGGAAGGCTTTGAATTTTTTGATTCAAGCCTTCCGTGTTTTTTATTTCATTTTCGATTTTGTTTCGATTGAATTTATTTTTCTTTTCGGTTGGGTTTGCTCTGAGCTTTGGATTTGATTTTGAAAATTCTTGCGAGGGTTTCGGTTTGGTTTTGAAAATTTTGTTTCAGTTTGTGATTGAGTTTTGGTTTGAATTTTGAAAATTTTCTTCTAATTTTGGTTTGGGTTTCGTGTGAAAATCGGTTTAAATTTTTCGTGTTCAGTGTGTAAAAATTTTATACGCATGAAACAAAGAAAAGGGATTTTGAATTTTGTTTGAAAATTTCTTCTGAAAGTTTACCAACAAAGAAGAAAAAAGTTTGAAAAGTTTCATCGGCAGCTGAGAAAAAAATCTGTGAGTTAAAAAGCAAATGTCGGTCAGGAAAATGAAAAAGTTATCAAAAATCAGAATAGAAATGCAACCGAGAGCTGAACAGAAATTTTTGTTTAATGACACCTGTTCGCCCAGATTTGAGCGAATGAATTGAAAATAGAAAACAGACCAGCATAGGAGAAAAAGACGGAATTTGGCACGAATTTGGGCAAATATGAGAAAGCAGATGTTTGTCATAATGTGGTGGTATTTCGAGCTGATTCAGACGTATTTCGCAACGGATTTATAGGCAGGAATAAGAAAAGTCTTTGCTAAAGCGACTTTTCGGCTGACATCAGGCGGCGGTGCCACCTGTTTCAAGGAAATTGACGATTTCAGATGGTTCGTAACCTTAAAATACCCTTTCCTTTGCTTAAGTGAAAAAATAGGCTTGATTGTAAGGAAATCAAGAGTTGTTTAGGTCTTTGCTGGATGATGTTTTGGGAAAGTAAAGAATTGCGAGAGAAATAGAACAAGGAGCAGAAATCTGCTCCTTGTTCTTGTGATTTTAACTAAATCTAAACACCTCGATATATACAAAACGCTGATTTTTCTAAAAACTTTAAAATTTTTATGTAGCTTTTGTCGATTTTTGTCATATATATATGAGAAAATATTTTATTCATTGTATAAGGAGAATGGATATGGGAAATAATTATTTGAAAAATGCGTATTATTTAATGGTGCAAAATGATTTTTGTAACGATGACCTTGATGATGCCTTACTAAACTTGTTGTTAATCGTTTTGAAAAAGAAAAATTATACCTTAATAAAAACAGCAGCAGATATTGTCAAGGATTTTCGAGAAATAATAGGTTTTGAAGTGCCGTATTTGCCATTAAAAAATATTTTGTGTTTAGCACAAAAACGGGGCTATGTTATGGATAATAAAACAGGTGGCTATATTCCTGATTATACTAAGATAAAACAGAATTGTATTGAAGCAGAAGTTTTAAAAAAGCAAGGTAATATTGAAAGTCTTATTATAGCTTTTAGTCATTATTTAAGAGAAGAAGTAGGAATGAACGACATTTCTGATGATGAAATTTCTAAAAGAATTGATAATTTTATCGATGAACAAGGGGCGCTTTTTTATAGAAATGGCGCTTCATATTTATCAAATCCTCACGATGATTTTCTCTTTGCAAAATTTTTGTCAGACGAGAAAAATAAAATGTATTATGAAATTGTAGATGAATTAATTGCTGGTAGGATTCTAAGTGAACTTTTAATTCATAAAGACGAAATAGAAACGCCTGATTTTTCAAACAAGACAGTCTATTTGGATGCAAATATAGTTTTCTGTTTGCTTGAAATAGATGAGTTTAATCGTGCCGAAAACTATAAAGAATTATTATCAAGAATGCAAGAAAATGGTATAAAAATAAAAGTATTTGAACACACCATAATTGAAGTTGAAGGAGTAATACAAAATAGTATTGAGTGGATTGATAATCCTGATTATGTTGCTTCACGTGCATCAAAAGCTACACAGTTTTTTGTATCAAATCATTTTTCAGTTAAGAAAATTCAGGAGATACTTTCTTTCTGTAGAACAAATCTTGAAAATGTTGGTATTGAAATTGATGAAATGGATTATCCTCAAAGTTTTCCTAGAACGGCATACACAGAGCAAGATTATTATGAAAAAATAAAGTCTTGCTATGAAGATAACAATCCTGACTTTGATGAAGATTTAAAGAGAAAGACAATCGAAGTTGATGCAAAATCATTTTTTTATCTTTCTTCAAAAAATAATTATAGTAATGCAATTGTTTTTAGTAATTTAAAACATATTATGATAACTCAAAATACATCTCTTGCCATAGTTGCCAAACAATTACTTGACAATAAAAACAATATTCCTTTTTGTGTTACTGATACTTTCTTTGGGGCATTATTATGGAAGTTTAATCCAAAAATCAAGACAGAGTTGTCTGAACAAAAATTGGCAACATTTATTTCAACAGCTTTTCTACCAAATTCTGTGATGTACGATAAGTTTTACAGAATAATTCAGGAAGCTCGAAATAGCGGAACAATAACCGAAGAACAGTGCAAATTGTTAAAACAAGATAAACTTGCAGCGAAACTGCTTGTCGAAAAAACTCAAGGGGATATTGAATTACTTTCAGAAAAGACCGCAACTGAAATTCTTGCAGAAATTGAAAATCAAGCATATAATAAGGGTATTGAAGAGAGAACAAGAGAATTGAATCCAATTATTAAAGATAAAGAAGAAACAATAATTGAACAGAATAGGCAAATTATAGAAACACAAATAGATTCTATTTCAAAAGATATTCGAGCGTGTCAAACTAGAATTGCTGACTTTACAAAAACGCAAGAAGATAAAGAACATGAACGAAAACTTGGTTGCAAAGCATTTGTTAGGTGGGTTAGGATTATTTCTATTTTGTTTTTTGTAATGGTTCTAGTCCCAATAATAATATTGTGGGTATTGGATATAAAAAATGGTTCAGATATTTTAGAATCTGTTTTTTCGAAATTAACAATTGTTTTTTCAGTTTTAGGTTTGCTATGGATAGGTTTAACAGGGAAAATATTCAATGCTAATGACTTTTTATCCGAAGCACGAAACAAGTATATACTTCGCTATAACCGTAACCATAATTGTAGTGATGAGTCTATTGATATAATTGTTTCACTAATTGAGAATGAGAAGATTAAACAACAAAACCTAAATTTGGATAAAGAAGAATTACTTGAAAAATACAATGAAATCAATGTTTGAAATTAAATATGTTTTCTAAGATTGTTTACCAAAAAGTTTAGAGTTTAATATTTTGATGTTTCTTAAGTTTGTTTTTAATCAACTCTATAGTAGGCTGACTATAGGGTTGATTTTATTTTCTAACAATGTTAAAATTAATTCCATAGTTAGAAGATATTGCGAGGTGATTATATGGCATCAAGAGTTATGCATTTGGCGATTGCCAACGAAGTTATGAAACAAGTTGATATAAAAGATATTGAACGCTTTCGACTTGGTATTATTATGCCTGATGCCTATAAACACAATATTCAATCAGCTACGGATAGTCATTTGAAATACACCACTGAAGATGGTACTAAAAAGACTTATAAATTAGCTTGGTTTCGTGAAACTTATAAAGAACAATTAAAAACTGATGAATTGTATCTTGGTTATTATTTACATTTGATTCAAGACGTGATTTTTAGATATTTCGTTTATTCATTACATAACTGGGACCCATATCCTAAAGGGAATATTGAGCGTTTGCATAACGATTATAAATTGCTGAATAATTATGTAATTGATAAATATAATCTTTCTAACTCTTTGACAATTCCCGATGATACAAACCAAGAACCGATTTTTAATATTTATCCATTTGATTTGCAACAATTATTAACTGACTTTAAATCTGATTTTGAAAAGTATGATAATGGCAAAGCATTTTTCTTTACTCAACAAATGGCAGATGAATATATAAAAATGGCAACAGAAAAATGTCTTGAAGAATTCAAAGCATTGGAAAATGGTGTATCAACTATAGATGAATTGGAATGGGCTTGGGATAAGAATCCACCTAAACAAAGTGTATTTAAAAAGTTGAAAAACAAATTAGCTAAATGACAGGAGAATATAAAGAGATAAAATGAGCAGAAAAATAGTTGCAATAGGTGGTGGCGAGAACGGAAGAAAGCGTTCAAATGGAACACGCCATCCATACGAGCTTGCAAATCAGGATAAAGAAATAATAAGACTTACTGGTAAAGAACATCCTAACTTTCTTTTGATTGCACATGCTCAACCATTAGAAAGACAAGAAAGTTATTTTCAGGTAATGGTAGATATTTATGGCGAGATGTATGGTTGTTCTTGTAAAGATTTAAAAAGCAATCAATTAACTGATACCGAACTTGTGAAAAATCTTGTTGATTGGGCAGACATCATATTTGAGGGTGGCGGAAATACCCTTGATATGATAAAGCTTTGGAAAGAAACAGGCTTTGATGAAATTTTGAAACAAGCATGGATTGATGGCAAGGTAATGTGTGGTGTTTCTGCTGGTGCTAATTGTTGGTTTAAAGAATGCTCTTCAGACTCACTTAAAATAAAATTTGGTGATGACCAACCCTTAATAGGTGTGGATTGTTTAGGTTTTGTAGATGGTTTATTTGTACCTCATTGCGATGAAAAGGGCAGACGTGATAATGTAAAAGAATTATTGAAAACAAGTGAACAGGTTGGTTTGTCAATGTCAAATTGTACTGCACTTGAAATAATCGATGATGAATACAGATTGATTACGAGTGATGCGTCTTACCACGGTATTGAGGCATACGGATTAAAATCATACTGGAAAGACAATGAATATATCGAAGAGTATATTGATACATCGTTTGATTTCAAACCATTAAAAGATTTGTTAAAAAAGAGCAAATGATGTAAAAATTTTATACGCTTAAAACAAAGAGAAGCAGGTGACTTGAATCATAGATTCGAGCCACCTGTTAATTTATTTTAAGACATTTTCCAGAGCGTGTTTAAGCATCTTTCTCAATTGGTTTTTGAACAAGATTTTAAGCACGAAATTCGCCCTGAAAAATAGAAAGAAAAAATATCTGTAAAATTTCTATAAGTGGGCAAATTTGTGGTCAAAATGGTTAAATTACGATTTCAGAAAAAAGTAAAAACCGCTGAAACCCAATGGTATCAACGGTTTTCGATGGTCCGAGTGACGAGACTTGAACTCACGACCTCTTGACCCCCAGTCAAGCGCGCTACCAACTGCGCCACACCCGGATAGTATATTGTATATTATCATATTAATCTGAAAATTTCAAGAGAATTTAATTAAATGTAACTAGTAGAGTGCAATTATTCTGTTTTAGAAATATATAAGAAGAATTATCATTCGCTTTTTGAGTTTTTAGTTGAGTATTACTACAAAAACAAGATGAAATGAATGAAATCCAACAAAAAATATGGCTTTTATTGGAAAAAATAACATTTTTTAAAAAAATATCGAAAAAATTACAAAAAAGTCTTTACAAATGAAAAAAAGTATGATATATTATAGATAAGAAATCCGAGAGGATTTCGAAATCTCCTTTTTATTTCATTATAATTCTCCCCCAAAAACTAAGCGAAGCGATGAGAAGAACTCCCAACTTCTCATCGTTTTCGTTTTTTATATTTATACATTTATGTTTAATTCTTTTGTAGCAATATAAACTAATTTTGTTGGTCAAATTTGCTAAATATTGTGCAGATAATCAACTAAAATGTATGAAATTTGAATTTTTAATCAAATAATATAGACAAAATGTTGTTTTTTTGTTAGAATATATATTGAAATAGGTATATTGTCCCCCAATGTATCTGGTTCCCCAATAAAGATTATACTTTGTCGAGGTGTGTTATGAAAACAATTTCTTTAAAAAAAGCAAAAGTTTCTGGTGAAAGTCAAAAAAAATTCGACTTCAAAAAGGTTGGTACTGATAATATTAAAAATATTAACTTATTAAAGAAGAAAAAGACAGCAAAGCAAACCCGTGAACAGCAAGAAGAAGGCCTTCTTATCAAGAATATGTTCATTATTGCTGCTATTGCTATGTATTACGCAATTAATAAGGCTACAAGTGGTCTTGTTACAGAGGGTATTGTTATTGCAGTTGCGGTTGTAATAGTTGTTGGTGTGTTCTTCCTTCTTAAAAAGCTCAAGGTTAAAATTTATGCACGTGGTGCTTTGATAACTGCTGCACAATTACTATTGATATTTGGTATTTCGTTCTTCGGAAAAAGCCTTACAGATGACTTTATTTTATATGCGGTTAGTGCTGTTATGACTGGTATTTATTTCAGACCGTCGTATGTTGTTATTCAGGCAGTGCTTCTTAATGCTTTCTTATTATTTGTAAAGTTATGCAGACCAGAAATGTTCGGCTTTAATCCCGATGATATTCCAATGTGTTGGATTTGTTCAAACGCTTCAATGATAGTTTGTTATATGATGGTTAATCGTGGTAAAACTCACATTGAAAATGCTCAGAAGGAAGCAGAAGAAACTGCAAAGCTTTTAGGTGAGCTTGCAAATATTCAGACTCAACTTTCAACAAATGTTTCAGATACATATCATGAAATCATAAGCCTTACAGCTGCTGGTGAATCAATTCAACAAGCTGGTGATAATCTTCAGAATACTAACGAAGATATTGGATATACAGTTGCAGAAACTACAGATGCAGTTCATAACCTCTTCTCAGATATTGCACAGTGTGTAACATCATCTGATAAAATCTCTGGTGTTGTTTCAAACGTTAATACTATGGTTGTTACTAACCATGATAATATTGAAGCTACTGCTACACATCTTTCATCTGTTGATAACAGCATGGTTCACCTTGATGAACTTATTACAAGACTTCAGGAAGCAATGGAAAGAATTAAGACATTCTCTAACGAGATTGATAATATCGCTCGTCAGACAAATATTCTTTCTCTTAACGCTGCGGTTGAGGCTGCTCGTTCAGGCAAGGCGGGTGCTGGTTTCGCAGTTGTTGCTGGTGAAGTTAGAACTCTTGCGGCTCAGAGTAAAGAGTGTTCAAATGCTATTAACGAGGTTATTGGCGAACTCGATGCTATGATGGTTTCAACTAAAGAGCAATCTGAAATTGGTGTTACTGCTGTTAACGAGTCTCAGAAACAGCTTGGTATTCTTAATGATAGCTTTACAACTCTTAAACAACAAATTGATGAAGTTGAGCAGGCTATTGATGAGCAGACATTCGCAATTCAGAGAATGCAACAAATCGGTTCTGACCTTGTTGAAAAGATGAAGAAGGTTGATAACAACTGTGTAAGTGGTAAAACTGATGCAGATGGCTTATTTGAACAAATCGTTCTCTTCAATGACAGTATGCAATTGCTCTCAAAGAGTGCGGATAGCATGAAGACATTGACAGACTCAATTTCTGCAGAAATTGATGGCGAATAAAAACCAAAATAACGGGGGTTGAGTAAAATCAATCCCCGTTTTAAAATTTATTTTAAAGGTTATAATTATATAGTATGAGAAATGTTAAAAATTTAAAATTTGTAATAATTACTATTTTAGCAATTGCGGTTCTGGTATGCGGAGTATTAGTAGTGGATAAAACGGGCATATTTGAGGATGAAACAACGGAACCTGTTACGATTCCAACTACTAAAATTACATTTATTGAGGGCATAACGCTTACAGAAGCTTTTAAATTATTAGATGAAAATGGCGTTGCTACCTATGATAGCCTGATGAATGTTGCTCAGAATTATAGTTTTACAAATTACCCAATATATTCAGAGATTCCACAGGACGAAAATCGTTGTTTCAAGTTAGAGGGATATCTTTTTCCAGATACCTACGATTTCTTTTTGGATGAAGCACCTGAAAGTGTAATAAATCGTTTTTTAAGTAATACAGATGTAAAAATTACTGATGAAATGAAAGAGAGAGCAAGTGAACTTGGCTACTCTATGGATGAAATAATTATTATTGCATCTGTAATTCAGGCTGAGGGGGCATTCTCAGATGATGCTGCAACTATTGCGGGTATTATTTATAACAGACTTGAAGATGGAATGAAACTTCAAATGGATTCCACATATTTTTATGTTGAAGAAGCTATAGCTTCTTTTGTTGGTGAGGAAAATATTGAGTCTTATAGAGAAACCTATGATACTTATGAATGTCATTCACTTCCACAAGGGCCTGTTTGCAACCCAGGGAGTTTTGCTATAAATGCAGCCCTTTATCCCGAAGAAACTGATTATTACTATTTCTGTCACGATAAAGAGGGGAATACTTATTATGCTGAAACTTATAGTGAGCACCTGAGAAATTGTGATAAAGCAGGGTTGTAAAAAATATATAACAAAAAACCGAGATATCATAAATCTCGGTTTTTTGTTATATACCACGAAGCTTGATTATAAAGGCTTCTTTGCTTCAACTCTGTTTATTGTAAATCCAAGGCCAGAAAAACGTCTCTCATATTCAGTCATAACATTGTTTTCCATATATTCGGAATTATGTAAATCATAAGTTAATTTGTTTAATTCCCAGTTACATTCTTTGAATTCCTCGACAGAAAAATCAAATAGCCCACGATTATCAGTTTTAAAATGGATTTCACCATCATCTTTTAATATTGTTTTATAAATTTCTAAGAAATTGCGGTGGGTGAGTCTTCTTTTTTCATGACGTGATTTCGGCCAAGGGTCGGAAAAGTTAAGATAAATTCTATCTATTGATTTTTCGTTGAAAAGCTCTGTCAATTCTTTAGCATCACAGCAGCAAACCTTAACATTAGTAAGTCCAGAAGCCTTGATTTTTTCTGCGGCCATAACAAGAACATCATGAACTCTTTCAATAGCAAGAAAGTTAACATCGGGATTCTGTGAAGCGGTACCAACGATGAAATCACCCTTGCCACACCCGATTTCGATTCTTACTTCTTTCTCGTCACTGAATAAATTTTTAGGATTCTTTTCAGCAACCTTTAAATTCTGAACAACAATATCACCACAGGCTGCCATTCTCTCGGCACCGTGTTTTTTCTTTTTTACTCTCATAATTACCTCGCAAGATATAAATTATACAAATAACATTTAATAGTATTATAAATACCCAAAAAGCATTTGTCAATTGTTAGATAAATTAAAAGTATTGTACATTGTTAAAGTTGATTTTATATGTTATAATACCGAAGATTATTTGTATTTTATTTTGAAAGAGTGAAATTATGAAGTTTCCCAAATACATAGAACCGGATTTCAGCAAAGAGCCATTTATATCTGCTCCTGATGTTACTACCGAAAAAGCAGGGGAGAATTATTTACCTGTTAATTTTTATGCAACAACAATTTATCCAGAATATTTTAAAATTAACGGCGAGTGGAAAATGATTAAAGAAAGTCGTATGGATGGTGTAATTGTAATAAAAAATGGTGAACCTGTTGTTACAGAACCTCGTAAGGTTCAAGAGGGTGATGAGGTTGTCGTTGGAAGATGCGATGACGGCTCAACTGGCGTTTTTGTTAACGCTGATTGTTTTCTTGAAGAAGATGATGAGCAGGGGCATGACTCAACTTTTGCTTTCAGAACAGGACAATCAAGAGAAACCTCTTTCTCACGCGAATATGACAATCTTTATGAAATATTAAAAAATGATAAAGATAATGGTCATATTGTCTGGGTGTTGGGTCCAGCGTGTGCTTTTGATAATGATAGTCGTAATGCTATGGCAAATCTTATTAAAAGAGGATACTGTCACGCCCTTTTTGCTGGTAACGCTCTTGCAACACACGACCTTGAGGCATCTGTTTTTCACACAGGGTTAGGACAAGATATTTACACTAAAAAGCTTATGAAGGATGGTCATTATAATCACCTCCATACAATTAATCTTGTAAGAAAATCAGGTTCAATTAAGAATTTTATTAAAGAAAATAAAATTGAAGATGGAATTATGAGTGCTCTTGTTAAAAATGATATTCCGTTTGTTTTAGCTGGTTCAATTCGTGATGATGGTCCGCTTCCTGAGGTTATTCATAGCGTTTACGATTCGCAAGATAAAATGCGTGAGCATACCAAAAAGGCAACAACAGTTATTGCTCTTGCTACCCAGCTCCATACTATTGCAACAGGTAATATGACGCCATCTTATTGTGTTGTGAATGGAGAGATAAGACCAGTATTCATTTATAGTGTTGATATTTCAGAATTTGCAGTTAATAAATTGCACGATAGAGGCTCACTCTCTGTAAAAGGTCTTGTTACAAATATTCAGGATTTTTTAGTTCATCTTGAAAGGAATTTAAAATAAAATGAGTAATGAAAAAATAAATAATACAGAAAGCAAAGAGCTTGGTCTTACTCTTGATAAAAAGACGGTAGTTGCTATTATTACGGCTCTCGTGCTTATAATGGGTGTTGTAGGTGTTTTAACTCAGGTGTTACCACGCGGTGAATATCAGGTTATTGAAAAAGATGGTTACGAGCAAATTATTGATGGCACATATACTGAGCTTAATGATTATAAAATGCCTATTTGGAAGATTTTTTTAGCACCAATTCTGTGTTTTACAAGTAGCTATGCAGGAACGGGTATTTTAATAATTGTAATGGTTGTTTTAATTGGCGGTGCATTTTTAATTCTTGACAAATGTGGCGTTATGAAGTATTTGATGGCCTCGCTCATAAAAAAATTCAGTAAAAGAAAATATACCTTAATGGGCATTATAATTTTTGCTTGTATGGCATTAAGTTCTGTGGCGGGTGTTTTGGAAGAGTCTGTGACACTTGTTCCAATAGCCGTTGCAGTGTCCTTGGCATTAGGTTGGGATTCACTGGTGGGCTTAGGTCTTAGCCTTGTGTCGATAGCGTGGGGCTTTACTGCAGCTACATTTAACCCATTTAATGTTGTAACTGTTCAGAAATTAGCTGGTTTAGAGGTGTTTTCGGGGCTTTCTTTAAGACTTTTGGTTTTTGTAGGGATTTATCTTATTCTATTTGCGTTTTTATTTTTCTATGCAAAGAAAATCGAGAAAAATCCTAAAAAATCGTTGGTTTACGAATCTGACAAAGCATTAAGGGAAAAATATAAAATTGAAGATATTGATGCTATTTTAAGTAACCCTGAAACGAAAAAAGGTGCAAAAGCATTTTTGATTTGTATGATAATTGATATTGTTGCAATCGCACTTGATTTTGTTTTAGATTTAGGCGGTGGACTTTCACTTCCTGCGATGGCAGTTCTTTTTACTTTAGGTGGTATTCTTTCGGGATATTTTACTGGTCTTAAGGGTAAAGCTCTTTTGAAAAGCTTCTTACAGGGTGCAAAAACAATTGCGCCAGTTATTCCTGTGGTTGTATTTGTTGTTGCTATTTCTTATATTTTAGCAGAAGCAAAAATAATGCACACTATTCTTTTTAGTGTCTATAATCTTATAAAAGACCTATCACCTTATACAGCAATTATTCTCTTGTTTTTACTTATTGCATTTTTAGAGTTTTTTATAGGTAGTGGTACTGCAAAGGCGTTTTTGATTATGCCACTTATTGCACCACTTTCAGATTTAGTAGGGATTACAAGACAATCAATTGTAACTACTTTTTGTATGGCTGATGGTTTCACAAATCTTTTGTATCCAACAAGCGGGATTATGATTATTGCAATTGGTTTAGTTGGTGTGTCTTATACAAAATGGCTCAGATGGTCATGGAAATTATTCTTAGGAGAATTTATTTTTTCTGCGGGAATGATGATTTTAATGGTTGCGATAAATTACAATTAAACGATAATAACAACAAAAACCCGACAACTTCAAGTTGTCGGGTTTTTGTTGTTATTTATCTAACTTTAAGCATAAATTTAAAACATTACGGGCTACACTCTGCATTTCACCTAAGGTGATACCATTTTCTTTTTTGTATGTTTCAAGAAGTGTGCCGTCTGGCTTTTTTCGTCCTGTGCGTTTACCACCAGGCATCAAAACATCGACACCGGCACGAACTCTGTAAGCGTTGTCTCTTAATTGTGGGAATTCGTGAGAGTTAGCACTTCGCATCCACCAGTCAGTCATAATGTTGCCTTCATAGCCCCACTCGTTTCTAAGAATCATAGTACAGAGCTCGTAGTGGTAGTGACCCCAGACACCATTTATTTTATTGTAAGATGTCATTATGTTAAGTGGTTTTGCTTCTTTTACGCATATTTCAAAGCCTTTTAAATAAATCTCTCTCAAAGCTCTTTCAGAAATACGTGAGTCGTTATAAGTTCTGTTTGTTTCTTGATTGTTACAAGCAAAGTGCTTAGGGCACGCTGAAACACCAGCACTTTGAACACCCTTAACTACAGCACTTGCAATTTTACCGCTGATAATAGGGTCTTCTGAAAAATACTCAAAATTTCTGCCACAAAGCATACTTCTGTGAATGTTCATACCTGGTGCTAAAAGAACGTCAGAGCCTTTTTCTTTCATTTCGTTACCAATAAGCGTGTAAAGCTCTGTAACTAAATCTGTGTTCCAGCTACAAGCTAAAGCGGTACCATTAGGAAGAAGCGAACAGCAAGAACGAATTCTTATACCGGATGGTCCGTCAGTGGTAACGACTGCTGGTACTTTTTTGGCTCTTAGACTCTGTGTTATTCCACCGAATGCACCCGCATTACCTTTGTTTCCTAAAGGACTATCCATTGTGTAGTGACCATGTGAAAGTGCTTCTAACTCTGTTATGTTAAGCTGAGCGATGAATTCATCAAGAGTGTTTTTGCCTGATTTTACGTCTGTTAACTTAATACCTTTGTCGCCAGTGTATTCTATTTCTTTAGGTAGTTTTTTTAGTATAATATCTCGTAAATTTATTGTAGCGAGAGGAGCGTTTTCAAATTCAGGGATTAATTCGCCACACTCATTTGTTCCAGTAATCATTCTCTGGAATTTATTTTTAGGGGCACAAACCTCGCTTAAAACGTTGATAATTCTTAATTTTTCAACTGTAAAGTTCCAAACGTTTATAGCGTCACGGACATTGTCTCCTACAAAAATATTGTAAATTCCTTCTTCTAACACGTAGCACGATTTATTACCTGTTTTTCCACTGTCATCGTATGAAGCACAGAAGTAAATTGGGAATGTAACTGTAACGGTTTCGCTTTCGTTTGGTGCTAGTTCTTTTGTTTTGTTAAAACCAACTAAAACTTTTTCGGCTTTTCCTAATTTACCTTGCGGAGCATTAACGTAAACTTCTACAATATCTTTACATTTAAAATTACCAGTGTTTCTAACCTTGACTTGTAAAGTAACTACATCGTCATCTAATTCAGCATTTAAAAATTCTTGTGTGAAAGTAGTGTAGGTGAGACCAAAACCAAAAGGATATAAAACCTTTTCTTTATTAAAGGTTTCAAAATAACGGTATCCGACATATATATCCTCTACATAATTTGTGTATTCCTTGTAACCGAAATTTTCACTGCAGGGATAATCTTCATAGTTATAAGCAATAGTGTCAGTCAGTCTACCACTTGGGGATTTTTCTCCCAAAAGCATTTTAGCAACTGAATTACCACTTTCCATACCACCTTGCCAACACATAAGAATTGCTAAGTCACTATCAATTAAATTGATGTCATAAAGACTTATAATGTTACCTGTGTTAAATAAAATAGCAGTCTTTTTAAAGTGCTTTGTTACGTTGTTTATAAGATTTTTTTCGTCCTCTGTAAGTAAGTAACTACCTTCTTTCAGATAGTTTTCACGGTCTTCACCCGCAGAACGACCAATAATAACAACTGCACATTCTGAATTCTTGCTTGAATTCTCAATCTCATTTTCTGTAATAGGCATTTCATTATAATAGTGTGGCCAGTGACCCCAAAAACCGTGGTCAGGTGGGTTTTTGCGACACCATTCTTTATATTTTTCTTTTAAAGGCTCGTTTAAATTTGCTCCTGAATTCTCAAGACCTTCAATAAGATTTACTGTGTATGGTTTTATAACATCACCACCAGAGCCGTAGCCAACGTAAAACCAGTCGTACTGACATCTGCCGAAAACAGAGATTTTGTCAGTCTTTTTAAATGGTAAAACGTCATCATTTCTTAAAAGTACAGAGCCTTCAATTCCTGCCTTTTGAATGAGCTCTGGCGCACCCTCTGTAACAGTTTTTGGAATGTCACTCGTGTTACCTGCTTCGTTTTGTGCAATACTGTTTATTGCTTTACCTATGATATTATAAACCTTTCTTTTTGCTTTTTCTAAGTTCATTTTATAACCCCACCTTTTTAAACAGAATAATCTACTAACTATTATACTTGTAAATGTAAAATAGGTCAATGATTTTAAGCTATATTGTTAATCAATAAGAAGGTGGGCAAGAGAAAAGAGTTAAACGTAAGTTTGATGAAGAGTGGAAAGATAATATTGGATAAGTAAAAATTCCGCACACTTGCGTGTACGGAATTTTTGGAGCTACTAACCGGAATCGAACCGGTGACCTCATCCTTACCAAGGATGCGCTCTACCGACTGAGCCATAGCAGCACAATATTTAATTGCACAGTTATTATACATATAAGAGTATTTGTTGTCAAGAGTTTTATTATTTTTGAATGTTAAAATATAGTTTTTAAATTGTGTTAAAATTTGTTGAATATTTTGCAAAAAAACATCGAATTTTTTGTTTTATTCTATTCCATTTTCATTACTCTTATGTTATAATATATATTAATTATATAATATGGGAAACTCTGTGTTTACATCTTTTGTTAAAGGAGATTTGAAATGGCTAAAATAATTTCTATTGTTAATCAAAAGGGTGGCGTTGGTAAGACTACAAGTGCCGTGAATTTGGTGGCTGCTCTTGGTGCTATGGGCAAAAAGGTTTTGCTTGTAGATATCGATCCACAAGGTAATACAACAAGTGGTTATGGCATCCAGCGTAAAGGTCTTACAGCTACATCTTATGAGCTTTTAATAAATTCTACCGAAGCAAAAAAGGCTGTAATCCAGACAAAATATCAGGGTGTGGATGTTATACCATCAAATATGAATTTAGCGGGTGCAGAGCTCGAGATGGCTGCGCTTGATGGTAGAGAAGCTTTGCTCAAAAAAGCAATTGCTCCTATTCAGGAGAATTACGATTTTGTTTTCTTTGATTGTCCGCCATCATTAGGGCTTATTACAATCAATGCTCTTACAGCTTCTGATACATTTATTGTTCCTATTCAGTGTGAATACTATGCACTTGAGGGTCTTTCACAGCTTATGGCGACAGTAAGAACAGTAAAAAGACTTTATAACGAATATTTAGAGCTTGAGGGCGTTTTACTTACAATGTATGACGGAAGACTTAACCTCACACAGCAGGTAGTTGACGAGGTTAAAAATTTCTTCCCTAAAAAAGTTTATGCTACTGTTATTCCTAGGAATGTTCGTCTTTCAGAAGCACCTTCATTTGGTGAGCCTGTTCTCTATTATGACCGTGGTTCAAAGGGTGCAGAAAGCTACAATAATTTAGCAGAAGAATTTTTAAAGATGCAGAAATAAGGTGACAGATATGGCAAAGAAAAAAGGGTTAGGTAAAGGCTTAGGTGAGCTTTTTATTGATAACGCAACTGATGAGCTCGGCGCTTCAGGTGTAGTGAAATTAAAGCTTTCTGAAATTGAACCTAACAAAAATCAACCAAGAAAAAACTTTGATGAAGAAGCATTGGCAGAGCTTTCACACAGCATTGAGCTTCATGGTATTCTTCAACCACTCGTTGTTCGTCCTTTGTTAGATGGTAGCTACCAGTTAGTAGCAGGTGAAAGACGCTGGAGAGCTTCAAGAATGGCAGGGCTTACAGAGGTTCCTGTTGTTATTAAAGAATTAACAGATGCACAGGTTGCAGAAATTGCTCTTGTTGAAAACTTACAGCGTGAAGATTTGGATCCGATTGAAGAAGCATTGGGTTACAAGGAGCTCGCTGAAAAATATGATTATACTCAAGAGGAAATATCAAATCTTGTTGGAGCATCCCGTCCAGCGATTGCAAATGCATTAAGACTTCTCACATTACCAGAGGAAATAATCTCCTTAGTATCTAAAAAAGAACTTTCTGCGGGTCATGCAAGAGCACTTCTCACTTTAGAGGATGATGAGTCAAAGGTTGAACTTGCTAAATTTGTTATTAAAGAAGATATTTCTGTAAGAGAAACTGAAAGACTTGCAAGAAAACAAATAAAGACAGAACCTACGGGTAAAAAGACAAAAAAGAGAAACCCTTATTATGATGAGGTTGAGCTTGCATTAAGTGATGTTTTACAAAGAAAAGTAAGAGTTACAAAGTCAACTAAAAAGGGTGCTATTGAAATAGAATTCTTTGATGATGAAGATTTAAAGAAGTTAATTAAAATTTTTGATAACGAATAATACTTGAGAGGGTAATAAAAATGATAGATATTAAATTTTTAAGAGAAAATCCAGACGTAGTAAAGGAAAATATTAAAAAGAAATTTCAGGATAAAAAGCTTCCTTTAGTTGATGAAGTTATTGAACTTGATAAAGAGAGCAGAGCAGTAAAAGGCGAAGCTGACGATTTAAGAGCATTGAGAAACAAAAATAGTAAAATGATTGGTGCTCTTATGGCACAGGGCAAAAAAGAAGAAGCAGAGGAAATGAAAAAACAAGTTTCTGAAGCTGCACAGAAATTAGCAGAATTAGAAGCTAAAGAAGCAGAGCTTTCTAAAAAAGTTAATGATATTATGATGGTTATTCCTAATATCATTGATGAAAGTGTTCCGATTGGTAAGGATGACTCAGAAAATGTAGAACTCGAAAAATTTGGCGAACCACTTGTGCCAAATTTTGAAATTCCATATCACAGAGAAATTATGGAAAGCTTTGATGGTATTGATTTAGACAGTGCCGGTCGTGTTGCTGGTAACGGTTTCTATTATCTTTCAGGTGATATTGCTCGTCTTCACTCTGCAGTTATTTCTTATGCAAGAGACTTTATGATTGACAGAGGATTCACATATTATATCCCACCATTTATGATAAGAAGCGATGTTGTTACAGGTGTTATGAGCTTCGCTGAAATGGAAGCTATGATGTATAAAATTGAGGGTGAAGACCTTTACCTTATCGGTACAAGTGAACACTCTATGATTGGTAAATTTATTGACCAGATTGTTCCAGAAGAAAAGCTTCCACAAACACTTACAAGCTATTCACCTTGTTTCAGAAAAGAAAAAGGTGCTCATGGTATTGAAGAACGTGGTGTTTACAGAATTCACCAGTTCGAAAAGCAAGAAATGGTTGTTGTTTGTAAGCCAGAAGAAAGCCCAATGTGGTTCACTAATCTCTGGAAGAATACTGTTGACCTTTTCCGCTCACTCGATATTCCTGTAAGAACACTTGAGTGTTGCTCAGGTGACCTTGCAGACTTAAAGGTTAAGTCAATTGATGTTGAGGCTTGGAGTCCTCGTCAACAGAAATACTTTGAGGTTGGTTCTTGCTCAAATCTTTCAGATGCACAGGCAAGAAGACTTAAAATCCGTGTGAATGGTAAGGATGGCAAATACTTCCCACATACACTCAATAATACAGTTGTTGCTCCACCAAGAATGTTAATCGCATTCCTTGAAAATAATCTTAATGAAGATGGTACCGTAAACATTCCGGTTGCTTTAAGACCATATATGGGTGGTAAAGAAAAACTTATTCCTAACAAATAATAAAGGTTATAAAATATGATTAAAAATGACGCTTCTCTTAGTAACGAAAGAGAAAATGAAAAAGATGTTATATTCGGCAGAAATTCAGTTGCTGAAGCAATAAAAAGTGGCAGACCTCTTGATAGCGTAATGGTTGCCCGCGGTGATAGAAGTGGCTCTATTCCCAAAATAGTAGCTGATGCAAAAAAGGCAGGAATTGTAATTAAAGAGGTTGACCCTAAAAAGCTTGACTTTGTTTGTGGTCACAATAATCACCAGGGTATTGCAGCATTTGGTGCAGTTAAAGAATACTCAAGTGTAGAGGATATTTTTGCAACTGCTGAAGAACGAAACGAACCACCATTTATAATTATCTGTGACGAGATTGAGGACCCACATAATTTAGGTGCTATTATCCGTACTGCAGAGGCTGCGGGTGCTCACGGCGTTATTATTCCAAAACGCAGAAGTGCATCTTTGAGCTTTACGGTTGCTAAAACAAGTGCTGGTGCAGTTGAATTTATGCATGTTGCAAGAGTAACAAATATTCCACAGACTATTGATGAACTTAAAAAACGTGGAGTATGGGTTTACTGTGCAGATATGGATGGTGAACCATTTTATAAAAGTAATTTAAAAGGTGCAATAGCACTTGTTATAGGCTCAGAGGGCAACGGAGTTGGCAGATTAGTTAAAGAAAAATGTGATGTTACACTTTCTATGCCAATGAAAGGTAAAATAAATTCACTTAATGCATCAGTTGCAGCAGGTATTTTAATGTACGAGGTTTCTCGTCAAAGAGATTGATGGAATTATTTTGTGATAAAGGTAGGTGAACAGATTTGTACGATGATTTATATGGTAGCGGGAGTCCTAGAAAATGGACTTTTGAGGAAATAGATGAATTATTGCAGGATAGCGGTATAGCATCTGAAAAGGAATTTGAGCCAGAACAGATTTCTCCTAATATAATTAAATCGGAATCTGTTGACCCAAGACCTACCTATAATGAAGATATTGAACATAAAATAAAAACTACAACTGTTGAAAAATCAGGTGTTGATAATAAAACAAGAGCTTTTACCGCACTTGAAAGCGATAAATATCGTGACCGTTTTCTTAATAAACCAATGTACAATTTAGAGAAAACTGCAGAACACAAGTTTATTCCAGCTGGTGAACAGCCTTATGAGCGTGGCGGTTTTGTAAAAAAGGCTAGTAATTTTAAAAACACAAAAGAGTTAGAGCCTGTGCCATTACTTGTTTCAGAGGATTTATTAAGAGAAGAGCAGAAAAAAGAGCAATCTACAAAAGAAATAAGAAACGAGAAAACAATTGGTCTTCGTTCATTAGCTGTTACTGATGGTAGCTCGCCTGAAACAGAGCTTATTGAAGAAGATGATATGCAACTTTCATTCGAGGGCTTCAATACTGCTGAGGTGCAGATTGTTGACGAAGATGAGGTTGAAAGAGAGTTAATTAAAAAGAGAAGAAAAAAAGCAGCCGAATTCGTTGTGAGTACTGAGCCAGAGCAAAATTTAGAGGAAGATGACTCAGCAAAGTTTGGTTTGGATGAATATAGAAGTGTGAATGATAAATTCAAGGTTCACCTTTATTTAAAAAAGCAAGAGAAAAACTCTGCATTAGCAACCCTTGTTACTTTTATTTGTTTCGTGTTACTGTTAGTTTTAGCAGTAGTTGCAAGTGCTATATATGCACCAAATTCGCTTGTTCATAAAAATGAGTTTCCTGTAATTCTTTTGAATTTAATTTTTATAATAATAGCCTGCTCTGTGTCTAAGGATTCTTTTTTTGAAGGCTTAAGAGCAATAAAAGGTTTTAAATTCAATAGGTTTAGCGGTTCCTCAATTGCGTTGCTTGTTGCAATTATGCAGAATATTTCCTTCTTCTTTGCCTCGCTTCCATTTGAAAATCAACTTTCACTCTATACATCAATTGCAGTTTTACCACTTGTGTTTAACTCACTTGGTTCATTTTTAGAAGCAAGAAGATTGAGAAGAACTTTCAATATAATTTCTGAAAAAGAGCTTCATTCTATTTCACATATCGAGAGAAAAGAAACCGCTTTCGAAATTGGTCGCGGACTTTTACTTGACGAACCAATTGTATTAGCTTCGCAAAAAACAAAATTTCCAGGTAGATTTTTAGAACTCTCTAAAAAATATTACCCTGCTGATGATGTTAATAAAAAATTGGTTCCGATTTCCCTCGGTGTTGCGTTGTTAGTTGGTGTTATTACAACAATAATTTCAAAAAATTTATTTAATGGTATAAGTGCATTTGCAGCTGTAACTGCTATGTCTGCACCTTGCTTTATTTTCTTGTGTGATAATATGGCGATAAATAAGCTTTCACAAAAGCTTCGCAAAAAGGGCGGTATCATTACTGGCTGGGAAGCTAATAAAATGTGTGCAGTAGCTAATGGTATGACTGTTAATTCAACTGATGTTTTTGATAAAGATGGCGGTAATGTTTATGGAATTAAAACATTTCATTCAATGAAGGTAGATGAAGCGATTCTTCACACTGCGGCTATGCTTGTAGCTTCAGGTGGAGCTTTAGGTAATCTTTTCAAAAGAGTTGTTATGGATAGAATTGAGTTGTTGCCACCAGTCGATACATTAGCTTATGAAGATAAGCTTGGGCTTTCAGCATGGATTCAGAACAGACGTGTTCTTGTGGGTAGCTATGATTTATTAAGAAATCATAATGTTGAAGTTCCTGATAGAGCTTTTGTTGAAAAATATATTCACGATGACAGATACCCGCTATTTCTTGCTATAGAAGGCAAGCTGGCTGCGATGTTTATTGTCAGCTATGACATAAATGAGGAAAATGCAAAACATTTAAGAAAGATTGAAAAAGAGAGTATTTCGCTCCTTTTAAGTAATGACGATGCAAATATTACAGATAATATGGTGGCAAAAAATCTTTCCATTCCAACGAGTGGCGTAAAGGTTTTAAGTGCAGTATCTGGTGATATTTTAAATAGTTACACAAAAGAATTGAGAACGGCAGCAGATTCTGTGTTGATGCACGATGGCAAAAGTGCTTCTTACTTAGCTTCGGTTGCGTCTGCACTTTCTTTAGGTAAAATTAAAAACTCGAATTCGGTGCTCCAGATAGGTGCGTGTGCTATTGGTATTGCTTTTGCGGCAGCGTTTTCGTTTGTGGCTGGTGGTGCCGAGCTGTCAGTAGTTCCGCTTATTATAACTCAGGTTGTATTTTCTGTAATAGGTTTTATAAGCGTTAAATCAAAAACACGATAAAAATAACAAATATCCGTCATCGAGAGATGACAGATACAGGGGTTTAAAGGTCATCAGCATCTTGTTCAGGAATTTCACCATTTTCAGTAATGCCTGTGTAAGAGCCGTTCACATCACTTTTTACATTAGTAAAATCATTTTTATAAGCCTTTATTACTTCTTCATCTTTAGATTGGTTTTTATTCTTATTTTTACTCATAGTATCACCACCTAACATATATGGTAAAACTAGTTTTCCCAAAAATATTTTAAAAATGTGAGGCGATTTTTATGAAATACAAAGAAATTATTTCAAAGCTTACATTAGAAGAAAAAGCGGCACTTTGCTCAGGCAAAGATTTTTGGCATTTAGTAGATGTCGCTCGCTTGGGAATTCCATCAATTATGGTTACTGATGGACCGCATGGTCTCAGAAAGCAAAATCAGGAAAAGACCGCAGCTGGTGATGTTTTAGGTAATAGTGCTCCTGCAACCTGTTTTCCTACAGCTAGTGCAACCGCGAGTAGTTGGGATATAGAGCTCATAGGTGAGATGGGTAAAGCGTTAGGTGACGAGTGCTTAAAAGAAAATGTTTCCGTTCTTTTAGGACCTGGTGTCAATATGAAGCGTTCACCACTTTGTGGCAGAAACTTTGAGTATTTTTCAGAAGACCCGTTTTTAGCTGGTAAAATGGCGGCTTCATTTATAAATGGTGTTCAAAGCAAAGGTGTGGGTACTTCTTTAAAGCATTTTGCTGCTAATAATCAGGAATGCAGGAGAATGACTATAGATTCAGTTGTTGATGAAAGAGCGTTAAGAGAAATTTATCTTACTGCATTTGAGATTGCAGTTAAAGAAGCTAAGCCGTGGACAATAATGAATGCCTATAATAAATTAAATGGTACATATTGTGCAGAAAATAAATGGCTTCTTACTGATGTCTTAAGAGATGAATGGGGCTATAATGGACTTGTTGTTACTGACTGGGGTGCTGAAAACGAA
The DNA here is from genome assembly GCA_045613085.1 of Acutalibacteraceae bacterium. GTDB lineage: Bacteria > Bacillota > Clostridia > Oscillospirales > Acutalibacteraceae > DTU089. Next base: position 192,595 of record JAZLAG010000006.1, on the reverse strand, counting down.
ATTGTCGATGGCATAAAGGCTGGTAAAAATTTAGAAATGCCAAGCTCAGGCGGCATAGGTCCGAAAAAAATAGTTAATGCTGTAAATTCAGGCGAGTTAGATGTAAATGTGCTCGACAAAAATGTTGACACAATTTTAGAATTGATTTTTAAAGGTGCAGAAAATTTGCACTCAAATTATGATTGTGATATGAAGGCACATCATGCACTTGCAAGAAAAATTGCGGGTAATTCAATGGTGCTTCTTAAAAATGAAGAAAATATTTTACCACTGGATGACAAATCGAAGAAAATTGCATTTATAGGTGAGATGGCAAAGCAACCAAGATATCAGGGTGCGGGTAGCTCACTTATAAATCCTACAGAGTTTGATTCCTGTTATCAGGAATTTTTAAAAAATGGTTATAAAGTTGCGTATGCAAGGGGCTACGATAAAACAACTGATGAAGTGGATGAAAAGCTTATTGCTTCAGCGGCTGAGTTAGCTTCAAAGGCAGATATTGCAGTAGTATTTATAGGTCTTACTGAAATTTATGAGTCAGAAGGCTTTGACAGAAAACATATAAATTTACCACCATCACACAATGCACTTGTTAATGCAGTGTTAGAAAAAAATGAAAATGTTGTAGTTGTTCTCTCAGGTGGTGCAGCAGTTTCTATGCCATGGCTTTATGATGTAAAGGCTGTGCTTAATGGTCTTTTGTCAGGTCAGGCAAGCGGTGGGGCTATGTTTGATGTATTGACGGGTAAGGTTAACCCATCTGGTAAGCTTTCTGAGACATATCCACTTAATTTAGACGATACGCCATCGAGATATAATTTCCCTGGAACACTTCTTACAGTTGAGTACAGAGAAAGTATCTTCATAGGCTATAGATATTATGATAAAACTGAAAAAGAGGTTTTATTCCCATTTGGTTTCGGCCTTTCTTATACACAATTTGAATATAGCAATATTAAATTGAGTAAAAAAGAATTTACGGATAACGAAACACTTGTCGTTTCATTTAAGGTTAAAAATATCGGTGAAAGAGATGGTGCTGAGGTTTGTCAGCTTTATGTTGCTTCACCTGAAAGTAAAATTTTTAAAGCTCCCAAGGAGTTAAAGGGCTTTAAAAAGGTGTTCTTAAAATCTGGAGAAGAGACAACTGTTGAAATAGAACTCAATAAACGCTCATTTGCCTTTTATAATGTTAATGTTCACGATTGGCATGTTGAAAGTGGTGAATATAAAATTCTTGTCGGTACTTCTTCAAGAGAAATTCTCTTGACAGATAAGGTGAGCATTACATCATCAATTGAGGTGGATGTACCAGATTATAAGTTACAAGCACCTGTGTATTACAATGGTGATATGGCATTTGCTACTGATGATGAATTCACAGCTGTTTTATGTCACAAAATTCCTGAAAAAGAGCGTGATATGTCACTACCGATTGATAAAAACTGTACTTTGGAATATGCAGTTGGAACTAAACGCGGTGAGAAAATTACAAAAGTTATTACGGCTGTTGTAGAAAAAATTGGCGGTGGTGGCATAAATAGCGAAATGATGAAAAATACAGCATTTCAGATTCCGCTTCGTTGCTTTGTTACAATGAGTTCAGGTGTATTTAATGACGAAATGTGCGATGCACTTTGTGATGTGCTTAATGATAAGCCGTTGACACCGAGTGCAATGAAGCTTTTAAAGAATATTCCGTCAGCTTTAAAGAAGCTACCAGAGTTGTTTAAATCAATGTAACGATTAATTATAAATTATAAAGGAGAAGCTATTATGGAAAAAGTTCGCTTGGGTATTATAGGTGTAGGTAATATGGGTTCAAGCCATATTAAAAATTACTTAAAGGAAAAAATGCCAGAGTTTGTAATTACTGCGGTTTGTGATGTGAAACAGGATAGGTTAGATTGGGCGAAGGAACAGTTGCCAGATGTAAAAACTTTTCTTGATGCATCTTTACTTATGGATTCAGGCGAAGTGGATGCAATTCTTATTGCAACACCTCACTATTTCCATCCGCCAATGGTAATTGAGGGTCTTAATAAAGGTCTTCACGTAATGAGTGAGAAGCCTGCAGGTGTTTACACAAAGCAAGTTCGTGAGATGAATGAGGTTGCTAAGAAAAGCGACAAGATATTTGGTATTATGTTCAATCAGAGAACTAATTGTCTTTACAGAAAAGCTCACGAATTAGTGCATAGTGGCAAATATGGTGAAATTAAAAGAGTTACTTGGATTATAACTGACTGGTACAGAACACAGGCTTATTATAATTCAGGTGGATGGCGTGCAACCTGGTCAGGCGAAGGTGGCGGTGTACTTTTAAATCAATGTCCACATCAGCTTGACTTGTGGCAATGGATTTGTGGTATGCCCGAGAAAATTACTGCAGTTTGTCATGAGGGTAAATGGCACGATATAGAAGTTGAAGATGATGTTATGATTTATGCACAGTATAAAAATGGTGCTACTGGTGCATTTATCACAACAACAGGCGATTATCCGGGCACAAATAGGTTAGAAATAACACTTGACAAAGCAAAGATAATATGCGAAAATAGTGTACTGACAATAACAGAATTGTCACAATGTGTGTCAGAGAATATCAAAGGCTGTGGCGATGGCTTCACAGATATTGAATCTAAAACTTATGAAGTAGAGCTTGATGGCAGAAATGAACAGCATGTTGAGGTTATGAATAAGTTTGCGGGTGCAATTCTTCGTGGTGAAGAACTTACAGCTTCTGGTGAAGAGGGTATAAATGGTCTCACTATTTCTAACGCAGCATTTCTTTCAAGCTGGTTAGGTGAAACAGTATCTCTTCCTATAGACGAAGATTTATTTTATAATATGCTTCAAGAAAAAATTAACAACTCTACATACAAAAAGACAGTTCAAGAGAAAGTAAATGAAGATATGAGTTCTACTTATTGATTGGAGTATTGTGATGAAGGTTAAGAAAGTTAAAGTTTTAATGGCGGCTATCTTAGTGCTTGTCTCTGCTCTTTCTGTTAATTTTTACGCATTTGCAACAGAGGAGGGCGACGATTCCGATTTTGTTATTAATGAAATAACAACAGAAGAGCCAACCGAAGAGAAAACAACAAGTGAACCGACTACAAGGCCTACAACAACCAAACCAACAACTACAAGAAAACCTACAACTACAAGTAGTTATCGTCCGGTGTATACAACAGGTGCATCTACTACTCAGGCAATAGAAGGGTTTACTATTAAGTTGGAGTTGAATAACGGCGAAGAAGCTTTGGAAATTGCTGTTGATGATAACGGAATAGTTGAGGTGCCTGAAGCACCTAAAAAAGAGGGCTTTAAGTTTGATGGCTGGTATTCTGATGAAGCACTTACTGAAAGATGGGATTTTATAACATCAAAAGCTACAGAAGATACAATTCTTTATGCAAAATGGGCTTCTATTCAGGATGAATCATTATTTACAATTACAGTGAGCACTAATTTGGGTGGCGTTGTTACTGTTGAACCGGAAAAAGCACAAGCTGGCGAAATTGTTACAATTACAGTTACACCTGATGAAGGAAGTCAATTGGTTGAAAATTCTCTCAGTGTAAATGGTAAATTTATTGAAGATTTTTCTTTTGTAATGCCAGAAAACAATGTAATTGTCGAAGCACAATTTGAATCAGTTGATGATATTGTAGCTGATAAAGAAAATAAAACCGATGAAAAATCTGATATGGGAAAAATTATAACAATTGTAGCAATTGCAGTTGTTGCTGTAGCGATAATTATATGGTTACTTGTTAACAGATACAGAGCCATGGCAGAAGATGAAGAAGATGAGTTGTTCTTCGTAGAGCCAATGACAGGTCAACCTGCTATTCGTCACGATGATTTTATTAAGAATAAGCGTAGCGAATTAGCGAAAGCACCAACAGTTCAGGATGTTGAAGGTCTTGATATCATCAATGAAGATGAAATAAGAAAAATTGACAAGACAGGAACTATTAATTTAAATGAATAATTAAAGGTAATGGCAATCACTTTTTAGTGATTGCCGTTTTTTTATCTTACGTCAGATTGGATAATAAAAATTTTGTGGCAGAGCTTTATGAAGACCGTCAGTAAAAGTTACAAATTTTGCTTTTGTAAGCTGTATAAAGGGAATCACATAAAATAAAGGCAAAATTAAAATACAGCTCAATATCCAAGGTAGAAAAGAAGCTTTTAGGAATACACCGTCCTTTATAAACCCATCGGTGTTTTCTGTACTTTTTGAGATAGCATCACTTACACTAATCTTCAAATCAGTGCAAAGGTAATAAGATGCGTAAGAATAGCGAATAATTGTGCAATTATAAAAAAATCGTGATATTGATAATAAAATTACGGTACCGAATAGTAGGGTGTAAAATACTGCTGTGTAAATATATGAATTGAAATAGAGAAATATTGTGAGTAACAGGCAAAAAAGCGGAGGCATATAAAAGAATATAAACCAATTAATCTTTAAAAAGAATGTTTTGAAATAAAGTAAAAATGCCCTTATGCTTTGACTTGGTTTTAGAAATATGAATAGATATTTAAATTTTGCGTTACTCCCTTTTGATTGCATAAAAAAAATAGCTTTTTCGCCAAGTTTTAAGCCAGATAAAAATAAAAAAAGTAAAAAGTATAATGTTACAATAATTAAACTGTAAATAAAATAAATCAAAAGACTATTATAAGTAGCAACTAGATTTTGTAAAAAGCTACTTACCAAAGAAAAATGTGTGAATAAAACAATAGAGATTATAGAAGTTACTTTTAAAACAAATGAAGTAATAAACACTAAAAAAAGCTTTAATGTATTTCCTAACAGTAATTCCTTTGCCTTAACTTTTATAAAACCACTCATTATAATACCACCCCAAAAAATAGGATTGCAATTGCATGCAATCCTATTTTTGACTATAAATTTGATTTTAAACGCTTTAATGTTGTTAAAATACTGTATGGTATATGTAAGTCGGAATATCCCGACTTTAATTTTACTTGTGGTTTCATAGTTCCATGGAAATCCGAACCACCAGAATAAAAAAGCCCTAGCTTTTGTGCAAGTGTTCTGAATTCAATTATGTGCGTATTTGTGTATTCGGTATAGTATCCCTCAATACCATTAAGGCCATAATTTTTTAATTCGCTTAAAAGAGTAAAGAGTTTATCTTTATCAAATTTTGTTTGATGTAAATGTGCCAAAAAAGCAAGACCGCCAGCACTTCTTATTGCTGTAATAGCATCTTGTGGAGTGATTTCTTTTTTTACGGCATAACATGGTTTGTTTAGGCCGATATATTTATCGAAGGCCTCTTTTATGCTTTCTACATATCCCTTTTGCATCATAAGGTGGGCAATATGAGCTCTCCCTAAAAAGTCGCCACCAGCAAGCTTTAGTGCCTCTTCATAGGTAATATCAAATCCGTGATCGCGAAGCTTTCTGCAAATTTCCTCCATTCTATTCTTTCTTTGACTACGAGTTTTTTCAATAGTTTTTAAAAGAATTTCATTGTTGGGGTCAATAAATAATCCAATTATATGAATTTCGGTATCTGCAGTAACTGAAAATTCTATTCCTGGTATAAATTCAACAGAACTGTTTTTACTTGCCTCAAATGCTTCTTTTATACCATCAACAGAATCATGATCTGTTAGTGCTATAGCAGAAAGACCGACTTCTTCTGCGTGCTTTATAAGCTCAGTAGGTGTCATAGTGCCATCAGAAAAAGTAGAATGAGTGTGAAAATCAACCGCCCTGCCATCCATTATTATGTCTAAAACATCAATTAAATTGTCTGCTGTAACAGTACCACTGCTCTCAATAATGGCTTTACCCTGATGACCAAATGTAACTAATATACAGTCAACGCCCAGAGCGTTTGCGGTTTCAAGGTCGTGAAGACTGTCGCCTATAAAAACGGTATCTGTTGGGTTAATATTATTATTTTTAAAGAAAGTTAATGCTCTTTCTACCTTGCTTTCAGCAAGAGTGTTATCCGCACCAAAAATACCGTCAAAATATTCACTGACATTATATTCTTTAGTGAGTTTTTTTGCACTTTCTTCTTTGGTAGCGGTTATTATGTACTGCTTAGCACCATGTTTCTTTAAAGTCTTAAGTACCTTAATTGCATTTTTGGCTAAGCTTGTTTCGTTTATACGCCTGTTATAGCTGTCGTGGAATGATTTCGAAATAGTAGGAAAGTCCAGTTCATCTTCAGTCAAGATATGCCTGTAAAAGCCAATTATAGGCGTTTCTACATAGGTGTAATATTGGTCCAGAGTTATTAATGGCTTGTTCATTTCAGAAAGCATATCATTTACGCAATTAAGGGAGGTAACAGCATCATCAATAAGTGTGCCGTTCCAATCCCATAAAATATTGTGGTATCTCATAAGAACTCCTGTCTGGTATTATATTATAAATATTTTAACATATTATCACTTAAATATCAAATTATAAATGAAATTAAAAATCCGATAACAAAACCTATTATAAAAATAGAAAGTCCATATAAACCGACCTTGATTTTTTTGTTGCAACTAAAACTTTTTTGTTTTGGTGGATGGGTTGCATTTTTTAATTCTGTGTGTGCTAAGTCGCGTAATTTATTTTCTGAAAAATGTGAATATTCTGGTTTTACAAAAAATAAAGCTTTTTCAAAATATCCATTATTAGTTTCTGAAATTTCTAAAACTTGTTTGTTAATTCCTTTAATCATAAGAAATCCTACCTTTATATTTTATAAAAATATAGTGTGAAAATCTGCAGAAAAATATTCAAGTGAACTAGAAAAAATTTAAAGAAATATAATGGAAAAATTAAATAGAAAATTCAAAAAAATAATCAATAAAAATCATAAAAATACTTGTCAAATTTTATGTTTGTCAAAATGACATGCAAGTATTTTATACTTTTAGTATAATAAAAAATGCGTTTTTCGCCTTTGAAAATGTTCATAACTCTGTTTATAATGTAGATAACTAGCGTGTTGAATGGTGATTTAGAAGGGTTTTCGACATTTTCTTCAAAGAAATTGACAAAATTAAGAAAAAATGGAAATATACACTTTGTTATGCTCGTTTATTAAATTATACAAAATGGAAAAATAGTTTTAATTAATTTGTTTGTAAAAATTGTTGAGTTTTACTAATGGGAATTTGCAACAAATTTTTAGCTGAATTACTGTTGGAATAGTAGAATTTTTTAGATGCGAGATTTATTAATAGTTGCGACTTTAAATATTTAATGTTATAATAACTCTAATAGTAATATTTTTTATAAATTATTTTATAAGGTGATGTTTTTGGAGATTATTAGGGATAAAAATAATATAATTATAAAAAATCCTGAATGTTTAAATTTAAATTTTACTCTTGATTGCGGACAGGCTTTCAGGTGGATAAAATATAATGAAAATATCTGGTCGGGTGTTGTAAAAAATAAATATTTAAAATTACAGCAATTAGAGAATAATGATATTATTTTTTATAATACTACCGAATATGATTTTGATTTAGTTTGGAAAGAGTATTTTGATTTAGACCGCGATTATGTTTCAGTTTTAAATTCCTATAATGATGAAACTCTTGTATCTGCTTGTGAAATGTATAAAGGAATAAGAATTTTAAAACAGGATGAGTGGGAGGCTATTTGTTCATTTATTATTTCTGCAAACAATAATATTCCGCGAATTAAAGGAATAATTGAAAGACTTTGTGAGAATTTTGGTGAAAAGTTGGGCGAAAGGTATTCTTTCCCTACGGCAGAAAAATTGGCATGTCTTAATATCAATGATTTGGATGTTTTAAGAGCTGGTTTCAGAAATAAATACATTTTGGATGCTGCCAAAAAAATATCAACTAAAGAGGTTGACATAGAAAAAATTAGAACGCTGGATTTTGACAGCGCCAAAAATGAGTTACTTAAAATTAGTGGTGTTGGTGAAAAGGTTGCACAATGCGCTCTTCTATATGGTTTCGGTAGAATTGAAGCGTTTCCTCAGGATGTATGGGTAAAGCGAATTGTGAGTGAGTTATATCCCAATGGTTTACCTGATTGTATCAAAGGTACAGAGGGAATAGCCCAGCAATACCTATTTCATTGGCGTCGTAATCTTGATAAGAAAATGTAAAAGAACTGTGCATTTTTAACAAAAGTTATTGACAAAACAACCAAAAAATGTTATTATTGTAGCAGAAATAATAGCAAAGGGGATGTTTCTATGAATGTTACTATTATTGGTCGTAAATGTAATCCACGCGAGGATTTTCGCTCAAGAGTTGATAAACGACTCTTAAAGGTTGAAAAGCTCTTTGGTGAGGATGCAGTAGCAAAAGTAACCGCAACTGTTGAAAAGAATTATCAAGCTGTTGAGGTTACACTTAACAAGGGTGGAATGATATTCCGTGCTGAAGAAAGAGCCGAAAATATTAATGATGCTCTTGATGAGTGTGTTGATTCTCTTGTTAGACAAATAAGAAAAAATAAAACAAGACTTGAGAAAAAACTCAGAACATCATCCTTTGAGGATTTCAACGATATCGATGTTGAGGAAGAGTCAGAATTTGATTTGATTCGAGAGAAAACGGTTGCTTTAAAGCCACAGAGCGTAGAAGAAGCAATATTGCAGATGAATTTGTTAGGACATCAGTTCTATATGTTCTTAAACGCTGACACAGGCATTGTAAATGTTGTGTACGGCCGTAAAGATTCAGGCTATGGCTTAATAGTTCCTGATTATGACGATTAAATCTTAAAAAGTGTGTATTTTTTCATTTTTTATTTTTCCTTTCTTTATTAAAGCAAGCGGTGGCGAGTGTTAAACTCGTCACCGCTTGTTTTATTTTTAATAAAGTGGGAATTTATCGCAGATTTCTGTTACACCATTACGGATATAATCAATGTTATTTTCGTAATCTGCTGCTGCAAGCTTAATAAATTCAGCAATTTTGAGCATTTCGTGAGCACCAAAGCCCCTTGTTGATGTTGCAGCAGTACCAATTCTTATACCACTTGTAACAAATGGTTTTTGTGGGTCATTTGGAATAGCGTTTTTGTTTACTGTGATATAAACACTGTCGAGTCTATGCTCTAATTCTTTACCTGTGATATTAAGTGAACGCAAATCAAGTAAAAGTAAGTGGTTATCTGAACCATTTGAAACCATATCAACGCCTTGTGCACAAAGTGCGTTTTCAAGAGCTTTACAGTTAGATATAATACGCTTGCCGTATTCTTTGAATTCTGGTTTGAGTGCCTCCCCAAAGCAAATGGCTTTAGCAGCAACTATGTGCATCAAAGGACCGCCTTGAATACCAGGGAATATTGATTTATTAATCTTTTGGGCAATTTCTTCATTGTTTGTAAGAATAAGACCGCCACGAGGACCGCGAAGTGTTTTATGGGTTGTGGAGGTTACCACATCTGCATAAGGGAACGGTGATGGGTGCATACCACTTGCAACAAGACCAGCGATATGAGCCATATCTACCATGAAAAGAGCATTTACACTATCAGCAATCTCTTTAATTTTTTTAAAATCAATAATTCTTGGATAAGCAGAAGCACCAGCTACAATAAGCTTAGGTTTGCATTCGTTAGCCTTTTTTTCAAGCTCGTCATAATCTAAAATACCATTTTCATTTACGCCATAGCTTTTAAAATCAAAATATTTACCACTGACATTAACAGGAGAACCATGTGTTAAGTGACCACCATCAGAGAGACTCATACCCAAAACTGTATCGCCAGGATTTAAAAGTGCGAAATAAACAGCGAAGTTTGCTTGTGAGCCAGAGTGTGGTTGAACATTTGCAAAATTACAATTAAAAAGCTTTTTTGCTCTGTCTATTGCAATTTTTTCTGCAACATCAACACATTCACAACCGCCGTAATATCTTTTGTCAGGATAACCCTCAGCGTATTTATTAGTGAGAATGCTTCCAGATGCTGCCATAACAGCAGGTGAAGTATAGTTTTCACTTGCAATAAGCTCAATGTTTCTTGCCTGACGAGTCATTTCACCCTGAAATGATGAAAACAATTCTTCGTCAGAAGCCTTGAGGAGTTCAAGGTTTTTTGAAATATAATCATTCATAAGATTTTCTCCTTGTAGTATAAGAAATAAGTCTTTTACATTTTACCCTAATAAAGTGTTATTTTCAATAGAAATAAATAACTAATCAAGAAATTTATAAAACTTTTAAGTAATTTACAAAAAGATAAACATATATCGTCATTTTTTTGGAAAATTTAATATTGAGTTATATTAAAATAATGTTATAATTATAATAGGTTAATTTGCTATTATAGTTGTATCACAAAAGGGGACAAGTTTATGACCATAAGTGAATTAAAAACAAAGATAGTTGAAGAAGCAAAAAAACGCGACACTGTTATTCTTGCTCATACTTATCAGAGTCCTGATATTATAGATATTGCCGATGTAACAGGCGACAGCTTTTTTTTAAGCCAGAAGGCAAAGGAGCTTAAAGGTAAAAGAGTTATAATGTGCGGTGTAAGATTTATGGCAGAAAGTGTTAAAATTCTTTCTCCTGAAATAGAGGTTATCTTACCCGTTCCAAAAGCAACCTGTCTTATGGCTGAGCAGATTTCACCTGAAAGGGTCAGAACTTTTAAAAAGGAGAATCCTGACACAGCTGTTGTAGCTTATATAAATACTACTGCCGCATTAAAGGCTGAGTGTGATGTTTGTGTGACAAGCTCATCTGCAATAAAAATTGTAAAAGCATTACCTCAAAAAGATATTCTTTTTATTCCTGATAAAAATTTAGGCTCTTATGTGAAAAAGCAATTACCCGAAAAAAATATAATTCTCTGGGATGGTTATTGTCCGGTTCATAATAAGCTTACAAAAGAAGATATAATAAATCTCAAAAAGGTTTATCCTGATGCGGTTTTTGCAGTTCATCCAGAATCTCCAGAAGAGGTTTTAGAGCACGCTGATATGATTGGTGCGACATCTGAAATTATTAAATATGCAAAAGCTCAGACTGGTAAGGTTATTATTGGTACAGAAAAGGGTGTTGTTGATTATCTTTCAACTCACGAAGAGAATGGCGAAAGATTTATTCAGCTTTCCCAAGACAAGCTTATTTGTGAGGATATGAAATTTACAACTCTTGAGGATGTATATAGAGCAATAATCGGTGAGCAAGGCGAAAGTATTGAGCTCGACGAGGATTTAAGAAAAAAGGCACTTAGAAGCATTGAAAAAATGTTGGAATTAGGTTGATGAAATATGAAGCTTTCTGAACTTAAAAATTCATATGATGTTGTAATCGTTGGTAGTGGTATTGCGGGGCTTTATGCAGCACTAAACTTTCCTCCTACGGTCAGTGTTCTTATGCTTTCTAAAAAAGAAAGGCATATTTCAAATAGTTCATTAGCACAAGGCGGTGTTGCTTGTGTTCTTGATTTAGAAAACGACAGTTACGATTTTCATTTTGAAGATACTTTAATTGCTGGCGGCAGAAAAAATGACCCCGATGCAGTAAGAACCCTTGTTGAGGAGGGTCCCCAGGATGTACTTCGTACAATTGAGTATGGTGTTGAGTATGATAGAAATGAAAATGGTGAACTTATAAAAACTCTTGAGGGTGGACATTCAAAACGAAGAATTCTTCACCACAAGGACACTTCTGGTAAAGAGATGGTTGATAAATTAGTTTTAGCAGTGCAGAATTTGCCGAATGTAACACTCAGTGACAATACAATGGTAACCACAATGTCAAGAATAACAAATGGATTTAAAGCTACTGTTATGTCCGATGGTGAGTTTAAGACAGTATTTGCTTCATTCTGTCTTTTAGCTTCAGGTGGTATTGGCAGGGTTTACAAATACACAACTAACCCGTCTGTTGCGACAGGTGACGGCATAAGATTAGCTTATGAAATGGGTGCGTCAATTAAAAATCTGAGTTATGTGCAATTTCATCCGACTGCATTCAATGGTGCAAATCGTGAGCAGTTTTTAATAAGTGAAGCAGTTCGTGGTGAGGGTGCATATCTTCTGAATTGTAACAAAGAGCGCTTTATGGACAGATATGACAGTCGTTTGGAATTAGCACCGCGAGATGTTGTTTCACGCTCAATAATAATGGAATCAAGGCGACTTGGCAGTAACAATTTCTATCTTGATATCCGTTATAAAGGTGAAGAGTACTTAAAAAAGCGTTTTCCTGGTATTTATGCCGGATGTTTAGCTCAAGGGGTTGATATCAGTAAGGATTTAATACCAATTTTCCCTTGTCAGCATTATTTAATGGGTGGTATTGAAACAGACCTTAATGCAAAAACAACTTTGCCAAGACTTTATGCTGCAGGAGAATGTGCTTGCACCGGTGTTCACGGTAAAAATAGACTTGCAAGTAATTCTCTTTTAGAAGCACTGGTATTTGGTAGGCGTGCTGCAGAAGATATTGTGAGATGTATAAATGCTAATTTCTATGCAGTAAAAGAGCAACCAGAAGAAGCTACAGATTATAGTGGTGCTCCATTACCAAAGGGAACAAGAACAGAAATTAGAGAGATAATGCAAAAGGCTTATTTTGTTATTCCTGATGAGGGTGCAATTCATCAGGGTAAAAAAAGAATTGAAGCAATTTTAAATAGATTAAGGAACGGCAAATTTGCCATAACTGCAGACTATTGCGAAGCACTTTCTCTTGCGACAGTTGCTTATATAATTTTAAGGGAGGCAGACAGATGATATTGCCACAATTTTATATTGATGATGTTATTAAAAGAGCAATAAGTGAGGATATAAACTATATTGATGTTGCTACTGATTATTTGCTCGATGAAAACGAAAAAAGCAAAGCTAAATTTATCGCAAAAGCAGATGGTGTTCTTTGTGGTATAGAAGTTACTATGCGTGTATTTCAATTATTAGATAAAGAATTTACTTATTCATTATACCAAAAAGACGGTAATTATATCAAAAAAGGCGACATAATTGCAGAGATAGAAGGCAGAACAATTTATCTTTTAAAAGGCGAAAGAACTGCACTTAATCTTCTACAGCATATGAGCGGTATTGCGACTCTTACAAATGAGTGTGTAAAACAGATTGAGGGTACGGATGCTACTATTGCAGATACAAGAAAGACTTTACCAGGGCTTCGTTCACTTCAAAAATATGCTGTTACTTGTGGTGGTGGTAAAAATCACCGTTATAATTTATCTGATTGTGCTATGCTTAAAGATAATCATATTGATGCTAAGGGTGGAATTACACCTGCAGTTAAGGCATTGAGAGAAAAAATAGGTCATACAGTTAAAATAGAAGTTGAAACAAGAACCTTAGAAGAAGTTAAAGAAGCGCTCTCTGCTGGTGCTGATATTATTATGCTTGATAATATGGACAATGATACTATGGCAGAGGCAGTAAAAATTGTTGATAAAAAAGCTCTACTCGAAGCATCTGGTAACTTAACCCCAGAAAGACTTCGCTCAGTAGCACTTTTAGGTGTTGATATTCTTTCAATTGGTGCATTGACACATTCTGTCACTGCGTTTGATATTTCGATGAGAATGGCGTAAAATCAACGATTTTAGTTATCTCTAAAATAGCAAGGTCTATAAATAGCGACCTTGACTAATAAAAAGAAATATAATAAAATAAGTTATCGGTAAAATGGGCAGTCGCGGATGTACATTAGTATAGACGAGGAAAGTCCGGGCATCACACGGCAGAGTAACGGCTAACGGCCGCCGAGGGTAACCTTAGGGAAAGTGCAACAGAGATATACCGCCGATTTTTCGGTAAGGGTGGAAAGGCGAGGTAAGAGCTCACCGGGGTATTGGAGACAATACTGCCATGTAAACCCTACTTGATGCAACACCGAATGGGGGGTTTGCCGGACAGCGATTTATTCGCAACCCCGAAGGGTGGCTTGAACCTTGTGGCAACGCAAGGTCTAGATAGATGATTGCCTTAAACGACAAAACCCGGCTTACAGTTTTACCGTTAAAATAGGAAATGCTTCGCATAATGCGAAGCATTTCCTATTTTAAATGACTACAATCATTTACATAAGTTAATTTAGTCTTTTTAACCCCATCTTCATACAAATACCGAATAAGTGTAACACCAGTATTATTTTGTGAAAAGTTAAAATTGGGGATTAGTCCTAATCCTGTTGCGGCTAAAATTAAATATGTGTTAAACATACCATGGGCAACAATGACAATATTGCTGTTATCATCATTTTCTGAAAGTATTGTACTAATTACTCGCTTAGCTCGCTCCAAAGCTTTTTCCTGTGTTTCTTCGCCTAGAGGAGTTCTATCTCTTATAATGGCGTCTGGTACAATGTTTTGTAGCACATCATTAGGTAATCCAGTGTAATCCTTGTCAGTGCCTTTTTCCATCAATGTCGTAAAAATGTTAAAATTAGCGTTTTTGTGGTATTTGTAAATTTCGCTTCCTGTTCTAACAGCACGAATTAAAGTGCTTGTATAAATGGCATCAATTTTTGTCTCTTTAAAGCGTTCACCCAAAAGAAACGCTTGTCTTAGACCGTTATCGGTCAAATCGGTTTCAGTAAAACCATCGCCATTTAAATTGCCGTAGGTTTCACCGTGTCTTACTATATATAAATACATTAAAAACACCTCTTTTATAAACTATTATATAATGTATTCATAATTGTTGCAAGAAAAATTATTATATGGTAAAATAAACTTATATGATAAAAAGGTTGTGTTAATATGGAATTAACAGAGAAGAAACTTTCATCGCAGGAGATATTTGATGGTGTTGCTATTCACTTATATCGCGATGAAATATTATTGCCTAATGGTAAAAAGGGTGTAAGAGAGGTTATAAGACACCCTGGTGCTGTTTGTGTGCTGCCAATTAAAGAAAATGGTAATGTAATATTTGTAAATCAGTTCAGGTATGCATTTAACAAAGTTACTTTGGAAGCCCCTGCAGGTAAATTAGACGAGGGAGAATTACCTTTGGATGCTGCAAAGCGAGAACTTCGCGAAGAGACAGGGCTTAGTGCAAAAAACATTGTATATATGGGTGAGATGTATACAACACCAGCTTTAATAGATGAAATTATACATTTGTATCTGGCTACTGATTTAGTAGCTGGTGAACAAGACTTGGATGAAGATGAGTTTATCAATGTAATTGAAATGCCTCTCACTGAAGCTGAAGAAATGGTAATGAAAGGTTTGATAAAAGACTCAAAAACACAAACCTTGATTTTAAAGGCTTCAAGGCATTTAAATAGTCGAAAATAATCGACAAGGAGAAAATTAATATGTCAAATAAAAAAACACTGGGTTTAGTAATGATAGTAAAGAATGAGGAACGTTCTTTAGAAAAGTGTCTTAAAGCTGTGAGAAACCTTGTTGATGAAATATATATAACAGATACAGGATCTACTGACAAGACTGTAGAGATAGCAAAGAAGTTTAATGCACATATTTCACACTTTGAATGGATAAACGATTTTTCTGCTGCGCGTAATTTTTCATTAGAGCAATCAAAATGCGATTGGAATTTAGTTCTTGATGCAGATGAATATTTGATTAATGGTAAAAGGAAGGATATAGACAAGTTTTTAAATGGAAATGATGCTCTTGGTTTTGTTAGTCGTATAGATAGTTATATAGAAAGCGATGGAGAATTAAGTAAAAGCAAGACTTTTATTCCAAGAATTCTTCCAAAAGGTATAAAATATCAAGGGACTATTCACGAACAGGTCGATTCTGAACTGGCGGGGGTAATATTACCACTTGTATTTGACCATGATGGCTATTTGCAGAATGGTAAAGGTGAAAGAAATTTAGAGATTTTATTAAAACAACTAGAAGAAAAGAAAAATGATGCATATACGCTTTATCAAATTTCAAAAACACTTTGGTTATTAAAAAAATATAATGAAGCAGAAAAATATTTCAAAGAATTTTATGAAAATTCAAAAAATGTAAAAGCTAATTATCGTACAGTGGGAATTACATCTTATTTATATAATTTATTAGAATTAAAAAAATACGATGATGGAATTAATTTAATAAATAATGAAAAAGATAATTTAAAAAATTCAGCGGATTTTCATTTTGCTTGCGGAATATTTTATATGGAAGCGGTAAGAGCAAATACTGAAAAATATATTAATTATTTTTTAGAAATTGAAAAATCATATTTAAAATGTTTAGAAATTGGTGAAAATAAAAATCAGGAAGGTGTACTTGGTTCGGGTTCATTTAAAGCTTCGTATAATTTAGGAGTGTTTTATGAGGTTACTGGAAACACATTAAAAGCCAAGGAATACTACCGCTTATCAGCCCGTCAGGGCTATGCTAAAGCGAATGAAAGAATACGCGCAATAAATTAACAATAAAATATAAATATAAATTTATATTTATATTTATATTTATATTTATATTCAAATGATTAAATATTAGATGATTAGATTACTGATTTTATTTGCTAATAAAACATCAAAAAATAACACTTACATCTTGTGTTATTTTTTGATGTTTGTATTTTATAATATTTTGTGTTCTTTTAAATTTCATTTTCTGCTTTTAATTTTTAATTTGGATTTTAGATTTGAACTTCGAATTTCGGTCTTATTTAAATTTTGTTTAAATTTTAGTTTTAATTTTAATTTTAATTTACTTAAAATTAATTTTGTTCGAGTATTTATTTTTGATTGATAAAAATTTGGATGCTTTTAAATAAATATTTTAATTCAAAAACAAAAAACATTTTTGTGTGGTTTAAAATTAATTTTCATTTATGCTTTAGAGTTGAAGAAAAATAAACAATAAAACAAAGTTTGAAATTGAATAGGAAATAAAGAAGATAATAATAGAATTAAATGATGGTTAAAATTTAAAAGAATAAATGGAAATACAAAGCATAAAAATCAAATAGAAAAACGAGTAGAACAAAATGTAAATAAACTGAATTAAAATGTAAAAATGAGCATTGCATTAAATTTGAATGCAATGCTCATTTTATTTTTTAATTATAATTTTTCTATAAATTCAATTACTTCATAAGGAACGCTTAAAGCGTTGAAAACACTGTCTTTTCTGATGATTATATCAAGTAGCGGTAATTGTCCGTATTTTAATAAAGATTTTAATTTTTCCTTTTTTTCTTCCGCTTTTTCAAATTTATTTTTGTTTAATAAAATTAAATATTCTGCAATATCTTCATAAATTCTGTCGTTGCGAAGTCCTAAATTATATTCCCCTGAGGCTCTCAAAAACAATTTTTCTAATTCTGCTGAATATTTAAAATTATCTCTCAAAAGAATTATTTTTAAAAGAATAGAATTTGTATTTTCATAAATATTATTATTTAATTTGTATTTTTCGTAATAGGTAAAACTGTTTATATATTTTTTCTGCTTTTCGTAAAGATAACCTAAAGTAAAATATATTTTAGCTTTATAATTAGAATCTTCTAAATTAAAATAATTTCTTATTGCATTTATTAAAATTTCTTCTGCAACTTTATATAAATGAGTATCAGATTTTTTTATAAGCTCGTTAGCAACTGAAACTGTGTAGTCACATTTATCTTCATTTGAAAATTCAGAAAGTCTTTTGTAGAAATCAGCAATATTGTTAGTTTTCCATTCTTTTAAAGTTAAAAGGTCATTGAACATAGTCTTAATCCTTTTCTGGTGGAATACAAGCAGCAATAGTTAAACTTTCGCTTGCTTTCGCATAATATTTTTTATTGCATGAATAAGGCATAAAGAAATAATCACCTTTTTTAAGTTGGTATTCATTACTATCATCAGTTAATATCCCTTCACCATCAGTTACAACATAAATAACGGGTGCTGAAAGCAATTCTGTTTTACCATGGTATATTTTGTAACTCTCAAGAGAAAAACAAGGTGTGTCGTTCTTACTTATAACAGAGTATTTAATACAATTGTTTTCATTTGATATTATAGTCGGAGTTTTTCGACATTCTTTTATAACTCTTTCTTTGTTATATGTGTAGTCAAAAACAGTAAGGGCAGTTTCTTTATCTAAATCAAGATACATCTGGTGGTCAGAAAGTTTGTAGTCGCCACATAATCTTTCAGGTTGAATTGTAAAATCAGTTGGTTCCTGAATTTCTAGTATAAGACAACCAGCACCAATTGCGTGAACAGCCTTTGCAGGAATGAAGTAAACATCACCAGGCTTAACAGTGAATTTATTAAGTAATTTCTCCATTGCATCTTTATCAGTTTCGCTTGCTTCCACAGCAGCTTTTAAATCATCCTCAGTAACACCTTCTTTAAATCCAAAGAAGATATGTGCATCAGGTCTTGTTGCGAGTATAAGCCAAGCTTCTGCTTTGCCAAACTCAGAATTAAAGTGTTTTCTTGAGAATTCTTTATCTGGGTGTGCCTGAACAGGTAAGCGAATAGCAGAGTCAAGTGCTTTTACAAGAACATCAAGACCAATTCTGTTACCGAGCATCAATTCTTTTTCAGCATCAATTAATTGATTAAAGTAAACATCAGTACCTTTAATCTTTGAAACACCTTCAAATTCATCTGTGCTACCATCATTCAGAGCTTTTGTAGAGGAACAAATCCATTCTTCCGGATAAAAGCAGTCTTCACTGTTATCCTGGAAAAAATCAGAAAAGAGTTTTCCTCCTAAATAAACTCTGAAAACTCGGTTTTTTTCGAAAAATATCGGTTTTTTAGCATAGTCTTTGTAATTCATTTTTTGTCTCCTAAAAGGTATTTTTGGGCTTCTCTTATTGTTCTGAATTTTCCGTTAGCGGTTGCAGAGAATACGCAAGCACCAACAGCAGCTTCTTCTGAATGTTTAGGTAGTTTTAATTCAAGTTGGAATTCTTTTGTAAATATATAACGCCATACTTTGCTTTTTCTTATACCATTACCTGAACCAACAAGTGTGCGAGGTCTGAATTCTAATAAATCCTTTGCCTCATCATACATTTCTTTTAGTTCATCTGCAACCCCGACAAGAACACCACATATTAAATTAGTTGGTGTGAAATTTTCAGTAGAGATATTTTCAATAAAGCCTCTTTTTTCAGGGTTAGTTCTTGTTCCTGAAAATTCACAGTTAACTTTTAAAGGATCTTTTATGCTTTCAATTTTTTCTGAAAGCAAATCCATTTTTTCATAAAGATTTTCGGTATTGCCACCAAAAGTTTCTTGGCAACTACTAAAGAAATTCTTTAATATCTGGTAAGCTCTACCACCGCAAAGTGATGAACCGACATAAATATAGTCATCGTCAGTAAGAGGTCTAATTTCACCTGAGCCAATAGACTTTTGGTGAGATGTGATAAATGATACCTGACTGCCGGTACCAACATTAACTAAGATTGAGTTATCAGGGTTAGTCATAGAACCTAAAAAACTTGCCTGATTGTCACCAATAGCAACTGCTACAGGAATTCCGTCAGGTAAAAAGTCACAATTTGTAACTCCAGCGATTGAAGTGCTTTTTATAACCTTAGGCAAAATATCAGGATCAATGCCGGTCTCTAAAAGTACTACATTATCAAAATGATGGTGTCTTAAATCAAAGAAGCCCAAGCTTGCAGCATCACTAGAATGAGTAATGGGTTTTTCATTTGTCAGAACACTTACAAGATAGTCATGTATTGTAGAAATAGTTTTGGCTTTTTTGGGTACTAAGTTATTTTTTAAATTATAGAAATGGGTTGTAAGGCCAAAACCTGTAGCAGCTTTATAATCCGTTGTTTCTGTCAAAAACTCGGCATAAGAGTATGTGCCTTTGTAAATTTGGTTACCTCTTAAATCTTGCCATATATACAGGGGCGATACTGGGTAATTGTCACCATCGAGGTAAACAATTCCGTGCATTTGCCCTGTTACACCAATAGAGGAAATGTTACTGCCATCAGTTATCTGGGTAATAGCTTCTTTTACAATATCAATAATTACTTCTGGGTCCTGTATTTTTTCGTAATCAAAGTTAGCTTCAATAAATGAATCATTTTTTAAAGTTGCTTTGTCAACAACCTCACCACTTTTTTCATCTAAAAGAAGAGCGGTTATAGTTGTTGTTCCTATATCAATACCTAATATGTTCATAGTTTACTCCATTAGCAAATAGTAGTTGATTGTGGGTCAAGTCTTGTTATAATGTCTTGTTGAATAGCAGGGGATAAATCAAGGAAATTAACAAAGGTTCCGTGGATTCTCATAATATAAACACCGCTTGGTGCATATTTTTTCGGCTCTGCCAACACTTTTCTTAAAATTTCTGCAGTTGTAACATTAACATATAAATAAAATGGTGCCACAGCTTTGTTTAATTCATTAAAGAAAAGTGGCTTCATTACCTTATTTTTGAATTCTAGTCCCTTTTCTTTATAAGAAGGAGTCGTGAAATATTTTGGGTCAATACCAAAGTGCGAAGCGTAACCACCACACATTTTTTGGAAAGGTAATTTCATTAAAGAGAGTGTTCTGAAACCTAAGCCGTTTTGTGCTTCTCCGTAAAGAGGATCAACGCCGTAGTTTAACATATCTCTTGATTTTCTGCCACAAGGTAATGCACCAACCCAGTAGCCGTAAAGTAAATGTGTTGATGGGGTAGAGAAGTCTGGTCTGAAGTTGTTGCCAAGATAATTCTTTTTGGCTTTAACCATATCTGCAATTTTGTTGGTGATTTCAACCGCTTCATTGTCTGCAACATCATTATTATTGCCGAATTTTGGAGCAGAAAGTAAAAATGCTCTTAACTCCTCGTCTCCTTCAAAATTATTTTTTAGAGCATTTAAAAGTCTTTCTGAATCCTGTGGGCGCTCTGCCAATAAT
This sequence comes from Acutalibacteraceae bacterium, assembly GCA_045613085.1. Lineage (GTDB taxonomy): Bacteria > Bacillota > Clostridia > Oscillospirales > Acutalibacteraceae > DTU089. The sequence continues at coordinate 171,751 of JAZLAG010000006.1, read as the reverse complement.
TTGTCAATTGCAGTGAAAGAATCTGCAACAACGCTTGTGCCGTGAATAAGACAACCGCTGCCATTATATTTTGTACCTTGATTTTTAATATCTCTTACATCGTAGCCAGATTCAATTCCGCCCATAACTGTGCTCAAAAATGGTACTGGTAAATGTGAAATAGCACAAGAAGCACCATTTGCAGCTTTAACCATTTCGTCACAGAAATATTCTGCATTTTTATAAAATCTTTCGCGGATAGTTTTAAGAAGTGTTAACGCATCAGCGTTACCAGCGGGTAAATCACAGATTTTTTTGTTCGTTATGGTAGAGTAACCATCATTTAATGTGAGTTCTAAAATCTTGCCTAAATTAAACCAACTATTTGTTGTGTTGGCGTTGTCCTTGCCCATAATAAGTGGCTCCTGACAACCAGCTATAGATGCATCTTCAATATCATCAATATCAACACCTGATTTACCCAAAACTTCATAAAGAGAGTCATCATTAAAGAGTGATGGGGTAAGGCAACCTGGGGTAAATAAAAATCTGCCCAATTCTTCGTATAACTTGTCTGGAGTATTTTTATGTAATTTAACAGAAAGAATCGGTTGTGGTAAATTCATATCATAGTAAGCATCTAAAAGTGCATAAGTAGTGTCGTTTGTTAAATCTTTACCATCTTTGTCACGACCACTAACAATTAAGTTCTGAGAAATTGCCCAGCTTCTGTCACCAACATTGAAAAATACGAGGAAATGTTTCAAAAGGGCAGCAGTTGTTTCTCTGTCAAGGTTACTCATCTTTCTGTACGGTTCAAAAATTCTGTCAGCATTACCTACTGAGAAAGCGAATGGATTTGGTGCTTGCTCTAAGCACATTGTTTCCCATAATAATATGTAACTCTGAATTGCTTCGTAAAGCGAAGTTGCTGGCTCAAAAGGTACCTTGCTTAATGTGTTAACCATTAATTGTAACTGTTCTTTTCTTTCGCCAGAAGCATAGTTTAACTTTTCTTCTGCTAATTCTTTGTATCTCTCAGTGAGTAAAAGTAATGCTTCTAAAGAGATTTTCATTGCTTCATAGTTTTCTTTTTTACAGTCGTCACAAGATGTCAACTTCTCATCAATATCTGCTATGAGTTTTTTTACACCATATTTAAGAGCAACTCTCATATCCGGAATCAAGTGACCTGTAACCTGCTCAATGAAAAATGCAACTTCACCCGTTAAGTTTTCGCAAGAAGCATAAACTTTTGTGAGTTCTTTAACGTAAGGTGTATTTTTGTCGATTTCCCTTAAAGCCTCAATTCTCTCTTTTGTGAATTCTTCGGTAGGTGTAATATCGTCATAAACGGCAGTAGGGTCACAGTAACCAGCAAAAGTTTCAACTTTGAAAGTAGGGTTAATGAGTGCATAGCTTCTTGCAAAGGCATCACGCTGACTACCTGCAAAAATTGCATTATCACTTATTGTGAGTGGTAATACTTTAACAGCTTCCTTGAATTTTAAAGCAGCTTTTTTCATAGGAGAATAGATTTTATACTCTTCTTCAAATTTACTTTCAGTTTCTTTTATAATAAACCAACCAGTTAGGCTATTTATTTCTCGTTCTTCTTTAAATAAATCATTTGCCATCTGTGTTAATTTTGTTGCGTTGAATTCGTACATAGTATCACCTTATGTTTTAATAATTTTAAGATTGTTTTTCTCTAATTCGTTTTTTAAAATATCAACCTGATTTTGTGTAACAAAACCATCAGAAAAGTTGTATTCTAAATTCTCTTTTTTATATTTGTCTTTACCATATTCGTGATAGGTAAGAATTTCTATATATATATTGTTACTGCCACTTTTATCGTGCAGTCCTTTGAAAAATAAAGCAAATCTACGGGCATTTTCTTCGCCTGTATTGAAGTTGTTAATGAGTGGGATTCTTATAAGTAAATATTTTTTAGTAATAGCTCTTTTTAAAAGATTTTCTTTAATAATTTCAATGTCTGCCCCGGTAACCGATTTTAAAATTTCTTTGTTGGGAGACTTAAAATCTGCAATCATATAATCTACAACATCAATAAGTTTTTCAGCATCTTTTAAAGAGGCATTTGTTTCAATGCAAGTCGAAATATTCTCTTTCTTTAACATCTTAAAAAGTGTTAAAACTGCCTCTGCTTGTAATGAAACCTCGCCACCAGTAAAGGTTACGCCACCACCATCAAAAAACATTGTTCTGCAAGACAGAATTTCGTTGAAAATTTCATTTGTGGTATGTTTTTGTGAGTTGTCTGTTTTTTTAAATCCTTCGGGGTTTGAACACCACGGGCAGAACATATTGCAACCAGATAAATGATAAACAAGTCTGTTGCCTGGACCATCCTGAGAGTAGTTAAAACCTTTTTGGAATGTATAAATAAAATCGCTCATATAAAATCCTGATATATAATGTAATAGTAATATAATTAAAATAATTTTACACTAACTAAATAGCTATTTCAATCAAATTGTGATTTTAAACTTTACAAACTTATTGGTTGTATTTTGGTAATTATAACTAATTGATTGTTATTGCTTGAAAAGAAATAATGTGATAAAATAAAAGGTACGAAAAAATTTGAAAGGTTTTATTTTTTATGAGTAAATGTACTTGTGAATACTGTCCTACTATAATTGTTCCTGGTATTGGTCAGTCAAAGGTTGATTTATATTCTAATGATAATAAGCGAATTAAATCTGCATGGCCTATGGATATTGACACCAAATCATTGGTAAAGAAAATAATACCATCTGCAATTTTGCTTTTATTGACAAAGAGCGATAAGGCTTTTTGTAAAGCTTTAAAAAATGCGATTGGGGAAGCGGTTATACCTTTAAGAGTAAATAAAGAAGGCGTTTCTACTGAAAATCTTCATATTGTAGATTATGAAGGTAAATCCTTAAAAAACTGCTCAGCGGATGATAAACGGTACATATATAAAATGGTTCCTATGGAAGAACTTGCAGAAGTTATAGGTGAAGACCATCTTTACTTTTTCGCATACAATTCATTTGGACAACCTTATGAAACAGCAAGACGACTCAACGATTATATTCAAAACGTAAAGAAAGAAACTGGTCACGATAAAGTGAATCTTATTCCAGTTTCATTAGGTGGTTCAATTGCTACTGCATATTTTGATGCTTACGGCGAGCAGGGCGACGTTAACCGTGTTTGCTACTTTGTTCCTGCAACAAATGGCTCAACTTTGATTGCAGACATTTTTTCAAAAAATCTTGATTTATCTAACCCAACTTCTTTACTCAACATGTTTTTAGATTCAAAAACTATTGCGAGTTTAGAAAAACTTTTAAAAAGATTTCATAAAGATACTGCAGAAAACATAGTTTGTGCATTAGTAGATGCACTTTTAGAAACTTTTTTACTTAACTGCCCTGGTATGTGGGCGGTAATACCAAGAGAAAAATATCAGGATTATCGTGATAAATATCTTGTCGGAGAAGAATATAACGTGTTAAGAGAAAAGACCGACAGATTTTTTAAAGCGCAGAACAATTTGAGAGAGTTACTAACTAAGATTGAAAAACAAGGAACAGAGTTTTTCTCAATCTGTGGTTACGGTTTGCCACTTTTACCATTTGCTGGTACTAAAAATCTTAATTCGGATACAATTGTAGATTTTAAATCTGCATCCTTAGGTGGTTATTCAGCGGGACCTGATAAGAAATTACCAGACGATTACGAGCCTGTTTTTGACAGATGCCAAAATAAAGAGCATAACCACATTTCACCTGACAAAACAGTTGATTTAGGCACTGCAATTTTCCCTGATTCAACGTTCTGTTTTAAATATCAGGTGCATGATGATACTGCTTATAATGATGTCGCTTTAAGCCTTTGTAAAGAGATTATTACAAACAAAGATTTTAAAGATGTTTATTCGGACCCACGCTTCCCACAGTTCAACGGGTCAAGAGATATTTTCAGAATAAAATACAGGCTTCTTCCGAGAGTGGACGAACTCTTAGCAAAAGCTTTACCACAGGATATAAAAGATGGTATATTGAAATCTAAAGAAGAAGCAGAAAATTTATTTAAAAATACTATTATAAAAGACCGCACCGAAGCGGATGAAATAACAAAGAGATTTGATGAAATTGTAAAGAAAGCTGATGAGTTTTAATTTATGGGTAAGTTTTTAAAATTGGCATTAGGTGCTGCGGCAGTTGGTGCAGGTGTTAAAATTTATAAAATGCCTAACAAAGAACGTGCAGATATGTTCTCAAGAAACTTTGTTAAGGCTATTGGTAAATTTTCAAACGGACTTCCTGAGCCTGAAGTAAACAGTTCTTGTGATGACATTTCTTCGGGCGCTCAGAAAGATTTAGTGACTGAAGCAACTGAAAATTCAAAATGGGTTTTAGGCTACGCTCAGAAAAGTATTCTCCCAGATGATATTTTAACAAGAGAATATTGCATCGGCGGTGTTACACGTCTTCCTGCAAGATTTCCAAGTGGTGTTCTTGACGATATAAGAGTTCGTGTAATATGCCTTGGCACAACAGAAGGCGAGCTTTCTGTTTTTGCTGCAGTTGATTGTATTGGTCTTTCTAATAGATGTATAAGAACAATCCGCCAGAGACTTAGTAGCTTCTGTGCTGAAAACAATATTGCTTCAATTAATATTTCTTCTACTCATACACATAGTTCAATAGATACAATGGGCATCTGGGGAAGAATAATAGAGGTTTTCATAAACAACCGTAAAGCGCTTATAAAAGGCGAAGGCGATATTATGAATTCTTGCGATGAAGAATACCTTGAGTTCCTTTATGGTAAGGTTATTGAGGCAATAAAAGAAGCAGTTCAGAATAAAACTACTGGTAAGCTTTATAAAGCTTATATGGGTAAAGCTTCAGAAAAATCAGTAAGTGATACAGCACCTTTAAAAGAGCGTGGAATCAAAGGCTACGTATGGGATAGACGTGAGCCAGATGACTGTTCTTGTCAGCTTTTAAGATTACGCTTTGTGCCAGATGATAAAAACGAAAAAGAAACTGTACTTGTTAACTTCGGTGCTCATCCATATATTAACTCAATGAGCGAAAAGGGAAAGGGTACTGGTGAAAATATCTCGGGTGACTTTGTTTATTCACTTTGTGAATATTTAGAAAGTGCAGGTAAGAACGCTATTTTCTTTAATGGTGCTATTGCCGCAGTTTACCCAACAAGACTTTATGCAGATGTTTATACATTCGAGAATCAGGCAAAAGCAGTTGGTAATGAATTAGGCAGAATTACTCTTGCTATGACAAAGTCTATCGAAGAAATTTATAATGATGAGCTTTTAAGTCCGGAAAGCTATGAAGCAAAATCTATAATATTTAAAGACAGAGAAAGTAACTACAAAAAGTGGGTTGAAGCAAAGGGTGACGAAATAATTGAAGAGGTTGAGTTAACACCTGCTATAAGCCTTAAAACAAAAGAGGTTGCTTTAAAAGTTGGTAACCCTATATTTGAACTTATTTCAAAGACACGAGTTGGTAATTATACAGTTGCTAAGAGTGATAACAAGCAATATGAATCTGTTACAGAAATTGGTGTATTAGAATTAGGCAACAATCTTAAAATTGCATTTATTCCTGGTGAAATTGAACCAACTATTGTCGGCGGTGGCGATACTCTTAAAAAAGAATTTGCATTCGCTAATGAGGATTTCAGTGAAGGTACATTAAAAGATGCTTTGGAATACGAAGATTTAACTGTTTTCGGTCTTACTAACGATGCTTGTGGCTACATAATTCCAGATAATGATTTCTCAATGATGTTCTTGGGTTCAAACAAGTTTATGAGAAAAATCTTTGGCGACCATTACCTTGAGATTTTCTCTTTCGGTAAAGAAACGGCATCAACAATAGTTAATGCTTTTAAAGAACTTAAGTAATCTGAAAATAGGTGTAAAGTAAAAAACTTTTACATTTTCATAAAAAACTATTGACAACAGGGCGTGTCTCTGTTATAATGCGTGTCTGTAAAGCGAGAATGCTTTACAATGCATTTTACTTGAAGGGTGTGATAATTGATGGCTAAGAATCTTGATGTAGTTTTACTTACCGACTACTACGGTGAAATGTTAACTGAAAATCAAAGAAAATTCATCGATTATTACTATAACGATGACCTTTCACTTTCAGAAATTGCTGAAAATGAAGGCATTACCCGTCAAGGTGTTCGTGATGCTATAAAAAGAGCCGAAACTCAACTTTTCGATATGGAAAAGAAGTTAGGTATAGCAGAACGTGCTCGTCGCACGAAAGATAGTTTACTTGCTATTGAACAATGTGCAGACCTTATTAATGAATACAATATGAATTCTTCTTTATCAAAAGAAATTAACGATGCGATTATAAGAATTAAATCTGTTATATCTTCTTTTGAATAAAATACACTTAAATATTACGTAAAGGGAGTGAACACTCGATGGCTTTTGAAGGTCTTTCAGATAAATTAGAATCTGCGTTTAAAAAGTTGAAAAGTAAGGGTAGCCTTACCGAAAGCGACGTTCGTGAAGCGATGCGAGAAGTTCGACTTGCTCTTTTAGAAGCAGACGTAAACTACAAGGTTGCAAAAGATTTTACAAATACCGTTACCGAACGTGCAATTGGTGCAAAGGTTATGGAAAGCCTTACTCCAGCACAGATGGTTATTAAAATAGTAAATGAAGAGTTAACCGCTCTTATGGGTGGTACTCAGTCAAGAATTGCTTCTGCACCACACCCACCAACAGTTGTTATGATGTGTGGTTTACAGGGTTCTGGTAAAACAACTCACAGTGCAAAAATCGCTTTAAAGCTTAAAGAACAGGGTCACAGACCATTACTTGTTGCTTGCGATATTTATCGTCCTGCGGCTATTAAACAGTTACAGGTTGTTGGTGAGCAGATTGGTGTTCCTGTTTTCGAAATGGGCACAGAAAATCCTGTTACTATTGCAACCGAAGCAATTAAACTTGCAAAAGACCAGGGTTATGACTATGTATTTCTTGATACAGCTGGTCGTCTTCATATTGATGAAGAACTTATGCAAGAGCTTAAAAACGTTAAATCGGCGGTTAAGCCACACGAAATATTACTTGTTATCGACTCAATGCTTGGTCAGGATGCTGTTACAGTTGCTTCTTCATTTAATGAAGCACTCGGTATTGACGGACTTGTTTTAACAAAGCTTGATGGCGATACAAGAGGTGGTGCTGCTCTTTCAGCAAGAGCCGTTACTGGTAAACCAATTAAATTTGTCGGTGTTGGTGAAAAGCTTCAGGACCTTGACGTTTTCCACCCTGAAAGAATGGCAAGCCGTATTTTAGGTATGGGTGATATGCTTTCACTCATTGAAAAGGCTGAACAGACTTTAAATGATAAAAAAGCAGAACAGTTAGAAAAGAAATTGCGTGAGAATAAGCTTGATTTAAACGATATGCTTATGCAATTTGAAGAAATGAAAAAAATGGGGCCAATGAAAGAAATTCTTTCAATGATTCCAGGTGTTGGTAAAAAACTTAAGGATACAGACGTTGATGATAAACAGGTTGATTACACAATGGCAATTATACGTTCAATGACAATGAAAGAACGTGAAAATCCAGATATAATCAATCCATCAAGAAAAAGAAGAATTGCCGCTGGTTGTGGCTTAAAGGTTGAAGATGTCAACCGTCTTCTTAATCAATATCGTCAGATTCAGAAGGTTTACAAACAACTCAATGGCGCTGGGTCTAAAAAAATGATGAAGCGTATGCAAAGAATGGGCGGTATGCCGGGAATGCCTAATTTCCCAATGTAATAGTTTATAATGAGCGAAAGCTATTTTATAATAATTAATTAATAATTTTTAATTCGGAGGTAATTAAAATGTCAGTAAAAATTCGTCTTCGCCGTATGGGCGCAAAAAAAGCACCTTTCTATCGTGTAGTTGTTGCAGATTCACGTTACCCACGTGACGGTAGATTCATTGAAGAAGTTGGTTACTATAACCCACTTACAGAGCCAGCAGAAATCAAACTTGATGCTGAAAAAATTGAAAAATGGATTGCTAACGGTGCTCAGCCAACTGATACAGTTCGTGCACTTCTCAAAAAACAAGACATCATTAAATAATTAAAAGGTGATATCAATGAAAGACTTGCTCGTAACAGTCGTACAGGGTCTTGTAGAGACTCCCGACGCAGTCGAGGTCACAGTTGACGAACCCAACGAAGAGGGCATCGTTGTTTATCATCTTCACGTAGCGGCTGAAGATATGGGCCGTGTTATAGGCAAACAGGGCAGAATTGCAAAAGCTATTCGTACAGTTATGCGCGCTGCTGCTGTTCGCAAGGATGAAAAAATACAAGTTGACATCGACTAAACTTGAACTCTGTTTTAGCGCAGAACAAAAAGCCCAGAACTTATGAGATTCTGGGCTTTTTTAATCATTTTTTCACCCTGTGGAAAATGACTTCTGCACCCAAAACAGAATTCAAGTTCAAATTTATAGGTGTAAAGTATGATTAAAAATTACTTGGAAATAGGTCAGATTGTTTCTACTCACGGAATTCGTGGTGAAGTAAGAATTAACCCGTGGTGTAACGGACCTGAATTTGTGAAAAAATTTAAGACTTTATATAAAGATGCGAACGGAAAAGATTTTTTTAAGGTTATTTCTTGCCGTCCGCATAAAAATGTTGCTATTGCTAAATTAGATGGTATTGATACTATCGAAATGGCTGAAAAACTAAAAAATACCGTTCTCTATATAAAAAGAGAAGATGCTCATTTGCCAGAAGGCGAGTGGTTCATAAGTGAGCTTTTAGGCTGTAAGGTAATTGATAACGAAAATAATGAAATTTGCTATGGTGAAATCACAGACGTTGCAGAAACTGGTGCAAATGACGTGTGGTATGTTAAAACATCATCAGGTGAAGAGGTGCTAATACCTGCTATACCAGACGTTATTGTGAAATGTGACGTAGCAAATGAGAAAATATATATTAATGCTTTAAGGGGGCTTTTCAGTGAGGATTGATATTTTGACTCTTTTCCCCGAAATGTGTGAAGCGGTTATGAGTGAAAGCATTATAGGCAGAGCACGAAAAAAAGGTGCAGTAGAAATGAACTTTCACCAGATTCGTGAATTTGCAGTAAATAAACATAATCAGGTTGATGACACCCCTTATGGTGGCGGTGAGGGTATGCTTATGATGGCACAGCCTATTTATGATTGCTTTCAGAAAGTGTGTAACGAAACGGAAGAAAGACCACACTTTATTTATATGTCACCAGTTGGCAAAACACTTACTCAAGAAAGAGTCAAAGAATTGTCACAAATGACGAATATTGCAATTCTTTGTGGCAGATATGAAGGCGTTGACCAGAGAGTTATTGATGAAATTGTTGATGAAGAAATTTCTATTGGCGATTACGTTGTAACAGGTGGAGAGTTACCTGCTATGATTTTAGCAGATGCCGTTTCACGTATGTTACCTGGTGTACTTGCTGATGAACAGGGCTTTATTGGTGAAAGTCACTATTCTTCACTCTTAGAGCATCCACAATACACAAAGCCAGCTGTGTGGCACGACAAAGAAGTACCAGAAGTATTGAGCTCTGGTCACCACGCTAAAATTGAAGAGTGGAAGCGTGAACAATCACTCGAAAGAACCTTTTTAAGAAGACCTGAGCTTTTAGAAAAAGCAGAACTTAGTGAAAATGACAAAAAAGTTTTAGCAAAAATTCGTGAAAACCATAGTATGAAGTAGGCATTTCGTTGCATAATATATAGTGTAAAAACAAGCAACAACAAGGTGAATGCTCGTTCAATAACTTGTTGAAGTTTGATAGAAGTACTCGAAAATTGTAGTAAACTTGCACAAATCAAAAACTTTAAAAATGGCACAGTTTAGCATTCCATATGAACTTTCAAAAATTCGTTGACTTTAGGCGATTAAGTGTTATAATAATCACAGTTAAGGAAACTTGACAAAATTCCCTGTACCTGAATTTTTCCACAAAATGTTGTGTGACGAGTTCGAGCGTACAACCAAATATTCGAATAGTAATTTTGACAAAATATTAGAATTTAGGAGTAAATTGATATGTTCGTAAAAGATGTTACAGTTCAAAATCAAGTAGGTCTTCACGCTCGTCCAGCTACATTTTTCATTCAGAAAGCTAATGAATTCAAATCATCAATCTGGCTTGAGAAAGAAGAAAGAAGAGTAAATGCAAAAAGTCTTCTTGGTGTTCTCTCTCTCGGCATTATGGGTGGTACAGATATCCGCATCATCGCTGGTGGTGTAGATGAAGAACAAGCTGTTACTGCACTTGCTGCTTTAGTTGACAGCGGTTTCCAAGAATAATTATAATTTGTTGAATTTGGCGTTGAACAAAGCCTCGAAGTTTTATGACTTCGAGGCTTTTAGTCATTTTTTTAGCCACTCGGCGTACCTTTGTACGCGGTCGGGGTGAAGAAAACAGTTTCTGCATCCAAATTGAACGAATTCTTAAACTCGTTGTGTATTGTTTTTTACCCACTTGATGTACCTTTGTACGCCTGCGGGGTAAAGAAATTAACTTCTGCATCCAAACTTGGCGAACTGATTCTTGTTTTCAAGTTATTGAAAATAGTTTTTGATTGGTGTATAATTAAAAAAACAGGAATGGGGGAACGTTAATGAAAAAGAAAATAGGAATAGCATTAATTTTTTTGTTGATTTTAGGAGTGTTTATTGTTTTAATTACTGTTAATCCAGATGCAGAAAAGTTAGATTGGGATACTTTTGTTTTATGTAATCAAATACCCGAAGCACCGAATAATCTTATTGAAGTACAAACCAATGATTCAGAGCGGCTTTGGATAAAGGTGTGTGATGTTCAATATGAACAATATCTTGATTATTTAGACGAATGCAAGAATTTTGGGTACTCATTTGAAATAAAAACAGAAGTTCCTAAAAGTTTCGAGGGTTTTAATTCTAAAGGATACAATTTGAAACTTAATTATATCGACTATGATGAAGAGTTAGAGATAAAACTAAATGCTCCGCTTAAAATGACTGAATACATTTGGCCAGAGTTAGCTGTAAGTTTAAATATAAAGAAACCTGAAACTGAAAATGGCTGTTTTCAATATGAAAATGAACAGGAGTTTTTATTTTATACAAAATTAGATTCGTTTGAATATTTTAAAAAATACATAGATACATGTATACCAGCAAATTTTGATAACAACGTACACGAAACTGATATTATGTTTGAAGCAAGTAATGATTCAGGGGATTTTATAGGGGTGTATTATGAAGGGGGAGGTGTTATTTCTATAAGAGTTGTTAGATCAATTGCTGAAACAGAAAATGATTCAACAACAGAAATTACACCTATTTCTACAACTACAGAGACAAGTATAATTGAAATCTCTACAATAGAATCTACCACGACAAAACCAATAACGACAAAAACAACAACGACAAAACCAATCACTACTATTGAAACACCGGTTTATTATTCGACAAATACGAGAAAAAATGTTGGTAATGGGAATACGGGTGTCTATGCATATAAGGATGACGGAAAGTTTTATGATGTTTATTACATTATAGATTTTGATGAAGGCTATGTATATTATTTTTTAGAAGGAGATGGAAATGAATTTTGTGATAGAATAAAAATGGAATCCGGTGATTTGAATTCTGTTTTAATAATAACATACCATGAAGGTTCAAGTGAATGGTCATATGGTATGCATTTTAAATATAAAAATCATCCTGAAACATTGATAGTTCAAGATAATGATGGGTTTGAAATAGAGTGTAAACCAACAGATTTAGAAACAGCTTTGGAATATAAGAGTACAAAAACTATATATAATTATTGATTTAATGAGTATGGAGTGAGTAAAATATGACTGACAACACTTGTTGTATTAGGTGGATAATATTTTTTAGAATAATAGTTTGCTTACTTTGACATAGAACAAACCCTTGAAGTTGTGAACTTCAGGGGTTTTGTTTTGGGTGTTTTTATAGATTTTGTTAGTCATCTACTTCTACAATTTCATAATCTAAGTCGTCGAAATCATCTTCGTCATGATCTAAAAGTTCTTTTACCTGATTACACATCTCAGATAATTCGTTTAGTTTGTTCTGAGCTTTTTCTAAACGAATGATTTTACAATCTTCACAAATTGTGGAATTGGGATTGTTGATATGATTTCCACAATCTCTACATATTCCTACAATATTGGAAGTAGTTGCGTCGTTGTCGAAACCACAGAGATCACAAACGTGATGAGTTTCTTTTTTGTTGAAATTATCTTGGATATTTAAATATGCATTACAACCATCACAGAACCAAAAAACAAAGTCATCTAAAAATTCAGATTCTGCAAGCGAGTAATTACAATTCTCACAATCCCAATTTTTTGAGATTTTTGAAAAATATAGTTTTTGGTTACATACAGGACAAAACATCCATCGTTTTATATTTTTGATATAAAAATATGACAATTTATCATTTGTATTCATAATTTGTATAATCCTTTCGTTGTATTATTATGATGCACTGGATATAATGTCTTTTTGTATATTTAAATATTCCTTTATATCTATGATGTTGTCCTTTTTGTTCGGTTTAGATACCTTGATTTTTTTGTTGTTAGCTTCAGCAAGTTTATTGGTATAATCAAAAATACTAAAAACAATAGCACTAAGTTTGGTCGGAGCAATTTTTATAGATATTTTCTTTTCTTCCAAAACATCGAGACTAAATATTAAGTTTTCTATTATCTCATTATTTAATGAACCATCTTTTATTGAAGTATAATAGGATTCAAGACAATCATTGAAGAATTTTATATCCTTTTTCTTTTTGTTGTTTGAAATACAAGTAATAGTTACCCCTGTGCCAACGCCAATAGCAATAACTGTGCCCGCTATGATAGAGATACCCTTGTGTTCTTTAATTACTTCAACTGCTTTTTTTGCACCATTTTCAACTGCATTTTGAACAGTTGGTAAATGTTTTCTTATCTTATGTTCATTGTCTTTTACTAACCCAAAAATCTCTAATGTTCCATTTAAAACCTCTTCGTATATATCGTCAGGAACACAAACATTAACTGGAACAACAACCATAATAAAACCTCCGTTTATTTTTCTTTGTTAATTTCATTTGCGATTAATTCTAAATCTAAATGTTCTAATGCATATTTGAATTGTTGTAAAGTTTTTTCATCATCATCTATTTTAGATTTTATTTCATTTAATGTTTTTTTGTTATTAGAAATTCGCTTTTCACAGTCAGAAATTTGACGTTCAATAGACTTTCGCACATCTTCCTTGCTTAACTTTTTTTTATCATTAGACATTACAGTACCAACTAAACCGCCAATCAATCCACCGACAACTAAAGATAATGCAACAGGGGAAGTTACAATGGAACCAGCCACCATAGATGCATATTTAGGTGTTTCTTTAATAAATTTGTTTAAAGCATCTTCTGTAACAATGTTTCCAGATTTAGTAGATTTCATTGTTGAATCTAATTTACCAGAACGAATCCAACGTCTAACTGTTTCTGGATTGGTTTTCAAAGTTTCAGCAATTTCTTTAACTGTATATGATTTCATTTTGTGAATCACCTCAAATCTTACTATATATACAATACCACAAAAAAACATGTTTGTCAATATTTGTAGTAAGAAAAATATAGTAAGAAAATTCGATTATAAATTACACAAGTGTGAATTTTATATTGAACTAATGAAAAAGATGATATTGAAATTAGTTATCAGTTTAGTGTATAATAAAATCAAATATGTATAATGGCAGGTGAGAATCATGCAGGACCAACGATTAAAAAGGCTAAAGGACAAGGCTAATAAATTGCCGTTAAGTCCTGGTGTTTATATTATGCGCGATTCTCACAAAGAGATTATTTATATTGGTAAAGCTAAGGCTTTGAAAAATAGAGTTACACAGTATTTTGGCTCACAGGAAAAGCATCTGCCAAAAGTTCGTAAAATGGTCGAGAACGTGCAGGATTTTGATTACATTCTTACAGATAGTGAGTTTGAAGCACTTGTTTTAGAGTGTAGCTTAATAAAGCAGAATATGCCCAAATACAACATTCTTTTAAAGGATGATAAAGGTTATAGCTATATTAAAATTACCAAAAGACCGTGGCGAAATATCAAAGCTGTGTTTCAGAAGGCTGATGATGGTGCTGAGTATTTAGGTCCATATACAGCGGGGTATTCTGTAAAAAATGCAGTTGATGAAGCAAAGAAAATTTATAAATTACCTACCTGTAACAAGGTGTTTCCTCGAGATATAAAAAAAGAACGCCCTTGCCTTAATTCACACCTTGATTTATGTTGTGCTGTGTGTGCTGGTAAAATTACAGAAAGCGAATATGATGAGAGAGTAACAGAAGCTATTGAATTTTTAAAGCTTGGTACTCAGGATACTGTCCGCAAATTAAAACAAGAGATGGAAAAAGCTTCGGAAGAACTTAACTTTGAAAAAGCTGCAAAGCTTCGTGACACTATAAGAGGTATTGAAAAAGTTAAGAGTAAGCAAAAGGTCGTTTCCTCTACTTACAAAGAACAAGATGTTTTTGCACTTAGTGTTGTTGAAAATAAAGTTTGTATTGCAGTTCTTCGTTTTTCTGACAATAAGCTTAGCGATACAGAGCATTTTATTTTTGAAGAAAATGGTACACCTGAAAATATGCGGGCAGAAATTTTAACTTCTTATTACTCTTTAAACAGAACAATTCCACCACGAATTGAAATTGATGGTGAGGTTGAGGGCATAGAAGATATTGAAAAATGGCTTTCAGAGAAACGAAGCACAAACGTGCAGATTGTTATTCCGCAAAAAGGCGACCAGCTAAAGCTTATTACAATGTGTAAAAACAATGCCACCCAAAAGCTTTTAGAAAAACTTTCGAGTAGCGAAAAAACTAAAAATGCACTTGAAGAATTAGCGCTTATGCTTGGTATGAAAAACATTCCTGAATACATTGAATCTTACGATATTTCTCACACAGCTGGTAGCGATAATGTTGCTGGTATGGTAGTTTTTAAAGATGGCAAGCCATACAAAAAAGCATACAGGCGTTTTGCTATAAAAGGCTTTGTAGGGCAAGATGACTACGCTTCTATGGAAGAGGTTTTAAGACGTCGCTTTACCGAGTATTACAATCACAAAGATGATAACGAAGAATACGGTTTTGGTAAATTGCCAGACCTCATTTTGCTTGATGGTGGTAAAGGTCAGGTTAATTCGGTTTTACCACTTCTTAAAGAGTTTAATTTGGATATACCACTTTTTGGTATGGTTAAAGATAACAAGCACCGCACCTCTGCTGTTTCTACAAGTGGTGGCAGAATTGAGTTTAATTCTAAGCGAAAAGCATTTTCTCTTGTAACTCAGATTCAGGATGAGGTTCATAGATTTTCAGTTGAATACCATAGAAAGAAGCATACAAAATCCGCTTTGGGAAATTCACTTACTCAAATTAAAGGTATAGGCGAAAAAAAGGCGAAAACACTTATTGTGAAATTCAGAACTATTGATAATATAAGAAATGCATCTGTTGAAGAATTAGAAAGTGTGCAGGGTATTTCAAAAGCAGATGCGGTTGAGATTTATAAAACGTTTCATGGAGAGTAGTTGTCAGTGGTCAGTATGAAAATAGTTGACATTTTTAATCTTCGTGCTATAATATAAATGAACAAGGAGTTATTCCGTAGACGGTTAGACTCCACTTTATAATTGGGTTATAGAAAACAACCGCCTTATTTGGAAGTCAGGCGGTTGCTTTCTTTTTATTCATCCTTGAGAACAAGAATGATTAAGAATATGATAGCTAATAAAGCGATTGTTTCACTCATAGCAATCACCACTCTCAAAAAACAAAATTTCCTAAAAAGGATTTCTATGTAATCAGAGAGTCCAGTCTCTCTGTAAAAGAGACTAACCGCCTACCATAGGAACAACTCCTCAGGAACTTATGTTCCGTTTGCTATTGTATCATAGTTTATTGAAAAATGCAAGATGTATTAGGTGAGAAAATGAAATTCAGAGATATTATTCTATATGACTTTTTGGCTGATAAAAAACCATTTAAGCCATACATAAAAAGAGATATAAAGAATTATTATATTCTTATAGAGTTTACTGAAAAAGATTGTGCTGAAATTTATAATAATTACAGTAAGGTAATGACTAAAGAAATATTATCATTGATAAATGGTAGTTATAATATCGTAGGTAATGATAATTTTTTGTATAGCCTTACACAAAATGGCTTAAATAAAACTGATAAAAGTATAAATTTCAATTTATTAGAGCAAAAATACTATATTGTAACTAACTTAAGGCGTTACCATAAACATAATAAACTCTATGATAAAAGCCTGATACATAAAAATGAATCACATATTGTAGAACAAACTACTTTAAATAGCGATTTTAAGAAATATCTTTTTATAAGCAAAGAAAATAATATGGCGATAAATTATCGTTTTAAAAAATCACAGAGTAATAATAGTCCACTTTTCATTTATTTGCACGGTGGTAATGGACTTGGTTCAGATAACAGAAAACCATTAAAAATTTTAAAAAATCACGGATTGGATGAAAAACTTTTAAATAGATATTGCTCTGTTTTGATACCACAAGCCCCGTATAGCGATATGTGGAATGGTACAAGGCCTGTTAATTATCTTGAAGCTCTAATGCAATTAATCGAGCTTTTATGTAAAGAAAATTTTATTGATAAGAATAGAATATACGTTACGGGAACATCATTCGGCGGTGTTCTTACATGGAAGCTAATTACTAAATATCCAGAGTTTTTTGCTTGTGCAATTCCTGTTATGGGAGCATTTGCAAACTGGAAAGATTATAATTTTGAATTACTCAAAAGTATGCCGATATGGATTGCTCATTCTTCTGATGACAAAACAGTAGAAGTTGAGCCAGATGATGAATGTTATAAGCAGTTAAAGAAAGTTTCAGCACCAGTAAAATATACCCGCTGGGATGAATTTGGTCATGGAATGAGTGGTAGATTTTATAAAACTGAACCCTGGGTAGAGTGGATGTTTAATCAGGATTTAAGTAAAAGATAAGTATAGGAGTAAACTATGCCAAAAGTTGAATTAACAAATATGATTATGATACAAAACCCTGAAACTGGGGAGGTTGTAGTGCAAAGAAGAGTAAAATATTGGTGTGGCTGTACTTTCCCTGGTGGTCATGTTGAAAACGGCGAAAGCATTTATGATAGCGCAGTACGTGAAGCAAAAGAAGAAACGGGACTTACTGTCAGAAATTTAAAATATTGCGGTATGATGCACTGGCATAACACCGACACCAACGACAAATATTTTGTTCACTTTTATAAAACAACAGATTTCGAGGGTGAACTTATAGACAAAACCGACGAAGGTGAAGTTTTCTTTTCAAGTATTGAAGCTTTAAAGAAAATGGAACTTTCACCCAATTTCAGCGAATATCTTAAAATGTTTTTAAGTGACGAGCATTTTGAAATATTCTGCAACTGGAATGAAGAAATGAAAAAAGACGGAGAGCCGGAGTGGAATTTTCAGTTTCGTTGAATTATAAGAATAAACCAAAACAGGAAACGGAGCGTATTTACTCTGCTTCCTGTTTTCTGTTTCCTAATTTCTAATCCCTAGTCCCTAGTCCCTAGTCCCTGATCCCTGAATATAAAACTTGACAAACACCACTAAAAAATGCAATAATATAGTGATTATATAAAATGCAATAATGTGGCGTTTTGTACTCAGAGGTGTTTTTGTGCGAGTAATTACAGGTTCACAGCGTGGTCGTAAGCTCTTTACTCTTGAGGGTAATGACGTAAGACCAACAACCGATAAGGTGAAAGAATCTATTTTTAATATTATTCAATTTGATATACCTGACGCTAAGGTTATAGACCTTTTTGCTGGCTCTGGTCAATTAGGAATTGAAGCATTAAGCCGTGGTGCTGACTCTTGTGTGTTTGTAGATGCTTCTTCAAAATCAATTTCAGTTGTTGAAGAAAATCTTAAAATTACAAATTTCCGTGAAAAAGCAAAAACAGTCCGTTCAGATGCTTTAGGTTATCTTGACAGAGTTATTGAAAAATATGATATTGCTCTTTTAGACCCACCATATAAGGCAGGTCTTATGGAAGATGCAATAGAAAGAATTACGCCACATATGAATGAAAATGGTGTAATCGTTTGCGAAACAGGTAGTGAAGAATTTTTGCCTGAAAATATTGAAGGCTTTACTTCTAAAAGATATAAATATGGTAAAATCGCTTTGACTGTTTACAGAAAGGGTGAGTAATATGGGCAAAACCGTAATTTGTCCTGGTAGTTTTGACCCGCTTACAATAGGTCACTTAGATATTATAAAAAGGTCCTCTAAGCTTTTTGATAATGTAATAGTTGTTGTAATGAAAAATTTCAACAAAAACAGCGGTAGCTTTACTGTTGAAGAGCGAATGGATTTTATAAAACGTTGTACAGAAGATTTGCCAAATGTTACAGTTGATAGCCACTTGGGTCTTTTGGCAGATTATGCAAGAGAAAAGAATGCTTCTGCGGTAGTTAAGGGTCTTCGTGCTATTTCGGACTTTGACGATGAATTTCGTCAGGCACTCACTAACCAGCAGTTAAATAGTGAGCTTGAAACAATTTTTATGACTACAAGTGCTGATTATATGTTCTTGAGTTCAAGTGTTGTTAAAGAGGTTTGCAAATTGGGTGGCGATGTTTCTAACTTCGTTCCTGCTGAAATACGCGATGATATCATAGCAAGACTCTCTAAATAAGTTAATAATAAAATTAATATATATTTATTATTGAAAGATTGAAAGGTTGGTATATTTATGAGTATTGATACATTACTTAATGATATGGATACTGTCATTGAAGAAGGAAAAACAGTTCCTTTTTCAAACAAACTTTTAGTTGATGTTGATGAACTTCATAGAATTATTGAAGACATTAGACTCAATATGCCTGTTGAAATTACACAAGCAAAGAAAATTGCCGCAGAAAGACGCGACATTCTCAATGCAGCAGATGCAGCAGCTGAAGAGGTTATTGTTAAAGCTCGTCAAAGAGCAGACCTTATGGTTGAAGAGCATCAGATTACTAAAGAAGCTAAAGAAGCTGCTCTTGCTATTATGCAACAAGCAAAAGATGAGTCAAATGCACTTATTAATGCATCAAAGGCTAAGGCTATGGAGATTATGGATAAAGCGGAGCGTTGGTCTGGTGACATGCGCAGAAATGCAAGTGCTTATGTAGAAAATGTTATTAAGGATACTGATGAAACACTCACAAGAAGCGTTAATGACATCAGAACTTTAAGACAAAGCCTTCACGATGCTCTTAATGCAGGTGTTGAATCAAGACCTAATTTTGACTGATAAGGTGAGAATTTAATAATGGAAAAAGAAAAACTTTGTTTACGCTGTATGAGAAAAATCGGCGACAGCAATGTTTGTCCTTATTGCAAAGATGAAAAGGCTACTGTGCAAAAAGCACCATTTTTGCCACTTAAAACTGTTGTTGGTGGCAAATATCTTATAGGTAAGCTTGTTTCTTCTAATGGTGATGGCTCTACTTATTACGGATTTGACCTTGAAAAGAAAATGCCTGTAATGGTTCGCGAGTGCTTCCCTCAAGGTGAGGTCAGCCGAGGTGATGATAATTATTGCCTTGTTAATGTAGGCAGAGCAGCAGCGTTTATTGATGCTAAGGCAAAATTCACAAAATTATGGAACGCTCTTAAAGAAATTAAAGAGTGTTCTGCAATTGCGCCTGTTTTTGATGTCTTTGAAGATTTAGGTACGGCTTACGCCATAAGTGAATATCTTGGCGAGGGTGAAACATTAAGAGATTATCTTTTAAGAAATGAGCAGGGCTATATTCTCTGGGATGAAGCAAGAGTTCTTTTAATGCCTGTGCTTTCTGCATTGGGTATTCTTCACGATAATGGAATAATTCACGGTGCATTGTCACCTAATTCCCTTATCGTAGATAAAGATGGTAGAGTGAAAATAACTGATTTCAGCATAGATGATGTTCGTTTTAAGGGTGGCAGACTTCCTGTGGAATTATCTGAGGGCTATGCATCTATTGAACAATATGCAGAAGATGGTGACTTAGGTCCGTGGACAGATGTTTATGGCTTTGCAACTGTTCTTTACAGAGTTCTTGTTGGTAGTACACCTATGAGCTCTGTTTCAAGAGCTACAAATGATAAATTGATGATTCCAGGTAAATTTGCAGAAATTATACCAGCTTATGTAATAAATGCTTTGGTTAATGCTTTGCAGATTCTTCCTGAGGATAGAACTGAAAATGTTGAGCTTCTTCGTGATGACCTTTCAGCATCACCAACCGCTGCAGTTTCCGCAGCAGAGGGTTATTCTTCAATGGCGGCAGTTCGTCGTACTGTGAAATATGACGAGCCACAAAGAATTGAAGAAGAGGATGAAATTGAAGAAGACTATTATGAAGATAGTTTTAACGAAAAAGAGAGCGGTATAAAAAAGAGTACAGTTGTTACTTTGGTTGCAAGCATTGTCGTTGGTATTGCTGTTATTGTGGCAGTTGTTATCGGTATTATCGGAATGGATAAGGATAAAGATAGCGATACAACAAGCACACCTGATGAAACTGTTTCAAGTACTCTTGATAAAACAGAGGAAGATTTTATAAATATTTCTGTTCCAGATTTCAGAGGCAGAGATATTGAAGAGATTAAAGCTGATGAAACATATAAAAAGGTTCTCAATATAAGCACAGTTTATGAAGACAGTGACAAAGAAAAAGGTACTGTTACAGGGCAGGATTTGCCTGAGGGTACTGTTGTTTCTTCAATAAACAAGCGTTCAATTATTCTTAAGGTAAGTGACGGCTTGTTAGTTCCAGATTTAGTAGGCGATGACGCAAAAGAAGCTTATGATGAGCTTATAGGAAAAGGCTTTAAGGATGTAGAAATTGTTGTTGGTAGTATTGCCGACAGTGAAGAAAACTCTAACAAGGTGACAAGTGTTGTTTATTATCCTGAAGCAAACAAAGAGTGGGAAGAGCTTCCTAGCGACAGAAGAATAAGTGCAACACAAAAGGTTGTAATTTATAGCTATGGTGAATACACACCACCACCTACAGAAACCGAAGCACCAACACAATCAATAGGTCAAAATATTGACAGCATTATTGAAGGTGTAGAGGGCTTAGGTAATATAATTGAAGAATTTTAAAGAATTTGAAAAAAGGTATTGACAAATTTAAGACTTACTGTTATTATATTTGAGCAAAACAAAGCAGAACTTTTCCGTTCTCACCAAACGAGAGCATTGTTTGGTACAATACCTTTTAGATTTTTAACTGTAAAGTTATGTCTTTTAGCGTGAACGGGAATACTGTTCACGCTTTAATTATTTCAGGAGGTGTTTTGGTATCAGCAAGGAAGCAACCCAAATCAATGAAGAAATCAGAGATAAAGAAGTCAGAGTAATTTCTGCAGAGGGCGAGCAGCTCGGCATTATGTCAGCAAAGGACGCACTTAAATTAGCAGAGAAAGCTAATCTTGACCTCGTAAAAATTGCACCAGGTGCAAACCCACCAGTATGCAAAATTATGGACTATGGTAAATATCGCTTTGAACAAGCAAAACGCGAAAAAGAAGCGAAAAAGAACCAGAAGGTTATGGATATTAAAGAGGTTCGTTTATCTCTCAATATTGATGTCGGCGATTTTAACACAAAAGCTAACCATGCAAGACGCTTTTTAAGTGATGGAAACAAAGTTAAAGTTTCAATTCGCTTCAGAGGTAGAGAAATGGCACATGCTGAGAATGGTAATGTAATTATGGACAGATTTGCAGAAGCTTGTGCAGAATTCGGCACAGTTGAAAAACCTGCAAAGCTCGAGGGCCGTTCAATGCTTATGTTCCTTGTACCAAAGACAACTAAATGATTGCACTATTAAGGAGGAAAAATCATGCCAAAGCTTAAAACACATTCAGGCGCTAAAAAGCGTTTCAAACTTTCAAAAAATGGTAAACCAATTCGTGGCCATGCAAATAAGTCTCACATTCTTACAAAGAAGACTACAAAGCGTAAAAGAGGTCTTCGTCAGACAGCAATTGCAGACGCTACAAACACAAAGCAAATCAAGCGTCTTATTCCTTATAAATAAGATTAGAACGGAGGTAAATTTAAATGGCTCGTATTAAAGGTGCGACAATGACTCGCAAAAGAAGAAATAAAGTTCTTAAATTAGCGAAAGGCTATTATGGCTCAAAGAGCAAATTATTTAAAACAGCGAAACAAGCTGTTAT
Source organism: Acutalibacteraceae bacterium (assembly GCA_045613085.1). Classification (GTDB taxonomy): domain Bacteria; phylum Bacillota; class Clostridia; order Oscillospirales; family Acutalibacteraceae; genus DTU089. The sequence goes on along the minus strand of JAZLAG010000006.1, from coordinate 149,364 downwards.
GAAAAGCGGTAACTACGCTTATATCGGCAGAAAGCAAAAGAAAAGAGATTTCCGTCGTCTTTGGATTGCAAGAATCTCTGCTGCTTGCAAAATGAATGGTATCACCTACTCAACATTCATCAACGGTCTTAAGAAAGCAAATATCGACCTTAACAGAAAAATGCTTTCAGAAATTGCTATTGCTGACCCACAGGGCTTCACAGCTCTTGTTGAAAAAGCAAAAGCAGCTCTTTAATAATTAACTAAAATACGCTCGGTCAGAACACTGACCGAGCGTTAGGCGTTTATTAAGGGTGTAAAAAAAGCATTGGAATTTGCAGATTTTTGTATTGTTTTGAGTGTGAAATTTATTTTATAGTACAGTATAAAATAAATTTTGCATTCAATAAAAAAGGTTGGAATTATGGAATTTATTACATCTAAAACGAATGAAAAAATTAAATATGCAGTAAAATTAAGAGAGTCTTCTTCATTCAGAAAAAGTGAAAATTCATTTTTTATAGAAAGTCCAAGATTAGTGAAAGATGCTGTGCTCAGCGGTGCAGAAATTAAGATGCTTTTTGTAACTGAGGAAGCAAATGATAAGTATTCTGATTATATTAAAGATATTATAAAATCTACAAAAAAAGCTTTTATAATCACAAATGAGCTAGCAGAAAAATTATCAGATACAAAAACACCTCAGGGGGTGTTTGCGGTTCTTAATATGCTTGACAAATTTGCAAATATAAGTAAAATAAAATACTATGGCAAATATGTGGCTTTGGAAGAGATTTCTAATCCTTCCAATTTTGGTGCTATTTGCAGAACTGCTGAAGCAGTTGGGCTCGATGGTATTATAATTAAAGGCGGTTGTGATATTTATAACCCTAAGGTACAGCGTGCTGCTATGGGGGCACTTTTTCGCCTTAATGTTGTTACTGTTGAAGATTTATCCGCTCTTTTTGAAAACTTAAAAAGTAATGGTATGAAAATTTATGGCTCGGTACCCGATAGCTCAGCTTTAAAAATTACCGATATTGATAAAAATAGCGGTGTTGTTTGCGTGATTGGTAACGAGGGTAATGGTATAAGTGATGAGGTGAAAAATAATTCTCAAATGGTGACCATTCCGATGAATGGTTACGCAGAATCACTTAATGCAGCGGCTGCTGCAACAATAATTATGTGGGAAATGATGAGGTAAAAAATGAGTATTTGCCCTACTGAATATTGGCTTTGGCTTCAATGTGCTTTAGGCGCAGGTGCTAAAACTGATGAATTGCTGGCCTATTTTGGTGATCCTGAGAAAATGTATAATTCAGGTTCTAAGGAGTGGAGATTATCTGGTCTTTTGACCCCAAAGAAAATAAACGCCTTAAAAAGCATAAGTCCTTCTGAAACGGGTGGGATTTTTCGTGAATGTAAAAGTAAAGGGTATTCTATAATCACACCTGATAGTGAGATTTATCCTGAACGCTTTAAACAGCTTAACGATATGCCACTGGTGCTTTATGCTTTAGGTGATACATCTGTTTTAAAGGATACTGTTTCAATAGGTGTAGTAGGCACAAGAAATGCAAGTAATTATGGTATTGAAACTGCTCAGAGACTTTCGTTCTCGTTAGCTTCTTGTGGTGTTACTATTGTAAGTGGTGGTGCGTTAGGTATCGACAGTGAAGCTCACGCGGGTGCGATGCTTGCAAAGGGTAGAACATTAGCCTTTTTGGGTTGTGGTCTTTCTTATGATTATTTAAAGGAAAATGCTTCTTTAAGACGGGCTATTACAAAATATGGTGCTGTTGTTTCTGAATTTTCACCATTCCAATCAGCATCAAGGACAACTTTTCCTATAAGAAACAGGCTTATTTCAGGTGTGACTCTTGGCACGCTTGTTATTGAAGCTGGTGTAAAAAGCGGTTCTCTTATAACTGCGAATTATGCTTTAGAGCAAGGTAAGGATGTTTTTGCAGTGCCAGGGGATATAGTCCGTTCATCATTTGATGGTGCAAATCATTTAATAAAGAATGGTGCTAAACCTGTGTTTTCTGCCATGGATATTCTTTCAGAATATGAATATCTTTATGGAGATTTAATAGATTTTACTAAGGCTGGAATTCCTCTTTCGCAGATTCCGTATGTTGAATACAGGAAAACAAAAAAAGCGGTCGTTACCGAAAAACCACCTGTAAACGAAAAGCCAGTTGAAGAAAAATGCTGTAAAGAAAAGAAATCAGAGTTAGACGCCAGCTTCTCAGATGAAGCTAAAAAAGTCTATTCTGTATTAAGCGAAAATCCTACTCATGTTGATGATATATTAAGGCAGACATCTTTAAAAATGAGTGATGTGCTTTCAGCACTTACCGAACTCGAATTAATGGGTGAGATTGAAAGCATTGAAGGTAAAAAATATAAAGTTTGAAAGGATAGAAATAAATGTCCAAGCTTGTTATAGTTGAGTCGCCTGCAAAGGCTAAAACAATAAAAAAATATTTAGGTAAGGATTTTGAGGTTACTGCTTCAATGGGGCATGTGAGAGATTTACCAGCAGCTAAATTAAGCGTTGATGTAAAAAATGACTTTGCACCTAAGTATGCTATTATAAAAAATAAAGAAAAGCTTGTTAAGGAGTTAAAGGCTCAGGTTGAAAAAAGTGAAAAGGTTTATCTCGCAACTGACCCTGACCGTGAGGGAGAGGCAATTTCATGGCATCTTGCTACAATTTTAGGCCTTGATTTAAACGAGAAAAATCGTGTTAAATTCAACGAGATTAACGAGACAAGTGTTAAAAGAGGTATAAGTAATCCGGAGACAGTTGATATGGGGCTTGTCGATGCTCAACAGGCAAGAAGAATTTTAGACAGATTAGTAGGCTACAGACTCAGTCCGTTTATCAGTCAAAAAATCAGACGAGGTCTTTCTGCTGGTCGTGTGCAGAGTGTTGCAGTTCGTCTTATAGTTGATAGAGAAGAAGAAATTGCAAAATTTAATCCGGAGGAATACTGGTCAATTGATGCTAAATTTATAGCTGATAGAAAGACTTTTGCAGCTTCACTTACATCTGACGAAAATGGTAAGGTTGAAATTAAGAATAAAGAAGAATCCGACAAATATTTAGATAGATTAAATGGTGCAGATTTTGTTGCAGAATCAGTTAAAAAGGGTACAAGAAAGAAGCAACCTGCACCACCATTTATTACATCATCAATGCAGCAAGAGGCTTCAAGAAAGTTAAATTTCCAGGCTCAGAAGACAATGAAAATTGCTCAGGAGCTTTACGAGGGTGTTGATATTGAGGGGCTCGGTACAACAGGTCTTATTACTTATATGAGAACTGACTCTCTTCGTATTTCAGAAGAAGCAAGATTGGCTCACAGAGATTTTGTTTTATCAGCTTATGGTGAAAAATATCTTCCTGAAAAACCGAGATATTTTAAAACACGTGCCGGTGCACAGGATGGTCACGAAGCAATCCGTCCTGCAAATGTTACACTTACACCAGCTAAAGTAAAAGGTAGTCTTTCAAATGACCAATATAAATTATATAACTTAATCTGGTGCAGATATGTTGCAAGCCTTATGGCTGCTTGTGAACAGGCAACGGTTAAAATTGAAATCAAGGGTAGTAAAAAAGAAAACCCGGATGAATTCTGTATGTTTTCTGCAAGCGGATATTCAGTTAAGTTTGACGGATTTACCGTTCTTTATGAAGAATCAACAGATGATGAAGAGAAAGAAAGTGTGCTTCCTGAAATTAAGGTTGGCGATACACCAAAGCTTAAAGAACTTAAAGGTAACCAGCACTTTACTCAGCCACCAGCACATTTTACAGAAGCATCATTAATTAAAACTCTTGAAGAAACAGGTGTCGGCAGACCAAGTACCTACGCTTCAATAGTAAGTACAATTATTAAGAGAGAATATATTAAGCGTGAGGGTAAGGTTCTTAAAAACACAGAATTAGGTAAGGTTACTACAGATTTATTAAAAGAACGTTTCCCTAAGTTTGTTAATACAAAATTTACCGCTTCAATGGAAGCAAAGCTTGACGAAATTGATAATGGTGAGTGCAACTATGTAGAAATGCTCAGAGAATTTTATGATGACCTTGAAGAAACTCTCACAAAGGCTAAGGATGAAATGCAAGGTCAAAAAATTCAGTTACAAGAAGATATTACTGATATTAAATGTGAAAAATGCGGTAGAAATATGGTTGTTAAAAGTGGTCGCTTTGGTAAATTCCTCGCTTGCCCTGGGTATCCTGAGTGTAAAACAACAAAACCACTTGTTGAAGAGACAACTGCTGCTTGCCCTGTTTGTGGCGGTAATGTAATTGGTAAGAAATCAAAAAGAGGTTATCAGTTCTATGGTTGTAGCAATTATCCTGAGTGTAACTTTATGACTTGGGATAAGCCAACAGGTGAAACTTGCCCTAAATGTGGCAAATCACTCTTTAAAGGTAAGGGTGGTATGATTACTTGTGGTAACACAGAATGTGGTTACTCTTATAAAGCACCAAGAAAAAATGCAAAGAAATCACAGGAAGATAGCGATGAGTGATAAAAAAGTAACTGTTATTGGCGGTGGTCTTGCTGGTGTTGAAGCCGCAAACCAATTAGCTAAGAGGGGCATAAAGGTGACGCTTTACGAAATGAAGCCACAAAAATACTCTCCTGCACATAAAAGCGAAAATTTAGCAGAGCTTGTATGCTCTAACTCCTTAAAGGCAGAGAGAGTAGGCTCTGCTGCAGGACTTTTAAAAGAAGAAATGCGTCGTTTTGGATCTGTTTGTCTTGATGCGGCTGACAAAGCAAAGGTGCCTGCGGGTGGTGCTTTAGCCGTTGATAGAGATGTTTTTTCAAAGCTTATAACCGAGAGCATTTTAAGTAATGAAAACATTACTGTTGTAAGAGAAGAAGTAACAAAAATTCCTGATGGAATAGTTATTATTGCGGCTGGTCCATTAGTAAGTGACAAGTTAGCAGAAGAAATTGGTAAGCTTTTAGGCAAAGATTTTCTTTCATTTTATGATGCGGCGGCACCAATAGTTACTGCTGACAGTATAGATATGGAAAATGCTTTTACACAGTCACGTTATGACCGTGGTGGCGAAACTGACTATATAAATTGCCCTCTTAATAAGGAAGAATACGAGGCTTTTTACGAAGCAATTATTAATGCAGAAAGTGCGGAGCTTCATTCTTTTGATAGGAAAAAAGATGTTTACGAGGGATGTATGCCAATTGAGGTTTTAGCTTCCCGTGGTAAAGATACAATGCGTTATGGACCATTAAAGCCTGTTGGGCTAAATAATCCAAAAACAGGTCATCGTCCTTGGGCAAATCTTCAGTTGAGAAAAGAAAACGTTGACGGTACTATGTATAACTTAGTTGGTTTTCAGACAAATCTTAAATTCCCAGAGCAAAAACGAGTTTTTTCGATGTTTCCAGCTCTTAAAAATGCAGAATTTGTACGTTACGGAGTAATGCACAGAAACACTTTTATAAACTCCCCACAGCTTTTAGATAACGATTTCAGTCTTAGGAAAGAACCAAGAATATATTTTGCGGGTCAGATTTCTGGCGTTGAAGGTTATATGGAATCGGCGGCATCAGGAATTTTATCTGGGTATAATGCGGCACAAAAGCTTTTAGGAAGAGAAAAAATAGTTCTTCCTAAAATTACAATGCTTGGTGCATTGACTGATTATATCTCTGACGAAACGGTTAAAAACTTTCAGCCTATGGGTGCAGCATTCGGTATAGTAACACCATTAGAAGAAAAAATAAGAGATAAAAAAGAACGCTACGAGGCACTTGCAAAGCGTAGTTTAGATTATTTTGATACACTTGACTTGAGGTGAAAAGAATGAATTTCTTAGAATTTGAAGAAAAAATTGGCTATTCTTTTAAAGATAAAACTCTTTTAGAATTAGCACTTACACATTCATCTTACGCTAACGAAAATAAATTAAAAAAGAATAACGAGCGTTTCGAATTCTTGGGGGATTCAGTTTTAGGCTTTGTTACTGCTGAGTATCTTTTTTCAGAATATAAAAATCGCCCTGAGGGAGAGCTTACAAAGCTTCGTGCGGCAGTTGTATGCGAAAAATCACTTTTTAAATTTTCAGAGCAGATAGACCTTGGTAAATATATACTTTTGGGTCGTGGTGAGGATAGCACAGGTGGCAGAAATCGTCCATCTGTAGTGTCTGATGCATTTGAAGCAGTTGTTGCTGCTATTTATCTTGATGGCGGAATGGAAGCAGTAAAACCTTATATTTTAAGCTTTATAAAGGATGCAGTAAAACGCGAAGCGAGCTTTAAAGATAATAAATCTCTTTTGCAAGAAGAAATACAAAAGGTAAAGGGCAATACTCTTAGTTACGAAGAAGTAGGAGAAGAGGGACCTGACCACGATAAAACCTTTGTTTTTAAAGTTAGTCTTAATGGTGAAGTTATAGGCGAGGGTAAGGGTAAGAGCAAAAAAGAGGCAGAGCAGAATGCGGCTGGTGCGGCTCTTACAAAATTACAAGATGAAGCACTCTAATATATCACTTTTTGTACCGCATGCTGGGTGTCCTAACCAATGCTCCTTCTGTAATCAGAAAACTATTTCTGGTAGTGTAAGAGAATTGAGTACAGAAGAGGTGAGAAATACTCTTCTTGAAGCTGAAAAATGTGGGTTATCAAGAGAAAATACTGAAATAGCTTTTTTCGGTGGTAGCTTTACAGCAATTGATCGTAATTATATGATTTCTCTTTTAGAAGAAGCAAAGCCGTTTGTAGAAAAAGGTGTTTTCAGCGGTATAAGAATTTCAACAAGACCAGATGCTATAAATGAAGAGGTTTTAAATATTCTTAAAAGCTATAATGTGACAGCTATTGAGTTGGGTGCACAAAGTACAGATGACGAAGTTTTATTTTACAACAGACGAGGTCATACTAAAGATGATATTATAAATGCCTCTTTGCTCATAAAAGAATATGGCTTTTCTTTAGGGTTACAGATGATGACAGGTCTTTATAAAAGCAGCAAAGAAAAAGATTTGAAAACCGCTGAGGATATTATTTCTTTAAAGCCTGATACTGTAAGAATTTATCCCACAATCGTTTTAGAAAATACACATTTAGCAGAGCTTTTAAAGTCTAGGGAATATGTATCTCCGACTTTAGAAGAGTCTATAACGCTTTGCGCAGAGCTTTTAGAAATGTTTAATAAGAATAACATTAAGGTTATTCGCTTAGGACTACATTCTGGCGGGAATGTAACCGACGGATATTTAAGCGGACCATATCATCCAGCATTTCGTGAGCTTTGTGAAAGCGAAATATATTTAAGGAATATAAGAAAAAAACTTTTTGAAGTTTACAAAAATGCAAACAATTTGGATATTAAAAATGTTACAATATATGTAAACGAAAAAGAAATTTCAAAGGCAACAGGTCAAAAAGGTAAAAATAAAGAGCAACTTTTAACCGACGGGTTTTCTGTCACGATAAAAGGCTCTGAAACAATAGAGAAATATCAGATTTTAATAGAAGAAAATTGAAACGGAGAATACAAAAATGTATTTGAAAGCAATTGAATTGCAAGGCTTCAAATCCTTTCCCGATAAAACTTTACTTGAGTTTGGGCAAGGCATAACAGCAGTAGTTGGACCTAATGGTAGTGGTAAGAGTAATATCTCTGATGCTATGCGTTGGGTTTTAGGTGAGCAGAGCACTAAAAATCTTCGTGGCTCAAAAATGGAGGATGTTATTTTTAGTGGTACAGATGCTCGTCGTGCGGTAGGCTTTGCAGAGGTTACGCTTAAATTAGATAATAAGGACAGAGCACTTAATAACGATAATGATGAGGTAAGCGTTACAAGAAGATATTATCGTTCAGGTGAAAGTGAATATAAAATAAACGGACAACCCTCAAGACTTAAAGATATACACGAGTTGTTTATGGATACAGGTCTTGGTAGGGATGGCTATTCTATGGTCAGCCAGGGTAAAATAGAAACCCTTATTTCTGGTAAAAGTGAAGAGCGTAGAGATATGCTTGAAGAAGCTGCTGGTATTTCACATTACAGATATCGTCGTGCAGATGCTATGCGTCGTCTTGACCAGGCAGAAGAAAATCTTTTAAGGCTTCGTGATATTTTAACAGAGCTTGAAACCCGTGTTGGTCCATTAAAGGTCCAAAAGGAAAAGGCAGAAAAATTCCTTGAGTATTCTGCTGAAAAGAAAAATCTTGATATTGGTCTTTGTCTTCATACTTTAGAAAAGACAAAAAATAATCTTCGTGAGCAAGAGAAAAAAATCACAATTACCGAGTCACAATATAATGAGGTTTGTGGTGTGCTTCAAGATGCGGCAAAGAAAATTGATAATGCTATTTTTGAAACACAAAGAATTACAATTGAGGTTGACGAAATTCACAGAGCATCCTCACAGCTAGAAGAACAAGCGGCGTTAATTGAAAGTCAGGCGTTAGTTCACGAAAACAGTATTTTACATAACAAAGAAACTATCGAAAGAATTGAACGCGATAAAGAAAACGAGAATGAAACAGAAGCAGAAATCAATGAGCAGATTGCTTCAACTAATGTAGCAATTAAGCTTCTACAGTCTGCTATAAAAACAAAAAAAGAAGAGCTTGAGAAATTCTCAGAAGAAATAGAATTAATTACAAATAAAAATACTGAATCTGCAACAGAGAGTGTTGAGCTTTCAGAAAAAATTTCTTTCCTCTCTCTTACTATTGCAGATAAACGCGTTTTAGCTTCAACAGCAACATCTTCAATTGAAGAAATTGACAACAGAATCAAAGCAATTGACGAAGCCGAAGAGCAAAGAAAGCCTGTTTTGGATGAATTAGAAAAGGCGAAGAATGAGGCTCAGGCTGAGCTTGATAAAATAACTGAAAAGAATAATGATTTAAACAATTCGCTTTCTGGTATCGAGCTTTTAACAGAGAAGCGTCTCCAGAAATTAAATGATTTAAAAGAAAAAGAGAATTCATTGAGAAATGACCTTCATATTAAAAATTCCAGAGTCACTATGCTCACGGATTTAGAGAAAAATATGGAGGGTTATCAAGGTAGTGTTAAAGCAGTTATGCGTGAAGTTAAGCATAATGTTTTAAAAGGTATTCATGCTCCTGTTTCTCAGATTATTTCTGTTAAGGATAAGTATGCTTTAGCAATAGAGACTGCGTTAGGTGCTGCTATTCAGAATATTATTACAGAAACTGAAAATGATGCGAAAAAGGCTATTAACTTCTTAAAAGAAAGTAAGGCGGGTCGTGCGACATTCTTACCACTCACATCAATAAAAGGTAACGAGCTTAATGAGAAAGGTCTCGATGACTGTTACGGCTATATAAATTTAGCATCAGAGTTAGTTGAATGTGACAGTAAATATAAGAGTGTAATTACATCACTTTTAGGTAGAACTGTTGTCAGCGAGGACCTCGATTCAGCGGTAGAAATTGCAAAGAAATATTCTTATAAATTCAAGGTTGTTACACTTGATGGTCAGGTTGTTAACGCCGGTGGTTCAATGACGGGTGGTGCCCGTCTTCAAAATGCAGGTATTTTAAGCCGTGCTAATGAAATTGAAAAACTCACTAAAGAGTGCGATGATATCAAAGAAAAATTAGACGAGGCTATAAAAAATGTAGCAGAACAACAAGAAAATTATTCTTCCCTATTTGCAGAGCTTGAGGGTTGTAAAGCGGAAATCGCATTTACAGGTGAAGAGAAAATCAGATTAGAGGGTGTTTTAGCACTCAGAAATGGTCAGTTAGACGCGATTCTTTCCACAAAGAAAGAGGCAGATGACGAAAAATCGAACCTTGAAACTAGAAAAGCTGATATTAAGGAGAATGCTAAGAGTGCTGAAAATGAACTTGTTTCTCTTCAGGAAGAGTTAAGTGCTGTAGAAAGTAAATTATCTTCACTCACAGGCGACAGAGAAAATCTCCAGAGAAAGAGAGAAGAACTCACATTAAAGGCTGCTGATATAAATCTTTTGATTGCTACAAACGAAAAGGAAATTGAAGCAAAAAATGAAGAGATTGAAAGACTGATTGGCAGAAGCACAAGCCATAAAGACAGACTTAGTCAGCTTAATGGTGAAATAGAAGAAATCGAAAAGAAAAACGAAGAACTCACAAAGCTTATTGATGTTTTAAAGGAAGATGCAGGAAAACTCCGTAGTCAGAGCGGTACATCAAAAACTGATACAGAAAACCTCATAAAACAACGTGAGGAATTTGAAAAAATAAGTGCAGAGCTTCGTCTTCTTGAGAGGGAAAAGAGCGAAGAAAAAGAAAAATTAAGCGGTGAAATGGCTCGTCTTTCAGAAAGAAAAGAAGCAATGGCTCAGGATTTAGAAAATATTTCAAACAGACTTTATGAAGAGTATGAATTGACTCGTCGTGAAGCGGAGGAGCTCAATATTGTTGTTGAAGATGTAGCTGAATCAAGAAAAAGACTTAATGAGCTTAAAGCTAAAATCAAAGGTCTCGGTTCTGTTAATCTCAGTGCTATTGAAGAATATAGCGAGGTTTCTGAACGCTATGAATTTATGCATGTTCAAGTAAGCGATGTTGAAAAATCAAAGGCAGAGCTTATTAAATTAATTCAAGAGCTCACCGGTAAAATGGGTGAACAATTCAGAAATGAATTTAATAAAATCAACATTAACTTCGGTGAAACATTCGCAGAGCTTTTCGGTGGCGGTAAGGCGTCACTTGTGTTAACTGATGAGCTTGATGTTCTTGAAAGTGATATTGAAATCAAGGTTCAGCCACCGGGCAAAAATGTTCAGAATATTTCGCTTCTTTCGGGTGGTGAAAAGGGTCTTTCTGCAATTGCACTTCTCTTTGCAATTCTTAAGGTTAACCCTTGTCCGTTCTGTATTTTTGACGAGGTTGAGGCTGCTCTTGATGATGTCAATGTTGCAAAATATGCTTCTTATGTAAGAAGAATGACAGACGATACACAGTTTATTCTCATTACTCACCGTCGTGGTACAATGGAAGAAGCAGATATGCTTTACGGTGTTACAATGCAAGAGAAAGGTGTTTCAAAGCTTCTTGAGCTTAAAACTGCTGAGATGGCTCGTCAGCTTGGTTTAGATGACTAAATATAAGTAGGTGCTTTTATGGGCGTATTTAAAAAGATAAATTTTGGTTTAAGAAAAACAAGAAATAATATGACTGGTGCAATTGATAATGTACTTGATAGCTACACTTCAATTGACGAGGAGCTTTTTGATGAATTAGAGGAAGCTCTTGTAATGGGTGATGTAGGTGTTACCACTGCCTCTGAAATTACAAAAAGACTTAATGAGCGAGTTCGCAAAAAAGGTCTTAAAAATCCAAGTGATGTTAAAGAAGAAATAAAAGAAATTGTTGCCGAAATGCTCGAGGGTGGCGAGGATATGGGGCTTATCACCATTCCGTCAGTTATCCTTGTTATTGGTGTTAATGGTGTAGGTAAAACTACAACTATAGGCAAAATGGCTGCTATGTATAAAGCGGAAGGCAAGAGTGTTATTCTTGCTGCCGCAGATACATTCCGTGCCGCTGCAATTGACCAGCTTAATGTCTGGGCAGAAAGAGCGGGCGTAGATATTATCAGTCATAAAGAGGGTGCAGACCCAGCTGCCGTTATTTTTGATACAATTTCTGCTGCAAAGGCAAGAGGTAATGATATTATTATCTGTGATACTGCGGGTCGTCTTCATAATAAGAAAAATCTTATGGATGAGCTTGCAAAAATTTACAGAGTTATTGACAGAGAGCTTCCGTACTCTGACCGCGAGGTGCTTTTGGTGCTTGATGCTACAACAGGTCAGAATGCAGTAAATCAGGCAAGAGAATTCGCAAAAATTGCTGAAATTACTGGCATTATCCTCACAAAGCTTGATGGTACTGCTCGTGGTGGTGTTGTTCTTTCTATTAAAAATGACCTTAAAGTACCTGTTAAGTTTATTGGTGTCGGCGAGGGCATTGACGATTTACAACCATTCAATCCACACGCATTTGCTGAGGGACTTTTTGAAGCATTACCAGAGGATTATAAAGAGGAGGATATTGATTTATCACAAATCAAAGAAGAAATTCCTGTTAATGAAGAAAAGAGTGAGTTAAAAGAATCACTTGAAGAGGTTTTTGAAGCTTTCCAGGAAATCAAAGAAGATATAGAGGAAGAAGCAGAAGAACTTAAAGAAGATATAAAAGAAGCAGTCGAAGATATTAAAGAAGAAATTACTTCTGAAATTGATTCTGCCGTTGAAGAAATGCAAGAAGAAGTTGACGAGATTGATGAAGAAACAGAAAATGACGATGCGACTTCACCTACAGACGACGAGCCTAAAAAGAAAAAAGGCTTTTTTGGGAGGCTTTTTAAATAATGCAAAAAACATTTTTAATAGCTACTCACAATAAAAAAAAGAAAGCCGAGCTTTTACGAATTCTCGGTCCAATGGGGATAGATGTTAAAACTGATGAAGAGTTGGGTCTAACTCTTACCGAGGTTGAAGAGAACGGCGAAACCTTTTATGAAAATTCACTTTTAAAGGCAGAAAGCGGCTGTAAAGAAAGCGGTTATCCTTGTATAGCTGACGATTCTGGTCTTATGGTTGATTATTTAGCGGGTGCTCCTGGGGTGTATTCTGCACGCTTTGCAGGTGAGCACGGTAATGATGCAAAAAACAACGAAAAACTCTTAAAGCTTTTAAAGGATGTACCAGAAAATGAAAGAACCGCTCGCTTTGTTTCAGTAGTTTGCATAGCTTTCCCTAATGGTGATGTAATATCAGCAAGAGGCGAATGTGAGGGTAAAATAGGCTATTGTGAAAAAGGTGATGGTGGCTTTGGCTATGACCCTGTATTTATGGTTGATGGCAAAAGCTTTGCAGAGCTTTCAGCAGAAGAAAAAGATAAGTTAAGCCATCGTGGAAATGCACTAAAGCTTATTTCAGAAAAATTAAAGGATTATATGTCTTTGTAAAGTGTTATAACAGTACCAATTTCGGTGACATCGAGTAAAATCTCGATGTTGCCGTTTTCTGCTTTTTTAGTGTCATTATTTATGGTTTTTATTGAATTAAAAAAGTCAGTTTCAGTCAAAATATTATTAGTAACCCCGTCATTATCAATAAATGAAAAAAGGGTGTTTTCAATAAATTTGATTACGGCTTCGTCTTTGTGGAAATCTTTATCTGCCACAACATTCATTTCGGTAAGTCTACCTTTTGTATCTTCTTTAAAGCTTAATAGAATTTCGGTGTCAGTGAATGCAAAAAACTTATAAAAAATCTCGTCGTTATCATCATATAAAAATCCGTTGGCTGTTAAATTGTAGCTTTCATTTCGCTCGTTCATTCTTAAAATAAAGCCAGTTAAATCACTTCCGTTTTTCTCTATGGTGCAACCTGAGAAACAGAATAAAATAAGCAGTGGAAAAAGCAAAACTTTTTTCATAATAAACCTCAAAATTAACATATTTTTAACATTTTGCTAATGGTCTAGTTGTATAATATAATTGATATATTATTATGAGAAAAAGTAAACTTTTATGAATTTAATAAAAAGTGTGATAAATATGAGATTTAAGAAATTTATAAGCTTAATATTAGCGGTAATACTTGCACTTTCAGCAACATCTGTAAATGTTATAGGTTTTGCTGGTAATGTGTCATATCCTGATGGTGTTACACAGCAACAAGCAGAGAACGCTTTAGTCGGTACAGAAAACCTTGTTCAGTATATTTTAAAGAATTATCTTAAAACGGATTTAAGAACAATAATTGAACCAATGATTTATAATGATATGATAGTTTCAGAGCTTTTAATTTCCATTTATTCTTCAATGGAAGAAAGCGCATCAGATTTAAAATCAATTGGTATCGATGTTACACCAGCGGGTGTGGCAAAGGGACTTAAAAATTACCCACAGGTGCAAAGTGCAGTTTTAGAAGCAGAAAGCTTTAAAAATTTAGATTTAACAAATGTCAAATGGGGCGTAACAGATAAAGAGACCTTCTCAAGAGCATTGAGTGCTACGCTCAGTCCATTCAATAATATTCTCTTTATGCTTCTTTGTTCTGGCAAATATAAGGTTATGAATTTTACAACCATAAAAGGTGGCAATGGCTATGAAAACGCAATTGTACCTGTGCTTATTTCGCTTGGTTGTGAGATTACTATGACTCAGGAGGAGTTTACAGCACAAGCTAAAGAAGATAAATCTACAATGATTTATAATATTTTAATGTGTGCTTTAACAATACTTGAAAAACTCGAAGAAAAGCCGATTGATACACTAGTTTCGATTCTTCCATCATTTGCATACTTTTGTGAAAGTGGTCAGATGAATGAGTGCTTTAATATTCTTTTAGCACCAGTTAAAGAAAATGCTTATGTAAGACTTGCAATTCTTTTAAAAATTATAGATTTAGAATCAATGAATTTTGATGTTGAGGCTATGCTCAACGATATGTTGGGCAGTATGTCAGCAGAAAGTGGCTTGAAATTTGCACCGATTGATTTTGAAACTTTAAGCCAATGTGGTAGTAGTGATGGCTTTACATTCACACCTAATAAACCACTGGCATACACAACTATAATGTCGTGGCTTGTTGATACATTAAAGCTCAATAAAGACAAATTGCCAGAGCTTTTAGGTGGTATAGCTGTTCAGGGTGCTACAAACGATTTGTTATCAGATGAAGCAATAAACAGCTTGCTTAGTGCAGATACAAAAAATGTAGTGAAAACTTTAATTTTACTTTTTAATGACAGTAAATTAAAAGAGCCTGAGGCTTATAAATACCCGACTGTTACCTTTAGTCAGATTACTTATACACCGAATCTTACCCAGAATGATTACACCAAGGTGTTAGATGGAATTGACGATTTAATTGACGAGTTCGTTCAGGAGTATTCAAACTACAGAAAACTTGAATCACTTTTAGAAAATACAATTTATACCAACGCAAATGTCAGCACATTTACAGTTGAAATTTATAAGGCTTTAGAAAAAGATGGCCTTATAGAAATGCTCTCTGTTATGGGTGTTGATGCTTCACCAAAAGGCGTTGCTTCACTTCTTACTGAGTGGAATTACGAGGAAGCAAGACTTGCGTTAAATAAAGCGACAAGCTGGGAGAAAGTAAATCTTAATGGTGTTAGCTGGGGATTTTATAATGGCAGAAGAACAGGCTTTGAGAATGCTTTTGTAGCCACCCTCAGACCATTATATCCACTTTTGAATGTTATGTTAAAAGGCGAAAGTCTTGTGTTTATGAATAGCATAAAAATTACTGGAGGTGATGGCTATAATACAGCTATTATCCCGATTTTAGAGGCGTTAGGCTGTAGCGATGTAAAATCCTATGAGCAATATAAGAACGACAACAGTAAGGATGCAGTATTAAAAAATATTACTTCTCCTGTTTTTGATTTACTTGATGATTTATTTAAGAAGCCTGTAAAAACAGCACTAGAGATTTTACCAAATGCACTCTATTTTATAGATAGTGGTAATTTAGAAATCTGCGTTGCAAATTTACTTTTACCTATAACAGCACTTTTAGAAAAAATTGAACCTATTTACAAGGTCCAACTTAATACGGGCGATATAACTTCTTTAATGAATACAACAGATATTTTAAGCTCGCTACAAGACGGCTTAGGCTTAAAGCTTAAGGATTTAGATATAAAAGCTCTCTATTCTTATGGTGAAACAGAAACCAGAACGAGTAAACAGGTGTTGAATGGTAAAGCGACAACCTACACCTACATTAAACCAGAAAAAGAGTCACTTTTGCTTACAGTTTTAAGGTATCTTGTTGACACTCTGAAAATGCCTGAGAACAAAGGTGCTTTAAGTGGAATGATGAGTGGCGGTGGAGCCGATAGCTTTGCACTTTACGCTTCACAGATATTCCAGCAGTTTGAAACAATGACAACCGACGAAATTATTGAGTGGCTTCACAATCTTCTTTTTAAAGAACGCGTAATTGTACCTTTAGAAGAGGGCGAGGAGTATAGCCCGACAATTATTTATGAAGAACCAGAAAAGGATTACACTATTGTTTATATTATCGGCGGTGTGGCACTTTTAGGTGCGGTAGTCGGAGTTGTCTTTTATCTTAATCGTAAAAAACTTTATTATTGAGGTCAGGTAATATGTTAGTTTTAAAAAATATAGTTAAAGATTATGTTACGGGCGATACTACCGTAAGAGCATTAAAGGGTGTTAGTATTAACTTCCGCGAGAATGAGTTTGTTTCAATTCTCGGTCCCTCTGGTTGTGGTAAAACAACCTTGCTCAATATTATTGGTGGTCTTGACCGCTATACGAGTGGTGACCTTGTAATCAATGGTAAATCAACTAAAAGATTTACAGATACAGATTGGGATGTTTATCGTAACCACTCAATAGGCTTTATATTCCAGAGCTATAATCTTATTCCGCACCAGACAGTCCTTTCAAATGTTGAATTAGCATTAACACTTTCGGGTGTTTCTAAAAAAGAACGCAAGGCTCGTGCACAAGAGGCTTTAAAACAGGTTGGACTCGAAAATCAGATGTATAAAAAGCCAAGTCAGATGTCTGGCGGTCAGATGCAGAGGGTTGCAATTGCCCGTGCTCTTATAAATAATCCTGATATTCTTTTGGCTGACGAGCCGACCGGTGCTCTTGATACTGAAACGAGTGTTCAGATTATGGAGCTTTTAAAAGAAATCTCTAAGGATAAGCTTATAATTATGGTTACTCATAACCCAGAGTTAGCAGAGGAGTATTCAAACAGAATTATAAGATGTCTTGACGGTGAGGTTATAGGTGATACTAATCCCTTTGAGCCAACAGAAGCTGATTACGAATTAGAAAAAGAATTTGCAGAGAAAGAACAGCAAAAGGGTGACAAAACCTCAATGTCATTTGCTTCAGCGTTTTCCCTTAGTATTAATAACCTTAAAACTAAAAAGGCGAGAACATTTTTAACTGCATTTGCTGGTAGTATTGGTATTATTGGTATAGCGCTTGTTTTAGCACTATCTAATGGTATTCAGGGGTATATAGACAAGGTTCAGGAGGATATGCTTCTCTCTTACCCTATGTCTGTTGAAAAACAGTCAATGGATATCAGTAGTATAATGACTTCTGTTACTGGTCTCGGAATGGAAGCAATGCAAGGCATAGATGTTGAAGAAGATACTGTTTATGTAAATGAATCATTTATGAAAATGGTGAATGCATTTATTTCACAGGCTTCTTCAAACAATCTTAAGAACTTCAAAAAATATATTGAAGATAATCAAGCAGAGTTTGACGAAATCTGTAATGATGTTCAGTATAAATACAGCACACAGCTTAATATTTATAAAGCGGATACTACGGACGGTGTCGTTCAGGTTAACCCTAGCACAATGATGGAAAGTATGAGCATGGGTGCCGATATGGAGGCTATGACCTCTATGGCGGGTTCAATGGCTCAGATGTCTGTGTGGATAGAGCTTATTGGTGACGAGAAGCTTATGGAAAGCCAGTATGATGTTATTGCAGGTAAGCTTCCTGAAAACAAAGAAGAGATAGTTTTAATTGTTGACGCTAATCACCAGATAAACGAGCTTGTAGTTTATGGCTTAGGTATTAAAGATCAGGAAGAATTTTCAAAGCATATTATGTCAGCACTTGCAAACGGTGAAGAACTTGAAAGTGCAGATGTTTCAAAATATTCTTACGATGAAATTCTCGATATGGAATTTAAGCTTGTTAATACAGGCGACTATTTTGTAAAAAATAAAAAGACGGGGCTTTGGGAAGATAATCGCGAAAATGATTACTATGTAAAAGGTCTTGTTGAAGATGGATTAACACTTAAAATTGTCGGTATTTTAAAGCCTGACGAAGATAACACACTTTCTATAGGTACTGGTGGTATAGGCTACAGAACTGACCTTATGGATTATGCAGTTAAAGAAAATGCAGAAACTGATGTTGTAAAAGCTCAATTATCAGATACCTCAACAGATGTTATTACTGGTCTTGAATTTTCAAATCTTACAGTCAATGATTTTGATTTAAAAGATGTTGACCTTGCAAGAATTGATTTTAATTATCTTGATATTACACCATTCTTATCAATGGTTGAACAGATGGATATTGATATGACTCAGGTCGATATGACAAATATGATGGCAATGTTCGGCTTTGATGATATGTCAAATCTCCAGAAGAAGCTTATGGAAGGCTTTTTAACCGAAGAACAGGTTTTAGCGTTAAAACAGGCTTATGTTGATACAATGGCGGCAACAAATTCACTTTCATCAACACTTGAAACTCTCGGTTATGCTACCGTGGATTCGCCTACAGCAATCTATTTTTATCCTAGCAGCTTTGAGTCAAAGGAAAAGCTTAATGAGCTTATAAATTATTATAATAACAAGGTTACTGAAGAGGGGCACGACGAGTATGCCGTTAAGGTTACTGACCTTATAGGTGTGCTTATGAGTAGTATTACAACTATTATTGACATTGTTACTTATGTTTTAGTTGCCTTTGTTGCAATTTCTCTCGTGGTTTCTTCTATTATGATTGGTATTATTACTTATATCTCTGTTCTTGAAAGAACTAAAGAAATAGGTATTTTAAGAAGTATTGGTGCTTCTAAAAAGGATATTGCCAGAGTGTTCAATGCTGAAACAACAGTTATCGGTCTTGGTGCGGGTATTATTGGTATTGGCACAACGCTTTTGTTACAGCTACCAATTAACTTTATACTCAATGATATTTTACACATTCCAGCATCTGCGGCATTACCATTTGTGGGTGGCTTTGCACTTGTAATTATAAGTGTTACATTAACACTCGTAGCAGGCCTCTTCCCATCACGCATAGCAGCGAATAAAGACCCTGTGGAAGCGTTGAGGACGGAGTGATGTTAGTTGTTAGCCGTTAGTCATTAGCCATTAGCTACTAGCTACTAGCCATACTAGCTAACATTGATAATTTTAAAAAAATTATAAAAACCCCTTTACAAATGGAAAAATATGTGGTACTATACCAGTAGAGAAAGTTACGGAATATTCCCACTTTCTTGAAAAAGGGGAAAACCCGAAGATTCAGAATGTGTGTTAAAGCTTTGGCTTAATACATATAATGAAAAACAATCAAATTTTATTTAGAAAAGGAGTTGTTCGTAAATGTTTAAATTTATGAAGAGCAAAAAAGGTTTCTCACTCGTAGAACTCATGATCGTTGTTGTTATCATGGCAATCCTCGTTGCTGTTGCAGTGCCGATCTACAATTCAGTTACAGGTAAATCAAGAGCAAAAACTTGCATCGATAACCAAAGACAAATCATTTCTGTTATCAGCAATGATATTATGTTAAATAACAGAACAAATGTCACTGAGTCTTTTGCTGTTAAGTATAATGGTAAAGAAGCTAGTTATGATGATGGAAGTAACACAATTTACACAGAAGAATATTTAGGCAAACTTTTCCAGACAATCCCATATTGTCCATCCGATGGTAGTTCAATTTCAGTTTCAATTAGTGGAAACTCTGTTACACCAACTTGTACAACTATGGGTGGTGACCAGGATAACCCACACGCACTTAATCCAGATGGTTCAGGTTCGGGTTCGTGATTTGAATTAAATAACTGACTATTGCGCGCTATCCGAAAGGATAGCGTGTGTTTTTTTATTGCATAAAGTTTGCATACATATTAAAAAACTATGAATTTTATTCAATTGTCTATTTACAAATTTTAACAGGTGTGATAATATAAGTGTATAAGCAAGGTTGCGGAATTTTCACGCTTTTTGGAGATGATTAAAATGTTTAAATTTTTAAAAACCAAAAAAGGCTTCTCGTTAGTTGAGCTTATGATTGTTGTTGTTATTATGGCAATTCTTGTTGCTGTAGCAATTCCTATTTATAACTCAGTAACTGGTAATGCGCGTGAAAAAACTTGCCTTGACAACCAACGCCAGATTATGAGTGCAGTGACCAATATTTTATCTATGAATGGTATTACTGGAAAAAAAGATGGTGTTGCTAAGGTTACCTTTAATTATGATGCTAATGGTAATAAACAAATACTTGAGGTTGATAGATTTGCGGTTGAAAATTTTTATGAGGGCTCTGACTTTACAATAGATACAATAAAAAATGCTTTCCAGGTAATTCCTGTTTGTGGTGACGATGCTCAGACCTTGACTCTTACCATTACAGGCTCTACTGGTGACAGTGCATCTGTTACAGTTAGCTGCTCAGACACCGAGCACCAATTGGCACAAGGCTCAGCATCCTAATTTAGCTATTAGTAATTAGCTGTTAGCTATTAGCCGTTAGTCATTACTCATTAGCCAATAGCTAATAGCTAGCCACACTGACAAATGAAAAAATAAATTTAATAATAGCGAAGCGACCTCCTTTGAAAAGGAGGGGGACCATTCATTAAAAAGATTTATTGTTACATTAAATTTTTAAGCGAAAAACATACTCTTAAATTATAAAAGGTAAAAACGGAATGGGGGAGAATTCTTCGAAAATTCAATGAATAATGAGGTCGCTTATACTGACGAATATTGAAATATTTCGGTGGAGAGTCGATTATAAATTAACTGAATATAATTTCTTCTAAAAATTAAAATACATCTCGCATTTTCTATTATATAGATTATATTACGGAAATTTATAAATTAAAAGTATATTTATGAAATTTTTGGTAATGATTATTGTGAGGTGAAAATAAAATGGAAAAATATTTATGTCCTTGTGGTTACGAATATAAGGTAGCCGAGGGTGACCCTGACAATGGTGTAGCACCAAATACTCCGTGGGGAGAAGTTCCTGCAGATTGGGTTTGCCCAGTGTGTGGCTTAGGTAAAGAGGAATTTACAAAAGAGTAAAAACTAGTAGTTGGTGAGTAGTTGCTAGCATGTCTATTTATTGGCTATTAGCTGTTAGACAAAAAGAAAAATTCTATCATTTAAAGTTATTGTTAACTGAAAATGATAGAATTTTGTTTTATTTCTATAATACTAGCCACACCGATTTACTGTCCACTGGCTAACAACTAATAACTAATAGCTAATAGCTAACTTACCCCCAGATGAACCAGAGAAGTAAGTAACCAGTTGTAACCGCCGCTAATGTGAACGGTACACCATATTTCATAAATGTTGTAGCTTTAACCTCGTAGCCCTCTTTACGAAGAATACCAATACCTGCAATGTTTGCAGAAGCACCAATAGGTGTTAAGTTACCGCCGAGTGTAGCACCGCAAAGAAGTCCGTAATAAAGAAGCTTAGGGTCCATTTCAGGGAAGCCTGCTGCAATAACAGGAACTATTGAAAGCATTGTTGCTGTATATGGAATGTTATCAATAAATGCTGAAAGAATAACTGAAGCCCATACGATAATTGAGAAAACAACAAATGGTGAGCCAGCACCAAGGCTTGCAATCAATTCACCAATAACCTGAACAACACCAGCCTTTTCTATACCACCAATTACAATGAAAAGGAAGGTAAGAAGGAAGATTGTGTAATAATCAATTTCTTTAAATGCATTCTTAACAACATCTTTATTCTTTTTAAATACAAGTTCACGAACGACACCAACAAGGAAAAATGCAATACAAATAATACCATTTGTAACATCAGGTTTGTAGAATGCACCAGGAGCAGCATTGTCTTTGTATGGAATGAAAGAAACTGCAATAAGTGCAACAACTGTACCCACTAAAAGATATGTAGGGAAGTAGTCCTCAACCTTTGTTCTTGTCTCAAAGGTAATTTTCTGATTTTCTTTTCTGAACATAAAGAAAATTATGAATGCGCTAACTAATGCGCCGGCTTCAACTACCCAGAACATACCAGGCTTTCCGCTGTCAACAAAAAAGTCTGAAAAGTCAAGGTTTGCTGCTTTGCCTAAAAGGATTGAGGTTGTATCACCAACGAGCGTAGCTGCACCCTGAAGATTTGATGAAACTGCAATACATATAATTGCAGGAACAGGTGAAATGTTTAACTTTTTGCAGAATGCAAGTGCAACAGGGGCAATCATAAGAACGGTTGCAACATTGTCTACAAATGCAGAAACAATACCTGCAAAGAGTGAAATAACAACAACTACCCATTTGACATTCGGCATTTTAGAAATAAGAACGTCTGAAAGAAGCTGAGGCATTTTTGACTCAATGAAAAGATAAACAGTACCCATAGTACCAGCTATCATCATAATAACATTCCAGTCAATGTTGCCTATAGCATCAATTATGCCATAACTGAAAGTTTCAGTACCAAGTGCGAAAAAATCTGCACCGAATAAATCAGGCTTTACAGTAGCTATTGTACCTAATGCTACGAAGATAAGTGCTGAAACACCAACTATGTACGGACGAATCTTTTGAAAAATCATCATCAAAAGATAGGTTACGGCAAAAATTACTAATGCCGTAATTGTAATCTGACTCATAAAAACTCCTTTTGTAGCCTGTCACTCTCTCAAAAAAAGCCACACCTTTAGTAAAATACTAAAAGTGTGGCGGAAATCTTTTATAGAGAATGTTACCTAAATAAATAACGCGTATTCGCATTATGACAGACTCCACCACTTATTTTAGGTAAGTTTGATTATAATTTATTGTAAGAAAAAAGTCAATAAAATTCACGTTAGTAATATTTTACTTTTTTCACAAAATTACGGTAATAAATTTTATATACCATTTATAGTAAAAATTGTATTTTACCTTGACTAATATTACTATATCTATTATAATATTATGGATAATGCAAAAGTGTTTTTTGTGTTATTTCATAATATAGTAGTTTTGTGATTATAAATATAATTTTACATAGATTTATATATAAGAGCGTAAGCTTGCAAAACTTTATTACTATATTCGTGAGAACAGGTCTTCCTGTTCGCCTTAAAATATATTTTTAGAAAGGGGCATTCCGTTAATGGATCCTATCGCAATTATCATTGCAGTCGCATTTGCGGTTGTATTTGGTGTTGGTGGATTTATCATCGGTGGCGCTCACAGAAAAAAGGTTGCTGAATCTGCAATCGGTTCTGCTACAGAAGAAGCTGCTCGCATTCTTAACAATGCTATGACTGAAGCAGAGCAAAAGAAGAAAGAGGCAATTCTTGAAGCCAAGGATGAAATCCACAAGCAAAGAAC
This sequence comes from Acutalibacteraceae bacterium, assembly GCA_045613085.1. GTDB lineage: Bacteria > Bacillota > Clostridia > Oscillospirales > Acutalibacteraceae > DTU089. Next base: position 126,172 of record JAZLAG010000006.1, on the reverse strand, counting down.
TGAAACTGAACATGAGCTTCGCGAAAGGCGTGCTGAAGTACAACGCCAGGAAAAAAGAATGATTCAAAAAGAAGAAAGTCTTGACAAAAAAGTCGAAGCGCAAGAAAAGAAAGAAGAAGCTTTAGCACAGAAAATTAAAACTATCGAAGAAAAAGAAGTTGAAATTGAAACAATTAAAAAGAGCCAGTTTGATATGCTCGAAAAAATTTCTGGCTACAGCAAAGAACAGGCTAAAGAGGTTCTTCTTAAAAATCTCGATGAGCAATTAACTCACGAAAAAGCACTCAAAATTTATGATTATGAGCAACAAACTAAGGATGAAATGGACAAAATAGCAAAAGAGATTATTTCTGGTGCTATCCAACGCTGTGCAGCAGACCACGCTGCAGAGTCTACAGTTTCTGTTGTTGCTCTTCCTAACGACGAAATGAAAGGTCGTATAATCGGTCGTGAGGGTAGAAATATCCGTACAATCGAAACAATTACAGGCGTTGACCTTATTATTGATGATACCCCAGAAGCAATTACTGTTTCTTGCTTTGAGCCAGTTCGTCGTGAAATTGCAAGACAAACTCTTGAAAGACTCATTCAGGATGGAAGAATTCATCCTACAAGAGTTGAAGAAATGTACGAAAAGTGCAAAAGAGAAGTTGAACTCACAATTAAGCAAACTGGTGAGAAAGCAGTTATCGATGCTGGCGTAAACGGCGTAAGCGGTGAGCTCACAAAGCTTTTAGGTAAGCTTAAATATCGTACAAGTTACGGTCAGAATGTTCTTAACCATTCACTTGAGGTTTCTTACCTCTCTGGTCTTATGGCTGCTGAGGTTGGTGCAGATGTTAAGCTTGCAAAAAGAGCTGGTCTTCTTCACGATATCGGTAAAGCTCTTGACCACGAGTTCGAGGGTTCTCATGTAGAGTTAGGTGTTGAGGCTGCTAAAAAGAACAGAGAAAACGAGCAGGTTGTTCACGCTATTCACGCTCACCATGGTGATGTTGAAGCAAAGACAATTATTGCTGCTATTGTTCAGGCGGCTGATGCTATTTCTGCTGCAAGACCTGGAGCTAGACGCGAAAATGTTGAAACATACATTAAAAGACTCCAGAAGCTTGAAGAAATTGCAACCTCATTTGAGGGTGTTGACAAATCATTTGCAATTCAAGCGGGTAGAGAAGTCAGAATTATTGTTAAGCCTGATGTTATTTCTGATGACCAGATGACAATTGTTGCTAGAGATATTGTAAACAAGATTGAAAACGAACTTGAATATCCTGGTCAGATTAAGGTTAATATCATCAGAGAAAGTCGTGCAGTTGACTTTGCGAAATAATTAGAAAATGAAAACGGAACATCTTTAAAGGCGTTCCGTTTTTATATTCATAGAAACGAGTAAAAAAATGCGTTTGTTATTTATTGGTGATGTAGTAGGCATTGGCGGTTGTGAATTTTTAATGAAAGCACTGCCAGACTACAAAAAAGAAAACGGTGTCGATGTATGTATTGCTAATGGTGAAAATTCAGCACAAGGCAATGGCGTTACACCAGTTTCGTGCAAAATGCTTTATGATAGCGGTGTTGATTTTATAACCTTGGGAAATCATTCCTTTAAAAGACCCGAAATTATGGAATATTTAGACAAAGAGCCTACAATAATAAGACCATATAATTTCCCTGGCGGTGCACCAGGCAGAGGGATAGGAATTATTGATAAGGGCAAGTATAGAATTGCGGTAATCAATTTAATGGGTACTGTTTATATGGAAGCTCTTAATAATCCTTTTTATGAGATTGACGAAGCATTAAAAGAAATTGATGATTGTAAAACTGTTATTGTCGATTTTCATGCTGAAGCAACTGCAGAAAAGCGTTCTATGGGTTATTATCTTGACGGTAGAGTTACTGCACTTTTAGGTACGCACACACATATTCAAACCGCAGATGCACAGCTTTTACCAAAAGGTACGGCTTATATTACAGATGTCGGAATGACAGGTCCCAGAGACTCAGTTTTAGGTATTGAGCCTGAGCTTGCAATTAAAAAAATGAAATCACATTTGCCAGTACGTTTTGTTAATGCAAAAGGCAGATGTGTAATGAATGGTTGCCTTATTGATATTGACGAGAAAACTGGCAAAGCGACATATATAAAAAGGGTGGTGCTTAAATGAAAAAAATAATTTCTCTGTTACTTATTATTTCTTTCTGCACTACACTTTTTGCGTGTGATAATGGTAGTAATGGTGATGACGAAACTGGTTCAGGCGATTGGGAATATGTTTTGCCGACTCCTGTTGTTAATGCTGATGTTTCGTTACCTTACACTTCAGCAGATAGCTTTAACCCATATAAAGCTAAGAGCAAATTAAACAGAATTCTAATTCCTTTGGTTTATGAATCGCTTTACAGTGCAACAGAGGATGGCTATGGCTACCCACAATTAGCATTAAGTGCAACTGAAAAAGGTAAAGCAATAACTGTAAAATTAAAGCAGGGCGTTGTATTTTCGGATGGTACAGGCTTTAATGCTGAAAATGTAAAATATTCTTATGAGCTTGCTAAGAAAAATGCTTATTATAAAAATAATCTTAAGGATATTACTGATTTTGAGATTGTTGATAACTTTACTTTGAAATTTACATTCAAGGGTGCTATGCTTTCACCACTCAATGCACTTTCATTCCCTATAGTTTTAAGCAGTGGCAATTCAGTTTTAGGTACTGGTAAATATGTTCTCAAATATCTTGAAGAATCACCATATTTTGAGGTTAATAAAAGCAATCAGAATTATAGCCCTGACTGGAACAAGCAAATTGCACTTTACGATATGGCGGGTGCAACAAGTGAGGTTTATGCTTTTAAGGCTAATAAAATAAGCGTTTATAATGATGATTTAACAGATGGTAAATACGAAAATCTTTCTTCAAAGACAATTTCGTTACCTACTAATTCTTTGGTTTACGCTGGACTTAATATGAACTGGGCTGGTTCTATTACATCTGTTGCGTGGATAAGACGAGTTATAAATATAGGTATAAATCGTGTTGATATTGGTGCGGCATCCTTTTTAGGTCAGACCGAGCCGACAACAGTTCCTTTTAAACCGAGCTTTTATAAGCTTTCAGGACAGGAGCTTATTGAAACAACAGGTAATCTTAACAGAGCTATAACTATTTTAGAAAAAAATGGTTACGATAAATTTAATAGCGAAGGCTACAGAACAGATGGGGTTAACACCTTAAGACTTTCAATTTTAGTTTGCAATAATAATCCCTATAAAAAGAGTGTTGCTGTGGCACTCCAAAAATCTTTGGCTACCTTAGGTATTAAAGCTAGTGTAACTGTCAAGAATAAAGCTGATTATTTAAAAGCCTTAGAGGAAGGGCATTATGAAATTTATATTGGAGAAATTGAGTTGCCTTTAGACTACGATTTAACCGAATTTTTCGTAGCTGATGGTGCAGTGAATTATGGTATAGACGAAACTTCTGCTATGCTTTATGAGAATTTCAGAAATGGTAAAGTTAATATGACAGAGTTTGTTGAGGGCTTTAATACAGTAGTTCCTTTTGTACCATTATTTTTTAGAAAAACCGTTATGTCAGTAAATCCTGATATAAGCGGAATAACCTCTGTAGAGGGAAATGCTTATTTATCGGTTTGTGATTGGAAGGTTAAAAAATAAATACTTGTATTTATTTACCAAATAATATATAATATTTTTATTGTTTTTTAGGAGGCGTTTTAATGGACCCGATTAAAGTTGACTTTTCAGGTAAGGGCAGACCAACTGAGGTTATTATCCCACCAGAAAAAAAGGTTCTCAAAATTATAATTGCAATTCTCATTACAATAATAGGTGGTGCAGTTTCATATTATTTTATGTTACCAGCATTAAACCTTAAATCACTCGATTTTTATTACTTTATAGCTGTTTTACTTGGTCTTTATATTGGCTCTACTTTTATTTTGAGTAAAGCGTTTATTAAGCCTGAGTATATTCCTTACGTAAGAAAGAGAGCAACCATTCCTGTTATTATTGGTCTTGTATTCGCTTTAATTCTTGGTGTAGGTTACTTAACATCTTGCGAGCTTTTCAGAGCAAAGGCTTATAGTGAAATTATTGATGTTAAAACAGAAAACTTCGGCGAAAACGACAAGAGTATAACAACAATTACAAGCCTTGAAGATTTTTCTGCAGTACCTATGATTGATAAAGAGGTTGCAGAAAACCTTGCTAATAAAAAATTAGGCGAACTTTCAGCATACGTTTCACAGTTTGTTATTGATAGTGCTTATTCAACACAAATTAACTTTGAAGGTAATCCTTACAGAATTTTCCCACTTAAATACGGTGATGTATTCAAATGGTTCAACAATACCCGTGAAGGTATTCCAGCATACATTGCAGTTAATATGTATACACAGGAAGCAAGCACAATTATTCTTAAAGATAAAGGTTTAGATAATATTCAGATTTCAACTGGTGAATATCTTAACGAAAAATTAGGCCGTGTGCTTCGGTTTAAATACCCAACATATATGTTTGGCACACCATCTTTAGAAATTGACGAAAACGGCAAGCCTTGGTGGGTATGCGAAAGAGTTGATAAGACTGTTGGTCTTATCGGCGGTACAGATGTTGTTGGTGTTGTTTTAGTTGATGCTTCAGATAAGAGTAACATCACATATTACGATATTGAAGAAGTAAGAGCAAATAAAGACATTCAGTGGATTGACCAGATTTATTCTGATGATTTACTTGTAAAACAATATAACTACTACGGTAAATACAATGGTGGTTTTATTAACGCATTTATAGGTCAGCAAGGCGTTGTTTCTACAACAGCAGGCTCAAGCTATATTGCTTCTGGCGATGACGTGTGGCTTTACACAGGTGTTACATCAGTTACAAGTGACGACTCTATTGTTGGTTTTGCAATCATCAACCAGCGTACAAAAGAAGCTGTGTTCCAGAGAATTGCTGGTACAACAGAAAGCGGTGCTCAGAAATCTGCTGAAAGTATCGTTTCTGACAAGGGCTGGAAAGCAACATTCCCAGTGCTTCTTAACCTTGACGGCGAAGCAACATACTTTATGGCTCTTAAAGATAACAGTGTTGTAAAGAGCTTTGCAATGGTTAGCGTTGAAAGAGTTCAGGATGCAGTAAGAAGTGAAGACGATGCTAACCCAGATGTTGAAGCTTGTCTTAAAGCGTATGTAAATAAAGTCAAAGCAAGTGCGGGTCTTGTGCTTAACATTGACTATAATGCAGTTCTTCCGGATTCTATAAGTGGTGGCGAATCAACAAACAATGGTGATGCAACCAATGATACAGAATCAACAATAGCAAGTGTTACAGGTGTTATTACAGATATCCGTACAGCAGTTGAAAACGGCAACAGTGTTTATTACATTGCGCTTGATGGTAAAGCAGTTTATTACTCAATGTCTGCAGTAAGCGATAATAACGTTGTTATTCTTAACGTTGGTGATACAGTAACTATTAACTACAAAACCCAGGAAGGCAAAATTATTCCTGCTAAATCAATAAAATAATTTTTTATCCCCTATGTAAAATTTGATTTTACATAGGGGATAAGTGTTTTTAAATAATCAACTCTTTTACTTCTCTCAACTCACCATTTTCTAATACAACAGTTTTAACTTCATATTTAGTAAACTGCAATTGTAAGGAAAGTGAATTAACAGAGATTGAAGTTTTTATTTCTTCATTACTATTATTAAGAAGGCGGAGGAGTGTTGCATTTTTGCCGTCAGCCTTTTTCATAGTAACGAGTGAAATGGTGCTGTCACCTAAAGAAACATTAAACTCTTTTTCTTTATTAGAAGATGGCACAGGGAAAAGGTTAATTGCATAAGGTTTCTGGGTGAATTCCTGAGCTTTTCTTTCTAATTTGTTTGTGTCTGTTACAGTTAATCTGAATGAGAAACTGTTTTCACCCTGGTCAATTTTCTTTGTGAAGCGGTCACTCGGAATTAACTGACGGTCATTTATAGGATGGGCGCAATATGTAACACCACGAACGAGTGAAATATATAAAGCGTCATTCTCAAAGTGACTACCGTAAGTGCCATTATTTATAAGTGTAAGGGTTTTGTTGTTGTTTTCTACACCTGTAAATCTTAAAGAAACGTTTTCTCTTGCATCTGTAAACAATTCTTCAGTACCAAAAGCAGTCTGACCGATTAAAGTGCCTTTTACTTCAAAAGGTACTTTGAGTTTTATAATCTGGTCGATATCACCCATAAAGAGCGTAACATCAATATCAATATCATCATTGAGTTTATAGATTTTATATTTTATAACGGCTTTCGTATTTTCGTGCTCAAAAAATGCTTCTACACTTAAGAAAATGTCACCATCTTCTATAATCTGAATGCTCTTCATATTCTTGAAAACGCCACTTGGATTTTTCGAGAGTGTGAAGGCTTTTTCATTTGTGCCAAGTCTTTTTTGTTGCTCGTTACTCATTCCCCAAGGGTCAGAGTTATCTTCTAATGCAACTAACTGGAATCCGTCTTTTATGTAGTCAACGCCGTTAATGGCGTATTTCTTTAAAAGACCTGTTTCTTTATCAATTTCAACATATTTTCTGTTATTTTTAAATATAAGGGATTCTTGCTTTTCTTTGTTTTTTATTGGCTCGAATTCTACAAAAACAGAAAATCTATTAAGCTCTAAAGGTTTAAGCGTTGCTTCGAAAGCAATTCTTTTACGCCAGTCAAGGTTTAAGTTGCTTTCTTCTTTAATAACCTGATATTTAACCTCGTTTCCATCTTCGTCAAATACAGTGAGCTTTGAATACGTTTCGTCTGACCAGTTCTGGTCTTGTAACATGAATTCACACTCAACTGTATCAACTAATTTATAAGGATGTGGATTGAAAACGAATATAGGGTATTCACCAGGTTTTGAAACTTCTTTAACTGAAGAAAGAGCGAAAACGGCTCTTGTTTTAAGTCTTTCTGCTTCTAAAAGACCATGGTCTAAAAGCTTTAAGCCATTATCTTCACCGCATTGAATAGAAGAGCCAGGGAGTACGTCGTGAAACTCTGTGTTCAATAAATCTTCTGTGATTTCGTGAATTTTTTCTTCAGGGTATTCTTTTAATAATCCTTTGTTATATGCTGTTGTAAGAATTTTTTCTGTAAAGAAAAGTTCATTTTCAAGTAAAGCGTGTTTTTTCTTTACTCTGTACATTGAAGTGTAGCAACCTGGCATTGAAATTCTTAAAGATTTATCAAATGAATATGTTGGTTCTACTTCAGAAAAATATTTTTCTGGTGTTGAGTGTAAATATTCGTCTTCTGAAGTTTTTATTAAATCTGTAATATCAGTTAAATCCTTGTCGGATGGTCCACCACCGTGATTACCTACACCCCATAATACAAGTGCAGTTTCGTGTTCATCGTCATTAGCACGTCTTTCAATAATCTCTCTCGAATTACCAAGAGGGGAGTTGTAGCCGTGTGCACGAAGAGCTTTTATTTTACTTCCATCAAGACCTTCCCAATAAAATAAATCGTCATCTAAATCTAACTGACTACCATAAGGGCGGGTAAAAATGTAACTGTTCTGACCACATTTTTTCATAATCTGAACAAGACCAACTGTGTGGCCGAATGGGTCAAAGTTAATAGCAGTAGTAGGGTGAACGCCGAATTTCTCTGAGAAATATCTTTTTGCTTCTAAAATCTGTCTTACAAAGCTTTCGCCCGAAGGCATATTACAGTCTGGTTGTAAATACCAGCCACCCATAATGTGCCATTTGCCTTTTTTTACTAATTCCTGAATTTTAGAAAAAAGCTCAGGGGCATATTCTTCAACGTATTTATAAACTGTTACTTCATTGTGGCAGAAAATGTAATCGTGCTTCTCTGCAAGGTTTACAGCAGATTGAAAAGTAGAAAGCACAGCACTTGCACCCTCTTGCCAATCCCATTGCCATATTGGGTCTATATGTGCATTGCATATTAAGTGAGTTTTTTTCATTTCAAAATCCTCTGGTTTTCATTATTTGTAAATAAATATACTACTTTGTGAGAGAATTATCAAGGTGGAAAACAGTTTTTTGCTTTACTCATTCTAAGATGAACAAAAAAATAAAAAAAAACGACAGAATATTCGTATAAATAACGATAATTTTTTAAAATGATTGCTTTTTTTTATATCTTTGTGTATAATGAAGATGAATACTGCTCTTTATATTGGGCGGTTATGTGTTGTGAACGAATAATATATTTAATACAGTAAGGAGATATGAGTTTGGATAAGTTCATTTTAGAGGACGAATTATCATCGGTAGTAGGTTCGTATATTAAATTTTCGAAACGCTATATGAATCCCCCTAAAATCAATAAGGTTAAAAAGGGCGAACGCTTTTTGTTTGAAAATGTTGTTGTTGTTAGTGATGGTAATCCGCTTGGTAAGTTTATGTTTCCTGCATTTTACTCTATCAAACAAAAAGGTGCATTTGAATCTGTAGAGTACTACTCAATATCAGGGCAATTAGAGCAGTACGAGCATTACGATTATGAGAATTGTACTATTAAGAACATAGATGCGTTATATGAAAGCGTACCATCAAATAGAACAGCGTTTATGATTGTTGTTGATTGTGAAAATGTAGATGCAAGAGAAAAATGGATTGGAGCAATAGAAAAGGTATCAGAGGTTGCTTCAAAAGGTCAAGATAATATGTGTGTTGTATCTCTTCTTTTACCTGATTATCCCGCAATACCGAATGAAGATATAACAAGTCTTTCAGAACGCGAATTCGGATATTTTATGGAAAGAAAAATTGAAAATCCAACACCTGCACAGACATTTTTTGTTGAAATAGAAACTCTTTGTCGTAAGATAGTTAATAATGGTTTTGAAGGGATTAATGTTTCCAGAGTTGCAAATCTATTTGGTCCTGATGCTTGTATGATAAGAAACTTCGATTTTGAGAAGTTTATTAAGGATAGTTTCAGTACAGGTGTAGTGAACATTTCAACCAAAGATTATGAAGATAGCATATCTGTGTCATATTTAAGAGATGCGTTGAAATTTGCAATTCAAATATTGTATTGTGGAAGAAAAGGTCATATTTACAATTTTTGCTCACAAAATTGTACAATTGCATCTATCAAGAGAAATGTTCACGATGGCTTTAAAGAAAAACTTGCTTTGAAGGTTGATAGTGAAAAAATAGGCAAAATGAATAATTATAATCTTAACACATTGAAATTTTTTCAATGTGGATGGAGCAAGAAAAAGAATATTTCATTAGCAACCGCTGTCTATAAAACTGTTTGTGATATAGCAGGTGAAGAACATAATAATGAAAAGAATGTAGCAATTTACTCTGGTAAACTTGGCCGTATCAAGGATCTTGAACTTATGATGCTTAAGGATATAGACGCACTGTGTGAAAAGCACGATATAAAATACTTCCTGTGTGGTGGTACAATGCTTGGTGCTGTTCGCTATGGTCACAGTATTCCATGGGATGATGACCTTGATATAGGTATGCTTCGTAAGGATTTTGATAAATTCAGAAGAGTATGTCTTGAAGAACAAAACACTGATTTGTATAATTATTCAAGTTACTGGAGTAGGAGCGGTAGCCATTATATTGTTGATAAAGTTCGACTTAATAACACTTATTTCTCTACAAGATATTCTTCAATTCATGAATATCAGGATGGTGTTTTTATTGATGTTCTTGTTTACGACCAGACAAGTAATAATAGACTTATTGGTATGCTCCACAGCCGTATAGTTCACATGCTTTCAAAAATTATTGAGTTAAGATGGTATAACCGACCAAGAAGTGGTAGAAGAAGAAAAATAAGAGAAACTCTTATGTTACCATTCCTGCGTATTTTCCCAATAGGTTTTTATCATACAATTTTTGAACATGTGCTTACAATTTTTAAAAACAAGAAGAATGCTAAGTATATTATAGATAGCACAGGTAAGCTTCAGAAAAAAGGTCCATTTAGTATTGAAGGCTTAGAGGATGTTCAAAGAGTTCCATTTGATGAAGGTTTTATGGCACCTATTCCTGAAGATTATACGAACTATCTTACATTTGATTATGGTCCGAATTATTTACCTGAACCACCCTTGTCAAAAAGAGCAGCCCCTCATAATTTTGCCCGTATAGATTTAGGTGCTTATATATTTGAAACTGATACAACTGTAAATTATCGACAAGTTGATGTTCGTGGCGAACTTCACGAGAAAGAAATCTAATTTATATTCTCTCCTATGAAAGGATGATAAAAATGAAATATCGCGCATTAGTTACTGCAGAAGTTATTACCCCTATGCTTGATTCACTCAAGGATAAAATTGATTTTACTTTTGATGGTTATCATATTGACCACGAGGTTATGCCTGTAGAAGAACTTAAAACAAAAATTAAGGACTACGATATTCTTGTGTGTGAATACGACACAATTGACAAAGATATTTTGGATTGTGCAGAAAATTTAAAACTTATTATTTGCTGTCGAGGTGGAGTTAAGTCTGTTATTGACCTTGAGGCAGCGAAGGAAAAAGGAATTATTATTTGTAACAATGGTGGTAGAAACGCTCAAGCTGTTTCAGATTTTACAATAGGTTTTATTCTTGATTTAACAAGAAATATTTCAAAGAGCAATGCTTTAATCCAAAATAAAGTAATAACAACAGATGTGAAATCCAAGCCAGATAATTATGCCGATACTGTATGGGGGCTTGATAATAATTCACCATTTATCCGTTTCCGGGGTAAGAGTGTGAATCACATGGTTTTAGGACTTGTGGGTTGCGGTTTTGCGGGTAGTCTTGTTGCAAAAAAAGCAAAAGTTTTCGGTATGGAAATTATTGCTTTTGATCCATTTGTTGATCCTGTGCGAGTTCCAGATTTTGTAAAACTTGTTGATTTTGATGAACTTCTTTCAAAGTCAGATATTATAAGCCTTCATTGCAATGTTACTCCAGAGTCAAAAAATATGTTTAACAAAAAAACATTTGCAAAGATGAAAGCGGGTTCTTATTTTATAAACACAGCTCGTGGCGAATTAGTAAATGAATTGGATATGATTGAGGCTCTTAATTCTCACCATCTCGCAGGGGCGGCAATTGATGTAACAGTTAAAGAGCCGATTGCATCAGATTGTCCGTTACTCACAGCAGAAAATCTTATAATAACACCACATATAGCTGGTTCATCTTACGATGTTCAGGTTTGCGGTACACAAATGGTTAAAGATGCACTTGAAGATTTTATAGTAGGTGTAAAGCCAAGAAATTGTGTTGTATACAATAAATAAGGGGGATGTTGACTTGAAATCGATAGGAATAATTCTTGCTGGTGGTATAGGTTCACGCTTTGGTGCAGATAAGCCAAAACAGTATTGTACTATATTTGATAAAGAAATGATATGGTACTCAATTGATGCTTTTCGTAAAGCAAAAACAATAGATGATTTTATCGTTGTGGTAGATGCTAATGAAATGAAATCAGGCAGACTTGCAAAGGATTATAATGTAAAGTTGGTTCAAGGCGGTAGTACAAGAAATGAATCTTTTAAAAATGCACTTGATTATATAAACGAACATTATCCTGATTGTGCTAACATAATTGAAAACAATGCAGCTTGCCCTATGATTACGCCTGAACTTATAGATGAGTTTATAAATCTCTTAAATGATTACGATTATGTTAATACTGCATATAAAATAACAGATGCTTTGGGTTCTTATAAGGATAGAATAGCAAACAGGGAGGATTTTTACCTTATACAAGCACCCGATGCATATCGTTTTCCTTTGCTTTACGAGCATTTTGATGAGAAGTCAGAGTTGTGCCATCCTGCACATCAGTTGCCGCTTGATTCGAAAGAATACAGATATTTTGATTATAACGATAACTACAAGGTAACATATCCTGAAGATATTATGATAGTTGAAATGCTAATGAAGAGAAGAGGAAATAATAAATAAAATAAAGACTCCTGAAATTTCGAATGAGGTTTCAGGAGTTTCTTTTAATTCAAGACATTAGTAAGTATTATAGTATAAATACTTGCGTTTTGTAAAGTTATTAAATATTATTTAGAATGTTTTCTGCAAACCTTACAGTTTCCATAGCATCTTTTGCAAATTTATCGGCACCGATTTTATCAGCATATTCTTGGGTAAGAACAGCGCCACCAACAACCACCTTGCACCAAGGTGCTTCTTTTCTTAAAAGTTTAATTGTTTCTTCCATAGCAGGAACAGTTGTAGTCATAAGAGCACTGAGTCCCACTAATTTTGCATTTGTTTCAATTACAGTTTTAACTATCTTTTGTGGTGGTACGTCTTTGCCTAAATCTATAACGTCAAAGCCGTAGTTTTCAAGTAAAAGTTTTACAATGTTTTTACCTATATCGTGAATATCGCCTTTAACGGTAGCAATTACAAAAGTGCCTTTTGATTTTGTTTTTTCACCACTTTGCATAAATGACTTAATAACTTCAAAAGCACATTTTGCAGACTCTGCACTCATTAAAAGTTGTGGTAAATAAATAGTTTTATTTTCAAAACCAATACCCACTTCATTAAGAGCAGGGATTATTTCACCATTTACAATTTCGAGTGGCTCTTTTGTTTTCAAAAGTTCTTTTGTGATTTCACTTGCACTTTCTTTAAAACCTTTTATAACAGCCGTCATAAGCTGGGAAGAATTATTTTCCGTAGCAGAAGCAGTTTCTTTTTTGTTATCAATTACAGTAGACGTAAAACTATCTGCAACGCTTATGTAGTCGGCACAATTTTCGTCGAGTCCTTTTAACGCCTTAAAGGTGTAATATGTTTTCATCATTTCACTTGAGTATGGGTTCATAATTGCACCAGAAAGACCATTTTCGAGTGCTAAAGCGAAAAATACACTGTTTATAACGTCTCGGTTAGGGAGCCCGAAGGAAACGTTTGAAACGCCTAAAGATGTGTGACAACCAAGTTCATTTTTTATTACGTTAAGTGCTTTAAGTGTTTCGTTTGCAGCTTTTTGGTCTGCACTTATTGTCATAGCAAGTGTGTCAAAAATAATATTGTTCTTTTCAATACCATATTCTTTTGCAACTTTTAAAATATTCTTTGCAATTTCAATTCTGCCTTCAGAAGTTTCTGGAATACCATTTTCATCTAACGTAAGAGCAACAACTACACCACCGTATTTTTTTACGAGTGGGAATATCGCTTTCATACTCTCTTTTTTTCCGTTTACAGAGTTTATAAGCGCTTTACCATTATAAATACGGAGTGCATTTTCCATAGCGGAAACGTCTGCAGTGTCAATCTGCAAAGGTAAATCAATTACTGCCTGTAATTCGCAAACTGTATTTTTAAGCATAGTAACTTCGTCAATATCAGGGAGTCCGACGTTTACGTCTAAAATGTGAACACCTTTTTCTTGTTGGCTTACGCCTTCGTTTAAAATATAAGAAATATCATTTTCAATTAACGCTTGTTTAAATCTCTTTTTACCAGTCGGGTTAATTCTTTCGCCAATGAGAATTGGTGAATTTAAAAATTTAACTGCCTTTGTATATGAAGAAACAACCGTTAAATTTTTATTCTGTGTTTCTATTGGTTTTAAATCTTTCGATTTTTCTGTGAGTGCTTTTATGTAGTCGGGTGTGGTGCCACAACAACCACCAACAACCCTGAGACCTTTTTTCAAAAGTTTAGTAACGTCTTCTGCAAATTCTTCAGGTGTTACGTTGAATTTAGTTTTGCCATTCTTTACTTCTGGGAGACCCGCATTTGGTTTAAGAATAACAGGTACAGAAGCATTTTCTAATAATTCTTCTGCAACCTTTGTGAGTTGTTTTGGTCCTAAAGAGCAGTTTGCACCAATTGCAGTAGCGCCCATTCCTTCTAAAAGTGCCACCATAGCAGAAGGTGTAGCACCAGTCATAAGTTTGCCGTCTTCGTTATATGCGTTAGAAACTAAAACTGGCAACTCACAATTTTCTTTTACTGCAAGAAGTGCCGCTTTAGTTTCGTAAGAATCGTTCATTGTTTCAATTAAAACAAGGTCAACGCCGTATTTTACGCCAAGTTTTACAGTTTTTGAAAATATGTTAACTGCATCTTCAAAATCTAAATCGCCTAAAGGTTTTAAAAGTTTACCCGTAGGCCCTAAATCAAGTGCTATGAATTTTTCGTGAGTGCCGTTAGCAAGTTCTTTTGCTTTTTTGGCGTTACAAATAGCAGATTTAATTATTTCTTCTAATTCAGTATCATTAAACTTCAAAGAGTTTGCACCAAAGGTATTAGTGCAAACCACGTTACTACCACTATTAAAATAATTTTTATGAATATCTGTAATAATATCGGGGTGAGAAACGTTCCATTTTTCAGGATGCTCACCAGGAGTTAAGCCCTGAGCCTGAAGTAACGTACCCATTCCACCATCAAGGTAAACTATGTTATTTTTTAAATATTCTGAAAAACTCATAATATACGCATCCTAATTAATAGATTCCAACAAAAGCAGTAACAGATTTTGTTGGTGACATAAGTAAACTGTCATTTAGAGTAAGACCTATTTTTTTACTGCAATCTAAAAGTTTAAAAATATTTTTCTGACAAGATAAATCTAAATCACCATAGCCTGGGCTAAAGCGTGGTTTTAAATTAACGTTTAATTCTGCTTTTATATCTTTACAGAATTCATCACAAAGTGCTTCAATCATTGTAGCTCCAATAGCCTGAAAGAATAATGCTTTGGTAGGCGAAAGCTTTCCGTATTTCATAATAAGACGGTCAAAATCTGTGCCAAGAGTTGCACCAAAAAGAACAGCCTTTTCGCACTTCTTTAAGTTGATTGTAAGTTTTTCTGAGTTAACCTTGAAAGCACCAAAATCAATTGTGTTCCCCCCGATATTGATAGGTAAAATGCAGTAACAAACTTTATAAGAAAGAGTTTGGATTGCTTCTTCAATGCACTCATTTAATAACGCTTCTATTTTGGGTGACAAGTCCTTACAATCAGCATATCTTAATATTTCCTTTTTATTAAAAGGCAATTTTTTATAAGTTTTAGTTAAAACTGTAATACTCATTTTCCTATAATATCTGAAAGGTTGCTTTGTATTTTTTCTGCAACGTCAGGCTTATTCATTGAGTAAACGTGAATGTTTGTAAGACCATTTGCATAAAGGTCTATAATCTGGTCAGTAGCGTAAGCAATACCAGTCTGTTTCATAGCGTCTGGGTCACTACCGAATTTATCTACAAGGCTTTTGAAACGCTGTGGCATAAATGAACCCGAAAGCTTAATTGCTCTTTCAACCTGTTTTGCATTTGTAATAGGCATAATGCCAGGAACTACCGGCACAGTAATGCCGGCTTCACGGATTTTATAAAGGAAGTTGTAAAGAAGATTGTTATCGAAAAACATCTGTGTTGTAAGAAAATCACAACCAGCCTCAACCTTTTCTTTAAGTCTTTTAATATCTTCTTTCTGGTTAGCACTTTCTGGGTGAATTTCTGGGTAACAAGCACCACCAATGCAGAAGTCAGGGTTTATGAGTTTAAGCTCTTTTATTAAATCTGTTGCGTAGTTATAATCCCAATTACTTCTGTCTGCATTCTGGAGTTCTTCAGGAATATCGCCACGAAGTGCCATAACGTTCTCAATACCAGCATTTTTGATATCAATTATTCTTTCACGAACTGTTTCTTTAGTAGAAGAAACACAGGTAAGGTGAGCGAGTGTAGGCACGTTATACATTTTCTTAATGTTCTTTGCTATTTCTAAGGTGTATTTACTCGTGCCACCACCGGCACCATATGTAACACTCATAAATGCGGGTTTTAATTTAGCTATCTCTTCAGTTGCATTTTTCACACTCTCAAAGCTTGTTTCAGTTTTGGGTGGAAAAACTTCAAAGGATAAGGATAAAGTTTCTTTTTTTAATAAGTCGATTATTTTCATTATGTATTCTCCTTTACCAACAGAACCACTACGAAGTAATATCACTTGCTTTGTTGCAAACTTAGTTGTTGAAACAGTGCAACTGTTTCAACGTGGGCAGTGCGAGGGAACATATCAACTGGCGTAACCTTCTTTGTTTCATATCCCAGTTTTAAAAGTCTTTCTGCATCTCGTGCAAGTGTTGCTGGGTCGCAGGAAACGTAGACTATTCTTTCTGGATTCATTTCAGAAACAGTTTTTAAAAGCTCTTCGTTACAACCTTTTCTTGGTGGGTCAAGAATTACAACCTTTGGTGTGATATTTCGTTGCTGTAATTCTTTAATAGCATCTTTTGCATCACCGCAAATGAATTCTGCATTGTCTATATTATTTAACTTTGCATTGAGCTTTGCATCTTTAATAGCGTCAGGAATAATCTCAACACCAATTAAAGATTTTGCTTCTTTCGCCATTGAAAGTCCAATTGTGCCAGTGCCACAGTAAAGGTCTAAAAAGTCATCCTCTTTAGTGAGTGCGGCGTATTCTTTAGCCTTGTTATAAAGCAACTCGGCGGTGTCGTGGTTAACCTGATAAAAAGAAAGGGGAGAAAGTTTAACCTTTACACCACAAAGGATATCGGTAATAAATCCATCACCATAAAGTGTTTCGCATTCTGCACCTAAAACAACGTTTGTCTTTTCTTGGTTTTTATTTATTATAAGTGTTTTAAAACCATTAATTTTCTTAAGTTCTTCAATAAGCTCGTCAGAGAATTTTAGTGTGTCACCATTTATAACAACACAAACCATAATTTCATTTGTGTTAAATGCTTTTCTTAAATAAATGTGACGGATTAAACCAACGTGTAAATCCTCACTATAAACAGGGATATTGTAGTCGTGTATAAAGCTTCTGAAAATTTCTATAATCTGACCGAATTCTTCTGGTTCTAAAAGGCAGTCGTCACCATCAATTACACGGTGGCTTTTTTTAGCGTAAAAGCCAATTTTTAAAATACCATTTTCACGTCTTACAGGGTACTGTGCTTTGTTTCTGTAACGTTCTGTGTTTTGTGAAACAATTATATCTTCAAACTCAGGCTCTAAATGTGCAATTCTTAAAAATGCATCTTTAACCTTTTCTGCCTTCAATTCTGCCTCTGCTTTATATTTTAAATGTGAAAATGAGCAACCACCACAATATTTAAAATGCTCACAAAGTGGCTCTTGTCTATCTTTAGAAGGGTTAATTATCTTCATAGCCTTGCCGATAGCGTAGGTCTTTTTCGCTTTTATAATGTGACATTTTATAACATCATTTTTAGCGGTATTCTCAACAAATACCGCAATCCCGTCTATTTTACCAACGCCACTACCTTCGCTTGTGTAGCCTGTTATTGTTAAATCAAAATCGTCATTTTTCTTAATCATTGTTTAATTCCATTACAGCCTTTTTGTATTCTTCGTAAGTCAAAAATGTATTAATTATTGGCAACAATTTATTTGCCGAAAGCAATTCTGGTAAATCGAGTGACTTTAAAAATGCTTTTCGTTTAATTGCACTATCGTCTCTACCTGAAAGCCCATCAATATATAAATCAGTTTTAGTAACCAAACGTCTTTCAGTATCGTTTGTTTCTTCTGCGGTAACACCCGCTTTTTGTAGCGCTTCAATTATTCTTTCTTTTGGTACACCTTCAACGCCTAATTTACCTTCTTTTGAAGCTTCAGTTTTGCGTTTTTCTTTTCCGAAAATATCTGGTATATAAGCGTGTTTAATTTGTTCTTCAGGTACCATTCCACCAATAAATGAACGGATTTTAAATCCTGCTGAATCGCTGTCTGTTAAAATAAGTAAACCTTTAGTTTTTGCAAGACGGCGAATAAGCTTTTGTTTTTCTTTATCGTTAAAAATTGCGAAGCCATCAGTTTCAATTACGACTGCATCAAGTATAGATGATAATTTAATTTTATCATATTTACCCTCAACAATTACAACTCTGTCTGTTTTTATCATTAAATTCTCAACAACCTTAAAATCAATTCTTCAAGAATCTGTTTGTCATCCTGACTTGTACCTTTTATTCGTCGGTCTGCTTCGGACAGTGCTTCAAGTGCGTTGTGAAATTGTGAAAGAGTATATTTTGCACCATCACGGGCTGCATTTGTTATAGTGAATTCTTTACCCTTATAGGATGAAAAAACAGAAGCCAGTTCTTGTGGTTTTACACCTTTTTCTTTTATTGCGCACGCTCTGTACATATCAACATAAGCTCTTGAGAGGGTTGCTAAAATTATGGTAGGTTCTTCACGAAGCTTAAAAAGATTAGAAAGCGTAGCGTATGCCTTGTCCGCTTCGCCATTTACAATATCTCTTGAAAGTGAGAAGATTTTAGCCTCAGTAGAAACTATAACAGTTTTATCTATATGCTCTCGTGTAACTCTACCAGAACCTGTAAAGGCACAAACCTTGTCGAACTCGTTTCTCAATGTACTGTAGTCAGTACCTACCTGATTTATAAGGTACATAGCATCTTCTCTTGATATTTCACAGTCTTTCTTTGGTGCAGAGTCAACAAGCAGTTTTGTGAGAGACTGAACAGAGCGTTTGTCAATTTTTGCAACAACACCTAATTCGTCGAAAAGCTTAATGGTGTTTTTCCATCTGGACTCTTTTTCATCAAGTTCAATAGTGTCACACCAAAATATAAGAATAGTTGTTTCTGGAATATCTTTTAAAATACCGTCTAAATCCTCGTTGAATTTATAACGCCCGTTATCCTGTTTGTGCCAATGCTGTGTAAAGGCGAAATCCTTTACAAGTGTACAGGTGTATTCACCCATCATAGGAAATGTAGAAACACAGTCGGCTAAATCGTTTAAAGTAACATCTTTGCCGTCGAGATTATGAAAGTTAAAGTCCTTAAAATCCTTATCTACAGATTTACTCACTATTAAATTTACATAATGCTGTTTTAAATAGTTCTCGTCTCCATAAACAAGATAAAGATTTTTAAAGTCACGCTCTTTAATCTGTTTTTTTAAATCATCTTCAAAAATTGTAGCCATTGTGCACCTCCTAAAAATCTATAGTTATATCGTCGTTATTTGCTCTGTAAAAATTCTCTGAATAAAGTCTTCCAATTTTATCGTTTTTATTAATTGGATTGTTGTGTGTAGAGCAAACTACTAAAGTGTCAACATTTATACAATAATCATCAGGAATATTTTTGGGTAAAATTAAAACATCAATTTTACCGAGTTCTTTTTCTATTTCGTTTAAATCGTTGTATTCTGAAAATGAAACAACAATTATTTCACCATTAAACTCTATTATAGCACAATTCTTCCCATATGTGTTAAAAATTCTTATATTTATTTTGTTTTCTAAAGAATAATTGAAATTGCCTGAAACCAGTGACATATTTAACGCATCAGTTTTAAAATTATAAAGAGTGTTATTTATAAAAGGGGTAATTACACACTTTTTTATATTATAACTTTCGTTTATATAATTGATTTCTTCGACCTTTTCATTGTTAAGGTGGGTTATTGCCAATAAATCGAAAGAGTCGCTATTGCTTTTTGGCAGATATTCGTAGTCAGAATAATTCATGTATTCAGGAATATTTATAACTGCGTAATGATTTCCTGTTCTTATTATGATATTTGGTGTGTTTGTGTTACCCAATACTATGAATTCTGTGTTAGCGTTAAATGGTAACAAAGATAAAATTAAAGAGGCAATAATCGGTAGGGGTATTACTAAAGTAGCAAGTTTTCTTAAAGCATTATTTAATGTTAATTTATTTAAGGCTATGTAATAAGCACTAAAGAGAATAACTGAAATGGCTATACCAATATAAACAAAGGGTTCATTTGCAGTAATTGATGAGAATTCAAGAGAACCCGAAAATTTTACTATAGTAACAAGTAACTTCAAAAAGTTGTCTGTTATAATGAAAAATAATTCTGTAATATAGCTAATAAATTCTAGTGGGATGAAGCTTACAACCAGTGAAATCATAGTAGCAACCATAGCAACAAAAGAAAGGTTTACTGTTAAAAGATTTGTTATTGGTGCAATAATACTTACTGTGCTGAAATAGTAAACAGATGCGGGGAGTGTAAAAACAGTTGCAAAGGTGCTTATAAGTACAGATGAATAAATAAATTTAATTGCTTCCGTTATGAGCTTTGGAAGATTGCTTTTCTCTAAAACTGGATTGATTTTATAAGCAAAATTTGTGCTGGAAACAACACCCAGTGTAGCTAAAAATGAAAGATAAAATGACGGGGAGTAAAGAACATAAGGATTTACGAGAATAATAATTGCAGCTGCAAGTCCCAAAGAGTTTAAGCTGTCAGAATGTTTTTTGAATACAGGGCCTATTAAGGTGATTCCCATCATAAATGAGGCTCTTATAACAGATGATGTAAAACCTGAAACTACGGTAAGCAGAATCAGTATTAAAATGCCTAGAAGATTTGCAAAATTTTCTTTAATTTTCAAAAATTTAAAAAGTGAAATGAAGAGTCCGCACCATAGTGAAGTGTGAAGACCTGAAACTGAAAGTATGTGAGCAACACCACTCTGTTGAAAAGCAATTTTTGTTTCGGGACTTATATAGTCTGTACCACCAAAAAGCATACCAGTTGAGACACCAAGTGAATCGTTATAAAGATATTCCGAAAGCTTCTCCAAGCACACATATTTTAAGTTTAATATGTAGTAATAAAAATCTTTTTGCTTTTCGCTGATTTTTTCACTGTATAATTCTCCGTAAACAGAGACTATGCACTTTTCACTTTTATCAGCATCATAAGGCGATTCAATAATTTTTGCATCATCAATGAAAATATTATCATAGATTTTGTATTCTGTTTCCTCATCTGCAACAAACAATATTTTTATATTCACTTCATCAGAATTTATAAGCTTTGTTTTAAGTATGTAATACTTTGGTGTTACATCAACAACAGTTGCAACAATATCGCAAGTGGTGTCGGCATACTTAATTGATTTTTCGTAAACAAAGTGATTGTTTAACATTAACGAAATGGAAGAGATAAGAATTGTTATTGAAATAACTGGGATTATAAGAAGCTTTTTAACACTTTCTTTTTTAGTGAAAATATAAAATAAAAGAACCATCACTGCAATTGGTAAAGCCACAAAAAGCGTACTGCTTCCGAAAATCAGAAACAGTAACGCCAATGTGAAAATTACTAATCCAAAAGCGAGTGATGGTCTTTTCATAGTTTTTTATTATATCTTAGCCTGCAGGCCAGGTAAAGTTTCTGCCTGAAAGCAAGTGGAAATGAATGTGTTTTACAGTCTGACCGGCAGAGTCGCCACAGTTGTTAACAACTCTGAAGCCATCATCCATTTTTAACTCTTTTGAAAGTTTTGCAATTACTTCAAAAATATGAGCAATAACTTTGCTGTTTTCTTCTGTAACCTCTGCCGCAGAAGAAATGTGTTCTTTAGGAATTACGAGAATATGTGTTGGTGCTTGTGGCTCGAGGTCGTTAAAAGCAACAACTGTTTCATCTTCGTAAACCTTTGTTGATGGAATTTCGCCATTTGCTATTTTACAAAAAATACAATCCATAATAATACTTCCTTTATTAAAGAATAATTATGCCTTTAAAATTTCTTCTGCTTTAGCTAAAGCTTCGTTTATCTTAGAAATATCTTTACCACCAGCCATTGCTGAGTCTGGTTTACCGCCACCAGAACCACCAGCAACCTGAGCAACTGCTCTTACAATGTTACCAGCGTGTGCACCATTGCTGATTGCACCTTTACCACAGTAGCAAGCGAATGAGCAAGTGCCTTTTGAGCTTTGTTCAGCAGCGAGAACAACAACAATATCGTCGCCCTTGTCTTTTGATGAATCAAGCATTGAACGAAGAGCGTTAGCATCAGCTTCACCTAAAGAAGCAGTAATAAGCTTGTAAGCACCAACTTCTTTAACGTTATCGAAGAGGTTGCCAGCTTTTTGTTTTGCAATTTCTGCTTTTAATTCTTCTAATTCTTTTTCTTTTGCTTTAAGTTCATTGTTAAGAGATAAAGCTTTATTTGCAAGGTCATTAACGTTTGCAAGCTTCATATTCTGTGCTGCATTGTGAATAAGCTCTTCACGTGAATTAAGGTAAGAAAGAACACCAAGACCAGTAACGCCCTCAATTCTTCTTACACCAGCAGCAACAGAAGATTCAGAAACAATTCTGAAAAGACCGATGTTACCGGTATTTGCTACGTGAGTACCACCACAAAGCTCAGTTGAGAAGCCGTTACCTGCAGTAACAACTCTTACTGTATCGCCATATTTTTCGCCAAAGAGTGCCATTGCACCTTTTTTCTTTGCATCTTCAATTGCCATTTCTTCCATAGTAACAGGAAGAGCAGAAAGTATAATTTCATTAACTCTGTTTTCAATTTTTGTGATTTCTTCACCTGAAAGAGCAGAGAAGTGTGAGAAGTCGAAACGAACAGCATTTTCGTTAACAAGCTGACCAGCCTGTTCAACGTGTGTGCCTAAGATTTCTCTTAATGCGGCTTGAAGAAGGTGAGCAGCAGTATGGTTTTTCATAATTGCTTCTCTACGAGTTTTGTTAACACTTACTTTAACCTTGTCGCCAACCTTGATTGTGTCGCCATCAGTTAAAGAACCATGGTGAAGGAATACACCCTCAGCAGTTTTTGTAGTGTTAGTAACTTCAAATGAGTTTTCATTGATTGAAATGATACCTGTGTCACCAACCTGACCACCGCCCTCACCGTAGAGAGTAGTTGTATCGAGAACTATAACGCCATCTTGCTCTGCACCAATAAAGTCAACCTTTTCGCCGTTTACAGCAATAGCCTTAACAGTTGCTTCACAATCGAATTCTGTGTAACCAAGGAATTTTGTAGCACCGATTTCTTTAAATGAAATGTCAGAGCCCTTCCAGCCCTCTGTGCCAGCAACCTTTCTTGCATCCTTAGCCATTTGCTTTGCTTTCTTTAAAAGGTCCTCAAATTCTTCGTTGTTAACGCTCATTCCGTTTTCTTCAAGAATTTCACGTGTTAAGTCAATAGGGAAGCCGTAAGTATCCTGAAGCTTAAATGCATCTGCACCAGAAAGAACTTTACCCTCAGTGTTTTTCATCATTTCGTTAAGAAGCTCAAGACCGCTATCAATAGTTTTATAGAAGCTGTTTTCTTCCATAGCAATAACTTTTGTGATGTAGTCTTGCTTTTCACGAAGCATTGGGTATGCATTTTCGTTTTCTTTAATAACTGTTTCGCAAACCTCAGCTAAGAAAGGTCTATTTATACCTAAAAGTCTGCCGTGACGAGCAGCTCTTCTTAAAACATAACCACGACCAACGTTTGATGGGATAACGCCGTCACCAATCATAAATGTTGTTGAACGGATGTGGTCAGTAATAACACGAAGAGAAACGTCGTGCTTTTCGTTAGCGTGATACTCTATACCAGCAATAGAAATTATGTGTTTCATAATATTCTGAACAGTATCAACTTCAAAGAGGTTATTTACATCCTGACAGATAACTGCAAGTCTTTCAAGACCCATACCAGTATCAATGTTAGGGTTTTTGAGTGGTGTGTAGTTGTTGTTACCATCATTTTCGAATTGTGTGAAAACAAGGTTCCAGAATTCAACAAAACGGTCACAATCACAACCAACCTTACAGTCAGGTGAACCACAGCCGTATTTTTCACCACGGTCATAGTAAAGCTCTGAGCAAGGTCCGCAAGGTCCCTGACCGTGCTCCCAGAAGTTATCTTCTTTACCAAAACGAACCATATGGTCTTCCTTTACACCAATATCTTTAGTCCAGATGTCATAAGCCTCGTCGTCGTCAAGGTAAACACTGCAGTAAATTCTGTCTGGGTCCATTTTAACAACTTCAGTACAGAATTCCCAAGCCCACGGAATAACTTCTTTTTTGAAGTAATCGCCAAATGAGAAGTTACCGAGCATTTCAAAGTAAGTACCGTGACGAGCGGTGATACCAACTCTTTCAATGTCAGGTGTTCTTATACATTTTTGACAAGTTGTAACTCTTTTTCTTGGTGGAGTTTCTTCACCTGTGAAGTATTTTTTCATAGGTGTCATACCAGCATTGATAAGAAGAATACTCTTATCTCCCTGTGGTACAAGTGGGAAGCTTGGTAATCTTAAATGGTCTTTGCTTTCAAAGAATTTTAAGTACATTTCGCGTAATTCGTTAACGCCAGTCCATTCCATTCTAAACACATCCTTATATAAAATCTAATTTTTTACAAAATAAAAAAGCACATTTTGCAACACGGGACGGTTAAAGTTTAAACCGCGGTACCACCCGAATTGTGCAAAACGCACCACCTCAAATGCTTTTTAACGCAAAGCAACGTGCCTTTTGGGCAAGGCTCAACGGTAGCAGAAGAATAAAGCAACAAAGAATTTTCAGCAAGCATTCTCTCTCTGGGTATTGCTTTTATAAATCATTCCGTGTCATAGCCAGGAAAATATTTAATTACAAGTAGTAGTATATATTTTAAACTCCTAAAAGTCAAGAAAAATAAATCTGATATAAGTATTATAGTTAAATCTACCTAAAACGGAGAGAAAAGAAGTGGCGATAATTGTAAAAATAGTGCTTGACTTATTTCTTCAAAGTTGTTATAATCTTTGTCGCTATGGTGTAGCCATAGTAATCCTTACCCTTAAATTTCAGTAAGGGTCAAAGTCCAGAAGGAGGTGCGAACGATGGTAAAATACGAAACAATCATTGTTTATTCTTTAGCTAAAGGCGAAGAAGCTGCAAAAGAAGTTGCAGAAAAATTTAAAGCTATGATTGAAGGCGCTGGTACTGTTGAAAGCATTGATGAATGGGGCAAGAGAAGACTTGCTTACCCAATCAATGACGAAAACGACGGTTACTATGTACTCTACAACTACGAGTGCAACGCTGAGTTCCCAAAAGAACTTGACCGTGTTGTTGGTATTACAGATGGCGTTCTTCGTTCACTTATTATTAAAAAGTAATTTGTTTTTTAAGGAGAAAGTATGGCTTTTGCCATACAGCAAGAAATTATGCTTAACTGTGCAGTAGTTATGGGCAGACTCGTTGCTGACCCTGAAGTTCGTCAGACACCATCTGGTGTTTCAGTTTGCAGATTTACAGTAGCGGTTGACCGTTCTTATGTAAAGCAGGGCGAACAAAGACAAGCAGATTTTATTGATATTCTTGCTTGGCGTCAAACAGCAGAGTTTGTTGGCAAATATTTCCAGAAGGGCTCAATGATTGCAGTGCAAGGCTCAATTCAGACAGGCTCTTACGAAAAAGATGGTATTAAAAGAAGAACATTTGAAATTGTTGCTGATAATGTTAGTTTCTGTGGCTCAAAGAGCGAAAGCGGTAACACAGCACCAAGAAATGATTTTGACTCAGCTCCATCTTTCTCAAATGGTAACGTTGATGATTTCTCAGCATCAGCTGATGATGACGAATTACCATTCTAATTAATTTGAACTGATGCACACTTTGTTGTGCTATTCTAAAAACTATTAAGGAGGAAACTAAAATGGCATACGATAAGGCTGAAAGAGGCGCAGGCCGTCCTAACAAAAAGGGCAGAAAAAAAGTTTGCGCATTCTGTGTTGAAAAAGTTGACACAATTGATTACAAAGATGCTGCAAAGCTTCGTCGTTTTACATCTGACAGAGCAAAGATTCTCCCTCGCCGTGTAACAGGCACATGTGCTTACCACCAGAGAGAACTCACAACAGCAATTAAGAGAGCAAGACATATTGCTCTTCTCCCATACACAGCAGACTAATTTGTCGGTGTATTTTGTGTAGAACAAAACCCAAAAGCTTCAAAGCTTTTGGGTTTTTTGTCATTTTTTTACCCGCTCGGCGTATCTGCATACGCCTTCGGGGATAAAGAAAATGCCATCTACACTAAAATCCACTCGACAACTTTCTATCAATACAAAATACAGAATTTCAGATAATTTGTTGTATGTGTTAGTTTGTTTTAGAAAAATTAATTCTTATAGAAAAATCGGAAATTTCGATTTTTCTATAAGAATCAGTTTCAATAAATTATTATTTATTCTGAATTTAATTACAAGCTTTGCAAAGTTTTATTTTTAAACTCGTTTTGATAAATGGATTTCATTATCGTTGGTATATCCTAATTTTTCGTACACAGCTTGAGCAATAAGATTACTTTTTCCTGTTAGCAGTTCATATTTGTGAAGAGGGTAATTCTCAATGCAATATTTTTCTGCAAAAGAAATCATCTCGCTTGCAATACCTCTTTTTCTGTATGATGGTTTAACATATACTTCTGTGATTTCAGGCATATACTCATCATAGCAGAAAGATTTTTTTAATTGAACACAAACAAAGCCAACCAACTTATTATCTTCATCGGCAACAATAACAACTTCTTGCGGGTTATTTATAAGGGAGTTTCTAATGTTCTCGATATTTGTCTCGCCCTTGCCGTTAAATTCATTATTTAAAATCTCTAATTGTTCTGCATCATTTGCAGATGCTTTTCTTACCATTATACCCTCCATAAATAAAGTTTATATATCTTTATAATCAAGCCGTAAGGCTTCCTCAACTCAGCACTTTGCACTCAGCACTAAAAAGGCGGAGCCTTACAAAATTCTGCATTTTGCATTCTGAATTCTGCATTATTTATACGCTTCCGCCAATTCATCGACCGCCTTCTTTATCTCATAAATCAAATCGTTTGGTGACTTGACTTTGACTCTTGCACCGAATTGTAAAATCCAGGCAATAAGACCTTCGCTGACTGCGGCATTTGTTCTTAAAATGAATGAGTTTTCGTCATTCTTTTGTATTTTAACTGACTTACCAAATCTGTCGAGCATAACGTCAAGTAAATCGTTATTGCAAATAAGTTGAATTGGTTTTGGTTCACCGCTGAACATATTAAATGATTTGTTAGCGTAATCGGCAGCGTCAAATTTGTTGGTATAGTTTGAAACTTCAGAAAAATGTCTTGATTTTTCGTTTGTTACAGTTACAGTTTTAATTCTGTCAATTCTTACGTGCATTAAATTGTCATACTTTTCATTGTTACAAATTAAATAGTAGTTGTCATTTGACCATATAAGTGCATAAGGGCTTACCTTGTGCGTTTTTTCTTCTGTGGCAGTTTTGAATTCATCAGTAATTTTTCTTTTTTGATAAAGAATGTTAACCTTTAAATTTTTATTTATAGCTTTATCTAATTCACTTATGGTGTAATAAATTCTTTCGTTTGCGGTTTTTGGTCGTTTTTCAACGTAAACCTGAGAATGAAGAATTTTAGATTGGTTGTCACTTAAAAAGCTTTCAAATTTATTAACTAATTCTGCAGTTTTGTTTGGTGAAATAAAATTTGCTGCTTGAATTGCATCTGAAATAAGGCGTATTTCAGCTTCCTGAAATTTTCGTTCACCCAAAAAGTAACCAGTATTTGTTTTAGCGGTGCTTTTTATAATGTCATAACCAAACTCTCTTAAAACGTCAATGTCTTTATAAATTGACTTTCTTTCTGCGTTGATACCAGCACTCTGCAATTTATCGCAAAGCTCATTTGCAGTTAAAGTGTGCTCTTCGTCGGTTTGTTTTTCAAAAATATCAGCAAGAACAAGTAATTTGAGTTTTGAATTTTTTACACCAGCCATAAATATTCTCCTACATTCAGTTTGGTTTCATAATACCAAAAATACAAATTTTAGTCAATAAATTATAGAATATGTACAATTGACTTATTTTGATAAAATTGGTAAAATAAAGAAAAAAGGCAGAAAGGATGGTTTTTTATGGTAAATGGCGTAATGGGTTATTCAACTTATTATAATAACAACGAGTCTTTGTTAAGAGGCGTTGAGTCAGTTAATGAAGCAAAAGCAGTAGCTAAAGCTCAGGTGCCTGTAAAAGCCACCACTAATACTGCTGAAAATACTGCTGCGAATTATGGTGGCTTTAGTAAATCAAGTCATTTTGAGGGTAGTGTTACAGGCTTAGCTAATCAGCTTAATATGAAAAAACTTAATGGGGAAGAATTAGGCTTACTTAAAAAGCCTGATGATGTTAAATCTCCACAAGAGGTTTTTGAAGATGCTGAATGTAAAACCTGTGCGGAAAGAAAATATCAGGATGGTTCAGATGACCCTGGTGTTTCTTTCAAAACTGCGGCACATATCTCACCAGACCAGGCGGCTGCTAAAGTAAGAAGTCACGAGTATGAGCATGTTGTAAGAGAACAAGCGAAGGCACAGAGAGAAGACAGAGAGGTTGTAAGTCAGTCTGTCAGATTGCATACAAGCATCTGTCCTGAATGTGGCAGAAGTTATGTTTCAGGTGGCGTTACAAATACAGTAACTAAAGGTACGAGTGGACCACAACAAGAAACAGAAGCAAAACAGAATACAGGTAATGTAGAATAAAAGAGTTTTTAATCGCCAATCGGTATTAAACTGGTTGGCGATTTTTTTATTTACAAATTAAGGTAATGGGTGTATAATAAATTAGTATATGTCTAAAATTTACATTTGAAAGTGTGGTGTAATAATGGTAGGTCTTAAAATTGGTTTTGATATAGGAACTGGTAATGTTACTGCGGCTATTGAGGGCAAGGGGATTGTATTATCTGAGCCAGCGGTTTTAGCACTTGAGAGAGAAACGGGCAGAGTGCTTGCGGCTGGTAAAGAAGCACTTAATATGACAGGAAGATGTCCCGATGCTATAAAAATAGTTCGTCCTCTCCTTTCGGGTGGTATTTCGAACCTCGAAAACAGTAAGCTTCTTTTCAGAACCTTTTTAGAAAGAATATGTAAAAATAAAATATTTAAGCCTACTGTTGCCGCTACAATGCCTGCTGGTCTTACAAACTTAGAAAAACGAAATATACTTTCTTGTATTTTGAGTGCTGGTGCGGGTAGAGCGGTTTTGATAGAAGAACCACTTGCTGCTGCTTTAGGTACGGGCGTTATGTTAGATAAGCCTTATGGCACTATGATTGTAAATGTAGGTGCTGGTACTACAAGCGTTGCTGTTGTGACTATGGGGAGCATAGCCGTTGCTAAAAGTGCAAAAATCGGCGGTAGCGATATGGATAAAAAAATAAAGGATTATTTAAAAACTAATCGTGGTGTAGCTGTTGGTAAATTAACCGCTGAAGAATTAAAGGTTATTTTAGGCGGTGCAGAAATACGCGACGAAACAATTGTTGCAATTTCAAAGGGGAAAGATATGTCTGACGGAATGCCTTTGTTTTTTGAGGTTAATGCTACAGAAATAAACTTTGCTATAAGAGAATGTATAGAAGAGGTTTGCAAGGCTATAACAGAAGTGTTAGAGGTAACACCACCCGAATTAGTTCGAGATATTACCGATGATGGAATTTTCCTCTGTGGTGGTGTTTCTAGAATGTATGGTCTTGATAAATTTATTGAAAATCAGACTGGAATTAAGGTTAAAATACCTGGTAGAGAAACAGAGCTTTCTGCTTTAGGTTGTCTCAGGGCATTAACCGAAGAAAAATATCTCAGTAATAACGGATATCACTTTGTTACCTTAGAAACCTTGGGGGTAAAATCAATATGAAATTATTAGTTATTGATGGCAACTCAATACTTAACAGAGCCTATTATGGTGTAAGACTGCTTTCTACAAAGGACGGCAGATTTACTAATGGTATTTACGGCTTTTTGAATATATTTCTTTCATTGCTTTCAAATTATGAGCCTGAAGCAGTTGCAATAGCATTCGACTTAAAAGCACCGACATTCCGTCATAAAATGTATGCTGAATATAAGGCTGGCAGAAAGCCAGCACCAAGGGAATTGGTTGAGCAATTTGCACCATTAAAAGAATTACTCACAGCACTCGGCTATACAGTAGTTGAAAAAGAAGGCTATGAGGCGGATGATATTTTAGGCACACTTTCCGCATCTTGTAAAGATGGTGACTTATGTTATATTGCAACGGGTGACCGTGATTCTCTGCAGTTAGTAAGTGAAAATGTAAATGTTGTACTCGCTTCTACTAAGGCGGGGCAACCTGTTTCTACAGTTTATGATATTGAAAAAATTAAAGAAGAATATAAAGTTACCCCGAAGCAATTAATAGATATTAAAGCAATTCAGGGTGACTCCTCTGATAATATTCCTGGTGTTCAAGGTATAGGTCCTAAGGGTGCTATTGATTTGATAAGTCAGTTTGGCTCTATTGAAAACATCTACGAGAATTTGGAAAATCTTGACATTAAAGCCGCTACTAAGGTAAAACTTGAAACCTCGAAGGAAAGTGCATTTTTAAGCAAGACTTTGGGTACTATCTGTCTTGAGGCACCCGTGAGCACAAATTTAGAAGATTATAAAATAAAATCACCAGATAAAGATTTAGCAAAACGCCTTTTTGCATCATTAGAAATGTTTAAGCATATTAAAAGATTTAATCTTGATGAAGAAAATACAGAAACAACAGATATGGCAACACCTACCAAAGAAATTGAAGTGTTTGCTGTGGAGGATTATGCT
The DNA here is from genome assembly GCA_045613085.1 of Acutalibacteraceae bacterium. GTDB lineage: Bacteria > Bacillota > Clostridia > Oscillospirales > Acutalibacteraceae > DTU089. Next base: position 95,639 of record JAZLAG010000006.1, on the reverse strand, counting down.
TCTTTTTTAGATGAACTTAAAAGTGTCGGTGAAGCATATGTTGTTACTAAATACAACGATGGTGGAATTGAGTATTTCTTTTTCAAAACAGATAAAGGTGTTGCCATATCCGAAAATGCTGACTTTATGTTTATGAGTTTTGCTAAAGAATTTTTAGAAAACGAAAAAATTGCAAAATTCACCGACAATGCAAAGTTTTTGTTTTCGTTCTGCGAAATTAATGGCATTGACCCACAGAATATAAAGCTGGATACATCTTTGGCGGGTTATCTTCTTAATCCTAACTCTTCGGATTACAGTGTTTCAGCTTTAAGTGAAGTATATAATCTTGAAAAAGTAAAAGTTAAAACAGATGATGAAAACTTGCTTTCAATTTATGAAGAAGAAAAAGATTTTATAAAACAAGCGGCTGTAATGAAAGCATTATCCTTAAAGTTAATGAGTGATATTACTGAAAATAATCAGGAGAAATTGCTCTATGAAATAGAAATTCCACTTTCAAGAGTATTGGCTTCAATGGAACGAGAGGGCTTTTCTGTAGATGAAGCTGGGATTATGGCTTATGGTGAAAAGTTATCAGATATTATTGCAGTTAAACTTTCTAATATCTACGCTTTAGCGGGTTGTGAGTTCAATGTTAATTCACCAAAGCAATTAGGAGAAGTTCTTTTTGCAGAAGATAAGCTTAATTTACCACATCAGAAGAAAACAAAGAGTGGATATTCGACAAATGCGGAAGTTCTTGAGTTTTTAAAGGACAAGCATCCTATAATTCCAGAAATTTTAGAGTACAGAACTCTTTCTAAATTGAAATCAACTTATTGCGATGGTCTTTTAAAGGTTATTGATAATGATGGCAGAATTCATTCAACCTTAAACCAGACAGAAACAAGAACAGGCAGAATTTCGTCAACAGAGCCAAATCTCCAGAATATTCCTGTAAGAACTGAATTGGGTAGAGAGTTAAGAAGATTTTTCAATGCAAAAGATGGTTTCATATTAGTTGATGCCGACTACTCGCAAATTGAATTAAGAGTTCTTGCAAGTATGGCAGAAGATGAAATGATGAAAAAAGCCTTTATAGATAATCTTGATATTCACACTGCGACAGCTTCACAGGTGTTCTCGGTTCCTATGGATGAAGTTACAAGCGATGACAGAAGAAAGGCTAAGGCTGTAAACTTTGGTATTGTTTATGGCATTGGTGCATTCAGTCTTTCAAATGATATTGGAACGACAGTACAGGAAGCTGACAGATATATTAAAGGTTACCTTGCAAATTACTCTGGCGTTGCTGCATTTATGGAAAAATGTAAAAAGGACGCTAAGGAAAAAGGCTTTGCCCAAACGGTATTTGGCAGAAGAAGATATTTGCCAGAGCTTACTTCATCAAATGCAAATCTCCGTAATTTTGGTGAAAGAGTTTCGATGAATATGCCAATTCAAGGCACGGCGGCAGATATAATTAAAATTGCTATGATTAAGGTTTGGGAACGACTTAAAACTGAAGTTCCCGAAGCACATCTTATTATGCAGGTGCACGACGAATTGATAATTGAAGCACCCGAAAGTAGAAAGAATGAAGTTTCGCTTCTTTTAAAGCAAGAAATGGAAAATGCAGTCACAATGAGCGTTCCGTTTATAGCGGATGTTAATTGTGGTAAAACATGGTATGATGCAAAATGATTGATGACATAAGAATTGAACCGATGAATGAAACCCATTTGAAAGATTTAGCATTACTTGAAAAACAATGCTTTTCTGTTCCGTGGAGTGAAAATGCCTTAAGGGCAGAATTAGAAAAAGAAAATTCAAGATTTTTTGTAGCTATTACAAAGGACGAGGTTTCTGGTTACATTGGTGCAAATAATGTATTAGGCGAAGTTTATATTGATAATATAGCCGTTTTTTATAATTATCGTGGTTTTGGTGTTGGTGAGTCACTTTTAAAACATCTTATAGAGGTTTCAAAAAAAGAAAAATGCGATTTAGTTACTTTAGAAGTAAGAGTCAGCAATACTCCTGCAAGAAACCTTTACGAAAAATTAGGTTTTCAGAATGTTGGTGTGCGTAAGAGCTTTTACGACAAACCAAAAGAAGATGGAATTATATATACTAAATTTTTAGGAGACAACGAATGAAAATTTTAAGTATTGAAAGTAGTTGCGATGAAACTGCTGCAGCAGTAGTTGAAGATGGAAGACGGGTTCTTTCAAATATAGTTGCAAGTCAGGTAGAAGAACATAAAATTTATGGTGGCGTTGTGCCTGAAATTGCTTCACGTCGTCACGTAGAAGCAATAAGTGGTGTTGTTAAAAATGCTCTTAGTGAAGCAAACTGCAGTTTAGATGATATTGATGCTATTGCAGTAACTTATGCACCAGGGTTAATTGGCGCACTTTTAGTTGGTGTAAATTACGCTAAAGGTCTTTCGTTTGCAACCGGTAAGCCACTTGTTCCAGTTCATCATTTACGCTCACATATTGCGGCTAACTATTTAACAAACGAAGAATTAAAACCACCATTTTTAGCACTTGTAGTGTCAGGTGGGCATAGTCATATTGTCAATGTGAAAAGCTATACAGAGTTTGGGATAATAGGTAGAACTCGTGACGATGCGGCGGGCGAGGCTATGGATAAAGCCGCGAGAACGGTTGGACTTCCATACCCTGGTGGTGTTAATTTAGATAAGATTTCACAAAATGGTGACGAGAATAAATATAAATTTCCCACACCACATCTTTCAACAGGTAAATATGATTTCAGTTTTTCAGGTCTTAAAACCTTTGCTGTAAATTTAGTACATAACGCTTCACAAAAGGGTGAAGAGGTAAAGCCGGAGGATTTAGGTGCATCATTTATAAAAGCGGTTACCGATATTTTAACTAAAAACACAATGTCCGCCGCAAAGGATTTGGGTGCAACTCAGATTGTTTTAGCTGGTGGTGTTTCAGCTAATTCAAGGTTACGCAAAAAAATGGCAGAAGAATGCGAGAAAAACGGTTTTAAGCTTTATATGCCAGAGCTCGAATATTGTGGAGATAATGCCGCAATGGTCGGTGCTCAAGGGTACTATGAATTTTTGAGTGGCAAAAGAGCAGGGAATGATTTAAATGCAGTGGCTTCAATGAGTATTACGGAAAATGTTAGTTGTTAGTTGGCTAGTGTGGCTAGGGACTAGGAAACAGGAAACAGGAAACAGGAAACAGGAAACAGGAAACAGGAAACAGAATCTTCCTATTAACTAATAAAATCTGCTTATTAGGTTTTAATGTGTGAAGAAAAGAACTTATTATTTAAGGTTTTGATTAAACTAAAAATAATAAGTTTTTTTATTTGTTTTATAAAATAATATAGTTTTTCTTTTTGACTATTTGCTAATAAATGATAGCCAATAGCTAACAGCTAGTTTGTGTATAACAAAACAAATACACTTTAAGATTAACAAATGCTAAAAAAAGTACAAATAAATGTCATTTTTGAGCAAAAAAGTGTCATTTGGGAAAAAGTGGTTACAAAAATAAATATTTATGATAAAATACTAATCGTTGAGAGAGTTCTCACACCAACTTTTTCAACAGGTTTTAAATAACCACAGGGGGAGGAATATTAGTTTCTTAATTAATATTCCTAAAAATCACAGAATCAGGTTTTGCAGTTTTATACTGCTTTCGCTTCTTTCCTGATTCTGTGTTTTTTCTTTTTTATATGTTGAAATTTGTCGTAATGTGTTGTAATATGTTTTTAATAACAAATAAAAAGAACAGGAGTTTTGATTTGAGAAAAGTTGTAGCTGTTCTGTTGTCTTGTTTTTTGATTATTTTATCATCGTGTAATAAAACCAAAACTGAAAATCTTATGGAGAGAACTGTTGCTGTTGAGTCGGGCAGTCTTTCCAGTGAAGCGGCAAAGATGATTGAGTCAGAGGTAAAGTCAATAGAAGAATTTTTGACTATAGATGCGGCGGTTTCTGCAGTGGAGTCGAGAGAGCTTGATTTTGTTGTGATGAGTGAGTTTGAAGCAGCAGAATATATTGAAAATAAAAGGAAAATAGAAACTGTTAAGGTTTTGAACTTTACAACGGATTTTTGTGCATATTTCTATAATAATACGGATTTACTAAGCGATTTTAACAGAGTTGTTCTGGAGCTTATAGAAGATGGTACTATTGAGGAAATTAAAAATGCTTACAAATCAGGTGAAGCGTATTACCCGACACTTACGAGTCTCTCCGGAGAAGTACCTACTATGACAATAGCTGTAGATATTGCTGGAGCACCATACTCAGATTTGACTGATGATGGTGCGGTTGTAGGTATTGATATTGATGTAGCAACTCTTATTGCAAACAAGCTTGGTTATAATTTAGAAATTATGGTTGTGCCTGTAGATGAGTCTTTTATGCTTTTAGAAAAGCAAGAGGTGGATTTTATTATTTCGGGACTTATGTATGAGAGTGCAAGAGAAGAACACTATGACTCTTCTTTTTCTTATCTTTCGACAGAATATTATCTGCTTTCCCGTAGTTGATATATTGTTAATTATAAAAAACAAATGGTAATTTTGCACAACTACAGGATGGTATTTTTGCTATTTTTAACAAGGTTGTTTTTTATTGGTTTAAAATGGTCTTTTTTTGTTGCAAACTAAATTTTGCTGTGTTATAATTACTAGGATATGTAACCGTGGAGGTGTCTTTTTTGGAAAACGAAAACTTAGAAGTCCAAGAAAGCGTTGCGGTTGGTACTGATTCAGAGGGTGAATTAAACAGAGAATATGTTTATGAAAACCGTCGCTATGTAGGTCTTAAAGAAACTGTTTGGTATGTTATTTACGATATGTGCCAGAGCTTCAATATTGACTCATTCAGTGACCGTTTTGTTACTAACATTCTTCAAATTGACCTTGACTATCAAACCATCGTGCGCGTAGTAAACGGTGTATGGGACGTTATTAACGATATCTTTACAGCGGCAATCGTTGAAAGAACCCGTACTCGTTGGGGTAAATTTAAACCGTATCTTGTTGCTCTCGGTATTCCGGGTACAATTGGTACTTGTTTCTACTGGTTAATGCCTATGATATTCAAAGGCAAGGGTGCCAGAGATATGAGTAAGTTCCTTACTTACTTTATTCTTACGCTTGTCCGTGAGGGTGCCGGAACGTTCAGAGCTATTGCAAGAACTGGTATGCTTGCAACAATTACGCCACACCCTGTTGACAGAACAAGGCTTATTACCGTTGCCGAGTTCGTTTCAGGTCTGTTGGGTGAAAAGTTGCCACAGCAAATTCTTACAGTTCTTCTTGACTTAATAGGTAATAAGGTTATTAACCTTTCATATACAAGTACGTTTATGGTTATGGGTAACTTTACTTCTATTGTTAGTGGTTTTGCTGCTCTTGCATTCTGTGTTATGACTCGTGAAAGAGTTATGCAGTCTATTGAAACACCAAGTGTTATGCAGGGTATTAAATCCGTTATTAACAATAAGCCGATTTTATTACTCACACTTTCAGAAACACTTTCAAACTTCAGTGTTGGTGGTAGTATAAACGACTATTACATAGATGTTCTTAACTTTGCTTCTATGACGATGGTTGCTGGTATTCCGGGTGCTATTATTAACCCATTCTCATTCTACTTTGTACCTTGGTTCAGAAGAAGATTCTCAACAAAAACTCTTTATCTTGTTTCAACAAAGATTCAACCACTCCTTGATATTCCTGTTTATCTCGTTGGTATGATAGGTGGTAAGCATAACGGTCTTTATAAGAAAGTTCTGCCGATGTTCTTTGTTATGGCAATTAAAGAAGCAATTTATATGGTATTCTGGGGCGTTCGTCGTGTTATTCCAAGTGAAATGTACAACGAATCAATGGACTACTGTGAATGGAAGAATGGTTATCGTACAGAAGCTATGACTTCAGTTGCAAGAGAGCTTACAAAGAAACTTGCAAGTATCTTGAACTCTGCAGTTTCATTACAGCTTAAAAAGATGATTGGTTACGATATCAGTTCTTACACACGTGGTCAGGCACAAACTGACGATACAAAACACGGACTTTTCGCAATTGCAACAATTATTCCTACCCTTACAGGTCTTTTAGGAATTATTCCTATTCTCTTCTACGATTTAAGTGGTGAAAAGAGAGAGCGTATGTACGCTGAACTTCTTGTTCGCCGTGAAGAGATGGCTAAGAAACTTGAAGATGCTTCAACAGAAGAAATCAAAGAACTTAGCAAAGAGCAAATGAGCGTAGGTTCACAAAAACAAGAATTATAAAAATTAATAAAATAGCGACACTTTTCTGTGTCGCTATTTTTAATGAGTGATATTATGTTAAAATACAGATTTTTAAAAAATTCTGCAAAGGTACTATATATTTCAACAGGCATTCTATTTATAAGTAATCTTATACTTTTACTCAGTTTGCTGGTTCCCTCATTTGAAAGTAAAATCGGATTTTTAAGTAAATTACCAGATTTGTCAGTTTATATTTTTACATTTTTTTCGTACCTTGCATTGAACGATGAAAAGTCGGCACACAGAAAAATTAAAGATATAAAAAGCCAGAAAAATGTTAAGCTTTTAAAAGTATTCTTGATTTTTATATTTATTATAACATTCTTCAAGGTTACTGTTATGAGCATCTTGAACGGTGTGCTTCTGAATTTGTTTTTAATTGTTACATCCTTCAGCTTTTTTATGCTGGTGCTTTCGTGCTGGTATTTTTACAGAGATAAGAATGAGGGGGAAATTAAATTTGCATCTCTCGCTTCAATTGTAGTTTCATTTGCTTATTTAGTTTTTAAATTCATTATGTACCAACACCCTGCGTTTGCTTCTGGTAGTGAGAATGCAGATTCAACAGAATCCAGTAATTACCATATTGTACAATATATTTTTTGTCTGGTGCAATATGCAGTTAATATTCTGATGTTAGTACTTACAAATAAGTATTATGCGAAAAAAGAAGCAGAATGTGAAACTGTGGAGAAAACAAAGCCTGAAATGTGTTTTCCGGAGATTATTGACACTTTAGAAACAGAAAAGGGTTATGGCATTGACTATGTTGATGACTATAAAAATGGATTTCTAACTGAATAAAATTTTGTTGCCGTCTATATACTTAATATATAGGCGGTGTTTTTATGAAAAAATTAATTTTACTTTTAGTGACAAGCTTAGCACTTAATTTAAGTTCTTGTTTTAACAATAGTACAGAAATTGATAAGTCAGAAGATGTACAAGCAGAAGTTGTAGTTACAGAAAAAGAGGAAATGCGCGGAATGTGGCTTAGTTTTCATGAAATTTCTGATATATGTAAAGGTAAAACAGAAGAAGAATACCGAAAAAATACAGAAGAAATTATTAAGAATTTAAGTGATAATAAATTTAATGCAATTTTTTATCAGGTGAGGGCTTTTAGTGATGCACTTTATAAATCCGAAATCTTTCCAACTTCGAGGTATATAACTGAATATGAGGGTGCAGAAATAGCTTTTGACCCTTTAGCAATTTTTATTGAAATAGCAAGTGAATATAATATCTCGGTTCACGCATGGGTAAATCCTTTAAGAATATCTAATTCAACAGATATAAGTGATATAAGCGATGAAAATCCAGCTATGAGGCTTTATAATGAGGATGAAGATTTAAGTAGTCTTATTGTCTGTGAAAAAGGCCTTTTTTATAATCCGTCAGATGAGGGTGCGAGAATGGTGATACTTTCGGGGATAAAAGAGTTAATGGAGAATTATGATATAAAAGGTTTTCAGTTTGATGATTATTTTTATCCCGAAGCAGAAGATATAAATGATGGCATTCATTACAATAGCTATGTAGAAAACGGCGGACAGCTTTCCTTAGAAGATTGGCGTAAAAAGAATGTGTCTTCGCTTGTTTCATCTGTTTATAATCTTATAAAAGGCTATAATGAAAATATTGTTTTTGGTATAAGTCCATCCGCAAGCTTTGAAAAGAATGAAAAAATTTTTGCTGATGTGAAATTATGGTGCAAAGAACAGGGGTTTGTTGATTATATAATGCCACAGATATATTTTGGTTTTGAAAATGAAAATATGCCGTTTTGCAAAACTGCAGAACTGTGGTGTCAAACAGAACGTGATAGCTCAGTTTGTCTTTATATTGGTCTTTCACCTTATAAAATAGGTGTTGCTGATGAAAACGCTGGTAGCGGAAAAAATGAATGGATAAATAAAGAGAATATTCTGGGACAACAATATGAGTTTCTTAAATCAAATACCGATTTTAGCGGATTCGCGTTATTTTCTTATTCATATTGCTACGGAAAAAATGTAAATGAAAAGGGCGTCAGTGAATTAGGGGTATTGACAAGTATGTTATAATATTGATAATATTAAGAAAAAAGGTAAAGGTAAAAGAAAAAGGATGCATAAAGAACTTTTAAAAAGAACTTTGAGTGTGCTTGTTTTGCTAAGCGTTTTATTTCAGTTGCTTTCAGTGAATGCTTTTGCAAAAAAAGAAATAAAAGGTGATATAAATGGTGATGGGGTTGTCAGAATTAACGATGCCCGTGCCGTGCTTAATCATGTTGCAAAAATAACAATATTACCTGATGATAAATTCTCTGTAGCTGATTTCGACAATGATGGTGCAATTACATTCAGTGATGTAAGAAATATATTGCTTTCTGCTGCTGATTTACCACCTGAATATGTAGAACTCCAAAAGTTTACTCAGCTCACACCAAAAAAATCGAATAATGGAATTAAAACTAAATCTAAATTCTGTATGGTTGTAACTGACTACGCAGAAACACTTGCGGCAACTCCAGTTGATAATAAATCTAATCCTCTTTATACACCACTCTTAGCAGGAAGCTTTGATTATATTAAAGAGGGACCAGTTAAAGATTCTTCCGGGGAGCACGAGTTTTATGTGCTTAAATCGGGTAGGCGAGTTTACACTGATAATGTTAAGGTTTTTACTGGTTACAATATGCCGACTAATAAAATTGAAGTAATTGAGCATAAGGTCGAAACAAGTAATACAGAAACATCATTTTTCTTAAAGCTTGACTGGCGTGCTCCATTTAATGTTACAGTTAAACCGCAGAGTTATGAAAAAGGTTACAATGCCAGAGTTCATAATATTAAGGATGGTAAATTTACTGCTACTTATATGGATATTACTTTTTATTACACAGGGTCACCAAAAGGAAAGGTTTCGTTCCCTGATAGTGATATGATAAAAAGTATGAAATGGATAGAGGACACTTCGAAAAAAACTACTACCTTGCGTATTTATTTTAAAAACGAGGGTAAATTTATGGGCTACAATGTTTATTATGATAGTAAAAATTATCTTGTAGTTTCCATAAAGGAACCAACCTCATCCTTGAGTGGTAAGGTGATAATGCTTGACCCAGGTCATGGTGGTGATGATCCAGGTGCTGGTTCTGGAACAGGTGTTTATGAGCGTGATGTTACATATAAAATATCACAAGAGCTTGCTACGTTGTTAAAGAATAAAGGAGCTACAGTTATATATTCAAGAAAAGATGGTAAGGTAGTTCCTGAGCTTAAAGAGCGTAGGTTAAATACCTATGACAAGAATCCTGATATGTTCATTTCTATTCATTGTGACTCTTCTACTTCAAAGTCTGCAAACGGCTCGTCTGTTTATTATTACAAAAACTATTCTGGTCCATTAGCATTCGCAATTTCAAAAACTTTGCCGAGTTCAGTGAAATCTGTAGCAGGATATGCTATGCAGAATAAAGGGGCGCATTATTACCCGTTTTATGTAACAAGAATTGAAAATTGTCCGTCTGTGCTTGTTGAGTGTGGATTTATAAGTAACGCAAACGACTTTAAAATAATAAATTCCACAAAAGGTAGAAAAGCATTGGCTATGGGAATTTATGAGGGTATTTTAAAATATTATGGTTATTAACAAAGAGGACTGTTGCCTGAGGTATTAGGTAACAGTCTTTTTACATTGAATTAATACTTTGTTAATTTGACTTGAAATCGAAAATATGCTATTATTACAATATATTGTGTTTTTTTGTAGTATTATGTTGAAATTAGGTGAAATAATGAACAAAAAAATAAAAAGAATAGCATCTATGTTGTTGGTTACAGCAACTTGTTTTTCAATATGGGCTATGTCAGGTGTTACCGCTTTTGCTACTGAGATTACTCTTGGTGATGTGAATCAGGATGGACAACTGACTAGCGAAGATGGTTCTTTGGTTTTGCGTCATTTGGCAAATATTGAGATTTTGACAGAGGAACAATTGAGTGTAGCCGATTTTGATGAAAATGGTGTTGTTGAAATCGATGATGCAAGAGCAATTTTTAAATTTGTAAATACAGAAGAGAATTTTGGAGAGAATTTGCTTAAAGCTGGTTTTCCAGTGTCTTATGTTGAGTTACTTTCAGAATTGCATCGTAAATATCCCGATTGGGAATTTGTTCCATTTATTACTGGTCTTGAATGGGAGGATGCAGTAACGGGTGAACACACACCACATAATAAACAGCTTATTGAAAAAAGTGTGGATGCATCTTTAAAATGTGCTTGCTCAAAATGTGATGGTGTAATCCAGGAGGCTTCCGTTTGGGTGAGTGCATCCGAAAAAGCGATTGAATATTATCTTGACCCTAGGAATTTCCTGACAGAAAAGTATATTTTCCAATTTGAGAGTACTGCGTATTCAAGTAAGCATACAATAGCAGGTGTTGAAGCTATTTTGGATGGTACTTGGATGGAAAACAGCTATATTACTTATTATGATGCTGAGGGTAATTCTAAAACATATCTTGATAAAAACGGAAAGAAAGTAAAGTATTCACAAGCTATTATGACCGCTGCTAAGGATAGCAAAATGAGTGCGTATTACCTTGCTTCTAAAATTGTTCAGGAGGTTGGCTCCTCAAAGTCATCTTATGCGGGTGGTTCAAGCGGTAAAAACTCGCCATATAATGGTATTTATAACTATTATAATATTGGTGCTTATACAGGGGCTGCTGATGGTCTTAAATGGGCTAATGGTTATCTTAACACAAAGAGAAATACTGCAAAGCTTTTAAAAGAAGCAAAAAGTGGTGCAGAGGTTATTGTTACAATACCTCAGAATAGCTCTTCGATTTATTATATTTCAGAAAAAAGTGGATATTATTATGTATCTACTGTTGTTGATGGGAAAACTTATAAGGGCTATGTACTCAAGAGCGAGGTTAATCCGACGACTACTTACGGTAGACCTTGGGATAATCCGTACAAATCTATCTATTATGGCGCACAGTATATTTATTCATCATTTTCAAAGTATCAATACACAGGCTACTTACAAAAGTTTAATGTTAATAAAGAGTCTGGTAGTCTTTATACACATGAATACATGGCGAATGTAAGAGCTGCTGCAAGTGAGTCTAAGCATACTTATGAAGCCTATGTTGATGCTGGTATTATTGATTCAGCAAAAACCTTTGTTATTCCTGTTTTTAAAAATATGCCAAATGCAGATATGACAAAAGAGGATGTTTTTAAAGCAAGTAAACCTACTGTGAAATGTAAAAGTTGCAATACAACAACAGTAACACTTTCATGGACTGAAGTTGAAAATGCTCAGGGATATCAGGTTTATAAATTGAATACCGAAACAGGTGCTTATGAAAAAATCGCAACAACAAAAGCTACGGTTTTGACTTATAAGGATACAATAGGGGAGTCTGCAACAAAGGCAACTTATAGAGTAAGAGCTTATTTGAAAAATGAGGAAGGCGCAACTATTGTCTCTAAATATCATCAGTTTGAAGCAACAACCTCTACAGCAGCGCCTACCAATTTAAAGGTTTCTGCTAAAACTGATAATTCAGTGTCTTTAACCTGGACAGGCGTGAAGAATTGTGACGGATATATAGTATACAGATATGATTCAATAACTGGGGCGTATGTTTCTCTCGGTAAGACTACAGAAACAAAGTTTACAGATAAAACTGCGTTGAGTGGTACAGAGTATAAATATAAGGTTCGCACCTATATTTATATAACCCAAAATTTCTGCTCTGGTTATTCAAATGAGATATCTGTTAAAACTACAGGTGAAGCCGCAACTCAAATTGGTAAGGTTAATGTTTCTGATTCACTTAATATAAGAACTGAGGCAAATAGTTCTTCTGATGTATTGGTGCAGTTGAAACCTGATGCTCAGGTTTATATTATAAGCAGGACAGGCGATTGGTATAAGGTTACCTTTGCTTTGAATGGAAAAACTTATACAGGATATGCTCATTCTGACTATATTGTGATAACGAATAGTGATGTTACTCGTGAGAAATGTCCTTATACAGAGCCGACATCTTCAGTTAAAAATGGTAGTACTGGCGAGGGTGTCAAATGGGTTCAATGGCATCTTCTTAAATTAGGTTATTTAACGAAAACAAGCGATATCGATGGAAGCTTTGGCCCAACTACACTCGCAGCAGTGAAAAAATATCAGACTGATAAAAAGTTGGATGTTGATGGTATTGTTGGTTCAGGTACAAGAACACAACTTAAAAAGGATTATCAGAATTCATAAACAAAATGGGTTGTAAAAAAACGCTAAGTTTTTTTACAGCCCATTTAATTTTTAATAAATTATATTGCCGTTTGTGATAACAGATTTAATATTTATATCATCATCAAAAATAATCAAATCTGCATCATACCCTTTTTCAATTTTACCCTTTTGGTTCCCGAAATCAATAACTTCTGCTGGTGTTAATGATGCCATTCTCACTGCTTCGTAAAGTGGGATTTTAACTTCTTTATACATATTTCTTACACAATCTTTAAGAGTTGCAACTGACCCCGCAAGAGCAGAGCGGTCTGAAAGTTTCATAGCACCATCTTCAAAAATAACACCAATGCCGTTTTCTTGCATATAAACTGTGTTTTCTTTAATATCACTTGCAGAGAATTCAAGACCATCAGTTATTAAGTACATTTTTTCTACGCCTTTTGCTTTGTAGATTAACTGTAAAAGACCTTTTGGTAAATGTCTTAAATCACCAATAACCTGAGTTGTGATTTTGTCTAAAACAAGCCCCGCTTCTACAACACCGGCAACTCTGAAAATGCCCTCTTTAAAGCACGAGGTACAAGCATTATAAATATGAGTAATGTCGCTGTAGCCGTGCTTTACAGCTTCTTCTACTTTTTCGTAGCTCGCAGCAGAGTGTGCAACGGAAGCGACAATATTTCTTTTTCTTAATTTGTCGCCTAATTCAAGACAGCCATCTTCTTCGGGTGCGGCACCCATAATAAGAATTTTATCCCAGAGCTCAAATAATTCATCTGGTGGATTTTTAATAGGGTTTAAAATATTTTCAGGGCTTTGCGCACCTTTATATTTAAGTGAAATGTAAGGACCTTCATAGTGGAGACCTAAAATATTTGCTTTTTGTGATTTTTCACTTGCTTCTTTTATTGAAAGAGTAACATCCTTTAATTGTGCTATAGGTGAAGCTAATGTTGTGGGTACAATGGAGGTTGTGCCATTTTTTAAATGTGCTTCAGCCATATCTATTATATCCAGTGGGTTTGTGCTCATAGCACTTTTGTTACCGCCACCGTGAACATGAATATCAATAAACCCAGGTGAAAGATATTGACCGTTTGCATCGAGGATTGTATCCTCTGGTGTTTCATCATATCTTTCAACTATATCAATTATTTTGCCATTGTCACTAAGCACAGTGGCGTTTCTTAGTTTGTCCGTAAATACTATATTTGCATTTTTTATAACAAGCATTTTTTTGTACCTCTGTTATTTGATGTTTTTATTGTATTCTTATTTTTGGTTACTGTCAATGAAAATTTTAAACTCGACTGACTTTGACAAAATAGTTAAAGCGATTGATTTATAATTCAAAGGGTGGTTTTATGGAGACTGTGATTTATTTAGATGTTTTAATAGCAGTAAATATTTTTGTTACATATATTTTGCTTGTTTCGGTAAGAGTTATATTAAAAATGGATACTAATAAGTGGGGGTTGGTTTTAGCCTCCTTTATTGGTGGGGCTTCGTCGCTTATTATATTTTATGAGGAAATACCACTGCTCATTTCAATTTTATATAAAACAATTGTGGGTGTAGTGATTTCGTTTTCAGCTTTTCTTCCAAAAACTAAGAAGTTGTTTTTTAAAACAACATTCTCGTTCTTTTTTGTTAACTTTATATTTGGCGGAGTAATGTATTTTATTGAAATTACATTTAATATAAACAATGTGATTTATATGAATGGTACTATCTATTTTGATATAAGTGTTGCTTTTTTAGTTTCTGTAACTTTAATTTCCTATGGCTTACTTCTGCTTTCGGACTATTTCTTGAAAAGACGGGCAAGCGAAAATACACTTTATGATGCTGAAATTTATTATAGAAATAAAAAAACGGAGGTAAAGGCGTTTTATGATACGGGCAACCATTTAACAGATGGTCTTATAGGCAAGCCTGTAGTGGTAGTGAATTTAAAATGCTTAAGGAGTTTTTTTGATTTAGTCGAACTTGATTATTTAGAAAATGGCTTGATAACCGATGAAATTCCTGAAACCTTAAAAAGAGAAATAAGGCTGATACCTTGTTCTTCGGTTGTTGGCTCAAGTGTTTTGAAAGGCTTTACACCACAAAAAATAGTAATTAAAAGTAAAAATGTACAATTTGAAACGACATATCTTATTCTTGCAGTAACAAACGAAGAATTATCAAATGGCGAGTATGATTGTATTCTTAATTCGATGATTTTTGAAAGGGGTCAAAAAATAAATTATGAAAAGGTTAATAAGTGATATAAGAAGCTTTTTTATAAGAATGAGATTAAGGTTTTTCAGAGAGAAAATATATTACATAAATAGTCCTCAGACTTTACCCCCTCCTTTGAAAAAGTCAGAAGAAGCAGAGCTTGCCGAACGGATAGCAAATGGTGATGAAAAGGCAAGAGAACCATTGATAGTTCATAATTTGCGACTTGTAGTTTATATAGCTAAAAAATTTGAAAGCTCAGGTGTAAATATTGAAGATTTGGTATCCATTGGGACAATAGGCTTAATTAAAGCTGTTAACACTTTTTGCCCCGATAAAAATATTAAACTCGCAACTTATGCCTCAAGGTGTATTGAGAATGAGATTTTAATGCATTTAAGAAAGGTGAATCAGCAAAAAGGCGATGTTTCATTAGACGAACCACTCAACACTGATTGGGAAGGTAATGAATTATTGCTTTCAGACGTTCTCGGTAGCGACGGCTATGAAGTAAACAACGGCGTTGAGGATGAAGATGAACGAAGAATACTTCATCTTTGTATGGAAACTCTCGAAGAGCGTGAAAGACTTATTATGAATATGCGGTTTGGTCTTTGTGGTTACAAAGAGCACACACAAAAAGAGGTGGCGGATATTTTAGGGATTTCGCAAAGCTATATTTCAAGGCTTGAAAAGAGAATTATATCGCAACTAAAAAGAGATATTGAAAAAATAACTGCGGAATGAAATTGAAAGTGAATATATTGAAAAACAACTCAGTTAACTGACTAAAAATCAATTAACTGAGTTTTTTGTTTTAAAAATTATTCGATTTTTCAGCAAGACAGAGAACCGTTCCCTGTCTTATTAAGATATATATAATAGACAAATAAGTGAAACTACAAAAGCTGTAAATATTAAACCTAATGCAACATTAGTTTTAGATTTATCACTCTTTTCTCTTTTAACATTGCATTTACTGATTCGAACAATTGTAATTACAAATACAAGTATTGAAAAAGGAAATATCAAAAAAGAACCATATACCGAAACGAAACCAAACACCCATATAAGTATTTCTGAAAGCCAATCAAAAATGATTGATAAAGAAACTTCTTTTAGTCCAAAACCTAAAAGCATTAAAACTATGCTACCCACATAACAACCCAATATCCAAATAACAGAATTAATAAACAAAATGAATTTTTGGTTAGGTTGTTGATTTGTTTCTTTATATTGGGGTGTTGCCATAAAAACCATCTCTTTCTATTATGTAAAATATAAAACTCAAGTAAGACAGGGGACGGTTCTAGGTCTTATTTATTTTTAATATAAATAAAGCAAAAATGAACCATTAAGTATAGATGTAAAAATAAAATATATTGCACAGATTACTATTAATGAGCACAAAACTTTCAAAGGTAACTGCACTATATTTCTTTTTTTATTGTTTTTGTTATTTTTGAAATTCTTTATAAACTTATTAACAAAAAAGGCTTGTATAAAAAGATACACTAAATTTAAAATTTTGAATAAAGGTGTAGAAACATAATGAGATAAACTAAGTGGATAAAAAGAGTAACTTCCGTAACTTTCGCCAACTGATTTATATTCATCTATTTGTGATATCGCTTTTGAATCTGTTGCTTTGTAAACAGATGTTAAAGGTAACCCTTCATTCATAAGACCAGTGTAACCATTATCTAAAAAATAATAATCAATTACAAGATAATACTGACCAAAGATTTTTAAGCAATAAACACTCCCTGCACGTCCGTCATTCTGTTCTTTAAATTCTTCAGAACGTTTGTCAACACCAGTGTCTTGCGGGTCTAAAAAAAGCATAACAACAGAATTGAACCTGCTATGTAACGTTTGTATAACAACTTGTTCAAAATATGATACTTTTTCATACTGGGTTTGTTTTAAAATTTCCATAACATTTTTAGAATCATTAAAATTTTCACCAGTTTCCCAATTAAGCAAATTGTAATAACTAAATTTAATTGTGGTGGGGTCAGGCAACATTACATCTTCAAAAGAACCTTTTTCTATTGATTTATCGTTCCTTTTTTCCGTCGCCAACGATACACCAAATACCACAATAAAATTAAAGACAAGTACAATAATAATAGAAAGTAAAATTGCAAAAACTCTTTTTTTCATAATTTTGTATACCCACATTTTCTTTGTTGTTATAAGACATAAGACAGGGGACATAAGACAGGGGGACGGTTCTATGTCTTACACCGTCCAATGCCCTTTTCTTGATTTCAATATATCAAATTCCCTGTAACAATTCAAGCAATTTTATAATCTTCAACACAAACAAGCGAAAGTGTTGAATAAATCTATAATGCTTGAGAATATACAAGTTCTTGATTTTTTTCTATTTTTATACTAAAATGGAAATGGTTTACATTATACAAACGTGTATAAACAGGAGTGGGTTAAATGAATAAGTCGGAATTAGTATTTAAGGCAATTGACGTTTTAGGTCACGCACCACAAAATGCAAAAAGCTTTGATGGTATTACTTGTATTAAAGATATTGCTTATGGTGAAGCGGATTTACAAAAGGGTGACCTTTATTTTAAAAATGATGTAAATAAATCGGGTGATAAAAAGCCGATTGTTTTATATATTCACGGTGGCGGATTTATTAAAGGTGATAAAAAACACAGAGTTACAGTAAGCGAATATTATGCAAATGAAGATTGCTTCGTTTTCAGTATAAATTATCGTTTGCCACCCGAAGTTGACATTTTCGGTCAGATAAGCGACTGTGTTTCTGCACTTAACTATATTAAAATACTTGCAGAGAATTACAATATTGATACAGACAATATATTTATAACAGGTGACTCATCGGGCTCCTGCCAGACCACATTTTTAGCGGCAATAAAATATGATGACGAGTTAAGAATGAAACTTGGTTGCCCTGAAGTTAAGGTTGATATTAAAGGTTTAATGTTAATGTCTGGTATTTATGACGTTGAAGCATTGGTTAAACACATTAAACTTTTTGGTGTTATTCCACAGACTGCGGGAATGATTTTGAACTTTAAATTAAAAAGCGATTTGTCAAATTTAGAAGAATATGAATTTTATGAATATATGTCACCGAGTAAATTTGTTAACAGTAACTGGTGCCCTGTGTTTATAAGTTGGGCAGAAGACGATATTTTCTGCAAAGGTCAGGGCGAAGCAATGACCGACGCTCTCAAGAAAAATATTGAAAACGTTAGTACGTACAGTGCAAAAGGTATTCTTAATAATCACTGTTATCATCTCTTCTTGAAGTCAAATAAATATGCAGAAGAATGTATGAGAAAATCTGTTGATTTTATTAACGAAGTGAAGGTTTTAGAAAAAGATACAAAAATTCCTACTCAGGTGCAGTAAATTTATTGACTTTACAGTAAAATACTGTTAAAATATAATGGTAAAGGTAAAATTAACGTTATCTTTCTAAAGGAGGATTTCTATATGGGTATAAATGAATTTGCAGCAGTAGCAGTTAAAAAAATTGGTATTGCTGCTGGTAAAAAAATGAGAAAAAAAGGCATTAAGGCAGACCCGCTTCCAAAGACAGAACCTACAATTATCAAAGGTGAGTCTTTTGTTTCTGGTTATGCGGTTAAAGAAGTAATGCCAAAAAGTATAACAGAGAAAAAATACTGGATTGCAGGTCACGGTATGGGTAATACTATCGACCGTATTCACGACCCGATTACAGTCAGCGCTATGTGGCTCGGTACTGCTGAAAGTGGTATTGTTCAGATTTGTGCAGATATTATCGGTCTTACAAACTTTGAAGTTAATATTGTAAGAGATTCTTTAAAAGAATTCTCTGAAAAATCAAATTGCAAGAGCATTAATATTTCTTGCTCACATACTCACGCTGGTTTCGATACTGTTGGTTACTGGGGTCAACTTATGAAACTCCAGACCGGTAAAGACCAGGAGTATATGGATTTACTCTTAAAATCTCTTAAAGAAGTTGCTATTGAAGCTTATGAAAACAGAAAAACAGGTAAACTCTACGTTGGTTCAGTTTCTGTTCCAGAAGCTCAACTCGATAAACGTGAACCGGTTATTCTTCACGACACTTTGACAAGAATCAAGTTTGTTCCGGACGATGGTTCAACTGAAACATGGCTTATGAACTTTGGTGCTCACCCTAATACATTGGGTGGTAGCAACCGTGATTGTAGTGCAGACTATCCATATTGGTTAAGAAAAACAATTAACGACGAAAAGAAAACTAACGTTATGTTCTCTGTTAGTGCTATCGGCGGTGTTGACCCAGGTGACTTCTGTGAAGATAAGCCGGAAAGAACTCGCATTCAAGGTGAAACTCTTGGTAAAGCGGCATTAGGCATCACTAATGACAGAGAGTTAAAACCGGAAATGACTGTATTATGTCAGAAATACTATGCACCTGTTGATAACGGTCTTTTGGCATTAATGGTAACTATTGGTGCTTGTAGTGCTCAGCGTTACCCTTGTGACCGTGGTGACTTAGGTATTGCACTTCAGACAGAAATTACATATATCAAAATTGACGATTTACAAATTTTACTTCTCCCTGGCGAACCATTTACAGAAGTTGTTTATGGCGGTGCAGTAAGTGCAGAAGAATCTGCAACTGGTAAGGGTCCTGAAATTAACCCACCTGCGTTAGTTGACGTTGTAGGCGACAAAGACCTTGTAGTATTCTGCGTTACTAACGATATGACAGGCTATTGTGTTGTTCCTAACGACTACATTCTTCACGGAACTCAACCATATATTGAGCAGGGTACTGACGTTAAGGGTAGAAGACACTACCACGAAACTAACTCTCTCGGCTATTTAACAAATCAGGTTATTGTTGAAGTAGTAGAAGATATTATGAGTCGTGTTAAATAATTGAATTACATTTAATTTAAGAAAGGGAGTTTTATACTCCCTTTTAATTTTAGGAGAACTTTTATGAAAAAAGAAACTCAGATAAAAATAGTTGAAGGTGCAATAAATGGTGTTGTAAACGCTCTTTTTGGTAAACTCAACGATGGTCCTAATTTTGATTTACTTGAAAACTATAAAACAGAAAATTTCTTCAAGGGTACAGAAGAATTTTTGAAAACACCTTTAGAAAATGCTAAGTGGCAGCTAGGTTATGCAAGTGTCGATTTAACCCCTAAAGATTATAAAGAAAAGAATTATTATATGGGTGGTTATATTTCACCGGATAATAAATTTAAAAACCTTATTGAAAACGTAGTAGATAAAATGCAAGGCAGAGCAATTGCTATTTCAGATAACTCTGGTCGTGGCATTTCTGTTTTTTGCACAGTTGACTGCATTGGTATTACAAATGGTGACATTCGTGAAATAAGAGCGATTTTCACAGAGGAATTCAAAAAGAGATACCCAGAAAAAGTATTGGCATCTGTAAACGTTTGCTCAACTCACACTCATAGCTGTGTTGATACAGAGGGACTCTGGACTGATTTTCCTGGTAAGATTTTAAGAAACAGAAAAAAGAATCTTAAAAAGAATTTTGATTTAGAGCAGGGTACAGATAAAGAATATATGAACTTCCTTCGTAAAGCAGTATCAGATACGTTTTTTACTGCGATTGAAAATATGTGCGACGGTGAACTTTATTTTGCACAAAAAGATATTGGCGAAGATTATTTCAGAAACACTAACAGACCATCTGCAACAGGTATTGTAACTGATGTTTCAAGATTAAGATTTGTGCCGGATGATAAAACAAGAAAAGAAACTTTAATAGTTAACTTCCCTGCACACCCTGACGTTGCGGGGCTTCCTACCTCTGACGGTAACGGTACAGGCAGAGAACTTTCGGGTGACTACGTTTATTATATGGGTGAAACTATAAACAAAGCTGATTTTAACTTTATGTTCTTCAATGGTGCTATCTGTGCAATTTATTCTGACAGAGGTAAGGCACTTGACGGTCATACCTTCGCTCACCGTTACGAGCAGTCAATCCGCTATGGCGTTGAGGTTGGTAAAATTACATTAGCGCTTACAAAAACACTCGACGAAATTAAAAATGATTCGCTTCTTTATGATGAAGAAGAGATTAAAAAAGATATTGAAAAATCAAAAGCCAATAACGCTGAATACACTTTGTGGTGTGAAAACTGGGAGCCAGTTAAGGAGACAAAAGTTGAACCGATTTTCAATATAAGATTAAGAGAAGTAAACGTTCCTGTTACAAGCACTCTTATGGTTGGCGTTGGTAAACTGAACATTGCAAACTATAAAATGCTCAAAGATAAAAATGGTGACTACAGTATGTTTACTGAAATCGGTTATATAGAAATTGGTAATGATATTAAGGTTGCTATGGTGCCAGGTGAATTCTGTGCAGACCTTTTAACTGGTGGTGCTTCACTTAAAGCGGATGGTGCAGTTACAAAAACTGATTTTAATTATCCTACAGTAAGAGAGCTTTTTGGTGAAGATACTATTGCTTTCGGTCTTAGTAATGATGAAATTGGTTATATTGTTCCTGATAATGACTTTACAATGGGTGACCCTGGTAGCCACTACCACGAGCTTGTTTCATTAGGTCAATATGTCGGTTCTTCTGTTATGAAAGGCTTTGTAGAAATTAAAAAGGAATTGCAGTAAAATGTACGTAAATGAAAAAACTTTTGACAAACATCCAGAAACTACAAAAACACAAAAAGAGATGGATGCATATTTGTTCTTAGAAGAAAATGGTGTTGGGTATATACGTGCTGAGCACGATGAAGCGGCTACCATTGAGCTTTGTGAGAATGTTGAAAAAATAATAGATGCTAAAATCTGTAAAAATCTTCTTTTAACAAACAGACAACAGACAGTATTTTACTTGTTGCTCATAAAAGGCGATATGGTGTTTAAAACAAAGTATCTTTCTGCACAAATAAATTCCGCAAGGCTTTCTTTTGCGAATGCAGAGCAGATGGAAACACTTTTAGACGTAACACCAGGCTCACTTACAGTTTTAGGTTTAATGAATGATAAAGAGAAAAAAGTAAACCTTTTAATAGAAGAGAATGTTTTAAAAGAAGAGTTTTTTGCGTGTCACCCTATGGTGAATACTGCAACCGTAAAGTTTAAAACAGAAGATTTAATTAAAAAAATTCTTCCTGCTTTAAATAGAGAATATACACTTGTTAACTTGGAGTGCAAAGATGATGAACAATAATAAATGTGTAATTTTTGACCTTGATGGTACACTTCTTTACACTCTTGAGGATTTAAAAAACAGTGTGAATTTTGCACTTTCCAAAAATGGTTTTAAAGAACGCTCTATTGATGAAGTGCGAGATTTTGTCGGAAACGGAATTGAAATTTTAATGAGAAAATCTGTGCCACAAAACATTTCTGAAAATGAGTTTCAGCTTTGTTTTAGCGATTTTAAAAGTCATTACAAAATTCACTCTGAAGATAATACGAAAGAATATGACGGAATTACTGATATGTTAAAAGCGTTAAAAGAAAATGGCTTTTTACTTGCAGTAGTTTCAAATAAAGCCGATTTTGCTGTGCAAACCCTGTGTGATAAATATTTTAAAGGTTTGTTAGACGTTGCAGTGGGCGAAAGAGAAGGCATAAAAAGAAAACCTTGTCCCGATTCGGTAAATGAAGTAGTGAAGTTTTTAAACGTAGAAAAAAATAATTGTTTTTATGTTGGCGATTCTGACGTTGACGTTAAAACTGCTCACAATGCAGAAATAAAATGTATTGCTTGCTCTTGGGGGTTCAGAAGCAGAAGTGTATTAGAAAATGAAAACCCTGAATACATTATAGATAGTGTAAATGAAATTTTAGAAATAGTAGGTGTTAAAAATGAAAGTATTACTTATTAACGGAAGTCCTCACGAAAAGGGCTGTACATTTACAGCGTTAAGTGAAATAAAAAAGACGCTTGAAAACAATAATATTGAAGCCGAGATTTTTCATATAGGTACTTCTCCAGTTCGTGGTTGCATTGGCTGTGGTGGTTGTGGCAAAAATGATGGCAAGTGTGTTTTTAATGACGACGTTGTAAACACAATCATTGAAAAAGCAAAAACTTCAGATGCATTTGTTTTTGGTTCACCTGTTCATTACGCTGCTCCAGCGGGTGCTTTGTGTGCAGTTTTAGACAGAGTGTTTTATGCAGGTAGTAGTCACTTTAAGTTTAAGCCAGGTGCGGCTATTGTAAGCTGTCGTCGTTCTGGAACAACTGCTTCAGTTGATTGCCTCAATAAATATTTTACAATAAGCAATATGCCTGTTATTTCTTCTTGCTACTGGAATATGGTTCACGGCTCCTCTCCAGAAGATGTTTTAAAAGATGAAGAGGGACTTCAGATTATGCGTGGTATTGGTAACAATATGGCGTGGATTCTTAAGTGTATTGAGCTTGGTAAAGAGAATGGAATAAATCATCCTATACCAGAACCAAAAATTAGAACTAATTTTATTAAATAAGATTATTGATTTTAGTGTAATAAATGTTGTATAATTGAAATGTTGAGAAAATTATACCGAAAGGGTGTTTAATATGAACGATATTCATGCACTTTATGATTTATGGTGTGAAAAAGCGGTTTTAGATGCAGATTTAATTGAAGAATTAAATTCTGTTAAAGGTGATGAAGAAGCAATTCTCGACCGTTTTTATAAAGATTTAGAATTCGGTACTGGTGGTCTCCGTGGTGTTATAGGTGCTGGTACTAACCGTATCAATGTTTATACAGTAGGTCAGGCAACACAAGGTCTTGCTGACTATCTTAATGAAGCGTTCGAAAATCCATCAGTTGCTATTGCTTACGACTCAAGAATAAAGTCAGATGTTTTAGCTCACGCTGCAGCGGGTGTTTTGGCGGCTAATGGCATCAAAGTTTATATTTACCCAGAACTTATGCCAACACCAATGCTCTCATTTGCAGTAAGAAGACTTCATTGTTCTTCAGGTATTGTGCTTACAGCAAGTCATAACCCTGCAAAATATAATGGTTATAAATGCTATGATTCAAAGGGTTACCAGATGACTGACGAAGCAGCAGCTAAAACTCTTGAATATATGAAAAAGGTTGATATGTTCACAGGCGTTAAGCGTATGGATTTCGAAGATGCTTTAGCTGAAGATATGATTGACTTTATCGAAGATTGGGTGAAAGACGAATTCATTGAAAACGTTTTAGCACAATCTGTTAATAAAGATGCTGTTAAAAAATCTAATTTAAAGGTTCTTTATGCTCCACTTAATGGTACAGGTAATAAGCCTGTAAGAAGAATTCTCAAAAAATTGGGTGTTAAGGAATTAGAGGTTGTTAAGACACAGGAAAAGCCAGATGGTAACTTCCCGACTTGTCCATATCCTAACCCTGAAATTCGTCAGGTGTTTGAAGAAGGTCTTGCTTTAACAAAAGATTTCCCTGCAGACCTTATGATTGCAACGGACCCTGACTGCGACAGAGTTGGTATTGCTGTAAGAGTAGGCGACGAATATAAGCTTATGACTGGTAATGAAGTTGGTGCTATGTTCTGTGAGTACCTTCTTTCAGAACTCAAAGTAAAAGGTGAGTTGCCAGAAAATCCTGTTGTTGTTAAAACTATTGTTACAACACCACTTATTGCTGCCATTGCTAAAGAATATGGAGCAGAAATGCGTGACCTTTTAACTGGCTTTAAATATATAGGCGAATGCATTACTGAACTTGAAGATAAGGGCGAAGAAGACCGTTACGTTATCGGTATGGAAGAAAGCTATGGCTACCTTCGTGGTACTTATGCAAGAGATAAGGATGCAGTGGTTGCAGCTATGCTTGTAGCAGAGGTTGCTGCGGTTTGTAAATTAAAAGGCATAACTCTCTGGGATTATATGAATGAGATTTATGAAAAATATGGCTATTACTTCAATCGTCTTGATAACTATGCTTTTGAAGGCGCTTCTGGTATGCAGAAAATGGCAGATATGATGGAAACTACAAGAAATAATATTCCATCAGAAATCGCTGGTAGCAAGGTAGTTTGGGTAGCAGATTACAAAACTGGTAAAATCAAGGATTTAGTAACTGGCGAAGAAAGCGAAACAGGACTTCCTACATCTAATGTTCTTTCATACAGATGTGAAAATGGTAATACAGCAATTGTAAGACCATCAGGTACAGAGCCAAAAATCAAAATTTATATAACTGTAAAATCTGATTCAAGAGAAAATGCAGAAAAAGCATTGGATGTTGTATCAGACGGAATGAAAGGTCTTTTAGGTATAGAATAATGTTTTTTTCAAAGAAGTTTATAAAAGCGGTATGCTTAGGGCTTGCAGTTCTTATGGGCCTCGGTGTATTTGCGGTGGTTTTCACAGTAATATTTTAAAACGGAAAAACGCTGTCAAGGTTTTAGCCTTGACAGCGTTTTTGTGGTTTTTAGCAGCAGCCACAACCGCAGTTAGTATTGCAATCGCGTTCACAACCGCAACCACAACCGTTATTTGTACCGAAAAGAAGAACGATGATTATAAGAATAATAATCCAAGAACTTGAATTGTTGAATAAGCAGCCCATTTTTATCCCCCTTTCTGTGTTTTACACTATATCCTATGAAAAATTTTGAAAAATGTTACATAAAATAATATTAAACTGACAAAATAGTAAAAACAAAGAAAGGTGATTTGAATATGGGGTTTTTATTTAATTTTGATGGATTTAAAAAGAGTAAGAAAAAGATTAATCCGTTTGATTTAGTTGATGATTTTGATTATGATTTCGCTGAGAGCTTTGAGGCGGAGGACTATGAGCTTTATGATGACTATGAAATTGATGACGAAATGAATCTTTATAGAGAAGATGAAACAGACTGAATAGGCAACTTAACCAAATATTTTAACAGTATTTCTATAATAAGGAATACTGTTTTTTTATTATTATCATTGACAGATTGAGGTGAAATGAAGTATAATTCAAAATGTATTATGATGTGCTATAGGCATATCACTTTTGAAAGGAAGGACAAAAGATGAAAAGAATTTTATCAACAATTCTTGCACTCGTTATGATTCTTTCTGTATTCTCTTGCATTACAGTTACTGCAAGTGCAATTGAAGAAAATGAAAGATATCAAATTGAAACAAATGGTTTTAAAAATGGTCAAATTACATTTGATATTAAATTAACACCAAATCAAACAATATATGATGCTATGGTTAGTATTAAGTTTGATACAAATGTATTAGAAATTGTTAATGCAGGTGCTGCAACGACAACTAATAGCGATGGTGACGAAATTGAGGTTGTGACAGGCTATTATGAGTCAGGTGTATCTTTCTATGATAAGAATTGTTATACATTTGCTTATGTAACAACTGCAGATAATGGTTTTAAAATTGGTTCAACTGCAAAGAGCATCTTTACAATTACATTAAAGGTAAAAAATTCATATAGTGCAGGAACAGATTTTAATTTCTATGCAGGTAACAACGAATCAACATTGCTTATTGATTCCTTTAAAAATATTTCAACACTTGATACACCAGAAATTACAAATCTTAGTTCTAAAGACAAGGCTGTTTCTATTACTTGGAAAGCTGTAAGTAATGCTACTCAATATAAAATTTATAAGAAAACATCTTCTGGTTTTGAAGTTATAGCTACAGTTGGCTCAGATGTAACAAGTTATGTCGATACTGCTGTTGAAAATGGTAAATCTTATGTCTATGGTATTTCTGCTGTGGATTCTTCAATGTGTGAAACATTGTATAAAAATGCTAGTGTTACTCATAAATTAACGCTTTCAGCTCCAACAGTAAAAATCTCGAACACAGCAAAGGGAATAAAGCTCACTTGGGGAAAAGTAGATGGTGCAGAAAGCTACAGGGTGTATAGAAGAATATATGACCCAAGTACAAAGAAATATTCTTCATGGACAACACTTAATAAAGCGTTTAATGGAACAAGTTATACCGATACAACAGTAAAGCTTGGAACGACTTACAATTATATAGTAAAAGGTTTAAGGGACGGAGAGTTAGGTAAAGGTAAAGCAACAAGTAACTTGAAATATACAGTAACCCCAACAGTAGAACTAGCAAATACAAGTTCGGGAATTTCGGTGAAATGGAATAAGATAGCAGGAGTAACCAATTACAGAGTATATCGATCAACATATAACAGTAAGACTAAAAAATGGTCTGGCTGGTCAACACTTGCAACAGTAAAGAATAATGTTTTCACTTATACAGATGAAAAAGCAAAGAGTGGTACAACATATCGATACACAGTAAAGGCATTGAATGGTAAAATTGCAAGTAGCAATAAAGCAGTTTCAATAGTAAGACTTGCTCAGCCGACAACAAAAATAGTAAATGCAAGTAACGGTATAAAGGTAAGCTGGGGCAAGGTTTCAGGAGCAACAAGCTACGAGATACTCCGTGCAGAGTACAACGCAAAAACTAAAAAGTGGAGTAAAGCAAAAAAAGTTGCAACCGCAAAATCAAGTGCAACAAGCTGGACAGACACAAAGGTAAAAAGCGGTGTACAGTACAGATATACAGTGAAAGCTGTAAACGGTAAGGTGTATAGCTCATACAAAACAACCTCAGGACTTATGTTCTTAACAATGCCCAAAACAACAGTAAAAGCAGTTAAGAATGGTGTTGCAGTAAGCTGGATAGGAGTAACAGGAGCAAAGAACTACGAGGTACTTCGTGCAGAGTACAATACTAAAACTAAAAAATACTCTGGTTATAAGAAAGTGGCAACCGCAAAGTCAAGCACAAAGAAATGGACTGACACAAAAGCGAAAAAAGGTGTAAAGTACAAATATGCAGTAAGAGCGGTTAATGGCAAATCTGTAGGTGCTTATAAAGCGGTAGTCGTTAGTCGTTAGTCATTAGTCATTAGCTATTAGCTGTTAGCAAATAGTCAAAAAAAATTCTATCATTTTCAGTTTGCGATAAACTTTAAATGATAGAATTTTGTTTTCTCTAATTGCTAACAACTAAAAGCTAATAGTTAGCAACTGACTCACTGATTTACTGACTACTGGCTAATTACTAACAGCTACAACTAACAACTAATAGCTAATTTTTAGAACAAAAATTTTATTTATCATTGAAAAATAAAATAATCTATGCTACAATAAGACTGTATGTTTAAATTATTAAAAAGGTGATGTGTATGGCAAACAAAGTACAAAAAATCGGCTTTATAGGTATCAGTGGCAGAGGCTCAGGAATGCTCGATTTACTTCTTCAGGTTGAAGGTGTAAAGGTTCCTGCAGTTTGTGATCTTGTTGTTGAAAGAGCAGAAAAAGGTATCGAAATTGTTGAGTGCAGAAATAATAAAGAATATCCTGTTACTGCTTATATCGATTATAAAGAAATGTTCCAGAAAGAAGAACTCGATGCAGTAGTAATCGCAACTACCTGGATTACTCACTCAAGAATTGCAGTTGATGCAATGAAAGCTGGTCTTCATGTTGCTATGGAGGTTGGCGGTGCGGCTTCAATTGAGGAGTGCTGGCAATTAGTCAGAACAAGTGAAGATACTGGCAAAATTTGTATGCTTCTTGAAAACTGCTGCTATGACAGAAATGAAATGGCAGTATTCAATATGGTAAGAAAAGGTCTTTTAGGTGAAATTATTCACCTTGAGGGTGGCTATCGTCACGATTTAAGAGATGAAATTTCATTAGGTCGTGAAAACATCCACGGCAGACTCTTTAACTTTATGATGCGTAATGGTGAGCTTTATCCTACTCATCAGTTAGGTCCTATCGCAAAGCTTCTCGGTATTAACCGTGGTAACCGCTTCCTTACACTTACTTCAGTTTCAAGTAAGTCAAAGGGTCTTAATGTGTGGATTAAAGAAAATAAAGGTGAAGATTATGACCTTTATGGCACAGACTTTAATTGTGGTGACGTTACAACAACAATTATCAAATGCGCTAACGGTGAAACAATTACATTAAATCACGACTGTTGCTTACCAAGACCATATTCAAGAGATTATATGGTTCAGGGTACAAAGGGAATTTATGAAGAAGCTCCTGACGGATACGGTAGAATTTATATCGAGGGTCAGTCAGAAAAGCAACACGAATGGGATAGCTTTAAAACATGGCGTGAAAAGTACGAGCATCCACTCTGGCAGGCTTATGAAAATGACGGTATTAAAGCAGGTCACGGCGGTATGGACTTCCTTGTTCTTTCAGCTTATGTTGATAGCTTAAATCACGGCAGTTCACCAATTGATGTTTATGATACAGCGGCATGGATGGCTGTTACTTGTCTTTCGGAACAATCTGTTGCATTAGGGGGCGCACCTGTTGCATTCCCTGACTTTACAAACGGCAGATGGATTGATAGAGAGCCTTACAGAAAAGGTACATATTGCTTAAATGAAGTTTGCGAAGTAAGTGATGAACATAAAGAATAATAAGAATTTGGAGATATACTTATGAAGTTTTATATTGGCGTTGACGGTGGCGGAACAAAAACCGCATTTGCACTTTTTGATGAAAATAAAAATATGTTAGAGCTTCACGAAGGTCCTGCATCAAACCACGAAAATATGGAGGGTTCTTTCCCTCAGGCA
The DNA here is from genome assembly GCA_045613085.1 of Acutalibacteraceae bacterium. Lineage (GTDB taxonomy): Bacteria > Bacillota > Clostridia > Oscillospirales > Acutalibacteraceae > DTU089. Next base: position 66,261 of record JAZLAG010000006.1, on the reverse strand, counting down.
GCAGATATTATTACTGCTGGTGTAGACGAACTTCTTAAAAAGACAGGCAAAACCCGTGATGATATTACAGGAATGCTTATGGGTCTTGCAGGTATTGACCACCCTTACCAGCATGATGCTATGTGTGAAGAATTAACTAAACGTGGTCTTAAGGATTTTAGAATTTATAACGACGGCTTTATTGTAATTAAAGCTGGTGGCAAGGCAGGGGCTGGCATCGGCTATAACTGTGGTACTGGTACTTGCTGTAACTCAATTGATAGCCGTGGCGAAATGCTCCAGATTGGCGGTTTTGACAGACTTTCAGGCGACAAAGGTAATGGTCACTGGGTTGCAAACGAAGCATTCAGAATTGTTTATGATGATGTTTGTTTGGGCAAGAAAGAAAGTGTAATTACTAAAAAACTTACTGAAAAACTCGGTATTAAAGACAGAGATACATTACTTGATTCAATTCAGATTATTGAAGATGAAGAAAAGAGCGAGGCATTCATCCGTGTGCTTATTGGTAGCTTTTTTGAAGCGGCTAATGAGGGTGACGAAGCAGCCTTAGAGGTTATTGAAGAAATGGCACATCGTGGAGCAGACTTTATCGGCGGTCATATTAAAAAGATGCAATTCAATGAAGAAACAATTAATGTTGTTCTTTCAGGCTCAATGCACACTAAACTCCCATCAGATATTTACATAAACAGAATGAGCGAGCTTTTACACGAAAGAACAAATAAAAAATATAATTTCATTAAACTCACAGCGGCACCAGTTACTGGTTGCATCAACTGGTTATTAGAAGGCTGATTAGTAAATTTATTTATTTAAAGGACTGATATAAATGAAAGAAATTAATGTTACAGTTATCGGTTCAGGTAGTACATATTGCCCTGAACTTATCTATGGCTTCATTGAAGCGAAAGACTCTTTAAAACTTAAAAGAGTTGCTTTTATGGATATTGATGAAAGAAAACGTGAAATTGTTGGTTCTCTTTGTGTTCGTATGCTCAAGAGCGCGGGTATCGACTGCGAAGTTGTAATGACAGATGACCTTGATTTAGCATTACAGGGTGCAGATTTCGTTGTTACACAAATCCGCGTTGGTAAGCTCCCTTGCCGTCATATTGACGAGTCAATTCCGTTAAAGCACGATCTTATCGGTCAGGAAACAACAGGTATCGGTGGTTTCTTCAAAGCATTAAGAACTATTCCTGTTATGGCTCATATCGCAGAAAGAATTGAAGCAATTTGTCCAAATGCTTGGCTTATCAACTTTACAAACCCATCAGGAATTATTTCTGAATTCCTTATTAACCACACAAATGTTAAAACAATGGGTCTTTGCAACGTGCCAATCGCTATGATTGACGACGTTAAAGCAGCGGTTGGCGAAGATGCTAAAATTACATATTTAGGTCTTAATCACTTAAGCTGGATTACTTCAGTTAAAGTTAATGGTGTTGAAAATATCGACAAAATCTTTGACGATGATTTCGCACCAACAGTAATGAAAAATATTCACGATGATGGCTTTGATATGGAGTGCCTCAATGCTTGTAAGGGCTTCCCATCATCATATCTTCAGTATTACTACAGCCGTCAGGCAAAATTACAACACTTAAAAGCTGGTTCAAAGAGCAGAGCACAGGTTTGTATGGAAATTGAAGAACAACTTCTTGAGTTGTACAGCGACAACGAACTCGTTATTAAACCGGCTCTTCTTGAAGAACGCGGTGGTTATAAATATTCACTTGCAGCAGTTTCTCTTATTGATGCTATTGCAAATGACAAACAAGAAGTCCACGTTGTTAATATCAAAAACAATGGTACTCTTAAATTTATGGATGATGATGATATTGTTGAAATTGCAGCAGTTATCGGTGCTGACGGTGCAAAACCAGTCGAAATCGAAGAGTTTAATAACCGTCATATTATAAGCCTTATGAGAACAGTTAAATCTTATGAGAAATATACTGTAGATGCTGCTATGAAGGGTTCAGATGAAGATGCTCTTAATGCACTTATGCTCCACCCACTTTGTGGCGACTTTGCTCAGGCAAAAGCTTGCTATGAAGAGATGAAGGCAGCTCACAAGGCATATCTTCCACAGTTTTTTAAAGACTAATTAAAGGAGTTAACGGGTTATCGTTAAGCTATATAACATTATGGCAAAGAATAAAAAGAAAAAGCCACAACCACAACAAAAAGAAATTAAAAAGTCGGATATTGCAGATGTCGCTTTTAAAAAGAAGGTTACAATTATAAATGGTTGTATTCTTTTAGCGTTTATTATTGGTCTTGTTTCGTTCTTGGTTTATTCCTGGGCACAGGCTGAAAGTTACCCAGAGCGTTTCAAGGCAGAAGTTGAAGCTGCAAAGCAGGCTGCAAAGGTTACCGACAGCGATAAAAGCGTAATTGACATTGAAGTTACTGATGAAACATTTATAGACTGGTCTTTAGAAATATTCCATTCTTATCATCAACACGAGGATGAACACGACAAAGCTGATTATGCTTGTTTTGAGGGTAACACAATTCATATTCAGGGCGTTTTTGAAATTGTGCCTGTTGGCAATAATGAAATATATCAGATTTATCGCAAATATATTGATGTTGACGATAATGAAAATAAGGTTTCAACCGAAATTGTTTTTGAAGATGGTATTCCAGAAAAAGATATTCCACAAAATGGCGATTGGGTAGATGTAGTTGGTATAGTGTCATCTAAAAACGGACTTTCTTGTATAAAAGATGCAAAAGTTACTATTCTTAATATTGAAGATAAAAAAGAATTTGCACAGTAAATCTATATTAGAAAAATAAATTGCAAAAAGGTGTATAAAATGTTGGATTTTATACACTTTTTTGCTTTAGTTTTGGGGAAGTTGTAGAATAATCTAGGTATAGAGCATGATTATTATTTTTGTGCGAAATTACGCAGAAACCTTTTTGAATGTTGAGGGATTTTGTTGATTTTGTTGAGGTATTGTGTTATTATTGTAATATAAAATAAAGAGGTTATTTATATGAGAGAAATAATAGAGTTTAATTTGGATGATGCTGAAGCAATAGAGCAAACTACCGATTTGTATACGGGTAGGGTAGCTGCTACAAAGGCGATGAAAAAAATATCAAAAATTGATTCAGAAGTAACAATTATTGTAATGGCATATAATCGTCTTGAAAAAACCAAAAGATGTGTAGAAAGTGTGTTAAAATATACTACTGATGTCGATTATGATTTGATTTTAATCGATAATGGTTCAAATGATGGTACATTTGAATATTTCAAGAGTATCGAGTTTGGAAAATTGAGAATTGTCAGAGTTACAAAAAATATTAGTGCAGGAATGCCATATTGTCTTATGGATTTAAATTGGTTTTCTGATTATGTAGTAGGCATTGCCAATGATATAGTTGTCACTGAAAATTGGCTTAGTAATCTTTTAACAGTTGCAAAATCTGATACGAAAATTGGTATGGTTAATCCGGTTTGTTCCAATACAAGCAACTTACAAACATTAAATTTTGATTTTTCCACTTATGATGAAATACAGGAAAAGGCGAAGAAACTTAATGTATCTGACCCAAGAAAATGGGAGGAGAGATTAAGACTTATTACACTTGGTACCCTGTATACAAAACCTTGCTTATATGCGATTGGCTGGCCTAATTTCGATGTAGGATTCTTCCACGATTTTGTTGATGATGACATTACATTCAGAGTTCGCAGAGCTGGTTATAAAGCAGTTTTAGCGGGTGATACATGGATTCATCACGACCATAATATAAGAGCTGGTGAAGACAAAGACCCTGTTGAGTTCAGAAATTCAATTTTTTGTGGTAAACAGAATTTCAGAGATAAATATTTTGATGTCGATGCCTGGGATGATGTTAATAGGTATATTTCCCCTTATTTAAAAGGAAAAATATTGCCACCTGAAGATTCTGAAAATGTTAAAATTTTAGGTGTAGATGTAAGATGTGGTACGCCAATATTAGATATCAAAAATATGATTCGAGAGTTTTCTGCTTTTAACCCAGAAACACACGCATTTTTCAGAGATAGTAAATATGATATTGACTTAAGAACTGTCTGCAATGGTTCTGTTATATGTGATAGAATTGATTATTTATATAATTCATTCGCACCAAATTACTTTGATTACATTGTTTTAGGTGAAAATGTGAACGAATATGCAGAACCCGCTAAGCTTATACAAGATGCTTTTTCGCTTTTGAAAAAAGGTGGACAACTTTATTTCTCTTATAAGAATACTTTTGATTATAAAACATTACTTGCTATACTCGGTTACAGAGTCGATTTTTATGATGCACCGTTACATTGTAGCCTTGAAGATTTTTATGGGGTTTTGCAGAATTCTGTTGGTGTAACATTCGATGTGCTTGTGAATGTATTCCACGAAATTGATAGTGATTTAAAAACAGATTTAAGTGATATATTAGATACAATTGTTTCACAAGACGAAAATAAAGACATAATCAAAAAGAAAGTTTTTATAGAAAAATATTGGTTGAGAATCGTAAAATAATTTTGAAAGAGGTGTAAAAATGAAGGTTGTAATTTTAGCTGGTGGTTTTGGTACCAGAATCAGTGAAGAAAGTCACTTGAAACCAAAGCCGATGATTGGTATTGGCGATAACCCGATTTTATGGCATATTATGAAGTATTATTCTTCTTTTGGCTTTAATGATTTTATAATTTGTTGCGGTTATAAAGGTTATGTAATTAAAGAATATTTTGCTGATTACTATTTACACCGTTCAGATATTACTTTTGATTTTACAGAAGAAAATAAGATGATTATTCATAACAATGTTGCAGAACCATGGAAGGTAACGGTTGTTGATACCGGTCTTAATGCACAGACAGGTGCAAGAATTAAGCGTGTTCAGAAATATATAGGCAACGAACCGTTTATGTTAACTTATGGTGATGGTGTTTCTGATGTTGATATAAACGCACTTATAGATTTTCATAAGGAAAACGGAAAAATAGCTACACTTACAGCAATTCAGCCCGGTGGTAAATTTGGTGTGCTCGATATTGATGATACTAACTCAATAAATCGCTTTACAGAAAAAGGTAAAGAAGATGGCGGTTGGATAAACGGTGGATTTATGGTTTTAGAACCGGAGGTGTTCAATTATCTTAATGATGATGAAAATCTTATATTCGAAAGAAAACCACTTGAAACACTTGCTAAAGAGGGTAAACTTGGTGCGTACAAGCACGATGGATTCTGGCAGTGTATGGACACCTTAAGAGATAAAATATACCTTGAAAATCTTATCAATAACAAAGATGCTCCTTGGATGGTGTGGGAAAATGACTGATTATTTTGAGTTTTATAAAGGAAAAAGAGTCCTGATTACCGGTCATACCGGTTTTAAAGGTTCCTGGCTTTGTAAAATCCTGACACTCGCAGGGGCAGAGGTAACAGGGTATTCGCTTGAACCACCTACAAACCCTAGCTTGTTCGAAATAGCAAATATTCCAGGTGAAATTAAATCTATAATTGGTGATATCCGTGATTATGAGCATTTAAATGATGTTTTTAAAGAGTTTAAACCAGAAATAGTATTTCATTTAGCGGCACAACCTATTGTGCGTGAAAGTTATAAGAATCCGGTTTTCACTTATGAAACTAATGTAATGGGGACAGTAAATGTTTTAGAGTGTGTTCGTAACTCTCAAAGTGTAAAATCTGTTCTCAATGTTACAACAGACAAGGTTTATAAAAATAATGAATGGGTTTATGGTTATAGAGAAACAGATGAACTTAATGGATTTGACCCATACTCCAATAGTAAATCTTGTTCTGAACTTGTAACTTATAGTTATAAAAATAGTTTTTTCAGTGATGAAAGAGTAGCGGTTTCTACTGCAAGAGCTGGTAATGTTATAGGTGGTGGCGATTTTGCAGTAGACAGAATAATACCTGATTGTGTACGCGCTGCAGAAAAAAATGAACCAATAAATGTAAGAAATCCTTATTCTACAAGACCATATCAGCATGTTCTGGAACCACTTTTTGCATATCTTATGATTGCTGCAAAACAGTATGATGATATAAAATACGCAGGTTCTTATAATGTTGGTCCTGATGATAAAGATTGTGTTACAACAGGTGTTCTGGTTCAATCTTTTTGTGATGCTTGGGGTGACGGTTGCAGTTGGGAAAATCTTAGTGAAAAAAATGCCCCTCATGAAGCAAACTTTTTAAAATTAGATTGTTCGCTTATTAAAAGCCAATTTAATTGGCAACCACGACTTAGTGTTTACGATGCAATAAATTATACGGTTGAGTGGTCAAAAGCATATTTAAATAAAGCAGATATAAATGATTTAATGAAGAAACAAATAGAGTCTTATATAAAGGATATTTAAATAAAGTGTATGAAAAAAGTTCTACATATAACTGCTCATCTTGGTGGTGGTGCAGGTAAAGCAATAAGTGGTGTTTTAAAGTATTTGAATCAATATGAAAATACTGTGTTGTTGCTTGATGAACCAGCAGAAACCAAATATGTTGAGTGTTGTAAAAGTAATGGTGTTAATATTGCTGTTGCAAATGATATTGAGAAAATAAATTCTTTAATAAAACAAGCTGATGTCGTTGTGCTTAATTGGTGGTGTCATCCATTATTTGTTAATGTTTTTAAAGCTTTGAAAAACACTGAGGCAAGGGTGATTATCTGGTCGCATATCAACGGACTTTTTTACCCATATTTGCCATTTGAGTTTTTGGATTTATTTGAGAAAATAATGGTTACTTCACCGTGTGTTTTTGATAACACTTATTGGAGTGAAAAACAAAAAATTTTAATAAAAAATAAAACACAACTTGTGTATGGTATGGGTGATTTTTCGCCTGAGGCAAACCCTTGTAAAAGACATTATGATATAAGAGAAAACTGTAATATATGTTACACAGGTACATTAAATTATAGTAAGCTTAATCCTGCTTGCCCTGAAATTTGTAACAAGATTAAAAAGTCTGTTGAGAACGCACAATTTCAATTGTATGGACGAGCAGATGATGATTTTAAGGGTTCGTATAATACCGAATATGTAACTTTTAAAGGGTTTGTAACAGGGGTAGAAAAGGAAATAGTAAAAGCTGATTTGTTTTGCTATCCGTTAACGAAAGAGAATTATGCAACGACAGAGAATTCGTTGTTGGAAGCAATGGCATCTGGGTTACCAATTGTCGTTTTAAATAACCCCGCAGAAAGAAACATTATAACTCACAATGAAAATGGTCTTATAGCAAATAGTGTTGAAGAATTTATTGATTTTACTGTTATGCTTTGTAATGATAAAGAGTTAAGAAAACGCTTAGGTGAAAATGCAAGACAAAGTGTAATTGAAAAGTATTCTTGTGAAGTTAATGTTGCAAACTTCTCTTCGTGCATAGAGGATGTTTTGAGAAAAGACAAAAAGATAACTGATTATGAAAAGTTATTAGGTGATACACCATGGGATTTTTTTAAGTTTTTTTGCGGTGAGGATTTAAAGCAGATTAATGAAATATTAAAAGGCAATAAAGTAGAGTTACCACAAATTCATTATAGTGAAACTAAAAGTTCGGTTTCTCACTATTTAAAGTGTTTTGATGATGAGAAGTTAAAAGAATTAAAACTTAAAATGTAAATTTTGGAGGTTAATATGAAAGCAAAAGAAGGACATAGATATTATAATGAAAGAACTAGGTTGGAAACGGTAATTCCATTAAAAACACCTTTTATATTATTTGTTGACCCTGCAAGTGCGTGTAATTTGAAGTGTGAATTTTGTCCATGTGGAGGAGCACACAAAGATTTGTGGACAGAAGATAAACGTAAAAGTATTGGTATAATGGATTTTGATTTATTCAAAAAAATAATTGATGATTGTCAAGAATTTCCTGATAATATCAAAGTTTTGCGCTTATATAAAGAAGGCGAACCATTGCTTAATCCGCATTTTGCTGATATGGTTGCTTATGCTAAAAAAAGTGGGAAGTTTAATGGTATAGATACTACAACCAATGGTACACTTTTGAATCCAGAATTAAACAGAAAAATTGTGGAAGCTGGTTTAACAAGAATTCATATATCTGTAGAAGGAATGAGTTCTGAAGAGTATGTAAAGGTTTGTGGCACAGAAATTGATTTTGACGAATTTGTAGCTAATATAAAAGATTTGTATGAGCATAAAGGCGATTGTCATATTTTTATAAAGACTGTTACCGCAGAAACAGATGAAAAAATAAACGAAGAAAAGAAAAAACGTTTTTATGAAATTTTCGGGGATATTTGTGATGAGATCTCATTTGAACATGTTGCGCCTTGTTGGCCAGGATTTGACAAGGAATTATACTCCGATGTAGGTATTTATGGTAATAGAATTCAAGAGTGTGTTGTTTGTCCACGTCTTTTCTATATTTTAACAATTAATTCTGATGGTGTAGCTACAAGATGTATTGTCGATTGGAATCGTCAAATGACAATTGGAGATGTGAAAAAACAGTCTGTAAAAGAGTTGTGGAAATTAATGGATTATCATAGAATCGAACATTTGAAGGGCAATAGACGAAAAATGGTTGGTTGTAGTGAGTGTCTCGAAATTGAAACAGCAGCTATTGATAATATTGATGAATTCAGAGAAGAACTATTAAAAAAATTTGAGGCTTAACAATGAAAGTATTGTTTATAGGTGGAAATGGCAATATCAGTTGGTATTGTGTTCAAAAAGCGCTAGATGAGGGTCACGAAGTTTATGAACTTAACCGTGGGATGACTCGAAAGACCCGTAGAACAGTGCAAGCAGAAGTAAAAGAGATAATTTGTGATATAAGGAATGAAACAGAAGCAAATAATGTTCTACAGGATAAATATTTTGATGTTGTTTGTGATTTCATTTGTTATGATGAAAATCATGCAAAAAGTGCGATAAAGTTATTTCAAAATAAAACAAAGCAATATATTTTTATAAGTTCTGAGGCTGTTTATAAGAGAGTATCAGGTTCATTGCCATTTAACGAAAGTTCATTAAAATACAATGCAAATGAAATTGGTGGTTATGTTGGCGGAAAGGTTTTAGCAGAAGAAACTTTCATAAACGCTTACGAGAAAACCTCGTTTCCAGTTACAATAATTAGACCAGGATATACCTACGATACGATTATGCCAGTGTCGTTAGGACACAATTGTTTTACTCTTGCAAAAAAAATTAAAACAGGCTTTCCTATGCTCGTATTTGGTGAAGGGAAAAATTTGTTAGCACCATTACATTCCAGTGATTTTGCGGGAGCTTTTTCTAGCGTCTTGTGTAATAGTGTAACAATTGGTGAAGATTATCAAATAACAAGTACAAACACATTAACAATGAATGAAATGGCAAAACTTGTTGTTTTGGCTCTAGGTGGAATGAATAAGGAACTAATTAATATTCCTTATAATGATGTTTTAAAGATGTCTAAGGATGTAGAGTTAACTAAGCAACAGTTGTCAGATTATATTTTTGATAATAAAAAATTATTGAAAATAGCACCTAATTGGAAACAGAAAGTTTTATTTGAAGATGGAATTTTAAAAACAGTTGAATGGTTTGAGTCTAAAGAAAGTTATAAGCGAATTGATTCAAATTTTGAAACGGAACTGAATAGGTTATATGATACTTATTGGAGGAATAAATAATGTTGTGTTGTCCTGTTTGTGGTAATAAGGATTATAATTTTATAAGTAAATTGTGTTCGAATATGAAAATATTAGGTTCACAATTTCCAGAAAGTGATACTAATATTGTTGAGTGCAAAAATTGCGGTGTGCTTTATTTTCAATCACAGGCAGAACAACAGCATTATACGGATTATTATCGTTCGGATATTTCGAGACCTGTAGCGTATTGCGATATGTTTGGTAAAGATGATACCGATGAATATTTTGCTCATATTTTAAAAACTATTGAGCCATATCTCAAAGAGAATTCAAAAATTTTAGAGATGGGTAGTGGTTTGGGTGAGTTGAGTATTTACCTTAAAGAAAACACAAGTCATAATGTTTCAGTATTAGATATGAAAGATAAATGCATGGATTTTTGTGAGGAAAATGGTTTAACTGCTCATAAAAACAGTAGTGTTGATGACCTTTCTTTTTTGTATAAGACGCAAGATGTTATTATTTTAAATCATATTTTAGAACACATTGCAGATTTAAAAACTACTATTCAAAATGTAAAGTCAATTTTAAAAGATGGTGGTTTTATATTTGTTGAATTGCCAGATGTTGAAGGGTATTGCGAATCAGCAGAATTAAATTCACCATATTCATTTTTGACCTATGAGCATATTGTTCATTTTTCAATGAATGATTTGAATAATTTGTTTGTACAATATGGATTTGAAATTGTTGATAGTGGTAAATATTTTAAAAAAGTTAGTAATTATCCGTCAATTTGGGCAATTTTAAAAACAAATGATAAATGTATTGAAGAGATAAAAAAATCAGATAATACAAGAGATATTAAAGAGTATATTCAAAAAAGTCAGAGTATGATTAGATGTAAATTAGAGCGTGTAGAAAAAAGCGGAGAAAAACTTATTCTTTGGGGAATAGGTGCTTCAACAGCACTTCTTTTAGAAGATTTTGCAAAATGTAATATTATTCAACTTGTAGATAATAACCCATTAAGACAAGGTATTAATTATTCAGTTGGGGAAAAATTTTTCATAATTCAGTCTCCACAAGATGTCAAAGATGATGACGCGACTATTTTTATTATGTCTGGACCATATAAAGCATCTATTGAAAAACAAATTAGAGAAATGGGTTTTAAAAATAAAATTTTGTCTTTTTAATGTTAGGTGAATGTGATGAAACCGATTGATATAGATATAATAGAGAATTTTTCTAGGAATTTTGAACATATAAAAGATAAGCCTATTGTGATATATGGATTAGGAGAAAAAACTAAACTTATTATTGAAAATTTTAAGGACTATAATATAATTGGTTTGATGGATAGAGACAAAACTGGGGATTGTTTTGGTTTACCAATATTGGATAGAGAGACAGTTATTTCTAAAGCGTATTGTATTATTATAGTTTGTGCTATGCACAATTTAGAAACTATTTATAGGCGAATTGAAAATTGGACAACTGAAAACTCAATAAAGGTTTTTCACTTGAACGGTGTTTTGCTGAAAAAAAAAGAAAATAAAAATTGTACGGAGTTTGTTAAGAAATTTGAGGTTTATAAAAACGCAATTGAACAAAATGATGTGATTTCATTTGATTTGTTTGATACATTGGTGACACGTAGATTTTTGTATTCAACTGATGTATGGGCACAAGTTGAAAAAATTTCAAAAGTGAGTTTTTTTGAAGAATATAGAAAAAAAGCGGAAATAAGTGCACAACAAAAATATGGCGATGCTTATAATTTTGATGATATTTATAATGAATTAAAAAAGAATATAGCTAATATAGAAATTTCTAAATTAAAAGAGTTAGAAATAGAAACTGAAATAGAAAATATTTTGTCAAGAAAAGAAGTAGTAGATTTACTATACTATGCCTATGAGTTGAACAAAAAAGTGATTTTGGTTTCAGATACATATTTAAGTAAAGATATTGTATTAAAGGTTTTGAATAAATGTGAAATTCGTCATAGTATATTCAGTAAAATCTATATTTCAAATGAATTAGGAAAATCAAAATTATCAGGTGATTTATGGGAGTTGGTTTCATCCGAAAATGAAGGGAAGAGCATACTCCATTTCGGTGATAACGAACAAAGCGATGGAAAAAACGCTTTGAAATGTGATATAAATGTTTTGCCGATTTACAGTTGTTTGCATTTGGCATTAAATATATTAGATGATAAATGGCTTCAGTATGAAAATAAACTGATTGACAGAGTGCTTATAGGGGTATTTGTATCTAAGATTTTCAATTCGCCATTTAGTATTATAGACGATGGAGTAGTTCAACTTGATTCTTTAAAATCGTTAGGTTTTAATTTTTTTGGTGTATTAATAAAAAGTTTTATGGATAAACTTTTTAAACAAGCGAAACAAAAAAATCAGAAAATTGTGTTTCAAGCGAGGGATTGCTGGATTTTGAAGCAAATCGCAGATGTTTATTATAAAAATTACGATGTAGAAAATGTTTATTTGTTAACTTCACGCAGGGCGATAGCAATGCAAAGTATAAGAATGGAAACTGATATTGATGCAGTTTGTGAAATTTTTAAGCCTTCTTGTAAATATTCGTTTTCTGAATTCTGTAAGGTTATTTTTAATATAACTATAAGTGAAAATGATGAGTGCTTTGGTGTTCTTATTTCTGATATTAATGAAGTCGATTTGAAAGATTACATTAAAAATCATTATAAAAAAGAAATATTAAACGAAGCTTATTTTCAAAGAGAATGTTTTGAAAAATATTTGAATGATTTGGGTGTTAATCAATCGGATAAACTTGCTATAGTTAATTTTGTTGGGAGTGGTGGAACCCAATTTTTCTTTGAAAAATATGGTTTTAAAGAAAAATGTGAGTATTATTATTTTGCACTTGCACCACTTCGCATAGAATTAGATGATTTATCAAAAACAATTGCAATCTTTGGTGCAAGTTCAAATTTTACAGGTAAAAATAATCCAGTTGCAGAGCGAACAATGGTAGGAGAGTGTGTGTTTACTTCACCCGAAACTCAATTTTTAGGTTTTACAGAAACTGGTTTATTTGAGTTTGCTGATAATGAGAAAAATAGATATTATGAAGTGATAAGATCATGTCATGATGGTATTTGGGAATATGTGAAAAATAATAATGATTTTGATTTTTCAGATGTTTCAGTTGATTTGGTTAATATAATATTTGGTTATATGTTTAATGAAGATGTTGTTTTTATTAATAATGAAATAAAAAAATCATTTAAACTTAAGGACTTGGTAAAGTCAAGCGATGTTATTACAGCCTGGTGAAATAGTATTTTATAATAGAGGAAATGTGAAATATGCATAATATTAGTTGGTTGGAAGGCTTTGATGTGGATATCAACTTAATGAATAAATCATTTAATGTAAAAGATATTAATGTTATTTATGAGCATTTAGTAGATGAACGCTCAAAAAGGATATTCACGGATAGATTGATGTATGTCTTAACTGGAAATTACAATTTTATATTAGATGTTATTGAAAATTCTGTTTTTAGTGATCCGAATTTTCAAAAACTTAAAGAATATGATGAGGTCGCAGTTTTTGGGGCGGGAACACGTGGTCAAAGATTCGTGTCCGTGTTTACTAGTTTTAAATTCTCTTGTTTTATTGATAATTATAAAGACGAGGGAATCAAAATTAGAGATATTCCAGTGTATCATCTAGATTCATTTGTTAAACGCTATTCAGGCATACCAGTAGTTGTTTCAATTTCACCCTATTCTCAATCATGTGAAATTGTTTGTGAGCAGTTAATAGAAGCAGGTATTCCAGAAGATTTGATTTATAATCTTAAAAACTTGGAATGTGATATGCAATATTTCGATTTTTTTGAAAGAGATTCGTCAGTAAAAGAAGTTTTTATTGATGCAGGTGCGTTTGATGGTTCTACCATTAAATCATTTTTAAATTGGTGTTCTGGGGATTACGAGCGAATTATTGCTTTCGAACCTGATGAGGAGAATTATAAAAAAGCAAGTGGACTTACGAATTTGGAGAATTACAGCATATTAAAAAAAGGTTTGTATAGTAAAAAAAAGAAGGTTTATTTTAGTGCTGAATCTAGTTGTGGATCAAAAATATTGGATGATGGAAAAAATTTTATAGATGTTGTTGATTTAGATAGTATTGTAAATGAAGATAGAGTAACATTTATAAAAATGGATATTGAAGGTTCAGAGTTAGAGGCGATTAAAGGTTCACAAAAATTATTAGCAACACAAAAACCAAAATTAGCCATATCCATTTATCATAAACCAGAAGATATTATAGAAATTTCTAAATTGTTATTAGAGATAAATCCAGACTATAATTTTGGAATTAGACACTATAGTTTTTACTTGAGTGATACAATTTTGTATGCATATTAAAGAGCCTTAATGAAAAAAGTTATTATTAAAGGTGTTGTAAAAACTTTTTTTAGTTATTTTTAATATTGATATAAAAAACGCTGAGTACACTGACTTGTAAGTAGAAAGTGTTGACAAAAGAGGAATTTTGGAATATATAAGTGGATATTCAGAAGAGACTATTAAAAGTTTTAATAAACAAATATCATTTTATGCTTGGCTATATAAAGGCCCAAAATCTTTCATTTTATGAGAATTTAGCAATGGTTAATTTTATTGGAAGTGGAGTAACATAAGTTTTTTTGAAAAACTATGATTTATAAAATAGTGAGTATGATTATTTTGCAATGCTAGAGAAAATTGTGGAATTTATTTTTAATGCACATACTAGTCCAGTTTTTAGATGAGGTTTCGTTTGTGTTGGTAAGAAAAATTGCTTGATTGAAAGTGAGATATTTGGAGAAATCGTTTTAACTAACTCTGTAAAGTCAGTTTATGTTTTTTCTGCAATGTTGAAAAAGCTTTTGATAAAACTTGTGTTAATTTAAAGTTTGATAAAAATACAAATATTTATAATGAAATTAAAACTTATGTAAAGGATGCTGAGTTTTTAGGTTTTAGATGTGGACAAACACCAGTAAAGTGTATTATTGAATTATATAAGTGGCTGTTGATAAAAATATTTTTTTCTTTGCTGATGTTTTTAAAGATGGGCTTGTTTTAGATGATATAGTTCGTTCGATAACTGATGTTAAAGTTTAAACTTAATATTTTGTTTAGGAGTATTTTATGAATTTTAATGATTTAGAAACATGGAAAAAAAATTGGCTCGGAAATAACGGTATAGTTCTTTGGGGTTACGGTAGTATGTGTAAGATATATTTAGATGGGATTTGCCGAAATTATAATGTTAAATATATTTTAGATAATGACGAGACCAAAGATGGAACAATTGATTTAAAAACAGGCAAAAGGATTGTTCATCCAGATAGTATTGATTGGAAACACGAGAAAATTGTTATTACTACATATTACGAGGATGTTTCAAAACAACTGAATAAATGTGGGTTGAAAGAATATCAAGATTATTGTGATGCGAGATTGTTTTTATCTGGTATAGAATGGTTTGAAAAGAACCGTGTTTTTATTTCTGAATTACATATTGCAATTACAACTAAATGCACCTTGAATTGTAAGCGTTGCAACATGTTTATGCCTTTTTACAAAAAAAAATGCTATGATATATCTTGTAACGATATAAAGAAAGATTTTGAAACATTGTTTAAATGTGTTGATAAGATTAGCAAATTGGTTTTGTTAGGGGGAGAACCTATGTTGCATAAAGAAATTTCCCCAATTATAGAGTTTTTATTTAACACATATTCTGAAAAATTTGATGTTTTAACAATCATTACCAACGGAACTGTTCTTCCAAAAGATGATTTAATTGATGTTTGTAAACGCTATGAAAATATAATTATAAGCATAAGTGATTATAATTTAAATAATAGTTACAGCGAAAAGCTAAATAGAGTAGAGTCTTGTTTTGAAAAGAATGGAGTAAAGGTGGAACGTTATAAAAATTTAGAATGGAAAGATTTTGTTTTTCCATATGACAAGATGAATTTGTCTAATGAAGAAGCGTATATAAATATGAACAAATGTAATCCCATGTTTAGGGGGTATAATGATTCTAAATTTTATTTTTGTCATATTGTATGGAGTGCTAATAAAGCGGGATTGCATAATGAACAGCCGTATGATTATGTTGATTTTTTACAAGTTAACGAAAATATGAGGGAAGAAGTGGTAATGATGAATATATGTTGTTTTGATGATAAATATATTTCTTTGTGTAAAGACTGTGCTGGATGTAGTTATTTAAATCAAAAATATATACCCGTAGCAGAACAGGTTTAAGTGGTAATGAAAAAAGTTATTATCACAGGTGCAAGCGGTTTTGTTGGTAGTTATCTTGTTAATGAATTTGCAAGTAATGGCTACGAAGTAACTGCTGTTGTTAGAAATGAAAGTTCGGATGTTTCTGCATTCCACAAAAATGAAAAAGTTAATATAGTTTATTGTGAATTGAAAGATATTCAAACATTAAAAGAAAAATTATCAGGGTGCTACGATTATTTTTTGCATTTTGCTTGGGATTCATCTGCTGGCCAAGGTAGAGGTAACTATGAGCTTCAACTTAAAAATGTTGAGTATTCTTGTAATTGTGTAAAGTTAGCAAAAGCGCTTGGTTGCAAACGGTTTGTTTTTGCAGGTAGCATTATGGCTTATGAAGCTAAAGAATTTGTTCTAGACAATGGGGCTGAACCTACTCCAGCATATATTTACAGCATTGCTAAATTAACTGCTTCTATGATGACTAAAACTGTTGCGGTTCAAAATAATATTGAGTTTGTTGATGTTGTTATTTCAAATATCTATGGCGTTGGTGAAAAGTCTGAAAGGTTTTTGAACTCAACTGTAAGAAAAATTCTTTCGGGGTTTCCCACATTAGAATTAACAACTTGTGAACAGATTTATGATTTTATTTATGTTACCGATGCAGTTAAACAAATTAAACTTGTAACAGAAAAAGGCGAGAACTTAAGGTCGTATTATATTGGCAACAAAGAGCAATTTAAGTTGTGTGAATTTGTAGAAAAAATCAAAATTGCTTTAGATTCTAGTGTTCAATTGAATTTTGGTGTAGTTGAATTTAAGGGTACTTATTTTGATTACAAAGATGTAGTTGATACAAATTCAGTGTTCAATTTGGGCTTTGTTTCAAAGGTTGATTTTGAAACAGGTGTAAAACTTTTAAAAGATTCAATAGATGTAAAGTAGGGTGAATATGAGTAAAAATAGTTCTTGGAATTTTAAATCTACAGAATTAGATGGTGTATTTTTAATAGAACCTTTTTGTGCTGTGGATGAGCGTGGTTGTTTTGTTAAAGATTATAATGAAAACATTTTTAAAGAAAAAGGTATTGATTTTGTAGTTAAAGAAACTTGTAATAGTTTTTCAAAGAAAAATGTTTTAAGAGGGTTGCATTTTCAAAGAGAAAAGCTAATGCCTAAATTAGTAAGATGTATGAGTGGCAAAATTCTTGATGTGGTGTGTGATTTAAGAGAAGAATCACCTACATTTATGAAATACCAAAAATTTATTTTATCAGAAGAAAATATGAATGAATTATATATTCCTGGCGGTTTTGCTCATGGTTTTTTAGCACTAGAAGATTCACTGTTTGTATATAAGAGTGGCGAAGTTTTTGTTAGCGAATATGATGACGGTGTTTTATGGTGTGATGAAACACTGAATATTGATTGGGGAATAGATGATATTAATAAAATTATAATTTCTGAAAAGGATAGAAATTTACAGACGTTTGAAGAATTTAGAGAGAAATATGGTAGTTTATAGTTACTAGATTAAAATGTTAAACAAATAGTACGTTTGAATTAAGGGATACTTATGCATATAGAGTTTCTAGTACACATGAAAATATATATTATGTTATGAATAATATATTTAAGGCATGTTTGGTTCGAACACCACAAACAAAAATTCTATCATTTTAGTTTGCGAAAAACTAAAATGATAGAATTTTTCATTTTATTAACTTATATTAAAAGTAAAACACTTATTTCTGATTGTTTAAAAACTTCTCCTCAGGAGAAACCTCTATGCATGGGCAGTCGATTTCGTCTGCAATAAAGTTCGGGTTAGCCCAATGAACTGCATTTGTGAGAATTTTTTGAACTTCTGGTATGTGGTATGTAGGGTTAGACTCATGACCTGGTTGGAAATAGAAGACTCTGCCCAAGCCTTTATTCCATGCACAGCCTGAGCGGAATACCTCACCACCATTAAACCAGCCAATGAATATAAGCTCATCTGGTGTTGGCACATCAAAGCGTTCACCGTACATTTCCTCAACAGGAATAACAAATTGTTCTGGTACATCCTTTGCAATCTCATGAGATGGGAGAATACACCAGAGTCTTTCTCTGTCGCCATCACGCCATTTTAAAGAGCAGGTTGAGCCCATAAGGCGTTTAAACGGTTTTGAAAAATGTGCAGAGTGAAGTGCAATAAAGCCCATACCGCACATAACACGGTTATAAATCTTTTCAACTAATTCATCAGGAACTTCATCGTGGTGACAATGTCCCCACCAAATAAGCACGTCTGTTGAGTTTAATACGTCGTCAGAAAGACCACAATTTTCTTCATCTAAAGTTGCGGTGCGGATGTTTAACTCGTCATCTTTACTTAAAAAATCTTTAATACAATTGTGAATACCATTAGGGTAAACGGCTTTTACTTCGTCATCTTCTCTTTCGTGACGAAATTCATTCCATACAGTAACATTAATCATAAAAATCACCTTTCTGAAAATGTTATATTAAATAATAACTTTTCTAAAAATAGTACAATTAAATAATAACATTTTACAAGAATAAGTCAATATAATTGTTGTTTTTATTTTCTAAAAATGATAAAATAAATAATAGTGAGTTCGAAACCATCCTCACTTGAACTTTACGTTCTAAATCAAAACTATGGAGTGATAAAAATGAAAAACAAACAAAAAATCCGCGGTATAGCGGTGGGTGCGGTTGTTGCCGCACTTTATGTGGTGCTGACATACCTTGCAAATATGTTAGGTCTTGCAAGTGGTGTAATTCAGGTGAGGCTTTCAGAAATTCTCTGTGTAATGCCAGTTTTTACGCCTTATGCAATTCCAGGTCTTTTTATAGGTTGCGTGTTAGCAAATATTCTCACAGGCTGTGCTTTGTGGGACGTTGTTTTCGGTAGTCTTGCAACTTTAATTGGCGCTGTCGGAACATACTTTTTGAGAAAATACAATTTGTTAGCGGTTTTGCCACCAATACTCAGTAATGCAATAATTGTGCCGTTTGTGCTTCTCTTTGTTTATTCTTTAGAAGGAACTTATTGGTATTTCTTATTGACTGTCGGAATAGGTGAAATTATTTCTTGTGGCATTTTTGGAGCAATTTTGCTAAAAAGTTTGAAAAAATACAATAAATTTATGTGAAAATTTTGTAAAAATGGTTTATTTTTATAAAAGAATGTAGTATAATATATTGGTAGTAATTTGTAATTTTGGAAAGGATTTCCTTTATGAATATAGAACAAGCATTAGAAAATGCAAAAAGAATACACTTTATAGGCATCGGCGGTAGTGGTATGTGTCCACTTGCTGAAATTCTTCACGAAAAGGGTTATTACCTTACAGGCTCAGATAATAACGAAACTGATACTTTGAAAAGAATAAAAAATTTAGGTATCCCTGTTACTTTAGGGCAGAAAGCAGAAAATGTTGATGGTGCAGATATGGTGGTTTTTACTGCCGCGCTTCTTCCTGATAACCCAGAGTTAGTTGCTGCAAAGACCAAGGGTATTCCTACCTTTGAAAGAAGCAAGCTTTTTGGTGCGATTACAAGAAAATATGAAAACTGCATCGGTGTATGTGGTACCCACGGTAAAACAACCGTTACCTCGATGATTTCTCAAATTCTTATTGAGAATGGCTTTGACCCATCAGCCGTAATCGGTGGTAAATTACCACTTACTGGTACAAATGGTAGAGTTGGTAAAACCGAAACTCTTGTTTGTGAAGCATGTGAATATAAAGACACTTTTTTGGATTTAGCTCCAGATGTCAGTGTTATTCTTAATATCGACTGTGACCATATGGAGTATTTCAAAACACTTGATAATTTAATTGCGTCATTCACAAAATTTGCTTCTATGTCAAAGGTTATAATTTTTAATGGTGATGATGAAAATACTATAAAGAGTGTTCAGGGTATTACCGATAAAGAAAAAATAACCTTTGGTAGTGATTCAACAAATACTTATTATTACCAAGATTTAGAATGGGTACACGGTGCTTTTGCAAAGTTCAAAGTTTTTAAAGATGGTAGTGAATTAGGTGTAGTTGAACTTAATGTACCTGGTGAGCACAATATTTTAAATGCTTTGTGTGCAGTTGCTACTGCCATGTATTGCGGTGCAACATTCGAGCAATGTAAACAAAGTCTTTATAATTTCAAAGGCGCAGGCAGACGATTTGAAATTTTAGGCGAATATAATGGTGCTGTTATTGTTGATGACTATGCACACCACCCAAAAGAATTAGAGGTTACTCTTTCTGCTGCTATGAAAATGGACTACGAAAGAGTGTGGGCTGTGTTCCAACCATTTACATTCAGCAGAACTAAAATGCTTTTAAAAGAATTTGCCGAAGCTCTTTCTATTGCAGACAAGGTTGTAATGACTGAAATTATGGGCTCAAGAGAAATAAATACATTCGGTATTAAAACTCAGGATTTAGCCGACGAAATTGAGGGATCGGTATGGTTCCCTGAGTTCAGCGAGGTTGCCGATTACTTAAGGAAAAATATTAAAAAAGGTGATTTGGTAATAACTTTAGGTTGCGGTGATGTATATAAAATTGCTAAAATGATATTAGATATTGAATAATATCTGATTGAAAAATCAAAGTTTGCGTGAGAAACAAATTTTGATTATATTGAGATTGAGAAAATTTATTGAGATTGATGATTGATTTGAAAAAATTCAGAACGGAGAAAAACTTATGAAAATGAAACTTTCATTTCGCTGGTATGGCGAAGACGACCCGATTTCACTTCAGTACATTTCACAAATCCCCGGTATGCGTTCAATCGTTTCAGCAGTTTACGATGTAAAGCCTGGTGAGGTGTGGAGTGAAGAAAGCATTAAAAAGCTTAAAGACGATTGCGATAAAAATGGTCTTGTTTTTGATGTTGTTGAGTCAATCCCTGTTCACGAAGATATCAAATTAGGTCGTGGCGATGTGGACAAGCTCTTGGATGTTTACTGTGAAAACATCAGAAGATGTGCAAAATATGGCGTTAAGTGCGTTACTTATAACTTTATGCCTGTTTTTGACTGGACACGTACACAGCTTGACAAAGAGGCAAAAGATGGTTCTACATCACTCGTTATGTATTGGGAACAGATGAAAGGTCTTGATCCGCTTAAAGATGATATTCACTTGCCTGGTTGGGATTCAAGTTATACGCAGGAAGAAGTTCGTGAGCTTATTACCGCTTATGGCGAAATAGGGGAAGAAGGACTCTGGAGTAACTTAGAAAAATTCCTTAAAAAAGTTATTCCTGTTGCAGAAGAATGTGGCGTAAGAATGGCTATTCATCCAGATGACCCGCCGTATCCAATCTTTGGTCTTCCAAGAATTATTACCAATGAAGCTAATCTTGACAGATTCTTGAAACTTTATGATAGCCCAGCCAACAGCCTTTGCCTTTGCACAGGTAGCTTAGGTTGTGCAAAATCTAACGACATTCCTAAAATGATAAGAAAATATGCAGAAATGGATAGAATCGCATTTATGCATATCCGTAACGTTAAAATTATGGAAGATGGTTCATTTGAAGAAAGAGCACACCTTTCAGACTGTGGCTCACTTGATATGTATGATATAGTAAAGGCACTTGTTGAAAATAATTACGAGGGTTACGTTCGTCCTGACCATGGTAGAATGATTTGGGGCGAAACTGGTAAACCAGGTTATGGTCTTTTTGACAGAGCATTGGGTGCAACATATATCAACGGATTATTTGAAGCTTTAGAAAAGGAGCATAAATAATATGAATAAAAATGTTTTAAATACAGATTTAACCGGTAAGGTTGCTGTTGTAACTGGTGCGGGTGGCGTGCTTTGTAGCTATTTTGCAAAAGTATTAGCTCGTGCGGGTGCAAAGGTTGCTTTACTTGACTTAAATGAAGAAGCAGCAAAAGGTTATGCAGATGAAATCGTAGCAGAGGGTGGCGTTGCTAAGGCTTACGCTTGTAACGTATTGAATAAAGAAATCTGCTACAATGTGGCTGACGAGGTCTTAAAGGATTTTGGCCCTTGTGATATTTTAGTTAATGGTGCTGGTGGTAATAATCCTAAGGCTACAACAGATAAAGAATATTTTGAAATTGGTGATATTGATGCCGATACAAAATCATTCTTTGATTTAGATGCAGATGGCGTAGGTTTTGTATTTAACTTAAACTTCTTAGGTACACTTATTCCTACTCAGGCATTTGCTCGTCAGATGGTAGGCAGAGAGGGTTGTAACATTCTTAATATTTCTTCAATGAATGCTTACACACCACTTACAAAAATTCCTGCTTATTCAGGTGCGAAGGCAGCTATTTCAAACTTTACACAATGGCTTGCAGTTCACTTCTCAAAGGTTGGCATCCGTGTTAACGCAATTGCTCCTGGTTTCTTCTCAACAAAGCAGAATGCGAAGCTTTTATTTAACGAAGATGGTACACCAACTGCAAGAACAGGAAAGATTTTAGCTGCAACACCAATGGGTCGTTTTGGTGAAAGTGAAGAATTAGAAGGCGGACTTTTATTCTTAGTAAATAACGAAGCTGCTGGTTTTATAACAGGTGTTGTTTTACCTATTGATGGTGGCTTCTCAGCATATTCAGGAGTGTGATAGAAATGGAAAAATTCGTTCCAGTTGTTGTTATTAAAGAAATGTCTGAGACAGACAAAATTTTAACTGCTCTTCAGAAGTCAGATATTAACTGTGCAGAGATTACATTCCGTACAGCTTGTGCGGCAGAGGCAATTAAATATGCAAGAGAAAAGTATCCAACAATGAATGTTGGTGCTGGTACAGTTATAAATGCAGAACAATGTAAAACTGCACTCCAGGCTGGTGCACAGTTTATTGTGTCACCAGGTCTTTCAGTAGCAGTTGCAGAAATCTGTAAGGAAAAAAATATTCCTTATTACCCAGGTTGTGTTACACCTACAGAAATTATGCAGGCTTTAGAATTAGGTATTACTACGGTTAAATTCTTCCCTGCAAATATCTATGGTGGCTTAAAAGCATTAAAGGCTCTTTCTGGCCCATTCCCACAGGTTAAGTTTATTCCAACTGGTGGCGTTGATAGAAATAATATCGACGAATTCTTGGCTTTCGATAAAGTTGAAGCAATCGGTGGTAGCTTCTTTGTAAAAGAAGCACTTGAAAAAATGGAGGACTAATAAATGAAAAGAGTTGTTACATTCGGTGAATTAATGTTAAGACTCGCACCAAATGGTTATTACAGATTTTTCCAGAATGACCAGATGCAAGCTACATTCGGTGGTGGCGAAGCAAACGTTGCAGTGTCACTTGCAAACTATGGCTTGGATAGCGTTTTCGTTACAAAATTACCTGCTCACGCTATTGGTCAGGGTGCTGTGAATTCACTCAGAGCATTTGGTGTTGATACAACTAAAATTGTTCGTGGTGGCGACAGAGTTGGTATTTACTTCCTCGAAAAAGGTGCATCACAACGTGGCTCAGTTTGTATTTATGACAGAGCACATTCTGCTATTATGGAAGCAGATAAATCTGATTTTGATTGGGATTCAATCTTTGAGGGTGCAGACTGGTTCCACTTTACTGGTATCACACCAGCATTAGGCAAAAACGTTACAGAAATTTGCCTTGAAGCTTGTAAAGCTGCAAAAGCAAGAGGTGTTAAAATCTCTTGTGACTTAAACTATAGAGGTAAGCTATGGACAAGAGACGAAGCAAGGAAAGCTATGACAGAGCTTTGCCAGTATGTAGACGTTTGTATTTCTAACGAAGAAGATGCAAAAGATGTATTTGGCATCGAAGCAGAAGATACAGATATTTATGGTGGTAAATTAAACCACGAGGGTTATAAATCTGTTGCTAAGCAATTAGCAGATAAATTTGGATTTGAAAAAGTTGCTATTACATTACGCTCATCAATTTCTGCATCAGATAATGACTGGGCTGGTATGCTTTACGATGGCGAAAATTATTGCTTCTCAAAATCTTACCATCTTCATATTACAGACCGTGTTGGCGGTGGCGACTCATTCGGTGGTGGACTTATTTATGCATTATTAAGCGGTAAGTCAACACAGGATGCTATCGAATTCGCAGTTGCAGCATCTGCATTAAAGCACTCAATTGAAGGTGACTATAACAGAGTTTCAGTTGCTGAGGTTGAAAAATTAGCTGGCGGAGACGCAAGCGGACGCGTGCAGAGATAATTAGTCGTTAGCTATTAGCTCTTAGTAGTTAGGGCTTCGCTATGAATTAAATTATCCTATCATTTGAAGTTGGTTTTTATATCAACTAAAAATGATAGGATGTTTTTTGATTGACTACTAATGGCTGATGGCTATTTCCTGACTACTAATACAAATGAGAGAATGTAGATTGTTTTATGGTACTACATTTTTTATTTTTTTGTGAAAATTGTAGAAATTATATAGAAAATATTTACATATAAAAGTATTAGTAGTAAAATATAGGGTGGCAAATTTCCTAAAAAATAATTTGGAGATGAAAGTATGAAAAATACTACCCGACGCATTTTAAGCTTAGTGCTTGTTTTATGTACTATGCTTACAATGTTTACATCTGTTTTAACGGGGTGTAAAAAGGATGAAATTGTTCCGCCGGTTGACGAAACAGAAGACATCCAGACCAACACTGACAAAACAGATGAAAAAGATGATGAGTCAGATAAAAAGGGTGAAAAGGATAACATTTCTGACGGTGATTTGTGGATTGAAAATATATGGGGCTCTGAAGATAAAAAGCCTACCAATTCACCAATTAACAAACCATCATTAAATGGTGGCTCAAACGGTAACTCAAACGGTAACTCAAACGGTGGTTCTTCTGATAATAATGATGCAGATGTAACTGTTTACCGAAAAGTTACTTTTGCTTACCCTGATACAATGTCAGCAGAAGATAAAAAAATGACTAAGCTTCCCAGTGAACAGCTTGTTGATTCAGGTGAGTTAGTTTATTCTATGCCACTTCCTACAAGAGAAGGCTATGTTTTTGCAGGCTGGTATTATGACAGTGACCTTGCAATTCTCGCTGGTACTGAAGATGTAATTTCAAAAAATATTACTCTTTATCCAAAGATGGTTGAAAGTACTGCAGTTGAAGAGGGTGAAGGCTCCCTTAACTATGTTTCTGCTTTGGATGTAGATATTTCACATGAAATAACAGTAAAAGCAAAAAGTGAAAAAGCAGTAAATGATAGTCTTGTGCTCACTTCTGTAAGTGATGGAAATAGTGCAGTTCCTTTTAGTGTTACAGATAATGGTGATGGTACATATACTGTTTTACCAAGTGGTGGTTTAAAGGCTGGTAAAACCTATCAGCTTTCTGCTATTGACCGTGAAAAAGGTGTAAATGCTGATGGCGTAGTACCAGCTGATGATGAATATGTGTTATTCATTCACGACGGCGAAGTTCAGAAAAAAGAAATTCGTTTTTATAATATATTTACCGAAAGAAAAGAAGAGTCAAACTTAAAAATTGATGATGAGGTAAAATTCGTTGATTTAGATAAAGTTTCAGGCTTTGATATGGAACAAGCAACAGGTCTTTACACAGTTTCACTTTCAGAAACTGGTAATGTTGCTATGAGAAACAATTCTGCTTCGGGTTCATTTACATACGCTGGTAGCGATATTGCCGTCGGCGATGTTATTGCATTACATAATGGTACAATAAATAAAGAAGAAAATACTATAACAGATGGTGATGTTGCTTATATTGAAATTACTGACAAAAAAGGTAGACAGTATTATTATAAGTCAGCAGATGCGGCAGATGTAGTATTCCTTCCAGATGTTCTTCCTGTACCCAAGCATGCAGATAAAGACGAAAACGAAAACACTTTAACAGTAGATAACGATGTGCTTGATTTTACATACTTTGAAAATCAAGAGGTGTTAAACGAAAATACAAAAGTTAATATTGGTGATTTTATTGCACTTTATGAAGGTGTTCTTGGTGAAACAGAAACTGCTGATTACTATGAAATTACTGGTGTTAAAAAAGGTACTGAAACTACAGTTGTTACAGTAAAACCTGTTACTGTAGATGAACTCAAAAATGCTCTTTCAACATACGAAACTAATGGTGTTGATATGGTTCTTCCTGAAAAAGAGATAGAAAAATTGGAAGGCCAGATTATTGAGCAGGCAGAAAAAAGCGGCTTTGCCGAAAAATCCGCACAATATATTTTACAGAACAAACTTGGTACTGATGAAGAAATTGTCTGGGGTAAAAAGTACCATTTGAGTGCAAATCAGATGCAACTCTTTGGTATGGATGTTGAAGCTGGTAACCTCTCTTATATGGTAAGACTTGACCCACCAGATATTTCTGCTGATATTACAACAAACTTAAAGAAAGTAACACAGATAAACAAAGGTACAGGTTTAAGAGTTGCTTTCGGCGTTACAATTCCAGTAGGTATTGAAGTAGTTGAAAATGGTCACAGGGTTATAGAAAGCTTTTATCTTGACCTTTATGTAACATTTGAGCAGGAAGTTAAATTCAATACAAGATTTTCAGCAGATGTTCAGTGGGACAACTGGTTATACATCATTTGGTGGATTGATGAAGTTGTCGTAAATGCCGGCTTTGATATGGGCGTTTACACAGGTGTAGGTGCAGTTGCATCTGTTTACACAGAAAAATATCATCAGAAATCATATTTCTGGAATGAGCTTGTTGAAAAGAAAGATGGCACATTCTCGTCTGCAAGCAATATTGCAACAAAGCTCAATAATATGCTCAAAGACGGAAATGTTTCGTTCTTTGATGTCGATGCCGAAAATTCACTTATAAATGAATATTCAAAAATGCTCGAAAGAGAAATTGACTATGTTGACATTTTAGCGTTGCGTTTATATCACCACAAAGGTTATGTTGACCCTAAAACTCATATTGTTAACTATGTTATAGATGTTGAGCTCGTATTTGGTGCAAAGCTTAATATAACAATGGGCGTTTCTTTTGAAGCATTAAATGTAAAGCAATATAACTTTACATTAAGAATGTTTGATGCAACAGGCTCTGCAAGTGTTGTTGACAAACAAACACCTTACACAAACTTTAACTTCTTCATAATGGGTAATTTGGGTCTTCGTGCTGGTATCAGAGTAACATTCTCAATAGGTCTTATCAGCGTTAAGCTCGATAACCTTGGTGCTATGATAGAAGTTGGTGTTTATTTAGACCTTTATGGCTTCTTCTACTTCCACTACGATTGGAATGGTAAGACTAATAAACACAATGTTCAATCTGGCGGTGCTTTATATGCAGCAATAGGTCTTTATATAGATTTAGACTTGTTCGGTGGAGTTCTGCTTGACTTGGCATCGTTCAGGGTTCACTTGTACGAGGGTGAATTAGAACTGTGGAATTCGGGTAATGCAGAAAATATTGTGTCTGTAGTAAAACCTAATGTTAAACAAACTGTTTATAATTCAAAAATATTTGATGTAAATCCACAATTCCTTAAAATGCGTAAGATGAATGTTCTTACTGGTGATACTTATGATGTCGATAAGGATTTGGCTGATTTTGATGTTTCTCTTACAAATCCGAAATTCTCTTATGATAAAAAGACAGGTAAGATTTCTGTAAATCCTGATGTTAGTGATATCACTTTAAAAACTCAGGTTCGTTTTACCTACACTGGTAAAACAGCATCATTCACAAAAGAACCTTTAACAGTTATTCTTGACCTTACATGGAAAAAGACAGAGCCAACTGTTCAGGTGGAATATTATGAACCTTTTGTTATAACATACAGAAATGGTGTGAGCGTTAATTGCCCTGACAGAGCAAGAACAAAATGGTATGTTGAAGGCTCAAAGTTGCCTGCACTTGCAGACTATAATGATGTAAAAGCAGGCTACGATTTCCATGGTTGGCAGATTGTTTGTGATGCACTTCCGGGATATAACGGAAAAATGCTTCACGATGTAAATTGCCTTGAGGGTGTAGAAATGCCAAGCACACCAATAGGTCTTAAGCCTATATACACAACAAGGACTGACACACCTTATACTGTTACCCATTTAATTCCATCAATAGAAGACCCTTCGGTTTATGAGGTTTACAAAGAGGAAAAGAAAATAGGTACAACATCTGACAATATCAATTTCGAACAGGTTATATACGAAAAAGGTATTTCACTTGATTTTGAGAAGTTCCCTATCTATCATAGCATGAAGTTTTCTGATGGTAGAATATATAACACTTATGGCGAATATATAAAGGGTGACGGAAGCACCAATCTTTATATTTACTACACCCGTGACTCATACAGCGTAACAATTGATTCCAATAACCCTGATTATGTATATTTCGGAAATGATGATAAGGCTGTTACAAAGCTTCTTAAATTTGGTGAAACTATTGAAGTGCCAGATTATGCAGAAACAGAAATTCCTGGTTATACCTTCAAGGGTTGGTCATTGACAAAGGATGGTTCTTCCGGACTTATTGAATTACCAGAAACAGTTCCTGCACTCAGTGAAAAATCAATTACTTATTATGCAATCTGGGAAGCAGAAGATGTTGAATTCAATGTGGAATACTTCGTTCAGAAGCCTGACGGAACATTCGGAGTTACACCAGATTTAACTGAAACTCACACTGCACCGGTAGGTTCAAGCATTCGCTATGGTATTCTTGCTCCAGAAGATGAAACAGTATTCGGTAGCGCATGGTATTCAACATATATAGCAGATATTGTTCGCGAAGATGGAACAATTGTTGATTATGAAAAAACACATATAGACGCAGTTGAACCTATAACTATTTCTGCATACTTCAAGCGCAATTACAAACAAGTATGGTGGAATAACACTGAACTTGATTATTGCTATGAAGGTCAGGAAATTACAATGCCTTCAGAAAGCGATAATGATGAGTTCAAAAAAGAAGGTTACACATTAATTGGCTGGACTTCGAACGGTTATGGTGACACTAAAGTTTATAGTGTTGGTGAAAAATATGTAATGGGTAAAGTGCCACTTTACTTTAAACCGGTTTACGAAGCAAAGAATGATACGCCTTATGTTGTAAATCATATCCGTGAAGATATAGATGGTAGCTTTACTTCATCTTACTGTGAAAAAGAAACTGAAAACTTCACAGGTACTACTGGTTCAAAGGTTTCACCTGAAGTGAAATCTTATGAAGGTTTTACTTCACCTTCAAAATATACAGTAACGATTTCGGCTGATGGCTCAACAGTAGTAAATTACCATTACTACAGAAATGAGCATAATGTTAAAATTGAAACTGATGGTGGTACTCTTCGTGGTAGATACACATCAAGCTATAAATATGGTGTTCCATTCTATGTTTTTGAAGATACTAGTAGTTACTCACTTACAAAGACCGGCTATGTTTTAAAAGGTTTCTATTTAAAAGGTGATGAAACCAAAACCTTAATAGCAACTGATTACTATATTTCAGGTGATGAAATCTACTCAGATGAAGATATTGTTTTTGTTGCTCTCTGGGAAGCAAAGCCTTATAGTTACAAAACAGAGTATTATCTTCAACAGTTAGATGGTACTTATGTACTCACTCAGACTGAAACAGGTAAAGCACCATATGATTCTACAGTTAAAGCTGATGAAATTACATTTACCGGCTTTACAGTTGATAAAAATATTAACGGTACTGTAAGCAGTGGTAAGGTTACTTCTGATGATGCTCTCACATTAAAGCTTTACTACACAAGAAATACTTATGATGCAAAATGGATGAGCTACGACGGTTCAACAGTTCTTGCGACTACAAAGGTGAAATTCGGTGACACAATCAAAGCGCCTGCTACCTTTAATCAGGATAATACACGTCCTGGTTACGCATTGACAGGTTGGCTTGATGTTGAATACGGTAAGATGTCAGCAGACGGTGCAACACTCTATGCAAAAACAAGTGGTATCTGGACTGCCGCAAGCTACACAATTGCATTCAACGGTAATGGTGCAACAAGTGGCTCAATGCAGAGTCTCTCACTTACTTATGGAAAGAGTAAAACACTTACAGCAAACGCATTCAAAAAGACCGGTTATGTATTTAACGGCTGGAATACAAAAGCAGATGGTACAGGTGTTAAATACTCTGACCAGGAATCAGTTTTAAATCTTGCAACTTCTGGTACAGTTACACTTTATGCACAATGGACTGCAGGTAACAGTACTGCTTATAAGGTTGAACACTACTTTGAAGATTTAGCTGGTAAGTTTGTTGTTGACAGTTCAAAAACACAGAGCTTTACAGGTGTTACAAATTCAACAGTAAATGCTTCTTCAATAACAGTTGATGGATTTACATTTGACAGTAACAACGCTCTTAATGTTAAGTCTGCAACAGTAAATGCAAATGGTAATACTGTATTAAAGCTTTACTACACAAGAAACAGTTATGACCTTGTATTCGATTTCAATAACTCAACTATTAAAACTATGGTTGATATAAAAGAGGTTGATGAGGAAACAGGCGAAGAATATGTGGCATATAGTGAAGTTGGTAACTTCTCATTCCCAGATATTACAGTTTCTGTGAAACACGGTCAGACAATCAGTGATGCAGTCAAGAATGTAGAAATTCCTGAAGCTGCTGGTTATACATTTGAAAATTGGACACTTGAAAATGCGTCATATAATGAATCAGTTACAATGCCAGTCGGCGGTTTAACTCTTTTCGCAAACTGGAAACCAATTGAAATTACTATTACATTCTATACTGGTAGTAATTATAGCGGGTATCCTGGTGTAACTGGTACAACTACCACAAAGACCTATAATTACGGTGATGAAATAAGCTTACCAAAACTTGATTTTGCTTATGAAAATCACATAATTACAGGTTGGATATTTAATGACTGCTCAGGTGGCCCTGGTCAGTATCCTATTCATTGTGAATGGCCTTTACAGTTGGTTTACGGCAGATATGATAAAGGTTGTGGCTTCTTTGATGAAGATAAGACATCATTAGAAATGTCACCATTCTGGAGTAGTTCTTACACAGAAATTACCTTCAATGGTAATGGTGGTGCGGGTTCAATGGAAAAACAACTTATTGACCGTAATGCAGGTGGTATGCCAATATTCAAAAATAAATTTGTCCGTGACGGATATGAATTTATTGGTTGGAATACTGAACAGGATGGCTCAGGAGAGATGTATGACATTGATGGTTCTTACTATCCTGCAGATGTATATGGTAAGAGTGAAGTAATTCTTTACGCACAGTGGAAAGAAAATTCTGCTAATTAAAACAATTTCATCCCATACAAGTTACTGACTTGTATGGGATGATTTTTATTTTTAGTAATGCAACATCTTATAAAAATAAGGATATGCCGAAAAGAACTGATTCAATGTTGTTCGTGTGTTAGAGCCTGGGTCGTTAATATAAAATGCAGATGTTGTTAAAGAGTTAGTCGCTTTAACACCAGTTACAACAACATAATGCTGACCGCCATTAGATTTTTTTGCACCTACAATAACTGGTTTGCCTTGCTCTAAAAGATTATAAATTTTTGTAAGGTAACCACTGGAAGATGTAATTTGTGTGTAATTTGTTGGCCAGTAAACCGCACCGCCCGAAGTGTAAGAGAGTTTTTTAGCCATATTGTGTGGGTAAATTGTAGTGTTAGTTCTCTTACTTTCAAGCATTGCGATTGCAGTTGTAGCGCAACCAATTTTTGCAATACTCTGACCTGAACTACCTAAGGTAACATTTGCCCAACGAGAGTCAGTCTGCTTAAAATTCGGAATACCTGAAAGCGAAATTGCTTTGTAGCTTGTTGTCGTATTATTAGAAGTAGAAGTTACTAAATAAGAACTACTTACATAACCTGTTTTGTTTCCGTTATAAAGAATTTTACTCCAGCCATTTGAAGTAGAAATAACAGGTACATTTGTACCACTACTAAGTCTTGTTTTAATTGTCGCACTTGTTGAAGCTGAACTTCTTACATTAAGATTTCCACTTGTGGTTTTTACTGTTTTTACATTTGTTGTTGAAACAGTGATGTAATCTGCACTACAATAACCATAGCCCGAAGCACTATATTTTACGTACCAGAAATTTCCACTTTTCTTAATAAGTGTTATTAAAGAATTTCTTTTTAATGTAGTTACAACACTAGAAGATGTCGAAGCACTTTTTCGTACATTCAAGGATGTTGAAGCAGTTGTAACCTTACCTACACCATGAACTGTGTTATTACTTGCACTTGCGTTTAAAGACAATCCTTGAATTAAACTTAAAGATAAAATTAATGCTAAAATTAAACTACACGTTCGTTTCATAAAAATACACCTCGTATTTACTATTTTTACATTTGCTTTTGACAAATGTCTTTCTAATAGTAACATACGGGGTGTTCAATTTCATTACACAAATAATGGAATTAGCGACTAGGGACTAGGGATTAGTTTTCGTTTTTCTTACTGAGTTCAATAAATTCACCAGCGATGAATTTTAAATCGTCAAGAGACTCAATTGAACTCATTTTTGCTCGGTATTCTGCTGCGCCTCTGAGCCCTTTGGTATACCAGGCGGCGTGTTTTCTTGCTTCTTTTATGCCAACTCTTTCACCTTTGTATTCGCAAAGCTTTTCAATGTGTTTTAGCATAATTAACATTCTTTCAATAACTGGTGGCTCTGGTAAAATTCGCTCGTGATTAAGCCATGCATTAATTTGACTGAATACCCATGGTCTGCCTAAAGCACCTCTGCCCACCATAACTAAATCGCAACCTGTTTCTTCGAGCATTTTTGCAGCACTTTTGCCGTCAATAATATCGCCGTTGCCAATAACAGGAACTTTAACTGCATTTTTTACTTCTCTGATAATATCAATATTAACAGGTGGGGAGTACATCTGCACCTTGGTTCTGCCGTGGACTGTGATAGCAGAAACTCCGGCTTCTTCACACCGCTTTGCAAGCTCTACTGCATTTATTGTGTTATCGTCCCAGCCCGAACGCATTTTTACAGTAACGGGTATATCAACAGCACGCACTACTTCTTTTACGATTTGCTCTGCTAATTCGGGAGTTTTCATAAGCAATGCACCGCCCCCAGAAGCCGCAACCTTTGGGGCAGGGCACCCCATATTTATATCTATAAATTGAGGGTGGAATTCCAATGCTTTAACGGCTGCTTTTGCCATAGTTTCGGGGGCGTTACCAAAAATCTGAGCACCACAAGGGCGTTCAGGTTCTGTAATAGCTAAAAGCTCTTTACTCTTTTTATCGTTAAGTGTAAGCCCTTTTGAACTCACCATTTCTGTAACAGAATAGCAAGCGCCGTAATTAACACAAAGCTCTCTGAATGCTCTGTCAGCAACACCAGCCATTGGTGCTAAGGCTACCTTGCCGTTTGTATTTAAAAAATCAAAATTCATAGTACCTCCTTAACGGGCGACCAAAGGTCAGCCCCTACAATTATGGGTTACAAATCTTACAAGGTGAATAACCATTTTCGCTTAAATTCTTTCTGCTTCCCGTGTATTCTTTTCTGTTTTTAGATGACATATTGTTAACTGATGAACAAGATGGGTAGTGGAATTTTTTTGAGTTAGTGTTCAAGATATAAGTGGCATCCTTGTTATCTTCACTTTTGTTGGTTGTTCCAGCAGTAGTGGTAGCCATTAAATAGCTTTCACCAGTTTTATAATTGATTTTAATTGATGGTTGAGCATTGTAGCAGAATACGTTAAATGAAATTCCTTTACCACCATCCTCAACAGAATGAGCTTCCATTTTTACACCTTTACACAAAAGATTATCGCCCTCAAAAATCGGTGTAACTCTGTATATAACGTGGTTGTTTGTTTCTTCAATGTAGTCATCTACCATATTTTCAAATGGTAACATTCCCTCAATGTTTAAATATCTTGTTCCTGTGATAAGGTTTCTGTCATTTGCATTTTCGCCAGAAAGCTGGAAGCCTATAAGGTGACAACGGTTGTATAAGTATTTACCATCTACACAATCATATTTCTTTAAGTGCCAGCCACTCGGCTTAATCATACCGATTTCGCCACGCTCTTCCTGTGGCATGGTTTCAAGCCCTAAACAAGCAAATGCCACACCACATCTGCCGAGTGAGTCTAATTCAGAATATCTCTCAAAAGCTCTTGATGTAATCTCTGATTCGGTGAATTCTGGCTTATTGTTATTAAGTATGATATATGGCGAACCCGAGTATTCGGGTATGCTATCAAGTGAAATAATATTTTCGGTAGTAGTTTCAATATTTCGGGTTGTTGCTTCTGTTGTAATTGCATCTGTTATTACAGAAGTAGCATTATCAACTGGGGGTACAGTAGCACTAGGTACACCCCCACCACAAGCAGATAATATAACAACAACTAATAGAAGTGATAATAACCTAATATTTTTCATAAACTAAATTCACCCCTGTTTCCTGATTTCTGTTTTTTGTTTCCTATTCCTTACGAGTATGCTTAAACTCTGCTTTGTAAAGGGTGTAATTCAACGCCTTAAGCTCTCTCAAAAGGTCATCATTAGTTTTAATTTCATTATTGAAGAATACACCACCGTGAGCTAAATCCTCAACCTCGTGGAAGTCTGAGCCAGCCACAACAATATCTTTGTTGTGATATTTTGCCCAAGCTTCTGCAATTGGGTTTGAAGAGTAATGACGGGGATTTCCGTTAAATACTTCGTATCCATCAAGGATTTTCCAGTCTTCAACAGTGAGACCGCGTCTAAATGGGTGCGCCTGTAAGAATAAGAGACCATTTTTCTTAGCAAGTTCAGAAAAATCTTCTGGTGAATATGCCATCAAATCTCCATTGCTTCTTAAAAATTCTTCTGTTATACCATAAACAAGGTAGTCGTTGTCACTTTCATAAAAGTTAATTTCCATACCTAAAAGAACAACCATTTTGCCGTCTAATTCTTCTTTTAATATGTTGTAACCCTCTAAAAAGTGGTTAACCTTTTCATCCCAGGTTGCATTTTTATATGGCTCTTTAGAAAAAGCAGAAGAGTTCATATGGTCAGTAACAACAATTCCGTTGTAATTTGTTGAAAGATATAATTCTGCTATTTGTTTAGCGGGGATATTTGCACAGCGACTTACCTCGTCTGTATGTAAATGCATTTCAAATAAATAACTCATAATAACATTCTCCAGAAAAGAATTTTTACATAATTATATTCTTTTTTTTATTTATTGTCTATACACCTATTGAAAAAAATGCAGAAAAATGATACTATTAGTTTATGTAAAAATTCTTTTCTGGAGGAATAGATTATGGCAAAGTTAAAAGCAGCAATTATTGGTACAGGTGGTATCAGTAACGAGCATATTATGGCATATCAGAAAAATGAAAACGTTGAGCTTTACGCTTTTTGTGATATTAACGAAAAACAACTTAATTTAATGGCAGAAAAATACGGTGTGCCGAAGGAAAGATGCTTTTTAGATAAAGACGAAATGTTAAAAGCATTACCTGAAATTGACATTGTAAGTGTTTGTACTTGGAATAGTGCTCATGCTGAATGTACTATTGCGGCTCTCAATGCTGGTAAAAATGTTCTTTGCGAAAAGCCAATGGCTATGAATACAAAACAAGCAGAAGAAATGTTGGAAGCAGCAAAGAAAAATAACAAACTTCTCCAGATTGGTTTTGTAAGAAGATATGGTAATGATGCTGACGTAATGAAAGATTTTATTGACGCTGGTTACTTCGGCGATATTTATTATGCTAAAGCTACATATTTAAGAAGAAATGGTAACCCTGGTGGCTGGTTTGGTGACAAATCTCGTTCAGGTGGCGGTCCACTTATAGATTTAGGCGTTCATGTTATAGATTTGGTTCGTTACCTCTGTGGTAATCCAAAACCTGTTTCAGTTTACGGTGCTACATTCCAGAAACTCTTTAATCGTCCTGATATTAAGGGTGGCAAGGGTTATACATCGGTTTCAGCGGGTAACAAGGATATTTGTGATGTTGAAGATTTAGCAAGTGCTATGATTCGTTTTGATAATGGCTTAGTTCTTTCTGTTGAAGCTTCATTTTCACTCAACATTAAAGAACCAAAAGGAGATATTGAGTTCTTTGGTACAAAAGCAGGTGCAAAGCTTGACCCACGAGTTGAAATTTTTACAGACGAACAAGGCTACTTAGTAAATGTTTCATTTGATAAAGATACATCTTTAAGCTTTGACGGACTCTTTGCTGGTGAAATTAACCACTTTGTAGATTGCTCTCTTAATAATGTACCTTGCAGAGCACCAGCAGAAGACGGTGTTGAACTTATGAGAATTCTTGACGCTATTTACGAATCAGCAAGAACAGGCCACGAGGTAGTATTGAAGTAATTCAGAAATTTTTCTGAGAGGGTAAGAAAGCTATGAGAAAATGTGATAGTTGTGGTAAAGTTGTTGTAAATGAAAAGGATTATATGTGTCCGCATTGTGGTGCTATGATTCAGAAACATTGCGACCATTCTACACACTTGCCGGATGATAAATATAACAGAGCAAACGATTACAGAACTGCATCCGCAGAACACAAAAGTAAAACCTACGATTACGAAAAAGCACCAAAAACTGATAACAATCAGAAATTTGATATTAACGATTTAGCAAATATAAAAAATGCAGAAGATGCAAAGAAAATTGTAAAAAAGGCTTTTATTGAGCAAGATGCGAATGGTAAGAAAAAGTTTAAACCAGTTGCTATTGCGTTAATAGTAATTTTGGCTCTCAATATTTTTGGTAATCTTCTTGGTGTTCTTGGTGAGGTTGTGGACTCTACATTTGATTCATTCGATAGTGTTATTGAAGATATAGCATCAGAACTTCCAGATGAGTGGGTTGGATATGAACTTGGTGAAGAAACTCTTACTCATAACCTTAGTGCTGAAGCGTTTTTTAAAGGGGCTAGCTATGATGTAGAAAATGATTGTTTAATCTTTAATCTTTCAGAAATTTTATTTAAATATAAATATACTAAAAATGAAGATTACGACACAGTAACAGAGAAATGGCAGTCAGAATTCACCTTGCCACAGGAATGCTTTTATTCGGAACGTATTGAATTTAAAGTAACTTTTTTCTCACAAGAAGATATTAAAGACAAAGAAAAACTTGACAATTCCTGGGAAAATAATGTTTCATTATATGGCGAGATTACAAGTGATGGTGCTATTTGTATTTATGGTCTTGCACAACATATAAAGGAATTTGATGGGAAACCAGTATTTTTAAATATTAATGACATAATCTTAAAGACTGAAAGTGTTGCAACAAAAGAAAAGTTTGAATATTGGTTCAACTATCCGTTTAGTTTTGTAAAACTTAATCCGAATGGAAGTATAGAACTTTTCGATATTTACGCTTATAATGGTGAGATTACAACTACTAAAATTGATTTGAATGACCAGTGTTATCCAGACATTGAAGAACTCGAAGAATATGTCGATTTTATAGCGTTTTCTAACGTCACAGTAGATGAAAGTGTTCCTGCTTCTGCCACTTATACAGAAATGGTTACTTTAGTTGACTGATATGAAAAAAACAAGATACACAACCATTTCAGGTATGGTCTCAGCATTGTCAGTGGTTATTATGCTTCTTACTAACATAATGCCATCTATGATGTATGTGATTCCAATAATAACAGGTGCAATTGTCTTTGCAGTGGATGAAATAATTGGTAAAAAATGGGCACTCGGAGTGTTTTTTGTAACCAGCTTAATTTCATTTATTTTGTTAGCCGATAAAGAGGTTGCTTTAAATTATACTTTCTTTTTTGGTTATTACCCGTTATTAAAACCTATTTACGAAAGGTTGCCAAAGGTGCTTTCTTGGATAGTGAAGTTAGTAGGTTTTAATATTGCGATAACAGCAATCGGCTTAATAGTAACATTCATTTTTAAATTACCATTTTTAGATGAGGATTTAGGCAAGTTTACAATTCCTGCGTTTGTAATTCTTTTTAATCTGGTTTTCGTAATGTATGACATTATGTTTACTGTGTTTAAATCAAGATTAAATCCGTTATTTAATAAATTAAAGAATAAACTCTCTTGACTTTTTATATTGTAGAGTGTAAAATCATTTTATATTTTATTAGGAGGCAAAAATATGGATATTTTTTCAGCATTTACCAATTTCGATTGGGCTGTATTCCAATTAGTTGAAAAGCTTTGGAATCCTGTTCTTGATGCAATTATGATTTTTATCACTCATTTGGGTGATGATGGTATTTTCTGGATTGCTTTAGGTTTAATTCTTTGCATATTCAAGAAAACAAGAAAATACGGTGTCCTTGTTATTTTAGGACTTGGTGTTGCAAGCTGTATTAACAATCTTGTGTTAAAACAAATCTTTGAAAGACCAAGACCATTTAACTTTGAAGGCTGGCCAGCAGAGTTTATTTATCCTAACCTTATAGAGAAACCACATAGCTTCTCATTCCCATCAGGTCACACTTCATCTTCATTAGGTGCAGCAACACCTCTTCTTATTAAAGCTAACAAAAAGCTTGGTATTCCAATGTTTATTCTTGCTTTACTTGTAGGCTTCTCAAGAGTTTACGTTCATGTTCACTACCCAACAGATGTTATCGTTGGTACAATTGTTGGTATTATTGGTGGTATCTTAGCAGTTGTATTATTTAAATATGGTATGCCACTTGCAAAGAAAATTCTTGGTGAGAAGTTAATTACAAAGATTTTCGGAGAGATATAAGTGAAGTATGGCTAGTTGCTAGTTGGCTAGTATGACTAGTATTATAAAACAAAATTATCCTATCATTTTTAGTTGGTTCATTATCAATTGAAAATGATAGGATGTATTTATTTTTGTTTAACTTACTAATAACTAGCAACACTAGACATACTAGCCAAACTCTATTTTTTAAAACTTTATATTGACCTGTATAAAATATTGTGATATAATCCAAGTAATAAATTTAAATAAAAAACGATTGGAGTTTTTAAAATGGAAAGAATTAAGACAATTGAAACAAGAGATCTTGTTAAGAGCACAGAAAATGGTGGCTGTGGCGAATGCCAGACATCTTGCCAATCAGCTTGTAAAACATCTTGCGGTGTTGCTAACCAACAGTGCGAAAATTCTTGCAACGACTAATTTAAAATGTTTTTAAAATGTGGCTGCTGCAAATTTGCAGTAGCCACAATTATTATGGAGGAACAATGGTACACCAATATAAGCTTAATGGCTACAACATTGTGCTTGATACCTGTAGTGGCTCTGTGCACGTGGTTGATGAGGTAGCTTTTGATATAATTTCGCTTTATAAAGAAAAAAGTGAAAAAGAAATAGCAGATATAATAATTTCAAAATACCCTGAAGAAAATCTTACTGAGAAAGATATTCTTGAGTGTATAGAAGATATAAAATCATTAGAAGAAAATAAAAAGCTTTTTACACCTGACACTTATGAAGATATGGCATTTGACTTTAAAAACAGAAATACTGTTTTAAAGGCTATGTGTCTTCACGTTGCTCATACTTGTAACCTTAACTGTGAATATTGTTTCGCAAGTCAGGGCAAATATCACGGTGAAAGAGCTTTGATGGATTTTGAAACAGGCAAAAGAGCACTCGATTTTCTCATTGCTAATTCAGGTACTCGCCATAATTTAGAGGTTGATTTCTTCGGTGGCGAGCCTTTAATGAACTGGGATGTTGTGAAGAAACTTGTGGCGTATGCAAGAGAACAAGAAAAAATTCATAATAAAAATTTCCGTTTCACTCTTACAACAAACGGAATTTTAATTGATGATGATGTTATTGAATTCTCAAATAAAGAAATGAGCAACGTTGTTTTAAGTCTTGACGGCAGAAAAGAAGTTCACGACAGATTAAGAAAAGATTATAAGGGTAACGGTAGTTATGATATAATCGTTCCTAAATTTCAGGAGTTTGTACGCCGTAGAGGTAATAAAAGTTATTATATGCGTGGTACATTTACCCACGAAAATACAGATTTTACGAATGATATACTTCATATGGCAGATTTAGGCTTTACAGAGCTTAGTATGGAGCCTGTTGTTTGTGCACCTACTGATAAAAGCGCTTTAACTAAAGAAGATTTGCCAGTTCTTTTTGAACAATATGAGATTCTTGCAAAAGAAATGATTAAGCGTCAAAAAGACGGAAAGCCTATAACATTCTATCACTATATGCTCGATTTAAAGCATGGACCTTGTATTTATAAAAGGATTTCAGGTTGTGGCTCTGGTACAGAATACGTTGCAGTCACACCAAGCGGAGATATTTACCCTTGTCACCAGTTTGTAGGCGATAAGAAATATCTTTTGGGTAACATTTATGATGGTATTACTAATACCGAAATACAAAATGAATTTAAGCTTTGTAATGCTTATGCAAGACCTGATTGTAAGGATTGCTGGGCAAAGCTTTATTGTTCGGGCGGTTGTGCCGCTAACTCATATCACGCAACAGGCAAAATAACAGGTATTTATGAGTACGGTTGCGAGCTTTTCAAAAAGCGTATTGAATGCGCGGTTATGATGAAAGTAGCAGAACAGGAATGAAAAAATCATGGACACACCAATTATTGACTTTGTGAAAAATTACAATGAAGCAAAGAAAACTCGGTTTCATATGCCGGGTCATAAAGGTGTGTCTTTTTTAGGCTTTGAAAATCTCGACATAACAGAAATCGGTGGTGCGGATGATTTATCGTGCCCTGATGGTATAATTAAAAAAAGTGAAGAAAATGCCTCAAAGCTTTTTAATACAAAATGCACTGCGTTTTCAACTGGTGGCTCAACACAATCTATAAATGCAATGCTTTATCTTGCGTTTTTAAATAGGGATGAAAATACAACACCCTTTGTTATAGCGGGTAGGAACGCTCACAAGGCTTTTATGTTTGCGGCGGCAAAAATTGGTTTCGGGGTTGAGTGGGTTTATCCTGAAAAAAGTAATAGTTTATGCACTGCGATAATCACCGCAGAAGATTTAGAAAGTAAATTTAAAAGTCTGAACGAAAAACCGTTTGCAGTTTATATAACTTCACCAGATTATTTAGGTGCGGTAACTGATATTAAATCACTTTCAGCAGTATGTAAAAAATATGATGTTCCTCTGCTTGTGGATAATGCCCACGGTGCATACTCTGCATTTTTAAAAGAAGCATTCCACCCAATTTTAAGTGGTGCCGATATGTGTTGCGATTCTGCTCACAAAACTTTGCCAGCGCTTACTGGTTGTGGTTATTTACATATTGGAAAAAATGACCGCTTTGGCTTCAGCGAAAATGTTCATAGTGCTTTAACTGTTTTTGGTACGAGTAGCCCGTCATATTTAATGTTACAGTCGCTTGATTTGTGTAACAAATACATAAGCGAAAATATAAAAAATGATTTAGCGTTGTGTTCTGAAAAGGTGAACGGAATAAATGAATTGCTGAATTCAACTTCTGTAAAAAACATTTCAAAAGAGCCTATAAAAATTACACTGGATTTTTCAAAAGTTCAGAAAAATAATTTTGATGTTGCAAAGCATTTCAGAAAGTATAATATTGAATTCGAGTATTGTGATAATGATTTTCTGGTGCTTATGGTAACCGCACAAAATTCAGATGGGGATTTTGAAAGACTTAAAAAAGCAATAGTCAGTTTACCTGACTTTGTTGAAAAGAAAACTCAAGAAGAGTTCATGTTTGTTTATGGAACTCAGAAAATGAGCATAAGAGATGCAATTTTCAGTAAATCAGAAGAAATTTCTATTGAAGAAGCTAAAGGCAAAATTTGCGGTGTGCCAACAGTTTCGTGTCCACCAGCAATACCGATAGTTGTAAGCGGTGAAGAGATAACCGAAGAACATATTGAGTTGTTGAAGAGGTATGGGAAAGATAAAATAAAAGTGGTTAGTTGTTAGTACTAAAAAACAAAAACATCCTATCATTTCAGTTGCGATAAATGAATGAACTGGAATGATAGGATTATGTTGTTTTTATTTAATACTAACCACTGACTTACCGACTACTGACAACTGAAGTTCAGGCAGATGCTTCTGCATCTGTATGAACTTCTTGCATAATCGCTTTTCTTAAAATAAGTCTTGCGTCATCACTGTCAAATACGCCGTCTAAATTCACATCAATATAAAATGCTCTTTCAGTACTTAGTGGTTCTGAGAGGTTCGCGTGTGCTTTTAAAACGAGGCTTGCATCCTCTGTTGTAACCTTGTCGTCACCGTTAACATCACCATATTTGACGGTTTTTTGTAAGTCTAATAAGTATGGGTCAACTCCAGCCTCGGCAGCATAAATTATTGCAGAGGAGCAAGTAGAGTAGCAAGAGAAACTAAAGCCCTGTGGGTGAGCGAAAATGTTGTTGTCTCTTACTGCAAAAGCATATCTCCCTACTGTTGTAACATTTTGTGGTAAAGTAATATTTAAAAGAAGTGGACAGTTTTCAAAAGCATAGTCACCGATTTCGTTAATTCCTCTGCCTAAATCAAGACTTTCTAAAGCCTGATTGTTTGAAAAGGCACTTCTGCCAATGGATTTTACAGAGTTAGGGAATTTAAGCGATGTGAGACTGATGCAGTTAGAAAAAGCGTAATCACTTATGCTTTTTAAAGATAATTTTGGGAATGTTATCGTGGATAATAATTCGCAGTTTGAAAAAGCTCTTTTGGGAACTGATGTTAAAGCAGAGCCTAAATTTACAGTTGTCATTTTTTCACAACCATAAAAAGCAAATTCGCCGATTGCTTCAACATTATTTAAATGAATACTTGTAAGTGATATGCAAAGATTAAAACAGTTACTGCCTATGCTCTTGAGTGAATTACCTAAAGTGACACTTGCGAGCTTGTGACAATTGTAAAAAGCATGGTCTCCAATAGAAATAACTGTGTTCGGGATTTTTACAGTTTTAAGAGAGGATTTACCTTTAAAAACATTATTTCCAATAGCGGTAACAGTTTTACCATCAATTGCATCAGGCACAGTAATTGAGGATAAGTGTAAATTGTTATAGCCTGTAATGGTTA
Organism: Acutalibacteraceae bacterium; assembly: GCA_045613085.1. Classification (GTDB taxonomy): domain Bacteria; phylum Bacillota; class Clostridia; order Oscillospirales; family Acutalibacteraceae; genus DTU089. Next base: position 23,222 of record JAZLAG010000006.1, on the reverse strand, counting down.
TTGTGTTATCCTGATTCACCTCATAGGTATAGTTTTCGTAAACTGCCGCGAAAGCAACAGGTGCCCAGATAACGATTATAGCAATCGCAAGTATAATTGAAAGTAATTTTTTCATAATTAAAACTCCAAAAATAAAATATATAAGTATTCTAAAACATATTATACAACAATTTTTTCGGTTTGTATATATGTAATTTAAAAACATGGAAATGAAATAAAATACATAAAATTTACATATTTTTGAAAAAAGTATTGCAATTCTAATGAATGTAGTGTATAATCCACTCATTCAAAAAAATATTTAGTGAGGTTTTAGAAATGAAAAAGTTTGTAAAAGTACTTTCAATCGTTCTTGTTATTGCTTTAATCGGCGCTTTTGCTGCTTGTGGTGGTAGCGGTGATAAAGATAATAATGGCGATAATGCAAAAGAAACAATCAAAATCGGTGTTCAGACAAATACAACTGGTGATATTTATTCATCAGGCGACTTTGGTGAAGATGCTGTTGTTCGTTATGACAATGGTGCTCTTGCAGTTGAAGCTCTTAAGAATAATAAAGTTGACATCGTTATCATTGATAATGAACCAGCTAAAGCTTATGTTGCTGCAAACACAGGTCTTAAAATTCTTGAAACAGAATACACAGAAGAAGATTACGCTATCTGCTTCCAGAAGGGTGACACAGAGCTCAAAGATGCAGTAGATGGTGCTCTCAAAGCTCTTATTGATGATGGTTCTGTTAAAAAGATTGTTGACAAATACATCAACTCAGGCGATGCAGCAGAAGAACTTGCTGGCGTTCCTGTAACAGCTGTTGATACAGAAAAACCAAATCTTGTTATGGCAACAAATGCAGAATTCCCTCCATACGAATACATCGATGGTGATATGTATTACGGTATTGACGTTGAAGTAGCAAAGATTATTGCTGATAAATTAGGATATGACCTTGTTATCGAAAACGTTGCATTCGATTCAATTATTCCAGGCGTTCAGGCTGGTAAATATGATATGGGTATGGCTGGTATGACAGTTACTCCTGAAAGACTCGAAAGCGTTGAGTTCTCATCATCTTATGCAAAAGGTATTCAGGCTATTATCGTAAGAGAAGATGGCAAAATCCAGGCTAAAGAAGACCTCGACCCATTCTATCTCCCTGCAGAATAATTAAGTTATTTTTAGGGCGGAGCCACTCCGCCCTGTTTTTCTGTTTTATGTGAAAGGAAGATTTTATGTCAGTAATTATTGCTGAAATTCTGGCTTTTTTCGGTGAATTCAAAAGAATAATGATAGATGGTGACCGTTATAAATTTATTTTAGATGGTCTTAAAAACACATTTGTTATTACTCTTGGAGCTTTGGCAATTGGTATAGTTATAGGTATCGTAGTTGCTGCAGTTCGTACGTCATTCGATAAAAATAGAGAATCAATGAAAGTACGTGGTGGTGTAGGTTACTACTCACTTGCATTTTTTAATGCACTTTGCAAATTTTACCTTACTGTAACACGTGGTACGCCTGTTGTTGTTCAACTTATGATTTGTTATTTCGTTATTTTTGCTTTGGCAGATGACGGAATTCCAGTTGCAATATTCGCTTTTGGTATTAACTCTGGTGCTTATGTTGCAGAGATTTTCAGAGCGGGTATTATGTCAATAGACCACGGTCAGTTTGAAGCTGGCAGAAGCCTTGGCTTTAACTATTTCCAGACAATGAGATACATAATTATTCCACAGATGTTCAAAGCAGTTTTACCCACGCTTTGCAACGAGTTCATTGCACTCCTCAAAGAAACATCTGTTGCTGGTTACGTTGGCGTTACAGATTTAACTAAAGCAGGTAACACAATAGCGGGTAGAATGTTCTCTTATTTTATTCCACTTCTTACTGTTGCTGTTATTTATCTTATAATGGTTTTAATTCTCTCTTCATTGGTAGGCAAACTCGAAAGGAGGCTTCGTAAGAGTGAGCGATAATGCATTGATTAAGGTAACCGACCTTAAAAAGCACTATAATAGTGGCGAAGTCAAAGCTCTTGACGGAGTCAACTGTGAAATACAAAAAGGCGAGGTTGTAGTTGTTATCGGTCCATCTGGTAGTGGTAAATCTACATTTCTTCGTTCTTTAAATCTTTTAGAAATTCCAACTGGCGGTCAGATAATATTTAATGGTGCAGATATTACAAACCCTAAAACAAATATAAACAAGCATCGTCAAAAAATGGGAATGGTGTTCCAGCACTTTAATCTTTTTCCTAATATGACAGTTTTGGGTAATATGACAAGTGCACCTATTAAAATTCTTAAGAAGTCAAAAGAAGAAGCAGAAGCTAAAGCTCTTGAGCTTCTTGACAGGGTTGGTCTTAAAGACAGGGCTCAAGCTTTCCCGAGTCAGCTTTCAGGTGGTCAGAAGCAACGTGTTGCAATTGTTCGTGCTCTTTGTATGGAGCCAGAAGTTATGCTCTTTGACGAGCCTACTTCTGCACTTGACCCTGAAATGGTTGGTGAGGTATTAGAGGTTATGAAAGACCTTGCTTCACAGGGTATGACAATGGTTGTAGTAACTCACGAAATGGGCTTTGCAAAAGAAGTTGGTTCACGGGTTATCTTCTTCGATGAAGGTGTAATTCAAGAAGAAGGCACACCAGAAGAAATTTTTCAGAATCCGAAAGGTGACAGACTTAAGAGTTTCTTGAGTAAGGTTCTTATTTAGGAACTAGGAATTAGGAAACAGGTCTTTCCTATTTGATAATGAAATCTGGTTACTGGATTTATTAAATAATATAGAAAAAGACTTGTTGTTTAAAGCTTTAATTAAGCTGAAATGATAAGTCTTTTCTTTTTACACGTTCTAATAACTTTATTTGTGGAAAAAACTTGTTTTTAAAGTTATTTTAAGTAGCACTGCTTCCTGCTTCCTATTTCCTGTTTTCTTAAAAATACACTTGATTTATTATACCGTGAATGGTATTATTGAAGAAGTGAAAACTAATACCCGAAAGGAGTTTTAGAAATGCCCAAATCTTTAAAAATTACAGCTCTTTTACTCGTAGTTTCAATGCTTTTTGCGTTTGCGTCTTGCTTACCAAAAGACAATGAAGAGCCTACAACAACAGAGACTACAGAAACTAGTGAAGTTGTATCTACAACGGAAGATGCAAGTGAAGCTATGAAAGATACACTTATAGTAAATCTTGGTGCAAATTTTGATTTTTACCCTTATAAATATAAAGATGGCGAAAAATTTAATGGTATAAATATTGATTTAATGAATGCTGTAGCAGATAAATTAGGGGTGAGTGTTGAGTTTAAAGAAGTTGATGTGCATAGCAGTCAATACGAGCCTGAAAAAGTAGATGTTTATATAAAACAAATTAATAATGATTCTTTTGATGCAGAAAACGCAACTTTTTCAAAGGTTTATGTGACTGATACGCAATCTGTTATTGTTAAAGCAAGTAGTGAATATATGCTTTATGACGATTTTTATTCTGGCTTTGATGGGGATGGTTATCCTACAGGTGTTAAAGAGGGAATAAAAATTGGTGTTAAGAAAACTACAACTGGTGATTTTTTCGCTTCTGCACCACTTAACGAATGGGGCTTCGGTCAAGAGAATGTAAAAGAATTTACTACAAATAATGAAATGATAAACGCTCTTAAGAATGACGAAATCACCGCAGTAGTAATTGACGATGTAATTGCAAGAAAAGCGGTTGATAGTGTAAGTGGTCTTAAAATTCTTGATTCTACATTTTATAGTGCAGAATATCAGGCGGCTGTTGTAAGCGAAGATAAAGATAAAAATGAAAAAATTGTTAATGCAATCAACGAGTTGATTGATGACGGTACTGCACAGAGCATCGTTGATAAATATATGGAATATTAAAACTAAGGTGATACAAATGAACTTAGAAAAAGCGAAACAAAAAGCAAAAGAGTTAGTCTCACAGATGACTGTAGAAGAAAAGATGAGTCAGCTTCTCTACACTTCTCCTGCAATCGAAAGACTTGGTATAAACGAATATAACTGGTGGAACGAGGCTTCTCACGGTGTGGCACGTGCGGGTGTTGCAACGGTTTTTCCGCACGCTATTGGTATGGCGGCAACATTTGATAAAGAGTTAGTTAATACTGTTGCAGATGCTATTTCAACAGAAGCAAGAGCAAAATATAATAAGAGTATTGAGTTCGGTGACAGAGATATTTATAAAGGTCTTACATACTGGGCACCAAATATCAATATTTTCAGAGACCCACGCTGGGGCAGAGGTCAGGAAACATTCGGTGAAGACCCTTACCTTACCGCTAAATTAGCAGTTTCATTCATCAACGGAATTCAGGGCGATGGTGAATTTTACAAGGCAACTGCTTGTGCAAAGCACTTTGCAGTTCACTCTGGTCCTGAAAAAACTCGCCACGGCTTTGATGCTATTGCTAGTAAAAAGGATATGTATGAAACATACTTACCTGCTTTTGAATATGCAGTTAAAAAGGCTAATGTTGCAGGTGTTATGGGTGCTTATAACCGCACAAATGGTGAGCCTTGCTGTGCAAGTAAAACCTTGATGCAGGATATTTTAAGAAAAGACTGGCAGTTTAAGGGTTACTACGTTTCAGACTGTGGCGCTATACGCGATATATGGGAATTCCATAAATTTGCTCCTACTATGAAAGAAGCGGCAGCAGTTTCACTTAAAACGGGTTGTAACTTAAACTGTGGTGAATCTTATAAATATTTAATTGATGCTTACGAAGAAGATTTAATTACTGATGAAGATATCACAGAAGCGGCAGAATATCTTTTCACAATCCGTGCGGCTTTAGGCGAATTTGAAGAAAACAGACCATACTCTGACATTGGTTATGAAAAATTAGACTCAGACGAAAACAAAGCACTCAACTTAAAAGCATCAGAAGAAACAATGGTGCTTTTAAAGAATGAAGATAACTTCTTACCACTTAATAAGAGCGATTTCAAAAAAGTGGCTGTTGTTGGCCCTAACTCAATGTCCCACCTTGCACTTGAGGGTAACTATTTTGGTCACGCTTCTGAATATGTTACATTAGCAGACGGAATTCGTCGCGAATTTACTGATTCAAAAATCTTTGTTGCAGACGGTTCACACCTTTGCAGTGAAGTTAAAAGCTCTTGGGATGGATTCGAGTACCTTTATAGTGAAGGTATGGCGGCTGCATCTGAAGCAGACCTTACAGTTTTATGTGTTGGTCTCGACAGAACTATTGAGGGTGAGGACACAAACCACTCAAACGAATTCTCAAGCTGTGGTGATAAAAACACACTTTACTTACCAGCAACTCAGATGAAATTAGCAGAATCAATCTGCGACGTTACAGACAATTTAATAGTTGTTATCACTTGTGGTAGTGCTATTGATTTAGGCGAAAAGGTAAGAAAACACGCCAAAGCAATTATTCACGCCTGGTACCCTGGTGCATTAGGCGGTAAAGCAGTTGCAAATATTATTACAGGTAAAGCAGTGCCTTGTGGTAAAACACCACTTACTTTCTATTACGAAACAAAAGAAATTCCATCTATGGAAGACTACAGTATGGAAAACAGAACTTATCGTTTCTATAAGGATGAGCCTTTATATCCGTTTGGTTTCGGTCTTTCATACACAAGTTTCGCTTATAGTGATTTCAAAGTTCTTTCGGAAGATGATGACTTTATTAAAGTTTCTGTAAATGTAAAAAATACAGGTAACTTTGACTCTAAAGAAAAAGTTCAGGTGTACGCACAGTTTACAGATTCAAGAACTTCTACACCAACTTACCAGCTTTGCGGTATTGAAGCTGTAGAGCTTAAAAAAGGTGAGAGTAAAGAAGTTGAAGTTGAACTTGACAAATACTTTATTAAAGCAGTTCTTGAAGATGGCACGAGAGTTTCACCAGATGGTAAAATTACTCTCTTCGTTGGCGGACACCAGCCAGATGAGGTTAGTGGTAAGTTGACAGGATATAATTGTTTATCTGTTGTGCTCAAGTAAATAGTTTGGCCAGTATAATAAAAATTACTCTATCATTAAAAGTTGAAGCGATAATCAACTAAAAATGATAGAGTAATTTGATTTTTACAATACCAGCAACTAGCCACACTAGCCATACTTGCAACTAATCATTCAAGATATGTTTTTGCTAAACCGCCCTCACTCGTCTCTCTATACTTACTGAATAAATCTCTGCCTGTTTCATACATTGTTTTAACAACAACGTCAAAGGAGATTTTACGTGTGTGTGTTAAGAAGTTTGCAAGGTTTAAAGCGTTTATTGCACGCATAGCGGCAACGGCATTTCTTTCAATACAAGGAATTTGTACAAGACCACAAATAGGGTCACAAGTAAGACCTAAATGGTGCTCCATAGCAACCTCTGCGGCATACTCAACCTGGTCTAAATTCATATAGAAAAGGTCCGCAAGAGCTGCAGCAGCCATTGAGCAAGCTGAGCCAATTTCTGCCTGACAGCCACATTCAGCACCGCTTATTGAAGCGTTAGTTTTAATTATGTTACCAATAAGACCGGCAGTTGCAAGTGCATTACAAATTGCAAGGTCTGAAAATCCACGTTTTTTTTGCATATAATATAATACAGCGGGTAAAACGCCACTTGCACCACAAGTGGGAGCTGTAACTATTGTGCCACCACCAGCATTTTCTTCGCTCACTGCAAATGCACAAGAGCAAACAAGTCTACTTTCTCTTGTTTCAGGGCTTTCGTCAATGTGTCGTTGGTTATAAAGAATTTTTGCTTTTCTCTGAACGTCAAGACCACCAGGTAAAACACCTTCTGTTGTAAGACCACGTTCAATAGCTTGTTTCATTGTTTCCCACACAGCAGAAAGATACAAGAAGATTTCGTCGCCTTCAATTTCTCTTACATATTCGTGGAGTCTCATATTCGTTTTATCACAATGTGCTTTGATTTCAGAAAATGTGTTAAGAGGGTAAACATCCTGCACAGCAACTGAAGGTTGTCCTTCAATTTCTATTTTGCCACCACCAACGCTATATACACGCCAGAAGTCAACAGAGTTGTTATTCTCGTCAAATGCCTCAAGAGTCATTGTGTTAGGGTGGTAGAGCTTGCTCTCGTCACCATCGCCAAACTGGACTTCTATATTTTTATTTTTAAAGGTATCAATAATAATCTGGTCTGTCATATGACCTTTACCGGTTTTTGAAAGTGAGCCGTAAAGAATAACTAAATAACGGCTTGCCTTCGGGTTTTTTTCTAAAAAGAGCTTAGAAGCGTGTTCAGGGCCCATTGTGTGTGAGCTTGAAGGTCCCTTACCAATTCTATATATCTCTCTCAATGATTCCATTACTATATCACCAGCTGTTTTTAATTCTTTTTTTATTATACCAAACAATATTTATTATTTCAATGAATAAATATTTTTAGGGCAATAAAACTAATAATTTGTAAAAATAGAATTAAATTTTATCTATTTTGTTGAAAAATATAACACGATGTGTTATTATTAAATTAGAAAAATAATAAGGTGGTGTTCCTATGACAATAACTTTCTTTGGTGCTGCTCACGAGGTTACAGGTAGCTGTACTCTCATTAAGGCTAATGGTAAAAATATCATAGTCGATTATGGTATGGAGCAGGGTAAGGATATTTTTGAAAATCAGGAATTATCCGTTCCTGCTATTGATATCGACTACGTGTTACTTACTCACGCTCACATTGACCACTCAGGGTTAATTCCGCTCCTTTATGCGCAAGGGTTCAATGGCAGAGTTTATGCTACTGAATCCACAACAAGACTTTGCGAAATTATGCTTCGTGACTCTGCTCACATTCAGGAGTTTGAAGCAGAGTGGCGTAACAGAAAGGCTAAGCGCTCTGGTGCTGAAAAATATGAACCCCTTTATACAATTGACGATGCAGTTGGTTCAATGAAGCTTTTCAGACCTTGCCCTTATGACGCGGTTGTTACTGTGGATAAAGGTTTAGAGGTTCGCTTTACAGATGCTGGTCACCTTTTAGGCTCTGCAAGTATTGAAGTGTGGGTTACTGAAGATAAAGATACTGAAAAATTAGTTTTCTCAGGTGATATTGGTAATTTAGAGCAACCACTCTTAAAAGACCCGACTTATTTAACTGATGCTGATTACGTAATTATGGAATCAACCTATGGTAACCGTAGCCACGGCGACAGACCTAATTATATAGGCGATTTAGTAGGTATTATTCAGCGTACGTTTGACAGAGGAGGTAACCTCGTTATTCCGTCATTTGCAGTCGGCAGAACTCAGGAACTTCTCTACTTTATAAGAGAAATAAAAGAACAGAATTTAATTAAAGGGCACAATAATTTCAGAGTTTACGTTGATAGCCCGTTGGCTGTTGAAGCTACAAATATATTCTCCGACAGAAGTTCACGTCAATGCTTCGATGAAGAAACCCTTGCTCTTTTAGATGCTGGTGTTAACCCTATAAGCTTCCCAGGTTTAGAACTCTCTATTACAACCGACGACTCTAAAGCGATTAACTTTGATAAATCACCAAAAGTAATTATTTCCGCAAGTGGTATGTGTGAAGCTGGTCGTATTCGTCACCATCTCAAATATAACTTGTGGCGTGAAGATTCAACAATTCTTTTCGTTGGTTATCAGGCAGAGGGTACTTTAGGTAGAACACTTGTTAATGGTGCCGATACAGTTAAACTCTTTGGTGAAGAAATTCAGGTTAATGCAGAAATTGCAATACTTGATGCAATAAGTGGTCACGCTGATAACGAAGGTCTTATGAAGTGGATTGGCTCGTTTGAACAAGCACCTAAAAAGGTGTTTGTTATTCACGGTAATGAAGAAGCGTGTGAAACACTTACTGCAAGAATTAATGAAGAATTACACTTCTCTGCAACTGCACCTTTTAGTGGTGATTGTTGGGATATTGTTACAGGCGTGTGTCTTGTTAAGAATGATGGCGTAAGAGTTAAGCCTAAGGTGCCTAATTCTGAATATGGTTCTGGCAGACTTCAGGGTAAACGAATCACTCCTGCATTCAAGCGTCTTATGACTGCAGTACAGCAACTTGAACGTGTTGCAGAAAATAACGTTGAGGGTGCAAACAAAGACCTCGCTAAATTCACAGACCAGATTCTTGAGCTTTGTAGGAAGTGGAACAGGTAACTCACTTCGCTCAAATGAATAATGAATAGTGAATAGTGAATAGTGAAGAGTTGCGGGTCTGCGACGCTATTATAAATAAATTTGAAAGGTTGGTAATTAAAATGCCATATATTAATTTAAAAACTACAGCAGTAGTAACAGAGGAAAAAGCAGAAGTTTTGAAAGCGAAATTTGGTAAGGCTATTGAGAGCTTCCCAGGTAAAACTGAAAGTTGGCTTATGGTTGGAATTGAAGATAACCAGAAGCTCTGGTTTAAAGGTGACAACAGTGCTGACAGTGCTATTGTAGACGTTGACCTTTTAGGTGGAGTTTCAAAAGACGGTGCTCTTAAAATGACTTGTACTGTATGCGACATTTTAGAGAAAGAGCTCGGAATTTCACCTTCAAGAGTATATGTTAAATATATGGGCTACGCTGATTGGGGATGGAATAATACAAATTTCTGATAAATCAGAAATTTGTTAAATAATAGTGAATAAAGAATAATGAATAGTGAATAATTGTGGGACCTGCGGTCGGCAATTGTAATAAAAAACATCCTATCATTTTTACATTAACTAAAAATGATAGGATGAATTTTTTGTTTATTATAATTCGAATTACGAATTATGCATTCTGAATTATTTTTCTTCTTTCTTCTTGTGGAAAAGAATTTTGTCAACAGGGAAGTAGAGGAAGAATTGAAGTGCAGAGCAAATCATTGTTGCAATGTTTTTTGCCATTGTTTCGTTGCACCATTCAAAACCGATGAATACATCTTTTAATGTTGGGTTGAGCCAAGCTGAGAAAAGAATAAGAGCGATTGTGAATATTATGTAGATTGGGAGTGCAACTGCAACGTTTGCGCCAGAATTAAATGTTTTTTCTTTGTTTACAAAGAAAGCAACAATCTGAGCAATAATGTTTGCTACGTTACTAACAATAAAGTAACCTAAACCACCAACTGCTACAGGGTAAACAAATACCCACCAGCTGAATGGTTCGTTGTAAAGAGCGCTGATAGCAGGGATAAGGTTGAGTGTGTTGAGAAGTACAAACTGTACAATCATTGCAAGAAGACTTACAACAATGAATTTAACAAACTGCCATACTGTAACAAGTAAAGAACCCTTGTTTTCAGCAGCCTTGTCAATGTCTTTTAAATTTTTAGCCATTTTAATAACCCCTTTGTTATAAATTTTAACTCATAAAGTTTACCATATTATAAAAAAAGTGTCAACTAAAGTTCGGCGTGTAAGTGTTATTTTGTAACATTTAATAAATCTATAGCATAAAATTTATTGAAAAAGTTGAGAGAATTTTTAAAAAAGTGTTGACAACGAAAAATAAAAGTGCTATTGTAACTACATTAAATGAATATCACAAATAAAAGCTATGACGAAGACGGTTGAAAATGACTGTTTCCAGAGAGTCGGCGGTTGCTGTGAGCCGATAACATAATTTTCTTAAAACCTATCACTTCCGAGCCGAAGGGCTGAAAAGTAATGAGTAAGCTTCTTCCGAAGAACTGCAGCGTTAGTGCAGAGGGGTTGTTTGACCTTAAAGGTGGCAATATTTATTATTGCAATTTGAGTGGTACCGCGGAAAAGTTTTCCGTCTCAAAGTTTTTACTTTGAGACGTTTTTTTTATTTGTGTGTTTCTTTAACTAATTTTTATTTCATTTTTGAAAGGAATGATTGTAATGGCAGACAGTAAAGTAACAAAAAAGTTAGCAGAGGTTGCTGAACGTATTGAGGAGTTACGAGGCATTTACGGTTTTTCAGAAGAAGAAATGGCACAAAAAGCAGAGGTATCTTTAAAAGAATACTCATCATTTGTAAAAGGTGAAGAAGATTTACCTTTCTCATTTGTTCATAAATGCGCTTTAGCTTTCGGCGTTGAAATGACAGACCTTTTAGAAGGCCAGAGTGCAAAGCTTACTTCTTACACAGTAACTCGTCGTGGTAACGGCAAGGTTACTGCAAATGAAGATGGTAAGTTAATTCAGAATCTTGCACCACGCTTCAAACAAAAGCTTGCTAATCCTTATTGGGTTAATTATCAATATTCAAGTGAGCTTCAATCAAAAGAGATAGAAGTAAGCACACACGCTGGTCACGAATTTGACCTTGTTATAAAAGGTTCTTTAAAAGTTCGTGTTGGTGACAATTACGAGGTTTTAAGAGAAGGCGACAGTATCTATTATAAAAGCTCAATTCCTCACGGTATGATTGCTGTTGATGGTGAGGACTGTACATTCTTAGCAATGGTTATGAATGATGAAGAAGAACCAGCAGAATTCGTTTCTGAAAACGTAAACGAAGCAAAACATATTGAAAGACCACTTGTAAGCGATAAGTTTGTAAAAACCTTCCTTAATGAAGAGGGTGTTTGCGATAAAATTGAATTTTATAATGAAGATAAATTTAACTTCGCATTCGATATAGTTGACGAAATTGGTAGGAAATCACCTGAAAAACTTGCAATGCTTCATATCTCTGACGATATGACAGAAAGACGTTTTACTTTCAAAGATATGAAAGAAATGTCTTCACAGGCTGCAAACTACTTTAAATCTTTAGGTATCAAAAAAGGCGACAGAGTTCTTTTGGTTCTTAAAAGAAACTATCAGTTCTGGGTATCTATTTTAGCACTTCATAAGTTGGGTGCGGTTGCAATTCCTGCAACAAACCAGCTTGTTGTTCACGATTATGAGTATCGTTTCAAGTCAGCAGGTGTTACTGCTATCGTTGCTACTGCAGATGGCAAAGTTACCGAAACTGTTGATGAAGCGCAAAAGACCTGCCCTGATTTAAAGGTTAAAATCGTTGCAAACGGCAGTAAAGACGGCTGGCATAATTTTGATGAAGAATTCCCACTCTTCTCACGTCGCTTTGTTCGTGATGAAAATTCTGCTTGTGGTAACGACCCACTTATTATGTTCTTTACATCAGGTACAACAGGCTACCCTAAAATCGCAGTTCATAGCCACAAGTACCCACTTGGTCACTATATTACAGCAAAGCACTGGCATAGTGTTTATCGTGATGGTATTCACTTCACAATTTCAGAGACTGGCTGGGGTAAAGCTCTCTGGGGTAAACTCTATGGTCAATGGCTCTGTGAAGGTGCAGTGTTCACTTATGACTTTGAACGCTTTGATGCTTCAAAAATCCTTCCTATGTTCGCAAAATATAATATCACTACATTCTGTGCACCACCTACAATGTACAGAATGTTAATAAAACAGGATATCTCACAATATGATTTATCATCAATAAAGCACGCTACAACAGCTGGTGAAGCACTTAACCCTGAAGTGTTCAAGCAATTCAAAAAAGCAACTGGTCTTAAAATTTATGAGGGCTTCGGTCAGACTGAAACAACACTTTCAATCGCTAACTTAGATGGCTCAAAAATCAAAATCGGTGCTATGGGTAGACCATCTCCACTTTATGATATCGATTTGGTTGACCCAGACGGCAAACCAGTTCCAGATGGTGAAACAGGTGAAATTGTTGTTCATACTGAAAACGGTGCGCCTTGTGGTCTTTTCTTAGGTTATTATAACGATGAAGAAAGAACAAAAGAAGTGTGGCACGATGGTCTTTATCATACAGGCGATACCGCTTGGAGAGATGAAGACGGCTACCTCTGGTATGTTGGCCGTGTTGACGACGTTATCAAGTCATCTGGTTACAGAATAGGACCTTTCGAAATCGAAAACGTTATTATGGAGCTTCCTTACGTTCTTGAATGTGGCGTTTCTGCTGCTCCTGACGAGGTTCGTGGTCAGGTTGTTAAAGCAAGCATTGTTTTAACAAAAGGCACAGAGGGTACTGAAGAATTAAAGAAAGAAATTCAGGATTACGTTAAAAAGAATACAGCACCTTACAAATATCCAAGAATTGTTGTATTCCGTGACGAATTACCAAAGACAATCAGCGGTAAAATCATCAGAAATAAGTTGTAATTTTAAAACAAATTTCTTTATTGCAATATTTACAAATTTCAGTATTGTTTTTTATAAAAAATTCCAATTATTTTCTTGACAAATAACAAGAGATGTGGTATGGTATTATACGTTTAAAGGCGTTGAAGAAAAGGGATTGTAACAGTTTTCCTTACAGAGAAGTGACGGTTGGTGCAAGTCATAGGTCGAACGTTTCAGTTTGTAGTTTCTGAGCCGAGAGAAAGAAAGGCTTTTGCTTAGTAGAATCTCTCCGTGATTGCTGCGTAAAGGCATAGGAGTTGATAGACTCCAAGAGTGGCAGTTTTTCTGCAATTTGAGTGGTACCGCGGGTATTATATTTTAACTATAACGCTCGTCTCAAAGATCATATCTTTGGGGCGGGTTATTTTTATTAGAAAATAACCCACCTTGAAGGAATAATCGGAGGAACTTAAAATGGAACAGATTACAGCGCTTGATTTTAAAATCAAGGAAATGGCTGCAAGAATCAGAGAGTTAAGAGAAATTCAGAATCTCACAACTGCACAGATGGCTGAAAAAACAGGCGTTAGTGAAAGTGAGTATATTGAATGTGAAAACGGCAATAAAGACTTAAACTTTGCTTTTATTTACCGTTGTGCGCAGACTCTTAACGTTGACGTTACAAGCCTTATTGAAGGTCATACGCCTAAACTCGTAAACTACGTTTACACAAAGGCTGGCAAAGGTCAGAGAATTGAAAAAGCTCACGGTATGACATACTACAACTTAGCATCTGCTTTTAAAAACAGAATTGCAGAGCCACTTTTTGTTCGTAGTACATACAGTGAAGAAAAACAGAATAAAGAAATCGAAGTTACTACCCACGCTGGTCAGGAGCTTGATATTGTAATCGAGGGTAAATTAAAAGTTCAGGTTGGTGAACACTCAGAAATTCTCGAAGCGGGCGACAGTATTTATTACGACAGTTCAACACCACATGGTATGATTGCTGTTGATGGTAAAGACTGTACGTTCTACGCTATTGTTCTTAACCCAACTGGTGAACCTATTCCAGAGCTTGAATACGCTAAAGCAAAGGCTAAGGCAAAAGCGCTCGATAGTAAAAAGTCAGTTGAGAAAGATACAAAAGACCGTATTTATCACAAATATATTGATATTGCGAAAAATGAAAACGGCACACCAACAAAGATTTCTTTCAAAAATACAGAAAACTTCAACTTTGCATTTGATTTAGTTGATGCTTTGGCAGATAAAGACCCAACTAAACTTGCAATGCTTCATATTGATAAAAACAAAGTTGAAAGAAGATTTACTTTTAAAGATATTAAAAAGGCATCTTCACAGGCGGCAAACTACTTTGCTTCATTAGGCATTAAAAAGGGCGACAGAGTTATGCTCGTTTTAAAACGCCATTATCAGTTCTGGTTTGCAATGATTGGTCTTAATAAATTAGGCGCTGTTGCAATTCCTGCACCAAACCAGTTACAAGAGCACGATTTTGAATATCGCTTCCAGTCAGCTGGAATTAAAGCAATCGTTTGCACAGGCGATGGCGATACTGCTCATCAGGTTGATTTAGCAGCAAGAACTTCACCATCTTTAGAAATCAAAATTATGGTTAATGGTGAAAGAGAAGGCTGGAGAAATTACGACGAAGAAAGTGCTCGCTTCAGTTCTCATTTTGAAAGAACAGAGGATTCACCTTGTGGTGACGATTTAATGCTTATGTTCTTTACTTCAGGAACATCTGGCTACCCAAAAACTGCAATGCATAGCCACAAATATCCTTTAGGTCACTTCCATACAGCTAAATTCTGGCACAACGTTGACCCTGATGGTCTTCATTTCACAATTTCAGATACTGGCTGGGCTAAATCAATGTGGGGTAAGCTTTATGGTCAATGGCTTTGTGAAGCACCTACATTCGTTTATGACTTTGACAGATTTGATGCGGCAGACATTCTTCCAATGTTTGCAAAATACAAAATCACAACGTTCTGTGCACCACCTACAATGCTTCGTATGATGGTAAAACAGGATATTTCAAAATACGATTTCTCATCAGTTCAGCATATGACAACTGCTGGTGAAGCTTTAAACCCTGAGGTTTATCGTCAATTTGAAACTGCAACAGGTCTTCAGATTTTAGAAGGCTTCGGTCAGACAGAAAGCACAATGATTATCGGTAATATGACTGGTGCTTCTCACAAAATCGGCTCAATGGGTAAACCTGCACCGATTTACGACGTTCATCTTGTTGATGCTGATGGTAACGACGTTAACGTCGGTGAAAATGGTGAAATTGTAATTAACGTTAAAGACGGTGCACCTTGTGGTCTCTTTAAAGGTTATTACAAAGACGAAGAAAAGACAAACGAAGTATGGCACGATGGTTACTACCACACAGGCGACGTTGCTTGGCGTGATGAAGACGGCTTCTACTGGTACGTTGGTCGTGTTGATGACGTTATCAAGTCATCGGGTTACAGAATTGGACCATTTGAGATTGAAAGCGTTATTATGGAACTCCCTTACGTTTTAGAATGTGGTGTTTCTGCTGCTCCTGACGAGGTTCGTGGTCAGGTTGTTAAAGCGAGTATCGTTCTTGTTCCTGGTACTGAGGGTACAGAGGAGTTAAAGAAAGAAATTCAGCAGTACGTTAAAGAGAAAACTGCACCATATAAATACCCACGAATTGTTGTATTCCGTGATGAATTACCAAAAACAACAAGTGGTAAAATCCAGAGAAATAAACTTTGAGGTGGTTCTTTTGGAAAATAAAAGAGTTACTCTTTTTGCAGGGCATTATGGTAGCGGTAAAACAAATATCGCAGTAAATTACGCTCTGCACCTTAAAGAAAAATATGAAAAAGTAGTTATTACCGACCTCGATATTGTTAACCCGTATTTCAGAACTGCTGATAGTATCGACGAATTGACAAAAGCAGGAATAAAACTCATTTCTTCTGAATTTGCCAATTCAAACGTTGATTTACCGGCACTTCCACAAGAGGCTTACACAGTTCTTGATGATAAAAGTGCAGTAGCAATTCTTGATATAGGCGGTGACGACAGGGGAGCGTATGCTCTCGGCAGATATGAAACTGCAATAAGAGAAGAAAATGACTACGAAATGTTGTTTGTTTTTAATGTTTATAGACCTTTGACTCCTGATGCCCAAAGTGCATTAGAAGTTATGAGAGAGATTGAAACGGCTGGTAAAATTAAATTTACTGCTATTGTAAATAATTCTAACTTAGGTGTTCTTACTACTAAAGAAGATGTAATTGCTTCTGTAGAGAGTGCAGAAGAGTTAGCTCGTCTTTCAGGGTTACCGATTAAAATGA
The DNA here is from genome assembly GCA_045613085.1 of Acutalibacteraceae bacterium. GTDB lineage: Bacteria > Bacillota > Clostridia > Oscillospirales > Acutalibacteraceae > DTU089. Next base: position 6,773 of record JAZLAG010000006.1, on the reverse strand, counting down.
CAACAGTAAGTGAAAGTTTAGTAAATTCTTTTAATGGTGAAATAGATAACATTTTCCCATTGAAATTACAAAAAAAGATAGTATAATAGAATGTATCGATTATTGGAGGTAAGATTATGGCAAAGGTTACTTTTTTAGACAACGTTTGTAAAGGCTGTGGTCTTTGCGTTACAGCTTGTCCTAAAAAAATCGTAGAACTTGATACTTCAAGACTTAATGCAAAGGGTCATCACCCTGCACACGTTACAGATGAAAGCTTGTGTGTTGGTTGCGCTTTCTGTGCAACAATGTGCCCTGATTGCGTTATTACAGTAGAAAGATAAGAGGTGGAAAAAATGGGTGAAAAAGTTTTAATGAAAGGTAACGAAGCTATTGCAGAAGCTGCAATAAGAGCAGGTTGTTTACATTACTTCGGTTATCCTATTACACCACAAACAGAAATTGCGGCTTATATGGCAAAGCGTATGCCAAAGGTTGGCGGTGTATTTTTACAGGCAGAAAGTGAAATTGCTGCTATCAATATGGTTTTAGGTGTTGCAGCGGCTGGTAAGAGAGTTATGACTTCATCTTCAAGCCCTGGTGTTTCACTTAAGAGTGAAGGTATGTCTTACATTTCAGGTAGCGACGTTCCAGCTTTAGTTGTTAACGTTCAGCGTGGTGGCCCTGGTCTTGGTGGTATTCAACCATCTCAGTCTGACTACTTCCAGGCTGTTAAAGGCGGTAGCCACGGCGACTACAAGAGAATCGTTTTAGCACCTGCTTCAGTTCAGGAAATGGCTTCTCTTACAACAAAGGCATTTGACTTAGCAGATAAATACAGCATTCTTACAATGATTTTAGCTGACGGTACAATGGGTCAGATGATGGAGCCTGTTGAACTTGAAACTGCTGAGCCTGTTAAATACGAAAAGCCTTGGGCTACAACTGGTACAAAAATGCAGAGAAAACATAACATTGTTAACTCTCTCTACTTAAAACCTGAGGAATTAGAAAAGAAAAACTTTGAACGTTTTGCAAAATATAAAACAATCGAAGAAAATGAAGTTATGTATGAAGAATATCTTATGGACGATGCAGAAATCTGCGTAGTTTCATTTGGTATTACTTCAAGAGTTGCTAAAAATGCTATTGTTGAAGCAAGAGCAAAAGGCATTAAAGTTGGTATGATTCGTCCTATCACACTTTGGCCATTCCCAACAGAAGTATTAAATAAGGCTGCAGACAAATGCAAGGCATTTATTTCTGTTGAAATGAATATGGGTCAGATGATTGAAGATGTTAAATTAGCTATTGAATGCAAAAAGCCTGTAGAACTCTGCTGTCGTGTTGGTGGTATGATTCCTTCACCAGAAGAAGTACTCGCAAAGATTGAAGAAGTAAACAAAGGAGGAGAAAGATAATGGTAGTATTTGAAAAACCAAAATCATTAACAGATGCACCACTTCACTATTGCCCTGGCTGTACCCACGGTATTATTCACCGTCTTGTAGCAGAAGTAATTGATGAATTAGGCATCGAAGGTAAAACTATCGGTGTAGCACCAGTTGGTTGCTCAGTTATGGCTTACGATTATTTCACATGCGACTTCGTTCAGGCTCCTCACGGTAGAGCACCAGCAGTTGCTACTGGTGTTAAAAGAGCAGACCCTGAAAACCATATTGTGTTTACATATCAGGGTGATGGTGACCTTGCTGCTATCGGTACGGCAGAAACAGTTCACGCTGCTGCAAGACGTGAAAACATCACAGTTATTTTCGTAAACAATGCAATTTATGGTATGACAGGCGGTCAAATGGCTCCTACAACTCTTCCAGGTCAGGTTACACAGACTTCACCTTATGGTAGAGACGTTGAAACAGTAGGCTACCCTGTAAAAGTATGTGAATTACTTTCAAACGTTGATGGTGCGGCTTATCTTGAAAGAGTTGCAGTTAATAGCGTTCCTAATATTAAAAAGGCAAAGGCTGCAATTAAAAAGGCATTCCAGAACCAGATTGATGGCAAAGGCTTCTCACTTGTTGAGGTTGTTTCAACTTGCCCAACAAACTGGGGTATGACACCAGAAAAAGCATTAAAGTGGCTTGAAGAAAATATGCTTCCATATTATCCACTTGGTGTTTATAAAGATATCTACGCAGAGGAGGCAAAATAATATGAAAAAGACAACAAATATTCTTTTTGCAGGCTTCGGCGGTCAGGGTATTCTTTTCGCTGGTAAATTTGTAGCATATAAAGGTCTTCTTGAAGGTAAACACATTAGCTGGCTCCCTTCATACGGCCCAGAAATGCGTGGCGGTACAGCTAACTGTAGCGTTATTGTAAGTGAAGACCCAATCGGTTCACCAATCGTAAGTAAACCAGATGTTTTAGTTGCAATGAACTTACCTTCACTCGATAAGTATGAGAACGAAGTAGTATCAGGTGGTAAAATCTTTGTTGACTCAACACTTATTGAAAGAAAGGTTACACGTACAGATGTTGATGTTTATTACATTCCAGCAACAGGTCTTGCAAGTGAAAAAGGCATTAACACTCTCGCTAATATGATTATTACTGGTAAGCTTTTAAAAGAAGTTGAAGAATTATCTTTCGATAATATCGACGCTCCTTTAGGTAAAGTCGTTTCAGCAAGACATCAGGATTTACTTGAAGTAAACAAAACTGCACTTCAATTAGGTTTTGACTATTAATTATAAATTTTGAAAAGAGGTTTTCTATTATGGGTTACGATTTCAAAATAGAAAAAGCAACAGTAAAAAAAGAAAAGCCAGCTGACCAAGGTCTTGGCTTCGGTAGATATTTTACTGACCATATGTTTTTAATGAACTACAATGAAGAAAAAGGTTGGCACGATGGCAGAATTGTTCCTTATGGTCCACTTCCACTTGACCCATCTGCTATGGTTTTCCACTATGCACAAGAGCTTTTTGAAGGTCTTAAAGCATACAGAACTGCAGACGGCAAAATTCAACTTTTCCGTCCACAGAAAAACATTGAAAGAATGAATAATACTTGTGACAGACTTTGTGTTCCAAGAATTGACCCTCAGCTTGCTCTTGAAGCAATTAAGGCAGTTGTTGAAGTAGATAAAGACTGGGTTCCACACAGTGAAGGTACTTCACTCTATATCCGTCCATTCATTATTGCAACTGACCCATTCTTAGGTGTTCACCCAGCACATACTTACATTTTTGCTATTATTCTTTCACCAGTTGGCTCTTACTATGCTAATGGTATGAATCCTGTTAAAATCTGCATTGAGCACGAATACGTTCGTTGCGTAAAAGGTGGTACAGGTATGGCAAAAGCTGGCGGTAACTATGCTGCATCTCTCATCGGTCAGAAAAAGGCTGACGAAATGGGTTATGCACAGGTTCTCTGGCTTGACGGTGTTGAAAGAAAGTACATCGACGAAGTTGGTGCTATGAACGTATTCTTCGTAATCGACGGCACAGTTATTACTCCTTCACTTGAAGATGGTAACATTCTTCCTGGTGTTACAAGAGCATCTTGTATTGAAGTTCTCAAAAGCTGGGGCTACAAGGTTGAAGAACGTAAGCTTTCAGTTGATGAAGTTAAAGAAGCTCACAAAAACGGTAAGTTAAATGAAGCTTTCGGTACTGGTACTGCAGCAGTTATTTCACCTATTGGCGAATTCTTCGACGAAGGCGAAAAACTCATTGTTAATAATAACGAAATCGGTCCAGTAGCACAAAAACTCTACGACGAACTCACAGGCATTCAGTGGGGTAAGGTAGAAGATAAGTTTAACTGGATTGTTAAAGTTACAGACTAAGATTTATAAAATTAACCTGACATTTAAAGTTTTTGAACTTTAAATGTCAGGTTTTTTATTTGTGAAATATTGACTTGTGTGTTTTTGTGATGTATAATTTTATAGAAAAGTGTATAAAATATATACAAAAATACATAGAAAAGTGTATTTTTGCCGCTTGGAATTTTATGGAAAAGTGCAAAAATGTTTTAAGAAAGGGCGAAATTACAATGCTTTACAGAAAAATACAATCATATATTGAAAATCATTTAAAATCTGACTCTAACAAGATTTTGATTATAGATGGTGCAAGACAAATTGGTAAAACTTATATTATTAAATATACTGCTGAAAAACTTTTTAAAAATTATATTGAACTTAATATGCTTGAAGATTTTCTTAGTGAAAAAAATTTCAGTACTGTGAAAACAGTTGATGATTTTTATTTGCAAGTAAGTATGATTGCAGGCGAAAAAATGCAGGATAAAGATAATACAATAATATTTATTGATGAAATACAAGCGTATCCGCATTTACTCACTTTGTTAAAATTTTTGAAAAGAGATGACCGTTATACTTATATAGCAAGTGGTTCGTTGCTTGGTGTGACCCTTGCAGAGACGACTTCTATACCAATGGGTAGTATTGAAGTTAAGCGTATGTATCCACTCGATTTCGAGGAGTTTTTGTTAAATAATGGTTTTAACAGTTTCGCTATTGATATAATGAGAAAAAAGTTTGAGGCAAAAGAAAGTCTTGATGAAACAACTCACAATAAGGTTATGGATTTATTTAAAAAATATTTACTTGTTGGTGGACTTCCAGATGCAATAAACTCATATATAAAAGATAAAAATATTGTTTCTGTTCGTAATATTCAAACAGAAATTCATAAGTTTTATGGTATGGATGCATCTCAATATGACGAGCAACGTAAATTGAAAATTCGTAGAATATATGACACAATACCATCTAACCTTGAAAACAAGAAAAAGCGTGTTGTAATACAAGATATTGAAAATAAAAAAGGTAAGCGTTCTTCTGATTATCAGGATGAATTTGATTATCTCATTAACGCTGGTATTGCTCTTGATGTAAAAGCTATATCTACACCAACATTCCCATTGATTGAAAATAGTGGTAAAAATTTACTTAAGCTCTATCTTAATGATGTTGGTATTCTTACAAATATTCTTTATAAAAATAATATCCGTGCTGTTATTGATGATGTGAAAAGCATTAATTTGGGTTCTGTTTATGAGTGTGTTGTAGCATCAGAATTAAAAGCTCACGGCTTTAGCCTTTACTATTATGATAACAAGGCAAAGGGTGAAGTGGATTTTCTTATTGACGATTATGAAAGTTTGTCAACTGTACCACTTGAAATTAAATCTGGTAAAGATTACACCGTTCATAGTGCATTAAATCATTTTATCTCTAATGACGATTATAATGTGAAAAAAGGCTTTGTATTATCTAATGAACGAGAAGTAGCAATAAAAGATAAAATAACCTACTTGCCGATTTATTATATAATGTTTTTTAAGCAGGATTAAAGAAGGAAAACTCAAATTTTAAAAGAAAGAGGTAGCTTATGTTTTCGTTGAAAAATACAAATCCAGAGAAGCTGTGTGAACAAATCTGGCGTGAACACGAAGCATACATAAGAAAGTTTTGCGAATACAAATTGCAGTCGCAAAAGGATTTGGTGGATGATTGTGTAAGTGAAGTGTTTCTGAGTTTACTTGAAGTACTTAAAAATAATACAGAGATTAACTACCCGAAAGCGTGGCTTACTAAAGTCGCCAACAATAAAATAACCGATATTTATAGAAATAAAGAAAAACAAGTAGAAAGAGAAGTTGCCCTTAATGAAGAAACCTTGAGTGGCAGTTATTATGATTCATATAACTTTCAGGAAGTAACAGACGAACAGATAGAACAGATTAAAGAAACAATTTTAAATGAATTGAATGAAACAGACAGAAGCCTAATAGAAAACTATTACATCAAAAAGATGAAAGTTAAAGAAATAGCTTCGCTATATAACCTATCTGAATCCAGTGTAAAAGTAAAGCTTTTCAGAACTCGGAAAACTATAATTTATCTTTCTAAAAAAGAACTTGAAAAATTTTCTTAAAAATTTTGTAACCAAATTAAATTTTCACGACTATATAGGTGAAAGGAGAAAAAAGCTATGACAAATAATGAGTTTAAACAAGTTTTGCTTGATGATTCAGTACTTATGTCAAAACAAGAGCTTGAGGAAATTATAGAAAACGAACTTAATAAAAGCGAATCAGAAATGGATGCTGATTTAATAGAATATTGTCTTGATAATATTAAAAAGCTCCAGTTAAGTGAGGAAAGTAATAAAAAGGAAGAAAGCAAAAAAGTTTTCGTTGTAAATCCAAAAATATGGCGAGTACTTGTTGCTATGTCAGTTATATTAACTTTTGTATTTGCCGTGACAGCTTCTGCAATTTATTTCAATATTCCAGAGAACATTGCACAGTTAATAAATGGTAATGCAGAGTTCGATATGAATTTAGAAAATGCAGATAAAACTGCAGATGGTTATGCATTACTTGAAACAGATTTAGCAAAAGAGTTAGAAAGCTTTGGTATTACGCCTGTAACATTTCCTGAAGCATTGGTCAGTGATGAATGTAAAATTTTAAAAATCGAAAACACAACTATTGAAAAAACAATTTCATTAGATGCATATATCAATTTTGAATATAATGGTTTATTGGGTAGAATGCGTATAGAACAGTTTATGCCTATGGATTCTGAATGGGTTGGTAGTAGTGCTGTAATGGATGTTAAATCAGCAACAATGATTAATGTCAATGGTTTGGATGTTTTGGTTTTTGAGCAAGAAGAAAATTGCTCAATTGAATATAGAAATAATTTAACACACTATTATTTTTATATAGAGTGTGACTTTGAAACAGCAAAAGAATTTGCAAAAACAATAAAATAAACTTTTAAGGGG
>JAZLAG010000005.1:0-2626 GCA_045613085.1 Acutalibacteraceae bacterium | reverse complement strand
TTGGTATTTAACGCATATACAAATCTTTTAGATATATCTGCCATATATTATTTATTATATTTTTTTAATAAAAGGGGATGGTTTATTTATACCACCCCCTTATTGTTTAGTATATATTATTCTTTAATATAACTTATTCTGTAACAGTTTTAATAGAACCCCAAGCCCAAGCTGCATCTAATACGTCAGCTAATTGAGAAGCTTTTACGTAACCATCTTTCTTTTCTACTGCAGCAAAATCATAAATACCATTAGTAGATGTGAGTGCAATTTCACCTTCTGCGCCAGAAACTTTGTTATCAACATAAGTTTTTGTAGCAGCAAGACCAGAATCTACAGCAGTGATTTTACCATCAGTTTGAGTGATACCTGTTACAACTGCAATTTCATTTGTATCAGCACTCTCTGCTTTAACTGCATCTAAATTCGAGTCGATTGTTTCAATAACTGCTTTGATGTCGCCAACTGTTGCAAGACCTGCTTTACTAACTGTTATTGTATTTTTATCATTGTCGCGAGAGATTGTACCAAGCGTATTTTTTACTGTGTATGCACCTTTTTCAGAGTTAAATTCAACTACTGAGTATGTTGTAGAGTCACCTTCAGTTTCGTGGAAGAAAGTTGATGCTTCAATGTAAACATCTTTTGTTGAAACTAAAGTTTGATCATCTTGTTCAACAACATTGAAAGTGAATTTCAAATATTGTCCTTTTATTGGTTCTCCACCTTCTGTTTCAGCTGGTTTTTCTCCAACTAATTCTGCGTTAACTAAGAAAGAATCTTTAACGAATGCAGATGCATCAAATTCAGAAACTACTTGAGCTTTATTATCTGCTCCTGTTAAACCTAACAATTGAACTTTATTGCTTTCAGAATCGTAGTTGATTGTTAAAGTAGTTTTCAAACCATTTGTATCTTGTGAAAGAATTTTTTCACCATCAGCAATTTTCAAAGAAACTATTTTATCACCAGTTAATTCACCATCAGCATCTTTTTTATCACCAATAACAATAGCATTTTCGCCTTCGTATACTGTTTCTTCTGGAGTAACATAAGTAGATTCGATTGTGATTTTATTAGCGTCCTCTCCAGTTCCGCGAGTGATTTTAATATCTTTACCTTGTACAAATTCAATAGAACCTTTTACATCATATTCATCTGCATTTGTAAAATTGTTAGAAGTTGATGAAAGTAAATCTACTGATACACCTTCTGTGGTAGTTTGAGTAGCATCTGTATAAACGTCGCTTGTACTTACATTATAGTGAGTATCTGTGGCTTTAATTTCTACACCAACACTTTCAATTTCTGTGAATGTTACATTTTCTCCTTGTACCAATACTGTACTTGGTGTATACACATCTTCACCCTTCAAATTTGTGAAATTTTGAGTAAATGTTGCAGTTGTATAAGTTTTATCAGATCCCTCTGGTTTATAAGAATCGTCTACTGTTGCTGATAATGACATAGGAGTAGTCAATGCGTCAGCAACTGCTCTAACTTGTACAAGTTTAGTATCTGAACCATCTACTGACAATATAGCTTTACCATCTTCAACTGTATACTGATCACTAATTGAATCAGTAGATTTTTCAGAAATTACCAATTTTGCTACAGGTTTTCCGTCTACTACAACTTCCTCTGTTCCTACTGTGATGTTACCTTTACCAGCGAGGTAATTTTTGATAATATTTTCAACATCAGACTCATTAGACATTTCAAAGTATGCACCATGAGTGTAAATCATCATACCTTTTGTAGTGTCTGTATCGTTATTAATAAAAACGATAGAGTTGTAAAATTTTTCTTCATTTGCTGTGAGTGAACCATTGGTGCTTTTTCCACCCCAGTCATTAAGAGAGCCAAAAATAAAGCGTTTTTCGTTAGCCATAATTTTTTAATTTTTTGTTTTTTTAAGTTTTTTATTTATTTGGGTTATTATTTATAGTTTATTTTATATTCATATAATAAAAAAGATTCTTATCTCAATTAAATTGCCTAATTGATGATATGAGGTATTATTTTATGTCTTGCTTAAAACAATTATTGACTGCGGACTCATTAGTATAATACCTGAAACTTGTTGCAATTCATGAGATAAGAACCATATTTTTTTTAACCAATATTACTCCATGCAAACATTGAATCAACTGCTCCGGTCGAGTATACTGTTGTACTGTTTCCGTCTAATGTGGTAATTGTATCTTTTGATCCCACGACATTGCCTCTATAAATAACATTTTCTTTTGTAATTGTTGATGATGATGTCCAAATAACATTCTTTGTACCATTTCCATCAACTTTTACCATAAGAATATCATTGTTATTAGCAGTTTCTGTTGAAACTATATCAGTCATTTCAATTTTGCCAGCAACCCAATCATTCTTTTCAGATGACCAAATAACATGTGGTTTATATGGGGATCCCCCTTCTATTTTATTTTGTTTTGTCTTGCGAAGTTCTTCTATTTCACTTAGACCAATCTTCTAGATAGCAGCATTTTCACCAATGCCAGTTATATAATATGCACCATTCTTATCATAGTCTGCAACAACAGTAATAACACTACCTACGTATGCAGCAGGTTTAGATGCGAACTAAAGAGCATCTTGATAAGTCAAAAAT
>JAZLAG010000004.1:0-89440 GCA_045613085.1 Acutalibacteraceae bacterium | reverse complement strand
GACGTTATTTGCCTTACGTGTGCAGTGGCGAAGAAGAAAAAATAGTTGGCTAGTGTGGCTAGTTGCTAGTGGTTAGAATATTACAAAACTAAACTCACGATAGTTTTCACAATCGGGGGTTTCATTATTACTTACACTCTTTCAACTGCAATTTTTACATTCTCGCCGTTAATATCCCATTCTTTTGCGTTAGCATTTTCACTAACTTCGATTGAGTCTGCAAGAACTATTGTTGCAATTGCTTGCTTGTTTTTAAGAGCAATTTCTGAAACTTTGTCGTTACCAGAAAGAGTAACGTTAATATGGTCTGTAACGTTAAAGTCAGAATCTTTTCTCATTGTCTGGATTTTGCTTATAAGTTCTTTTACAAAACCTTCTTCAATGAGTTCTTCTGTAAGTTCAGTATCAAGTGCAACAGTAACACCTTTATCTGAAACTGTGAATACGCCCTCTTTCTGAACTGTATCAATAAGAACGTCTTCAACTGCTAATTCTACTGTGCCACTTGCAAGATTAAGAACAAGTTTACCCTCAGCATCAAGTGTCTTTTTAGCATCACTTGGTAATTCTGCTAAAGCGTTTCTGATTTCACCTAATTGTTTACCATACTTTGGACCTAATGTCTTTAATTGTGGTTTAAATGTGTATGATACGAAAGATTCAGCATCAGCATCAAAATCAACGTTTTTAACATTAAGCTCTTCACGGATGATATCAATAAAGTAGCCTTCAACCTTTTTGTCACAATTTACATACATTGTGTTAAGTGGCTGTCTGTTCTTTAAGTTAGAGCCGTTTCTTGCCGCACGACCAAGAACAACAATATCAACTACTTCGTCCATATTCTTTTCGAGTTCTTTATCAATAAGGTCTTCACGTACTACTGGGAAGTCGCAAAGGTGAACGCTTTCTGGAGCAGACTTATCTACATTGCAAACAAGGTTTCTGTAAATTGCTTCTGCCATAAATGGAATCATAGGAGCAGCAGTTTTTGCAGTAACAGTAAGTGCTGTATAAAGTGTCATATACGCAGCAGTCTTGTCATCTGTTTCACCCTGTACCCAATATCTTTCTCTGCCACGACGAACATACCAGTTACTCATTTCGTCTGTAAATTCCTGAAGTGCTTTTGCTGCTTCTGGAATTTTGTAATTAGCAAGATTATCGTCAACAGCCTTAACCATTGAATAAAGCTTTGAAAGAAGCCATTTATCCATTACAGTAAGCTTGCAATCTTCTAAGTTATATTTAGTTGGGTCAAACTTATCAATATTTGCATAAAGTACATAGAAAGCATAAGTATTCCAGAGAGTACCCATAAACTTTCTCTGACCTTCAACAACTGTTTTGCCGTAGAAACGGTTAGGAAGCCAAGGTGCTGAGTTGGTGTAGAAGTACCAGCGTATTGCATCTGCACCATAGCTTTCGAGTGCTTCAAATGGGTCAACTGCATTACCCTTTGATTTACTCATCTTCTGACCATTTTCATCCTGAACGTGACCTAAAACGATAACGTTTTTATAAGGTGCTTTGTTAAAGATAAGTGTTGAAATAGCAAGAAGTGAATAGAACCAACCACGTGTCTGGTCAACTGCTTCTGAAATAAAGTCTGCAGGGAACTGTGCTTCAAACAACTCTTTGTTTTCAAATGGATAGTGATGTTGTGCAAATGGCATTGCACCACTGTCAAACCAACAGTCAATAACCTCTGGTACACGGTGCATTTCTTTACCGCAATCAGGGCATTTAATTGTAACTGCATCAATAAATGGTCTGTGAAGCTCAACATCCTCAGGGCAGTTACTGCTCATTGATTTTAATTCTTCAATAGAACCGATTGAATGACGGCAGCCACATTCACATTCCCAGATGTTAAGTGGTGTACCCCAATATCTGTTACGTGAAATACCCCAGTCCTGAACATTCTCTAACCAGTCACCAAAACGACCTTTACCAATGCTTTCAGGAATCCAGTTGATTGTATTGTTATTTTTAATTAAGTCTTCTCTTACGTCTGTCATCTTGATAAACCAAGATTCTCTTGCATAATAAATAAGAGGAGTTGAACATCTCCAGCAATGTGGATATTCGTGTTCAAATTTTGGTGCATCAAAGAGAAGCCCTGCTTTTTCAAGGTCAACTAAAACTAATTTATCTGCATCCTTAACGAATGTACCAACGTAAGGTGTTGGTTCAGCCATCAAGCCTGCACCATCAACTAATTGAATAAATGGTAAATCATATTTTCTGCCAACCTTAGCATCATCTTCACCGAATGCTGGTGCAATATGAACGATACCAGTACCGTCTGACATAGTAACGTAACTATCAGTTGTAATAAAGAAACCTTTTTTATTCTGCTTATCACAAAGTGGTTTTACATAATCAAAGAGTGGAACATATTCTTTGTGTTCAAGGTCTGCACCTTTCATTGTTTCAATTACTTCATAAGCTTCTGTTTCTTCTGTTTTAAGTTTACCAAGAACCTTATCAAGAAGTGCTTCAGCCATATAATATGTGAAGCCGTCAGCCGCTTTAACCTTGCAGTATGTATCAGCAGGGTTTACACAAAGTGCAACGTTTGATGGAAGAGTCCAAGGTGTAGTAGTCTATGCAAGGAAATATGCATCTTCATCTGCTACTTTAAAACGAACTACTGCTGAACGCTCTTTTACTGTTTTATAGCCTTGCGCTACTTCGTGAGAAGAAAGTGGAGTACCACAGCGAGGGCAATAAGGAACAATTTTAAAGCCCTTGTAAAGAAGATTCTTTTCATAAATCTTTTTAAGTGCCCACCACTCTGACTCAATGAAGTCATTGTGGTAAGTAACATAAGGGTCTTCCATATCAGCCCAGAAACCAACTGTACGTGAGAAATCTTCCCACATACCTTTGTATTTCCAAACACTTTCTTTACAGTGACCAATAAATGGTTCGAGACCATATTCTTCAATCTGCTCTTTACCGTCAAGACCTAAAAGCTTTTCAACCTCAAGTTCAACAGGAAGACCGTGGGTATCCCAACCAGCCTTTCTTGGAACCATACAGCCTTTCATTGTACGGTAACGTGGAATCATATCTTTAATAACACGTGTTAAAACGTGGCCAATGTGTGGCTTACCATTCGCTGTTGGTGGGCCATCATAGAAAACATAAGGTGTTCCATTCTTTCTGTCTTCAATACTTTTTTCAAAGATTTTTTGGTCACGCCAGAATTTTTCAATTTGTTTTTCCTGTTCAACAAAATTCACATTTGGTGAAATTGGGTCGTACATTTTACTACCTCCATAAAACTGACATTTTATATAGTGTCATACAGAAAATATATTACCACGAATAGTATTGATTTGCAAGTATTTTGCTTTAATTAAAGTGCAAAAAATTGCTATATTGGTAACCAATAGTCAAACTTTTTGTTATTTTTATATTTTTAAATCTATATCTTTACAACTTGCATTTTTTGGGTTATAATATGTATTTGGTAAATTATGAAATAAATTATTTTCTCGAAAGGAATTTTTTATATGCTTCAATTTGAAGAATTAAATTTAGAATTATCATCTTACGAAGACAAACTTAAGGACTTAGCAGAGGCTTTAGGTCTTAAAGCTATGGCAGAAGAAGTAAAAGAATTAGAAGAACAAAGTGCTCAGGATGGTTTCTGGGATGATGTTCAAAATTCACAAAAAATTGTTCAAAGAACTGCTACTTTAAAGAATAAAATAAAAGCTTACGAAGACCTTAAATCAGTTTATGAAGACACTCTCACATTAATTGATTTAGCAAACGAAGAAGAAGACGAATCCCTTTTCGACGAATGTCGCAGTAGCGTTGACAGCTTTATCAGCCAGCTTGATGCTATGACACTTTCAACACTTCTTACAGGTGAATATGACTCTAACAATGCTATTCTTACATTCCACGCTGGTGCTGGTGGCACTGAAGCTCAGGACTGGGCACAGATGCTTTTCAGAATGTATAACCGCTGGGGTGAAAGACACGGCTTCAAGGTTTCTACTCTCGACTATCTTGATGGTGATGAAGCAGGTCTTAAATCTGCAGTTATTCTTATTGAAGGCGAAAATGCTTACGGCTATATGAAGAGTGAAAGTGGTATTCACCGCCTTGTTCGTGTTTCTCCTTTTGATGCTTCTGGCAGACGCCACACATCTTTTGCATCATTAGAGGTTATGCCTGAAATTGATGACACTATTGAAGTTGATATTGCTCCAGAAGATATTAAAATGGACGTTTACCGTTCATCTGGCGCAGGTGGTCAGAAGGTTAACAAAACATCATCTGCTGTTCGTCTTACTCACATTCCTACTGGTATTGTCTGCTCTTGTCAGGTTGAAAGAAGCCAACATCAGAACAGAGAAGTTGCTATGCGTATGCTTAAATCTAAGCTTATCGAAATAAAAGAAAGAGAACATCTTGATAAAATTAGTGATATTAAAGGTGTACAAAAAGAAATTGCTTGGGGTAGTCAGATTCGTTCTTATGTATTTATGCCATACACCCTTGCAAAAGACCACAGAACAAACTTTGAAAATGGTAATATAAACGCTGTTATGGATGGCGATATTGATGGTTTTATTAACGCTTATTTAAAATTACAGGCTAACAAATAAAATGGATATAAGAAAAGAATCATTAAAAAAACACTACGAGTGGAATGGTAAAATCGAGGTTGTTACACGTTGCCCACTCGAAACAAGAGAAGATATGTCTTTAGCATACACCCCTGGTGTTGCTGAAGCTTGTCTTGAAATTGAGAAAGACGTTAACAAATCTTTCGAACTTACTAGAAGAAACAATTTAGTTGCTGTTATAACAGACGGCACTGCAGTTTTAGGCTTAGGTGATATCGGCGCCGAGGCTGGTATGCCTGTTATGGAAGGTAAATGTGCACTTTTTAAAGCATTTGCTGATGTTGACGCTTTTCCACTCTGCATAAAATCAAAAGACCCCGACGAAATTGTTAAAACCATTTCTTTAATTTCGGGTAGCTTTGGCGGTATTAATTTAGAAGATATTTCTGCACCAAGGTGCTTCGAAATAGAAAAGAAATTAAAAGAATGCACAGACATTCCAATATTCCACGATGACCAGCATGGAACTGCTGTTGTAGTTTTAGCCGCACTTCTTAATGCTTTAAAGGTTGTCAAAAAGGATATTGCTTCTGCTAAAATCGTGCTTAATGGTTTAGGTGCGGCAGGTACTGCTATTGCAAAAATGCTTATAGCCGCTGGCGCCGAAAATATACTTCTTCTCGACAGAACCGGCATTGTAGATGAAAACAATTCTGCTTTAGGCGAAGAAAGACAACTTCTTGCAAAAATCACAAACAAAGAAAAACTTAAAGGCGACCTTTCTGTTGCTATTAAAAATGCAGATGTTTTCATAGGTGTTTCTGCACCTGACGTATTAACAGAAGAAATGGTTAAAACAATGAACTCTGATTCAATTGTTTTTGCCATGGCAAACCCTACACCTGAAATTATGCCAGATATTGCTAAAAATGCAGGTGCTAAAATTGTTGGCACTGGTCGTTCAGATTTCCCTAATCAGATTAACAATGTGCTCGTTTTTCCTGGCATTTTCCGTGGTACATTAGATGCAAACGCTACTGAAATTACAGAAAATATGAAGCTTGCCGCTGCAAAAGCACTTGCAAATCATATCCCCGAAAGCGAATTAAACGAAGAAAATATAATTCCATCTGCTCTCGATAAATCAATCGCCTACGAAGTCGCAAAAGCGGTAAAGATACAGGCAGAACTTGATGGAGTTATCAGAAAATAGTGCTGAGTGCAAAATTTCAGAATCTGCGGTCGGCAATTATAACAGCTACAAGTAAATATAAATAATAAAAAATTCTATCATTTTAAAGTTATCACAAACTAAAAATGATAGAATTTATTTTTTATTTACTAGCAACTAGCCAACCGACAACTGACTACTAATAACTAGCCATACTAGCAACTATTTTATTTCTTCTTTGGCTCAAGAAGATTAAGCTTAGAGAGAATGAATACACCAGCAATACTTGCAACGATTGTTACAAAAAGAAGTGTACCAACACCAAAGTTTGGTGAGAGAAGAAGAACAGCGCAACCAACTATAAGTGGTAAAATTGTAATTCTCCAGTATTTGCCGAGATATGAAGCAAATAATGCACCGAAAAGAGCTGTTGTAACATTATTGAATGCAGGTGCTAAAGCAGAGCCTGGCTCCATAAGCTTTGCAACTGTATCACCGAATACAAGAACCCCAACTGCAATAATAACAGTTGTAACAATAGCAGAAACACCAATAGCGATTGTAGAAATAACTTCGCCTTCTTCTGAGTTCGCTTTAACCTTTGCAGAGTTCATAGCGTTAAGTCCACAAGGAAGCTTAAGATTTGTAATGTTACCTGTAACGAAGCTTAAATATGTGCCACCAGCGCCAAGCATTGGTGTGTAGGTAATAACCTCAACAATAGCAGAAATCCAGTAAATAGCAAGAACACCAACAATGTTTTTGTTGAAAACATCAGTAATTGATGGCCAAGCGTTGTTGTGAACACAAATTAAAGTAGGTACTGAGAAGAGAACTATTATAGCAAGTACGCTCCAGATTTTACCACGTGTATGAGCTTTATCAATATATGATTTCATTTCTTAGTCCCTCCTTCTCAAGATGCTTTAGCTGCACGGATTTCATCAAACCATGGCCAAGTAAATGAAACTAATTCTTCTGGGAGAATGTTTGTTAAAAGAACTGCAACCATCATAGCACCGAACATTGCAATAGGCATGATGAATGGCTCGAACTTCGCTAAGTTGAATTTCTTTGCAATAAGCTCTAATACAAGATAAATTATTAAAGCAAATATAAGAGTAGCAATTGAAAGGAAGCCTGAATCGTTAGCAGAGCTTGAGCCCATACCTACGATTGAGGAAGCAACGAATGCAGTAATAATACCGATAAAAGCCGCAGCAGAAAGGTAATCTGCAAGAGCACCGATTTTACTGTTTGAGTTACTCATTGCACCGCCAACTTTTTTATGTATCTTCTTACAAAGAATAGGAAGTAAGAAAAGTGGTAGTGAGCTACCAATAGTCATAACCCAAGCAATTGTACCGAATTGTGTAGGGTCTGTAACAGCTTCATTTAAGTTACCGTTAAGAACAGAAGAAGCTGCAGTTGATTCGTAAGCGATGTTACCAATAACTGAAAGTCTGATCCAAGGTAGAACATAGCCCAAAGCTTTTTGAAGAGCAAAAACTGTAACTAAAATTGCAATTGCAGGAGCAATTGTGAAAAGTGCACTTGAAGTAACTGTATTTTTAAGTGTCTCCTTAGAAATACCAAGCTCTTTAGCTCTATCCCAAGCTTTTTTAATAAAATAAAGTGATTGAATAACTACGAATGCAACAACGCCGAGTGCCAAGAGAATCATAAAAGTATCCTGACGGAAATCAACGCTACCTGAAGCATTCAAGGTAATGAAATTCATCGAATCTCTCCTTTGAAAAAATATAGTAATATATTAACATTTACAATTTCTATTGTCAACAAAATAAAAAGTTAATTTTGTATTTTAATACAGCTTTTTGTGAAAACACATTATCCCGTTTTCCATTATATCAATTATGCCGTAACCACCTTCCTTAATACTACCAGGGTTAAAAAGATGAAGTCCATCTTCATAAGTATAATATTTTTCGTGAGTATGTCCGAAAAGTGCGATGTTACAATTATTTTCTCTTGCAACTCTTTTAATTCCTGCAAAAGAGAGTTTTACATTTTCTTCTGCACCATGAGAAGCGTATATTTTTGCACTATCCACACTTCTTATGTCACAAAGTGGAACCGTGTTTATAAAATCGCAGTTTCCCCTTACAAGAATAAACATTTTTTTACCTTCGTAAATTTCTCTTACTTCTTCCATTTCGTAAGTACCATCACCTAAAAAATATACTATCTCGGCTGACGGCTCATTGTTTATCGCTTCTATAATATTTGCAATATGTTTGTGAGAATCCGAAAGCACAAGTATCCTCATACATAATTCACCTATCTTACTCATAAAATTTATTACTATTATATTGAATTTTAAGGGTGATTTCAATGTTTAATACCGAAAAAAACAAAATGAATATTGAGAATATTAAAACAAACGACTCTTTACAGGATTTTATAAACGAAAACTTAACAGAAGCTCAGACTGAAAAATTAAAAGAAGTTCTTTCAGATGAAAAAAAGACCAAAGAACTTCTTAACAGCGATTTAGCAAAGCAATTGTTCAAAAAACTGACAGGCGGTGATTTTAATGGCTGACCTTGATATTGGTAGCATTTTATCATCGCTATCAAGTGAAGATATAAACAATTTGAAAAATGTTGCAAATTCCATCTTAGGCGGAGAAAAAACTGAACAATCAGAAAAAAAAGAGAACAAAGAAAATAAAGAAAGCGGTGCAAATTTTAAAGCGCCTGATTTTAGTTCTATGGGTCTACCCGATATGTCAGTTTTTGAAAACCTTGTACCGCTTCTTTCTAAACTTAATTCGCGTGACGAGAGGGAAGATTTTATATACGCCTTAAAACCATTACTGTCAAATGAGCGACAACAAAAGGCAGATGAAGCTATGAAATTTATAAAGCTTCTCTCAATAATTCCATTACTAAAAGAAAAAGGAATAATGTAATATGGCAGAGTATTCTTATAACGATATTATGAAAATGCAGAATGATGCAATAAGACGCGTTAACGAAATGCAAAGAAGAGCCAAAACGGTTGTTGAAGAAATAAATGAAGAAAATGTTAAAAGCTTCGACGAAACACCTCAACACAGTACCTCAACTGATGTTAAGCGTGTAAAAATGCCCGACGATTACCTTAACGAACTAAAAAACTTTGCTTCCACATCTTCTTATTTTGAAGAACCAGTACCTCAAAAAAAACAACAGTATAAAACAGACGAAAAGAAAACAGCAAAAACTCATCCTGAAACACAGAATGATATATTTAAAAATATTTTAAGCGATTTAAATATGGATAGCGACAAGGCATTAATATTATCTCTTGTATTGCTTTTAGCAGAAGAAAAGGCAGACGAATTTTTAATTTTAGCCTTGCTTTATATTTTAAGTTAAAACCTAAAGCCCGCTTATATTGTAGCGGGTGAAAAAATGGCTTATGTGTAAAAACCTTAATCTTTTTTCCGATTTTTGATACAGAAGGCTTTTTCTTCACCCCGATGGCGTACAAAGGTACGTCGAGTGGGTGAAAAAATGGCTTATGTGCAAAAATCAGGAAAAAGAAAAACCCGCCGTAACAACCTGGCGGGATTTTCTTTGGAAAGAGAAAATGTTTTGTTTAGCAATCTTTTATTGTCTATTTATTATATACCAAATCAATTTGTTGCAAACTTGATATAAATATGAACAAATTGTTAACAATTTTAAAATTTTGTTAAAAACAAGCTTATTTTATCATCAAATCAACTATAAGAGAGCTTAATTCTGCAGGGTCTTTTACCGAAACACCACTTATAAGGCAACCTTGTGCATAAAGAAGCTTTGCATAATTTTTAAGAGTATCTTTATCATTCTCATAAAGCTCTTTAAGTTTATTTGCCAATTCGTGATTAGCATTAATTTCGAGTGCAATTTCTGCCTTTACTTTTTGTTCATTACTTGGCATTGAATTTAAAACCTTTTCCATTTCAAGTGACAAATTACCCTCACTTGTAAGACAAGAAGCGTAATTTTTAAGGTTATTAGTGTAACGAACCTCAGAAACATCACCATTTAAAGCATCTTTAATGAATGCAAGCATTTCTTTATCTGCTTCATTTTTCTCTTTAAGTGCTGTCTTTTCGTCTTCTGTATTCAAATCAAGCTTTTCATCACAGATATTCTGGAATTCCTTACCGTCATATTCTTGGAGCATTTTAACAGTGAATTCATCAACATATTCTGTAAGATAGAGAATTTCAAAGCCTTTATCCTTTACAGCTTCTGTCTGTGGTAACATTTCAATTTTTTCAATAGTTTCACCACAAGCGTAATAAATCTTTTCCTGACCGTCTTTGAGACGAGCGATATACTCTTTAAGAGAAACTAAAGACTTATCTTTTGAAGAATAGAATAAAATCAAATCTTTAAGATTATCTTTATTCATTCCGTAGCTGTTATAAATACCAAACTTAATCTGCATACCGAAGGTTTTAAAGAATTCTTCGTATGCTTCTCTTTCGTTATTAAGCATTTTTTCAAGCTCTGATTTAATTTTCTTTTCAATAGTTTTTGCAATAAGCTTTAATTGAGCATCGTGCTGGAGCATTTCACGAGAAATATTTAAAGATAAATCTTCAGAGTCAACAAGACCTTTAACGAAGCTGAAATAATCAGGAAGTAAATCCTTACATTTATCCATAATCAAAACGCCTTTTGAGTAGAGCTGTAAGCCCTTTTCAAAATCTTTTGAGTAGTAGTCAAAAGGTGCTCTTTTTGGAATAAACATAAGTGCACTATATGTTGCATTACCCTCTGTTTTAGAGTGAATAACTTTAGCTGGTGCTTCAAAATCATAAAACTTTTCACTGTAAAAATTATTATAATCTTCGTCGGTTACTTCGTTTTTATTTTTCTTCCAGATTGGCACACGACTGTTAAGAGTTTTATCGGTAATTACTGTTTCGTATTCGTTTTCGGTACCCTCTTTTAATTCTTTACTCTCAACATACATTTTAATAGGATGACGGATATAGTCTGAATACTTTTTAACGAGCGCTTCAATTTTATATGTTTCAAGATACTGACTGTAATTATCATCTTCTGTGTCAGCCTTAAGTTTTAAAATAATTACTGTACCGAAGGAATCTTTTTCGCATTCTTCTATTGTGTAGCCATCTGCACCAGTTGATACCCAGCGGTATGCTTTATCACTACCAAAAGCCTTACTTTCGACAGTAACAGAGTCACTTACCATAAATGCAGAGTAGAAGCCAACACCGAACTGACCAATAATATCAACATCTTCACTTTGCTCATTTTCTGTTTTGAAAGCTAATGAGCCACTCTTTGCAATAGTGCCTAAGTTATTTTCTAATTCATCCTCAGTCATACCGCAACCATTATCTGCAATAGTAAGTGTACGGTCATTTTTGTTTACTGATAAACGAATGCAGAAATCGTCCTTATTAAGTCCTACTGAAGAATCAGTAAGTGACTTGAAATACAATTTATCAAGTGCATCACTTGCATTTGAAATAATCTCACGAATAAACACTTCTTTATGGGTATAGATTGAGTTAATCATCATATCCATAAGTTTTTTGCTTTCTGCTTTAAATTGTTTTTTTCTCATTTTTAATACTTCCTTTACTATTAATAATTTATATATTAAGTTTTTGTTTTTTCTCTTAATTCGCGTTCGCGTCGTTCACTTGCTTTTTCATCAAGCCAATCATAACGCCTTCTTCTGCCGTCATTACAAATAATCTGCATTTCACGTGCAACCGGCAAAGCATTTTTTACACCGCTTATTTTGAAGTCATTGTTTTTTATATACACAGTTATAGTTCCTGTTGTATTCTCTGTCATCATTCTGGTAGTATCAATCTCAATATAATCATCTACATCCTCAATAAACCAGTTAGCGTTTTGCTTCTTTACATAAACTGGTCCATCAAATTTTGCGACCCTTATTCCGATTACCTCTTCATATAAAACATACCAACTTTTATTAAATGGCAAATGAAAATAAAAACCTTTTTCATCACATTCAATTAAATTGCGTGGTTGACTAAATCTTTTAGAAAGCATAATTAACGACTCAACTATAAGAATCAATGAAGCAATAGCAATTGTAGTTGGTGATACATAGGTTCTTCTGCCACCAAAAGTATATTCATCCATTAAAGCACCATATTCAGCAAGAACCTCGGCATCTTTTGTAAATAACAAAGCTTCATAAAATTTGTAGCTGATTTCGCCAAAATAAAAGCAAGCAAATATAGCCACAATCAATATAATCCCTTGAGACACCATTGAAGAATACGATTTTTCACCCAAAACTCTCATAAAAACTCTCCTCAAAATCGCTTTAAAAATAATACCACAAACCACCATAAAATACAAGATTTTGCTTTATTTTTTCTTGCATTTATGTTATAATAGTCGAGTCTATTATTTGTAAGAAAAGGATGTATTATTTTGGATATTGTAAAACAACTTTCCAACGAATTTTCAATGAGCGAAATGCATATTAACAATGTTATAAACTTAATTGATGACGGCAATACAATTCCATTTATTGCCCGTTACAGAAAAGAAATGCACGGCTCTTGTGACGACCAGAAATTAAGAGATATTTTTGACAGACTCACATATATAAGAAATCTTGAAAAGAGAAAAGAAGAGGTTACAAACTCTATCGAAGAACAAGGTAAAATGACAGAAGAATTAGCAGAAGCTATTTCTAAAGCAATCACTTTAGCTGAGGTTGAAGATATTTACAGACCATACAAGCAAAAGCGTAAAACAAGAGCTTCTGTTGCTAAAGAAAAAGGCTTGGAGCCACTTGCTGAGTTACTCTTTGGCTTCACATTAAAAGGTGTAGATTTAAACGAGATTGCAAAAGCATATGTAGACCAAGAAAAAGGCGTTGAAACAGTAGAAGACGCTTTACAGGGCGCTTCTGACATTATTGCAGAAATCATTTCTGACTCTGCTGAAGCAAGAAAGCTTTTAAAAGAGCTTATCACAAAAACTGGTATTATCCGCTCAGTTGCTAAAAAAGAAGAAGACAGCGTTTACTCAATGTATTACGATTATTCTGAAGCAGTAAAGAAAATTCCAAGCCACAGAATTTTAGCAATCAATCGTGGTGAAAACGAAGAAATTTTAAAGGTTACTATCGAAGTTAACGAAGATGAAGCAATTAAAATCTTAAATAACCTTTTCATTACTGAGGGTAGTTCTTCAACCGATTTCTGTAAGGAGAGCGTTAAAGACAGTTACTCCCGTCTTATTTTCCCATCACTTGAGAGAGAAACAAGAAGCAACTTAACAGAAAAAGCTGACGAACAAGCTATTAAGATGTTCGGTAGCAACTTAAAACCGTTACTTATGCAACCACCAATTAAAAATAAAACTGTTCTTGCGGTTGACCCTGCTTATAGAACTGGTTGCAAACTCGCAATTGTTGATGGCAACAGTAAAGTTCTTTTCACTGGTGTTATTTATCCTACACCACCACAATCTAAAATTGCTGAGTCTGAAAAGACTGTTTTAGCTCTTATTGATAAATACGAAATCGACTGTATTTCAGTCGGTAATGGTACTGCGAGTAAGGAAGCAGAAATTTTCGTTGCAGATACAATAAAGAAATCTTCTCGCCCAGTTACTTATATGGTAGTTAACGAAGCTGGTGCTTCTGTTTATTCCGCTTCGAAATTAGGTGCTGAAGAATTTCCTGATTTTGACGTTTCCGTTCGTTCTGCAGTTTCTATTGCAAGACGACTTCAGGATCCACTTTCAGAGCTTGTTAAAATTGAACCAAAGAGTATTGGTGTTGGTCAATATCAGCACGATGTTCCACCAGCAAGACTCAATGAATCACTCACAGGTGTTGTTGAAGACTGTGTTAACTCTGTCGGTGTTGACTTAAATACTGCATCTGTTTCACTATTAAAATATATTGCTGGTGTTTCTTCTGCGACTGCTAAAAACATTGTTGCATTCCGTGAAGAAAACAGTGGATTTAAAAGCAGAAGTGATTTAAAGAAAGTTAAAGGCTTAGGCCCTAAGGCTTTCTTACAATGTGCAGGTTTCTTGAGAATTCCAAACGGCAAAACACCACTTGACAATACAGGTGTTCACCCTGAGTCTTATGATGCAGCTAAAAAACTTCTCAATTTATTTGAGTATTCTGAAAAAGATGCAACTAAAAATGGTGCAGAAGGGTTAAGAAAAAAAGTTGAGGCATTTGGTATTGAAAAGGCTGCAACAGAATGTGGAACTGGTGTTCCTACTCTTAATGATATTATTGGCGAACTCGAAAAACCAGGCAGAGACATTCGTGATGAATTACCAAAACCGATGTTAAGAACTGATGTTATGGATATGAATGACTTAAAAGAAGGAATGGTTTTAACTGGCACTGTTCGTAATGTTATTGACTTTGGTGTATTTGTTGATATTGCAGTCCATCAGGACGGACTTGTTCATATTTCTCAAATTTGCGACAGATATATTAAGCATCCGTCTGAGGTTTTAAAGGTTGGCGACATTGTTAAGGTTAAAGTTATGTCGGTTGATGTAGCAAAAAAGAGAATTTCCTTAACAATGAAAGAAGTTGAACAATAAATAAAAAAATAGTGACAAATACTCAATAGTATGATATACTCATTTTTATAAAAATTTAGCGAGGTATTAAAATGCTTGAACTCGATTACGCTTTAAATCTTATTGTTAAAGGATTAGAAAGCACAACAAAAGAATTAGGCTTTAAGGTTGTTTACCCAGACGGTGTTAGAGCACCAGAAGCTCCTGTTTTCAAAGAAAAAGATACATCTTATATAGCTTACACTGGCGAAAAAGGCAGAATAAGAATTGTCTTTAAGAAAAATCAGCTTGCATTACACTGTGCAACTGTTGACGAAGCTGACACACCAGATGACGATATGAAACGCGTTTCACTTTCTCTTTTAGAGCTAGAGGAATATGATGAAAGAGACCTTTCATATATCTTTGACGAATTCACCGACTCACTTATGAACACCTTTAAAGCAAAGCGTGAATTACGCGGTGATGTTAAAATGCCTACACCTGTTTCAAGGTCAAAAGCAAAGAATGGCAGTCAGTATTATGACGCTGTTACTTTAGGCAGTAAAATCGGTGGTGTGTTCCCAGAATTAAAGGAAGAATATAAGGCTAATGTTACTGAATATGGTGAATTTTTGCCAGAAGAATTCTTCACAAAACATGGCAACAAATATATTGAAGAAGCAATCCGCGAAAACGACAAACAAAAAATGCGTAAGCTTTTCAATCTTCTTAATGAAATTTATGACGACGGCTCAAATGATACACAAAGCCTTATAGGTGTTACTATTTTAGGTACAATTTTAAGCGAAAACCCAGAGCTTTTACCTAATGCAGAAAACTACTTTGGCGATGTTATGAAAGAGCCTGTCACAGAGATTATTAAATATCTTTCCTCACCAAGAAGCAAGGGTGCAAAAATGAGACTCCAAAACCCACCTATTTACAAACCAAAAGCAAAAAAGAAAAAAGGCTTTATGCAAGAAATGATGGGAATGTAAAAATTATTGGCGTTGTGTAAACCACAACGCCATTTTTATTTAACTTCACAAATTCAAATAGAAGCAACTTTATTGTCGAATTAATTTAAATGCAGAAGGCTTTTTCTTCACTCCTGACTGCGTACAAAGGTACGCCGAGCGAGTGAAAAAACAACAAAAAACCACTACCATATTGGTAGTGGTTTTTGTTCTACGCTAAATATAACTTGTTCAAATTAGTCTTCACGTTTTTTGCGGGTCAATACAAATGTAGCAGCTGCTGCAACACAAACTGTAGCTGCAAGAGCAACACCAGCATCACCTGTTCCCTCAGAACCTGAAACTGAACCAGCTGAGGTTGTTGCATCAGAAGCATTGTTTGCATTGGTTGTTGCTTGAGCCTTTGTTGTATCATCTCCACCACCGAAGATGCCTTCAAAGAAGTCAATAATTGAATTAAGTATATCTTCGAATGAATCGAAGTCAAGACCTAAGCCTTTAAGTATTTCAAGGAATGCATCACCGATAGAAAACGCACCATCAACAAGCTGTTCAATCATATCTGTAATTTCAGCATTACCAACAAGATTTAAAATTGCATCTGCATAATCTTCAAATGTAACACCATTACCTGAGAGCAAATCTCTGATAATCTGAACAAGAGCATTTGTGCTCTCTGCATCTGCAGGCTTCTCGGTTGTTTCCTCTGCATTAGGATTTGTTGTGATTTGTTCAGGAAGATTCAATGTAACAATTTTTGATTCCGCAAGAGTTGTTGTAATAACTTCGTTTTCGTCATTACCATCTTCTGTAAGGAATTCGTTAATGTAAAGGTTTATTGTAGTTGTAGGCTGAGTTGAATCAATAATCTTGAATGTAACATAAATTAAATCCTTAGCAGCCTTCTTTGTAACACCGCTTGTAGAAATAAAACCGAAAGAATATTGATACTTATTTGATTTAAGACCATGAGCCCATTCACCATTAAAGTTAGGAACAAAGTTGCCATCAGCATCTGTAGTGCCAACAGGACCAGCTTTAAGGACTTTAAGCTGTTCTGAATCAAAGTCAACAAACATATTAAGACCTACAAGTTTATTAACTGCCGGACTCTTAATTACAACAGTAAATGTGTCAGTGGTTACTGATGTAACCTCTAAAGCTGACTCATTATAATCGCCCTCTATAACTCTTGTAGCAAGACCTGGTGTCGCAACTGCAAATGCCATAGGCATTACACTTGCTGCAATCATTGCTGCAAGAAGAACTGCGAGAAATTTCTTCATTCAAAATCTTCCTTTACAAAAATACTTTTTAAACACACAATTGGCAACAATACCCAAAAGGGCATAGATAACCACATATAATTCTTGACTCATTATATTACATTTTGGTAGTGAATGTCAATAGAAATTTAACGAAATAATTTTTGTTTTCAATTTATTCAAAATTTAAAAAGCTCTCAAAAACCGCATAAATTGTGGTTTTTTTCAACTTTTCGTCACTTAGCACAAAAGATTGTGTATTTTTTTCGTTACGAAAAATTTATTATTTTAAGATTTTTGCTATGTTTTTTAAAGAATCTAATCCGTTTTTGTCACCTTTGAAATTTCTTAAATCACCAGTTATATAAGAAACAAGTGCTTCATCTTTAGAATTTTCAAGTGCAACAAGCCCCAAAACACCTAAAGAACAGCTTTTTCTCAAATCGTGAGGCATCATTTTAACTGTTTTACCATTTATTGTGCGTTTTGTAAATTCACAAGCATTTTCGCACCCCTTACAAATAACCTTGCTTTCAATAAACGGCAATACAATATTTTTCACAGTTGGTGTGCGAGAAGTGAGCGCACCCGTAGGGCAAGAATTAACACAAGCCCCACAAGAAACACAGTTACTTTCATTAAGAGGTAAATTAAATGCAGTTATAGGAACTGTACCAAAGCCTCTTCCAAAAAGGCCAAGGTTTTCTGTGTGAGAAATCTCGTTACAGGTTCTCACACAAAGACCACAAAGAATACATTTATTATTATCTCTTACTATAAAAGGATGGCTTTTATCTTTTTTATATTGTCTCGTTTTACCTCTTATGGACATCTCCCAACTGTCATATTCTCTCATTAACGGAAGAAGCTGACAATCGTAAACAGAAGCACAACCACATTCAAGACAGCGTGAAGCTTCTTTTTGTGCTTCTTCTTTTGTTAAAACAGATGCTACTTCAGAAAAATTATTTTTTCTTAAATCAGGGTTTTCGAGTTCAACAGATACCCTGTCAACCCTTTCTATTCCCTGTATTGTTTCAGGGTCGAAGTTTTTGTTTTCAGAATATTTCGGTAATTCAGGGGTAAAATCAATCCCATTAAGATAGCAATCAATACTTTTTGCAGCATTTTTACCACCAGCTATTGCTCTTACTGCAATATCAGGACCTTTGTTTATAACGTCACCAGCAGCAAACACGCCGTCAACTGATGTTTTAAATGAAACTTCATCTGCCAAAATAGTACCCTTTTTAGTAAGCTCAAGTTCTTTTACATCATCACTCACTACCTGTTGACCAATAGCAGAAATAACAGTATCACAATAAAGAATTTCTGTTTCGCCCTCAATTGCAACAGGACTTCTTCTGCCACTACTATCTGGTTCACCAAGCTCCATTTTCTGAAGATTTATGCCTTTAGCCTTACCCTCCTCAACCACAACATTAAGCGGTGCAACAAGGAATTTGAAATTAACACCTTCTTCTTTTGCATCCTTAATCTCATCTTTTTCAGCAGGCATTTCGCACTCTGTTCTACGATAAATCAAGGTAACATTTTCAGCACCAAGGCGGACTGCAGTTCTCACAGCATCTATTGCGGTATTACCACCGCCGACTACTGCTACGTTTTTACCTAAATCAACCTTTTCGCCATTTGCAACTTTGTAAAGTAAATCTATACCGCCGATAACGCCTTCTGCACCATCGCCCTTGCAACGTAGAGAACTGCTTTTCCACGCACCAGTCGCTACAAAAACAGCGTCATATTCTACCTTTAAGCTCTCAATCGTAAAATCGTTGCCTAAACGCTTATTATAATTGAAACGAGCACCCATTTTTTCAATATTTTCGATTTCTTTATCTAAAACATCTTTAGGAAGTCTGTAAGCTGGGATACCATATCTTAACATACCACCAGCCTGTGCCTCCGATTCAAATACATCTACAGCATAGCCTTTTAAAAGTAAGAAATAAGCACATGAAAGACCAGCAGGTCCACCACCTACTACTGCAACTTTCTTGCCGTTCTTTTCTTCACATTCTGGTATATAATCACTGTATTCATCACTAGCAAAACGTTTGAGTGAACAGATAGAAACTGCACCCTCAAGTTGATTTCTTCTGCAAGCCTCTTCACAAGGATGCGGGCAAACTCTACCAATAGAGCGTGGGAGTGGGTTATCCTTTTTAATAACTTTAATTGCTTCTTCTATTTCGCCATTAGCAATTAAACCAACATAAGCCTGAACATCCTGATGAGTAGGGCACGCTTTAAAGCAAGGAGCTTTACAGTCACCACTATGGTCAGAAAGAATCAAAGAAAGAGATACCTTTCTGCTTTTTTCAAGTGCTTCTGTACTTGTTGTAACCTTCATTCCCTCTGTAACAGTAGTAGAACAAGCTCTCAAAGGCTTATTTATACCCTCAACCATTACAAGACAAAGACCGCAACCGCCGTAGCTTTCTACTTGTGGGTTATGACAAAGGTGGGGTAAATTTATACCATTATCGAGAATATTATCTAAAAGAGTTTTTTCTGTATTTGCTTTACACTCTTTACCATTAATAAAAATATTAACAATACTCATTACTTAACCCCACTTTCTATTTTGATTGCACCGAATTTACAACCGATAATACACTGACCGCAACGGATACATAATTCACTATTTATTGTAAACGACTTTTTAATTTCTCCACTGATTGCATTTTGCGGACATTTTTTACTACAAAGCGAACAACCCTTACAAAGTGATTCATCGATAGTGTAGCTTATAAGTGCTGTGCATTTTTTAGCAGGACACTTCTTCTCATTTATATGTGCTAAATATTCATCTTTGAAATACTTAATAGTAGTAAGAACAGGGTTTGGCGCAGAATTACCAAGACCACAAAGCGCACCTACCTTAATGCTCTCAGCAAGCTCTATGAGAGTATCAATATCACTCTCTTCACCATCACCTTTTACTATTCTTTCTAATATTTCGAGCATACGTGTAGTACCGATTCTACAAGGCACGCATTTACCACAGCTTTCTTTACTTGTGAAATCCATAAAGAATTTTGCCATATCTACCATACAGGTGTTTTCGTCCATAACGACCATACCACCTGAACCCATAATAGCACCTGTTTTTGCTATACTTTCGTATTCAATTGGTGTAGATAATAAGTCTTTTGGAATACAACCACCAGACGGGCCACCCATCTGAACAGCCTTAACCTCGGCATCATTTATAATACCACCGCAGATATCGAACACGATTTTTTCAATAGTGATACCCATAGGCACTTCAACAAGACCACCACGTTTTACTCTACCCGCTAAAGCGAATACCTTAGTGCCCTTGCTGTTTTCTGTACCCATTTCTGCAAATGCACTACCACCATTTTCAATAATCCACGAAACATTTGCAAAGGTTTCAACGTTATTTATATTAGTTGGTTGCTTCCTGAAGCCCTTTTGTGCCGGGAATGGTGGTTTTGTAACAGGCATACCTCTGTTGCCACCTAAAGAAGCTAAAAGTGCAGTTTCTTCACCACAAACGAATGCGCCTGCACCCATCATAATTGAAAAATCAAAGCTGAAACCACTATTTAAAATGTTTTCACCCAAGAGTTTTTTCTCTCTTAATTCGTTAATTGCCAACTGTAAACGCTTAACTGCTAAAGGATATTCTGCACGAACATATATAATACCCATTTTAGCACCAATAGCTAACCCTGCAATCATCATACCCTCAAGAACTCTGTGTGGGTCACCCTCTAAAACGGCTCTATCCATAAATGCACCAGGGTCACCCTCGTCAGCATTACAAACAACGTATTTTTCGTCTGACTGTGAGTTCTTTGCAGATTGCCATTTAAAATGTGTAGGGAAGCCTGCGCCACCTCTGCCACGAAGTCCCGAAATTTTAATTTCTTCAATTATTTTATCTGAACCAATCTCGAGTGCTTTTTTAAATGCATTGTAGCCACCAAAAGAAATATATGACTCAATACTTTCAGGGTCAACCTTACCACAACCCGAAAGAACAATTCTTTTCTGGCTATTTAAAAAGTTAAGTTCATCTTCTGTAAACTTATTTTCTTCTGGCAAACTACCTTTTAAAACACTTTCTGCAAGAGCTTTTGCAGTTTCTTTATTAAGTCTGCCGTAAAGTGTGCTATTACCGTCATCATCAATAACTTCAACAATTGGCTCTGCGAAGCAAAGACCATTACAACCTACTTTTTCAACAGAGTATTCAGTACCCTTTAATACTTCATTAAGTCCTTCAAGAACAAAATCTGCCCCCGAGGCAATACCACATGAGCCATAGCCTAATAAAAATCTCATTTTGTTGCCTCCTGTTCTTTTATAGACTCTAATATTTCTACTACCTTTTCACTCGTTAATTTGCCGTAAGCTGTATCATTTATCATCATAGCAGGTGAAATACTGCAACAACCAAGACAAGCAACCTCTTCCCAGGAGAAAAGTCCATCTTCTGTAATATCGCCTGCTTCAATACCTAAAGTTCTTCTTAAAGTATCAGCAACTCTTTCGCCACCATTAACGTGACACGCTGTACCCATACAAACCATTATTCTATATTTACCAATAGGTTTAAGGCGGAAACCAGCGTAAAATGAAGCAACGCCTAAGATTTTGCTGCTACTGATACCTGTTAATTCAGTTATGTATTTTACACTTTCTTCTGAAATATAGCCTACAAGCGCCTGAACCTCCTGCAAAATTGCAATAAGACTTTCAGATGGATTGTTATATTTTTCAATAATATTTTTAATTTGTGTCTTTAATTCGCAAGACATTTTTATTACTCCAATCAAAAATAGGATAACCTACATATTACTACATTTTTTTATTTTTTTCAACAACAGATTAAAATTCTTATAATACTATTTACTTTTCAAAGATTTGCAAGTAAAATAAATAGCGGTGATTAAAATGAAAGAATATAAATATTACATTTTTGATTTTGATGGAACATTAGTTGATTCTTCAGAGGGCATTTATAATTCTATTATTTTCGCTTTGAAAGAATTCGGCATTGAAGAAAATGACCGAGAAAAGCTTCGTTATTTTATAGGCCCTCCACTTTTTCATTCATTTAAGCACATTTATGGTGTGAATGACGAAGAATCAAACTGGCTCGTTGCAAAATACCGAGAGCGCTATAAAGTAAAAGGTTGTGCTGAATCTGTTGTTTATGATGGTGTACCTGAAATGCTTAAAGCATTAAAAGATAAGGGCAAAAAAATTGCTATTGCATCATCAAAGCCGAAGCAATTTGTTGATGAAATCTCAAAACATCTTGGAATTTTTGATTATTACGATTATGTTTCTGCTGAGAGTTTTGATAAAACACATTCAAGCAAAGAAGATTTAATAAACAATGTTTTAGAGCATTTCGGCAATCCGCCAAAAGAAGATTGCTTAATGATTGGCGACAGATTTTACGATATAGATGGTGCAAAAGCCACAGAGCTTGACTCTGCCGGTGCACTATTTGGTTTAGGCGAGGTTAAAGAATTAACCGAAGCTGGTGCGACGTATTTGTTGAATAACCCGATGGAATTAACGGAGTTCGACTAATTCGGAATGCGTAATTATCGGAAACGCTTCGCGTTTGATTATAATTATAACAGAATAAAATATAGTTTATCCTATCATTTAAAGCTGGTTTTAACATCAACTAAAAATGATAGGATAAATTCATTTCTAAATAATATTTAATTATAATAGCGTCGCAGACCCTTTAATTCCGAATTATGCATTACGAATTAATTACAATTGCAATTCTTTGAGTTACAAGTTTTAGAATGTGGGCACCCGATGCATTTTTCGCCACGCTTTTTGGCTTTTATCACATAGCCAAGAGCCGCACCTAATACCACTACAAGAACTGCTATAATGATAAAGTTTTCCATATTTTACTCCTATAAATAAACTAAATTATTTTGTAGCTTTCTCTTTAGCCTTTAAAGAATACTGAACTTCAATTCTCTTGTTTGCTCTGATAATAAGAACAACAAGAACCGCAACAAATGCCAATACTGCAATTAAGCCACCTAAGAAGCCTCTGCCAACTGCACCAGTTGTAATAAGTGTACCAATCTGGTAAACAAGGAAACCGACTGTAAAGCCTGTGCCTAACTGAAGTGCAATACCACCCCAAAGCCATTTTGCACTCTTCATTTCTGCATTCATAGCACCAAGTGCTGCAAAGCAAGGCGGAGTGTAAAGATTAAACATAAGGTAAGCTAAAGCCGCTGAAGCTGTAAGACCCATTGTTGCAGCAACCTCTGAAGCGCCACCCTCTAAAACGAGTTCATCAACATTTATAAAGTTTGTAATGCTAAAGCACACTGCAAGAGTACCAACAACGTTTTCTTTTGCAATAAAGCCTGTAACAGCCGCTGCTGCTAATTGCCATGAAAGAACACCAACAACAGGAATAAGAACATAAGCAAATGGTGAAGCAATACTTGCTAAAATTGAAGCATCTGCAGTTTCTGCAAGCTGGAATTTCCATGTGAACGTTTGCATAATCTGAACCAAAGTATTACAAAGAAGAATGATTGTAGCAGCCTTAACAATGTAAGCCCAGCCACGACTACACATTGATTTAAATGCTCTTACAAGGCTTGGAGCTTTATATTCAGGAAGCTCGATAATAAAGAATGATTTTCTTACTTTGTACCCTGCAACCTTATTAACAAGTAATGCACCAAGGAAAATAAGTACGATACCAGCGAAATACATAACAGGACCAACCCATTTTGCATCACCGAAAAATACACCTGAGAAAAGTGCAATAACAGGAAGCTTTGCACCGCATGGCATAAATGGTGCGAGCATAGCAGTCGCTCTGCGCTCACGCTCGTTACGGATTGTTCTACAAGCCATAACACCAGGAACTGCACAACCAGTTGTAATTACGAATGGGATAATAGATTTACCAGAAAGACCAACCTTTTTGAAAATCGGGTCTAAAACTACTGATGCACGAGCCATATATCCACAATCTTCAAGAAGTGCTATAAGGAAATACATTACCATAACAAGTGGTAAGAAACCGATAACCGCAATTACACCACCTATAACACCATCAACTAAAAGAGCTGAGAGTAATGGGTTTGCATTCTCAAGAAGTCCACCAATCCATTCCTGACCGACTTCTAACCAGCCAACTAATAAATCCGCAATCCATACACCAGGACCATATTGTGAAATCCAGAGAACCAAGAACATAACAACTGCAAAGATTGGAAGACCAACCCATTTATTAGTGAGAACTGCATCGATTTTATCCTGGAAATTCTTATCTTTAGTGAAAACCTTTCTTGTTTCAACTTCTTTAACAATTCCGTTTACGAATGCAAAACGTTTTCTGTCAGCTTCAACTACTTGTGCTTTGTCAGTTAAATCAATATTACCTTGTGTGTAAGGTGCATACTGACCTTTACCTGCCGCTTCAACTGCTGCTTTTACAACTGCATCTAAGCCATTTGAAGATGTAGAAATTGTTTCAAACACAGGACAGTTTAATTTTTTAGAAAGCTTCTCTGCATCAATTTTATTTTCTTTTTTTGCGTTAACGTCACTTTTATTAAGTGCTACAACAACAGGAATATTGAGTTCAAGAAGCTGAGTTGTGAAGAAAAGGCTACGGCTTAAGTTTGTAGCATCAACAATGTTAATAATAACGTCTGGGTTTTCTTCTTTAACATAACTACTTGTAATAGATTCCTCAGATGTAAAAGGTGACATTGAGTAAGCACCCGGAAGGTCAACCGCAATTAATTCTTCACTACCTGAATAAAAACCTTTCTTTATACTGTGCTCTTTCTTTTCAACTGTAACGCCTGCCCAGTTACCAACCTTTTCGTTAGCACCTGTAAGGGCGTTATACATTGTTGTTTTACCGCTATTAGGGTTACCTGTTAAAGCGATTCTCATTTTCATTCCTCCTGTGTTCATCTGTTTCCGAGTTACCTATTGCTAACTGCAAGATGGAAAATTAACCGTCTTTACGACGGTAAATTATCTGTTGTTAAATAATAATAGCTTCTGCTAAAAGGTTGTCGATATTGTATCTGCCATCTTTAATAGAAACAACACAACCACCTTTAAGGTGAGAAATAACTGTAATAGGCTCACCCTCATAACAACCTAAAGAGAAAAGAAATGCATCCATTTCTTCATCATCAGTTTCAATAGCCTTGATGATATACTCTTTACCCTCTTCAGCAACAGTTAAATTCATAATATCACCCGAATCGGATTATATTAGTTAGCATAAGGTAACTTGAAGGCTAAAAAATCAATTAGCCTCTGCTAACTGTCAATATAATATCACTCCGCCCAGAATTTGTCAACCATTTTTCTGACAGTTTTTTAACAAAATTTTCATTTTGTTAAATTAACCTACTGAGCTTATTATTTTCTTGATTTTTTTTGTTAAATATGTTATTCTTAACTAAAGTTACAAAGGGGTGAAACTATGGCTTTAAAGGAATCTGGCGAAATGTATCTTGAAACGATATATTTATTAAATCAGAAAAGCGACTCTGTACGTTCTATTGACGTTTGTGAATATATGGGCTACTCAAAGCCAAGTGTTTCACGAGCGGTAAATCTTTTAAAAAACAATGGTTTTATTAACGTAAGCAAAGAGGGTTATTTAACACTTACAAAAAGCGGTGAAGAAACTGCAAAAAAAATGTTTGAACGCCACACTATAATTTCAGAATTTTTAATGTCTTTGGGTGTTGACGAAGAAACCGCAACAGAAGATGCCTGCAGAATTGAACACGTTATAAGTGACAAATCATTTGAGGCGATAAAAAAAGGAACTAGGAACTAGGAAACAGGAAATAGATGTTGTAAAATAGAACTACCCTATCATTTCAGGTTGATTTTAAAACCAGCTTTGAATGATAGGGTAATTTGATTTATTGCGAAGCTCTAATTCCTAATTCCTATATCAGAAACCAATCAAATCAAATAAAAAGCAAAACACTGGTACGAATATAAGTCCTGGCAAAAGGTTCGCAACCTTAATTTTTGTTACACCTATAAGATTAAGTCCCAAGGCGGTAATCATAACTGAACCTGCGCATATAAGCTCGGCAACTGCAAAATCACTTAAGAATGAGCCAAGCATCATAGAGAGTGCAACCAATGCCCCCTGAAAAACAAGAACAAAAGCTGAGGCACACATAACGCCAAAGCCCAAAGAGGCGGCTAACATACTTGATGAAATCAAATCAAGAACAGATTTAGTATAAAGCATCTGATTATCGCCCAAAATACCTGCATTCATAGAGCCGACAATAGTCATAGCACCAACGCAAAAAAGAAGTGAAGCTGTAACAAAGCCTTGTGAAAATGTATTTTCATTTGATTTACTTTTTTTGGCTAACTTATCGCCAAGGCTTTCGAGTCTTTTATCAATATCTATAAGAGTACCAACTATTGTACCAAAAACCATAGACAAAATCATAACGAGCTGATTTTGCCCTTTCATAATACCAGTAACGCCTATAGCAATAGTACAAAGACCAATAGCTGTCATAACAGCCTTATTAAGTCTTTCTGGAATTCCTTTTTTCAAAAGAAGACCGACACCACTACCGATAAGAACAGTAATTGTATTAACTATAACACCACTGAAGGATGTTAATATTTCACCCATTTATATCACGCTTTCAAACAGTTTCCAAGGATAATTTATTTTATTAGGTAATGCAGTAAATGTCAATAGTTCATTTGTAACAGGATGATTAAAAGTAATTGAATGTGAAAACAATGCAATATCACAATTTCTATCTTTACTGCCATATTTAATATCGCCCGTAAGTGGTGTTTTTCGTGATGAAAACTGCACTCTTATCTGGTGAGTTCTGCCTGTATGTAACGTGACTTTCACTAAAGATTTATTATTATTTTCATTTAAAACTACGTATTCTAAAGATGCTTCTTTAACACCTTTTCTCATTCTTTTCACAACGTAAGAACGGTTTTTAGAAGAATCTTTAAAAAGCAAATCTTTATAAATACCTTGTTTTTCTTCTATTATGCCATCTGCAATTGCAAGGTACGTTTTCTTAAAAGTGTTCTCTTGTATCTGCTTTGAGATATGAGCGGCACTTTTTTTAGTTTTAGAAAAAACCATTACACCGCCGACGTTTCTGTCAAGACGGTGTAAAAGGTAAACATCTTTTAAGCCGTGTTGTTCTTTTAATAAATCTAAAATACCTCTTTCGCCATTCTTAGTTGTCTCGCTCGGAACACCAACAGGCTTAACTAAAACAACAACTTCGTTATCTTCAAATAATATTTTCATTTTACTCTTCTAATATAAATTCCTTGTATTTTTCTAAAGTATACATTTCAACAGTAGCATCTAAAAGAAGCCCGTCTGCAACGTATTCTTCACTATGAATAACACCTGTTTTTCTTATTTCTGCCGCCGCACCGCCTTTGCTGAATGGCAAAAGCATTTTTACTCTTTTTCTTGTTGGTGGCAAAGCCTTTGCAATTCGCTCTAATAATTCATCTGTACCTTTACCACTCAAAGCAGAAATTCTTACTGCATTAGAAATAATTGGAATATTATCAGGTGAAGCAATATCGCTTTTATTTAAAACAGTAATAATCGGTTTATCCTGACAGCCAAGCTCAGAAAGAAGCTCGTTTGTAACTCTGAAATGCTCTGCACATTCATCTGAAGAAGCATCACAGATATTTAAAATAACATCGGCATCAACAGCTTCATCAAGAGTCGACTTAAACGCCTCAACCAATTTATGTGGCAAACGACGAATAAATCCAACAGTATCTATAAGAAGAACTGTGTTGCCATCCGGCAAAGTCAAAGCTCTTGCAGTAGGGTCAAGAGTAGCAAAAAGTTTATTTTCAGCAAGAACACCAGCATCAGTTAATTTATTCATAAGAGTAGATTTACCCGCATTTGTGTAACCAACAAGTGCGACTGTTACAGTACCCTCTTTTTTTCGTCTTGCTCTATAACGACTTCTTCTCTCGTCAAGCTCCTTTAAATTAGCCTCTAAAGCAGAAATTCTTCTTCTGATGTGACGGCGGTCTGTTTCAAGCTTTGTTTCACCAGGACCACGGGTACCAATACCACCACCAAGACGAGAAAGAGCTAAACCCTTACCAGAAAGGCGTGGTAATGTATATTTTAATTGTGCTAATTCAACCTGTAACTTACCCTCACCGCTTAACGCTCTCATAGCAAAAATATCGAGAATTAAAGTAGTTCTGTCAATTACTCTTACGTCGGTTATATTTTCAATATTGCGTTGCTGAGATGGTGAAAGTTCGCCGTCAACTATAATTAAATCTGGCTGATTCATTTCACAAAATTCAGAAAGCTCTTCTAACTTACCTTTACCAATATATGTGGCAGAATCTGGCGCCTCTCTTTTCTGAGTTATTTCACCTATTACCTCTGCACCGGCAGTTTTTGTAAGCTCCGCTAACTCTAAAAGTGACGAGTCAACATCAAATTCACCTGTATCAACTGAAACCAAAACAGCAGTTTCTTGTTTTTGTTCGTTTTCGTAAAGTTCCATTAACTATTTTCCTTTTATTTTAATAACTATATTATATACCACAAAACATAGATTCTTGCAACTCAAAAGGCAAAAAATCCTATCATTCCAAAAATGAAATGATAGGATAATTTAATTCATTCTAATTCCGAATTACGAATTACGCATTCCGAATTAATATTTTGCTCTTGTAATATAGCCTGTATGAAGAATATCGTGAGCCTTGTGGCTACCTGGTTTTTCAAAATATTCGTCATAAACAGCCTTAACATCAGGATTTTCGTGTGATTTTCTGATTTTAAGGTTTTTATCGTCGTTATAAAGACCAGCTGCACGAGCGGCTCTAACGTCTGTAAAGTTCTTAACAGAAGCTGGAACGATTGGTTGACCACCACCGTTTACACAACCACCTGGGCAAGCCATAACTTCAATGAAGTCATATTTCTTTTCGCCAGATTTAACCATATCAAGAACTGTTTTTGCATTTGCAAGACCTGAGCAAACTGCAACGTTAATTTCAGCACCATCAAGATTATATGTTGCTTCTTTAACGCCTTCAACGCCACGAACGTCTTTGAATGCATCAAAGTCAGGAAGTTCTTTATTTGTAACAACTTCATAAGCTGTACGAAGAGCAGCTTCCATAACGCCACCTGTTGCACCGAAGATTGTACCAGCACCTGAACCAAGTCCAAATGGTGCATCAAATTCTGCATCAGGAATGTTGTTGAAGTTGATACCTGCTTTTTTAATCATTCTTGCAAGCTCTCTTACTGTAATTGAAGCATCAATATCAGCAAGACCTTTAACTGCTGTGTGGTCAAGTCTTTCTGCTTCAAATTTCTTTGCAGTACAAGGCATAACAGATACAACATAGATATCTTTAGGGTCGATACCCATTTTTTCAGCATAGTATGTTTTTGCAACTGAGCCGAACATACCTTGTGGTGATTTACAAGATGAAAGATTAGGAATAAATTCTGGGTAATAATGTTCGCAGAATTTAATCCAACCTGGTGAGCAAGATGTGATTAAAGGAAGATTTTCTTTCTTTTCAAATCTCTCAAGGAATTCTGTTGCTTCTTCCATAATTGTAAGGTCAGCTGTGAAGTTTGTATCAAATACTTTATCAAAGCCAAGCATTTTAAGAGCAGAAACCATTTTACCTGTAACGATTGTGCCCATTTCTTTGCCGAATTCTTCACCGAGTGCAACACGAACTGCAGGAGCAGTCTGAACAATAACGTGCTTTGTTGGGTCGTTAATAGCATCAAACACTTTAGCTGTATCATCTCTTTCTGAAAGAGCACCTGTAGGACAAGCTGTGATACATTGACCGCAAGATACACAAGCAACATCATTAAGATTGTATTCAAATGCTGAGCCGATGTGTGTATCAAAGCCACGAGCATTTGCACCGATTACAGAGATACCCTGAAGCTTTTCACAAGCTGCAACGCAACGACGGCAGAGAATACATTTTTCGTTATCTCTGTACATATGAGTTGCTGAGTCATCAATAGCGTAGTTAATGAATGCGCCATCATATTTATTAGCGTCTTCAATGCCATAATCTTTACAAAGCTGTTGAAGTTCGCAGTTACCGCTTCTTACACAAGAAAGACATTCTTTTTTGTGTGTTGAAAGGATAAGTTCAAGAGTTGTTTTTCTTGATTCAATTACTTTTGGTGTATTTGTGAAGATTTCCATACCCTCGTTAACTGGGAATACACAAGATGCAACAAGGCTTCTTGCACCTTTAACTTCAACTACACAAATACGACATGCACCAATAGCATTAATATCTTTAAGATAGCAAAGTGTAGGAATTTCAATACCTGCACTGTGTGCTGCTTCGAGAATTGTACTTCCGGCAGGAACTTGATAG
The DNA here is from genome assembly GCA_045613085.1 of Acutalibacteraceae bacterium. Taxonomy (GTDB): domain Bacteria; phylum Bacillota; class Clostridia; order Oscillospirales; family Acutalibacteraceae; genus DTU089. Next base: position 59,398 of record JAZLAG010000004.1, on the reverse strand, counting down.
TCGAAGCCATTGATTTTAATATTAACTAAATTTTCCATCATCAGTTCCTCCTTACTTTTTTATAGCCTTTGGCTTACAGTTACCCATACAAACGCCACATTTTACGCACTTGTCTGTGTCGATTGTGAATGATGCTAATTTGTGACCAGGAGCGATATAATCTGTTCTTGTAATTGCTTCAACAGGGCAGTTTTTAGCACAGATACCGCAACCAATACATTTATCTTTATCAATAGAGAATGAAACAAGGTCTTTACAAACACCTGCTGGGCATTTCTTATCAACAACGTGAGCAATATATTCATCTTTAAAGCGTTGATATGTAGAAAGAACAGGGTTTGGAGCTGTCTGACCAAGACCACAGAGTGAGTTTTCTTTGATGTAGTTACAAAGTTTTTCCATTCTGTCGAGGTCTTCCATTGTACCTTTACCGCTTGTGATTTTTTCAAGAATTTCAAGAAGTCTTCTTGTACCAACACGGCAAGGAGTACATTTACCGCAAGACTCATCAACTGTAAATTCAAGGAAGAATTTTGCAATGTCAACCATACAGTCGTCTTCGTCCATAACGATAAGACCGCCTGAACCCATCATTGCACCTTTAGCAACGAGGTTATCATAGTCAATTTCAATATCAAGTAAGTCTGCAGGAAGACATCCGCCTGAAGGACCACCAGTCTGTGCAGCCTTGAATTTTTTACCATTAGGAATACCGCCACCGATATCTTCAACAATTTCACGAAGAGTAGTACCCATTGGAACTTCAACAAGACCTGTGTTATTAATTTTACCACCTAATGCGAAAACTTTAGTACCCTTACTGTTTTCAGTACCCATTGAGTTAAAGAATTCTGCACCGTTGAGAATAATCTGTGGAATATTAGCAAAAGTTTCAACGTTGTTTTCAGTTGTTGGTTTGCCAAAGAGACCTTTAACTGCAGGATATGGAGGACGAGGACGTGGTTCACCACGATTACCTTCAATAGATGTCATAAGAGCAGTTTCTTCACCGCAAACGAATGCACCAGCACCAAGACGGATGAACAAATCAAAGTCAAAGCCTGAATTAAAGATATTTTTACCTAAAAGACCATATTCACGAGCATCGTCAATAGCCTTTTGGAGTCTCTGAACAGCAATTGGGTATTCAGCACGAACGTAAACGTAACCTTCTGTTGCGCCTGTAGCATAACCGCAGATTGTCATAGCTTCAACAAGACAGTGTGGGTCACCTTCAAGAACTGAACGGTCCATAAATGCACCTGGGTCACCTTCGTCGGCATTACATACAACGTATTTCTGGTCTGCTTTATTAGCAGCAGTAAAGCTCCATTTTCTACCTGTAGGGAAGCCACCGCCACCACGGCCACGAAGACCTGAATCAATAACAGTCTGAATAACTTCATCAGGAGTCATTTCTGTAAGAGCTTTTGCAAGTGCACGGTAACCGTCATATGCAATATACTCTGTAATATCTTCTGGGTTAATAACACCGCAGTTTCTAAGTGCAACTCTGTGTTGCTTTTTATAGAAGTTTGTTTCATTTAAAGGCTTAACAGCTTCTTCTGTAACTGTTTCACTGTAAAGAAGTCTTTTAACAATACGACCTTTAAGAAGATGTTCTTCAACGATTTCTGGAATATCTTCAACTTTAACTTCACTATAGAAGCATCCTTCAGGATAAACAATCATAATTGGGCCTAAAGCGCAAAGACCGAAACAACCAGTTCTTACAACCTGAATTTCGTCTTCGAGACCCTTAGCCTTAATGTTTTCATTAAGCGCATCTATAAGTTCGCCACTGTGGCTTGAAGTACAACCTGTACCACCACAAACGAGAACGTGGGCACGATACATAAATCTCTCTCCTTCTCTTATTTAGTCACAGCGCCAACTGTGTATTCAACAACAGGTTTGCCGTTTACAAGATGTTCAGCTACAACCTTTTGTGCTTTTTCAGCAGTCATCTGAACATAAGTAACCTTTTCTTTACCTGGTTCAAAAATTTCTACGATTGGTTCATACTGGCACATACCAATGCAGCCTGTCTGTGTAACAGAAACGTGTTGAACATTTCTCTTTGCAACTTCATCAACAAGTGCTTTTAAAACAGGACGTGCACCTGCTGCAATACCGCAAGTAGCCATACCTACAACAACTCTGATACCATCGTTACCATCAGCATCACGAGCAGCAAGCTGTGCCTGAGCTTTTTCTTTTATAGCAAGTAACTCTTCAAGAGATTTCATAAAAGTCATCCTTTCAATAATTCGTTATATTGTTCGTTTAAATATTCTTCTATCCAATTCATAACTGATGGTTCCGAAAGCGGTACACCATCAAGAATTTTCTTTATTTCGACTGTAGAGAAAATAAATTCTTTATCATCTAAAACACGTCTATATAAAAATTCTTTATCAGCATTCATTGAAACTATTGTCACAATAGTAGAAGCTATATCGCCTAAAGGTGTAAAATCAATGCTGTCTGTTTTATAAAGAGCATTAATTTTTGTACCTACACCCTTTTCTGACTCAATAGTAAACTTTCCACCAGTCTGCTCACAGGACATTTTAAAAAGCGGAATTCCCATACCAACCTTTCTGGTTGTTCTTGTTGTAAAGAATGGGTCTATTACACTTTTGACCTGTTCTTCGGTCATTCCACAGCCATTGTCATAAATTCCAATTAAAAGCGTTTTATCTTTTGTATTTTCATCCACGACAATCTCAGTAAGTGAAGCGCCTGCAGATATTGAGTTTTGTGCAATATCAAGAATATTAAGTGAGAGTTCTCTCATTAGTTCATATATTTTGCAAGGATACCAGGAATATCATCTGCAGTAACCTTACCATAAACCTCACCGTTGATTGTGAAAACAGGTGCAAGACCGCAAGCACCGATGCAACGACATGCTTCAAGCGAGAATTTACCATCTTCTGTACATTCACCTGCACCGATTCCTAAAACCTCACTGATTTTATCAAGAATTTGTTGTGAACCTTTAACGTAACAAGCTGTACCAAGACAAACAGAAATGTCATACTCACCCTTTGGTGAAAGTGAGAATTGTGCATAGAAGGTTGCAACGCCGTAAACTTTTTCAAGTGGAACATCCATACCTTCAGCAATCATAACTTGAACTTCTCTTGGCAAATAACCATAAATGCCTTGTGCTTCTTGCATTACGTGCATAAGCTGACTTTTGTCATCTTTGCATTCTGCAATTACAGCATCAAGCTTTGCTTTTTGTTCAGGAGTACCTTTGAAAGGTATGCTACTGATTTTTTTAAGCATTAATAATTCCTCCATTTCAAAAATTGAAACTATATAAAGTGGCATTTCACCACATACATACTCTATAATTATATCAATTTACGACAAAAAAGTCCATAGAAAAACTGCACTTTTTTCCTCGAATTGATATTTTTTTAACATTTTTCTGTTTTGCATAAAAAAGAGGTATTATTTTTTGTATCTTTAAACGATATACCCATCTTTTACGTCAATTTTTAGATGTTTTTTCCAATAGAATAATAGTTTTTATTATGTTAAAATATATATAATAATTAATTTAGAAATTGGAGAGGTCTATATGAAGATTTCTGAAATTCAAAGCATACTTAAAGCCGAGCTTGTTTGCGGAGCAGATTTATTAGAAAGCGAAGTTTTCACCGCTTGTGGCAGTGATATGATGAGTGACGTGTTAGCATTCGTTAAAGAACAAGCCGTTCTTCTTTCTGGCCTTGTTAATCCACAGGTTATAAGAACTGCTGAAATGATGGATATGAAATGCATTGTTTTTGTACGAGGCAAAAAACCGAGTATAGATATGATTGACCTTGCAACTGAGCGTGACATAGTTCTTTTAAGAAGCGAATTAGAAATGTTCACCGCTTGCGGTCTTCTTTACCAGAATGGTCTTAAAGGAGGCAGCGGTATCTGATGGAATCAATTAAACTTCATTATGATGTAAGTGGTAACGACTTCACTTGTGCTGGTGAAGCTTCAGGCAAAATCAAGCGTGAATTAAAAGGTCTTGGTTTTCCTAATGAAATAGTAAGAAACGTTGCTATTGCCGTTTACGAGGGTGAAATCAATATGGTAATACACGCTGGTGGTGGCGTTATTGATGTTGAAATCACCCCAGAATGTATTGCACTTGATTTAATCGACGAAGGTCCTGGTATACCTGACGTTTCTCTTGCTATGAAAGAAGGCTTTTCAACCGCACCTGAAAACGTACGCCAATTAGGCTTTGGTGCTGGTATGGGTCTCCCTAACATAAAAAAATATACTGACGAAATGGTTATTGATACAAAAGTCGGTGTTGGTACTACAATTCACTTAAAAGTTTTTGTAAAATAGATTAAGAATTATTGGAAGGTTAAAGTTTTATTATGAACGCATATTTCCATTCAGTACGACTTGATAAAGATAAATGCAAAGGCTGTACAAACTGCATCAAGCGTTGTCCGACTCAGGCAATAAGAGTTCGTGCTGGTAAAGCCCATATTATTAATGAGCGTTGTATTGATTGTGGCGAATGTGTAAGAGTTTGCCCACATCACGCAAAATATATAAGTCGTGACTCATTATCACAAATAGTAGATTACAAATACAGAATAGCACTTCCTGCCCCTGCACTTTATGCACAATTCAACAATTTAGAGAATGCTACTCCTATATTAAGAGCGTTACCACTTTTAGGTTTTGATGCTGTTTTTGAAGTTGCCGCAGCAGCTGAATTAGTTTCAGAAGCAACAAGGTTTATGATGAAAGAGAATAAATTAAAGTTACCTGTTATTTCATCAGCCTGCCCTGCAGTTGTACGCCTTATAAGAGTACGTTTCCCTGATTTATTAGAAAATCTTTTGCCGATAAATTCTCCGGTAGAATTAGCCGCAAGACTTGCACGTGAAAAAGCAGTTAAAGAAACAGGCTTAAAACCACAGGAAATCGGTGTTTTCTTTATTTCACCTTGCCCTGCAAAAATAACTTCATTTAAAAATCCTTTAGGTGTAGAAAAATCAAACGTTGACGGTGCAGTTGGTATTAATGATATTTACCCTGTTCTCGTCAAGATTATGGAAAAAGGTGACAGATACGATATCCCCGATGCAGAACAAAACTCTGGCATCATTGGTATGAGTTGGGCATCAAGTGGCGGTGAGACATCGGGTATTCTTAACGATAACACACTTCATGCAGACGGTATTGAAAACTGTATGAAGATTTTAGAAGAAGTTGAAACAGGTACTCTAGACTCAATTGATTTTATTGAGCTCAATGCTTGTCAAGGTGGGTGTGTGGGCGGTTGTCTTACTTCTGAAAACCCATACATAGCAAAAACAAGACTCAGAAAATTAAGAAAATACGCTCCTGTTTCCTGTAACACTCTTCCATCAGAAGAAATCCCTGATTATTTCTTTATAGATGGCGACTTAGAGCCTTGCGATGACGTTATGAAATTAGCCGATAACGTCGCAGAGGCTATGATAAGAATGAAGCGTATGAATGAACTTTTAGAAGTTTTCCCTGGTCTTGATTGTGGCACTTGTGGCACCCCTGGTTGCCGTTGCCTTGCCGAAGACATTGTTCGTGGTTTTGCAAAAGAGGACGACTGTGTTTTCAGAATGAAACAAAATCTTGCACAAATGCAGAACGGCGAAACTTTCGAAAGTCTTATTCCAGCACCATTCAGAGAAACAAATGATGATAACGATAATAATTAGGTGATTATTTTGACAGTAAAAGATTTAAGCGAAAAATTAAATTTGACATTCCTTTGCAACAAAGCAAATGCTGATAGCAGAGAAATAGACGGGTGCTATTGCGGTGACCTTTTAAGTTGGGTTATGTCAAGAGCAGAAGAAGGTAACATATGGCTTACAGTTATGGGTAACGTCAATTCAGTTGGTGTTGCCGTACTCACTGACGTTGCTTGTATTGTTCTCACAGAAAATGCACCACTTGATGATAATGCAAAACAAAAAGCAGATGAAAATGGTGTTATAATTCTTACAACTGACAAAAATTCTTACGAAATTGCATCGGAGTTTTCTAAATTACAATGAAGCTCTACTATGACTTTCACATTCACTCAGGCTTAAGTCCTTGTGGAGATAATGAAATGACACCAAACAACATTGTAAATATGGCAAAGCTTTACGATTTGGATGTCATAGCTTTAACCGACCATAACTCTACACTCAATTGTAAAGCGGTTATGGAAGCCGGTAAAGAAATAGGTCTTACCGTAATTCCCGGTATGGAACTTTGTACTGCTGAAGAAGTTCACATTGTATGCCTTTTTTCAAATTTAAGAATGGCAAATAAATTTTGTGAATATGTGCATTCAACCTTACCACCTATAAGAAACAAGCCAACCGTTTTTGGTGAACAACTCGTTTTTGACAAAAACGATAACATTTTAGGCTTTGAACACACCTTACTTATCACTGCTTCTTCTATAAGTACAAACGATGCTGTCAGCATTGTTGCTGATTACGGTGGAATTTGTTACCCTGCACATATCGACAGAAACTCTTACAGCATAATTTCAAACTTAGGTACAATCGACAATTCCTTCAATTTTAACTGTGCAGAGGTTGCAGACACCGATAATCTTGACACCTTAAAAAAACAATATCCTCACTTGAATGAATTGAAAATACTTTCAGGCTCAGATGCTCATTATTTAGAGCACATGAGATTGAAAGAGCATTATATTGAAGCAGAAGAAAATACTATTGAAGCGATTTTTGAAGCTTTGAACCCCCCTTGTTAAAAGGAGTGAAACTATGAATACAGAAAATACACAGACTTATGATATTAATAAACCTATGCGATATGTAGGAAGGCGTGAAACCTTTGCTTATATTTTAAACGATATAGGTGCGAGTCTTAATATCAATGATTATAAAGAACGTTTTATATATGACGTTGTAAAAATTGATTTCGGATACCTTGCCATTCAGAATATTGTTGCAACTATCTGGGACTCAATAAACGACACTTTTATAGGTGTTACCGTTGATAGAACAAGAACGCGCTGGGGCAAATTCAAGCCCTATGTTCTTTTTGGTGAAATTCCTTTAACCATTATAGGGCTTTGTATGTGGTTAATTCCTTTTATATTCCCAAATACTGCTGCAACCCACCTGCCTAAGTGGCTTTTCTATTTCGCAATGAGCATAATTACAGAAACCGCCGAGACTTTTACTTCAATCGCAAAAACCGGCTTTCTTGCTACAATAACCCCCGAACCCTTAGAGCGTTCAAGGTTAATTGCTCTTGCAAATGTTACCTCACACTTAGTTGAAGACTTACCAAAGCAGATTTTCGGTATAATATTTGATCTTATAGCAAACAAAAAAATAAATATGCAGTTACAAAACCTTTTCTCAGTATTCGGTATTGCTTGTGCCGTTCTTTCTGCTTCATTTTCACTTTTCTTTATAACAAGCTCCCGTGAGCGTGTTTCTCAATCTATTAAACAACCTTCTGTAATGCATTGTCTTAAAGCGGTTATAAATAATAAACCCATGCTAATTTATATGCTTTCAGACTTTTTATCAGGATTCAGCATAGGTCTTAGCAGAACAAACTTCTATATAGATGTTATAGGCTCTATAACCTGGAAAACGATTGTTGGTATCCCTGCATTCCCAATTAAATTTATTAGTTACAGTTTCGTCGAACCTTTAAGACGGCGTTTTGCAACAAAGACTCTCTGGATTTTAGAGGATGCTTGGACTGATATGTTATGGCTTATCGTTTTCGGAATAGGTTCTATAAACAAAAACTTCAAGAAAAAAGCTGTTATTCTACCTTTGATGGCTATAGAAGAAATTTTTGAAATGTGTGTTTACGGACTGAGACGCGTTATTCCTGCAGAAATACAGAACGAGGCTCTTGACTACTGCGAATGGAAAAATGGCTATCGTTCCGAAGCTATGATAGGTGTTTCAAGAAGTCTTATTACTAAACTTCAAAGAGCTGTCATGGGCAGTGTAAATAATATTGTAATGAGCAAAATCGGTTATATTCAAGGTAAAGAAATCGGTACTCAGACTGATAAAACTAAATGGTGGATATTTGCTCTTGGTACTGGTATTCCGATTATTTCATCCTGTCTTGGCATTGTGCCAAAACTCTTCTACACACTTTCAGCTGACAAGCGTGAAAGAATGTATGCAGATTTACAAGAACAAAGAACGAAGCTTGCAGAATTCATGAAAACTGCTACCCCTGAAGAAATTGAAGAAATGGCAGAAAAACAATTGAATGGTGAACTAATTAAAAAACAATAAAACTATAAAAACCGAAAACCACTTAAACTAAAGTGATTTTCGGTTTTTATTTATGTTTCATTTACAGCTTACGCCATTTTTATCGTAATAGCTAAAATGTTTACCAGAAAAAGCTTTTACCGTATAAGTATAGCTAGTATTTTCATCTACTGTGTTATCAGTATAGTTTACGGTACCTTTACCTTTAACATCTGCAATTTTTGCCCAAGATGTGTCATCCGTTTTCCTATAAATTCTATAACCCTCTGCACCAGCAACCTGTTGATATGTTACAACAATACCCTCCGCTGTTCTGAATGCATTTACAAGCTGTGGGGTTGAAAGATATTTGAGACTACTTGAAGAAGCATTGGTTGATGTTGTTTTTCCTGAAAACGCTTTTACCGTATATTTATACGTTACACCCGACTTAATACTTTTATCTACCCAGGAATTTGCACTAGATTTTGTTTTTACCATAGTTTCCCAAGAAGACCATTTCTTTGTTTTTGTGTTATACTGTGCCCTGTAAACAATATAACCCTTTGACTGTAAAGCTTGAGTCCATTTTACAGTAATACCATTTGAAGCATTTGAAATTGTTACTTTAGGCATTTTTAAATAAAGCAAACCAGCCGATGCTTTAACTGAACTTTTACAGCTACCGCAAACAGTTTTCACTGTATATCTGTAGGTAGTACCACTTTGCGCACTTGTATCTACCCAAGATGTTTTAGACGCCTTTATTGTCCCCATATTTTTCCATGAAGACCATTTTTTATTCACAGCATCATAAGTACCACGATAAACAATATAGCTTGTAGCCGCTTTATTTTTAGACCACGAAACCTTAACACCAGTTGAGGCATTAGCTATTTTTACACTCGATGCAGAAAGCACTGCACCAGACCAACTTTTATAATACGGTGAGAAAACCTTACCCTTATATGCTTTTACAGTATAACTGTATTTCACATTCTTTTTTATAGATTTATCAGTATAAGATGTACCTTTAATTGTTGCTACTGTAGTCCATTTTTTATCTCCAGAAGCTTTTCTGTAAAGTCTGTAACCTGTAGCACCACTCACCTTACCCCATTTTATTGTTATCGCCTTTGAAGATGATGAGATAGATGTTATTGTTGGTGTGCCTGGTGTAAATTGACGCTTCCAACCATCAGCATAATAACTTGATGTCACATTTTTACCATTTGCTTTTACCATATAGATATATGTTGTTCCTAGTTTTACATTTTTATCAAGGAAAAGCAAATTCTTGGTGGTTCCTATTTTTTTCCACTTGGAATCACCAGTTTTTCTATAAACATAATATTGTGTTGCACCAGCCACCTTTGACCATTTAACTGTAATACCTTTTCCTATCTGAGAATCAAAACCAGTAATTTTCGGTGCAGCTAAATGATATATCGGATAATTCTGATATGCACTTTTGTAGCCATTTGCTTCCGCTCTGACGGTATAATAATATTCTTTATTACTTACCGCTGTTTTATCAGTAAAACTACGTGTAGAAGCAGAGACTTTTTTCAAGGTTTTCCATGTACCATCCGTAAGTCGACGATAAACAATGTAATTCTTTGCACCCTTCACCGCGGACCAGGTAACCTTGACACCACCAGCTATATTAGAAACCTTAACAGTTGCTATTTTAGAAAGAAATGTTACTGATTTAATATCAGAAAGTCCACTTGTAAAAGTACCATCATTCGAAATAGCCTGTATCGCATACTCATAGGTTGTACCACTTTTAACAGCTGTGTCGTGAATAGTTGTAACAGAAGAATTGGTTTTAGTAAGAGTTGACCACTCAGCATTACCTTTAACCCTTTTATATACTACAAAATTAGTTAAATCATCTGTAATCTGCCAACTGAGAGAAACACCAGCAGCTGTTAAAGAGGCTTTTAAATTTGATGGTTTATTTACATAAGTTGCACTTTTTGAATTTTCGTCAACAAGATAACTCTCGGTATTATTCTTTACAGCTGTAACTGTATAGATGTACCTTATACCACTTGTAACAGACGTATCCTTATAGCTTGAAACATCAGCACCAACTGTTGTAATTTTAGACCAGTTGCCATCAGTTTTTCTATAAATATTGTAAGACTCTACACCACTAATTGCATCCCAAACTAAAGTTATGGCATTGGTTTCAGGTGTCGCACTTAAAACTTCTGGTGACACAACTCTGCAAAAATCTATTGTAAACGCACTGCTTTCGCTACTTACACCCATCGAATCAATTGCCGTTACGGAATATGCATAACTCAAGAGATTTTCTACAGTTTCGTCCATAAAATACGGTGTTTTTGATTCACCTAATATAATTACCTCACCAGTAATGGCATCTTTTCGTTTTATCTGATAACTAGCTGCGTTATCGGCACCACTCCATGAAATTTTAATGCCCGTCTTAGTATTTTCTAAAACAACATTTTTCGGTGCGCACAAGAAATAAATTTCGGTGTTGCTTATTGTCATAGCACTTTCAGTGTTGTTTAAGGTTGCAACAACAGCATAAGTATAGTACCCACCATTTAAGGTTGTATCTTTATATGAGGATGCACCTGTACCTACACTACCAGCAACTTGCCACTCATTTTCACCGCGAGCTTTGCGATAAATTGTATAACCTGTAGCACCATTCACTTTATTCCAAGTAATATCTACACCATCACCTGTAGCACCGACACCAGTAATCACTGGTGCTTCAATTCTCGCAACGGTAGCAGCAATATTCATACTACTTGAAGCATCCTGTCCAACTGTTTTAAGAGAATATATATATGTTGTGCCGTTTGTTACATCTTCATCAAGATAGCCTGTAGCATCCGTTGATTTAATCAATTGCCACTCATCATTTGCGTTAAGCTTACGATAAAGCTCATAAGAGGTAACACCGGCAACAGAATTCCATGAAAGTTTAATTCCGTTTTCAATATTTTTTGACTCTAAAAAAACAGGAGCAGCCATAAACCTATGACTTACACTGTTTAAGCCAGTTTGGGTTGACACCTGACCATTTTCAACTGCAACTGCATATTTATATGTATTATTACTTGCAACACTCTCATCTTCATAATAAAGCTTCTGTGAAGCTGTTTTTTCTAAAAGTGCCCACTCTGAGTTATCTGAGTCTTGTCTGTAAACTGCATAGCTTTCTGCACCACCAACTGCACCCCATGTAATTCTGACTGAATTATTTACATTTGAAACTGATGTAATAGTTGCTGCCTCAAGATAAAGCTGGCTTACACCAGCAGAATAGAAACCACTGTCACCATAGCCATTACCACTCTTTGCAGAGTAAGTATATTTCACGCCACTTTCAACATCTGTATCTATATAAGAGGTTTCATCAGCACCAAGCTCAGCTATAGTATGCCAGACACCTTCATTACTTGCTTTTCGTAAAACAGAATACTCTTCAGCACCCTCGACTGCATCCCATTCAAATTTGATTCCATTCTCCAAAAGTGTTGCAGAACGAAGAATTGGATTATCTAAAGTTGAAAATGTTAATTCTTTAAAAACCTGAGGAGCATCTGTAGGTCTTATATCATTATCAACATCATCATTAGTAAAAATTTCTTTACAGGTGAATTTTACTGTAGTTGATGGTCTTTCGTTAGTTATAACCTTAAAGGTAATATTAAAGAAATGCTTATATTCGCTATTTCCTGTAGTTACACCATTATTGTTCATATATGCAACAGAATACACTCTATTGCTACCGCTCACAAAACCGTGCACATACTCTCCATAAAGATTATATTTTGTATTTCCATCCTCATCAAGTGTAAATACAGGTGTTGCATTTTTAAGTTCTAATACAGTAGGGTCAAATTCAATATTTAAAATTGCCCCACTGAATTTAGTTACATTTGGTTTAAGACTTATTGTGTATGAAATCTCGCTGTCCTTCATCCCGGAACCAGTAACTTCTAAAAAAGATGTAGCTTTACCCGCCGCAAATGCAATAAGCATATTAGTGCTCATTATAGAAAAGCATATCACAATACAAAGCATAAGCGAAATAAATCTTTTCAAAATTAACTTCCACCTTTCTTCATTATCAAGTTATCCCCCTGCCTTGTGCAAGGGGATATTAGCTTTATTGCTCAACATCAGGATATGATACAGAAATACCATCTCTATCATAATAACTTTCACTGTTTTTATTAATCGCTTTTACAGTATAAGTATATTCAGTGCCTGCTATTACATCCATATCGGTATAGGTCGTATTCTCGGCTCCTTCTATTTCTTCAAGTAAAATCCAGTTTGTGTATAAGGTTTTTCGATAAACCTTATAGCTTTCCGCAGACGGATTCTGCTCAAATTTTAGTACAACACCCTCTACTGACGGCACACATTCTGATAACACTGGAGTTTCAAGGAACATTAAGCCTCCTGTTGCCTTATAGCCTGATAAAACCTTACCATTTACTGAACGAACAGTATATTTGTAATTAACACCATTCACAACAGTTTTATCAACCCAGGATGTCGCAGTTGATTTAGCTGTAGCTATATTTTTCAATGATGTCCATTTTCCTGTTTCAACATTTAGCTCTGAACGATAAATTTTATAGCTTTTGGCTGCCTTAACCTCACTCCATTTCACAGTTATTCCAGTTGCACTGTTTGAAATTTTAACTGTTGGTGTACCTAAATAAAGAAGCTCAGCGGATGCCTTATATGCACTTTTGCATGTACCATTTATTGCACGCACCATATATTTATACTTCACTCCACTGGTGACCTTTTTGTCTACCAAGGAAACTACTGTTGATTTTGTAGTACCTTTCTTTTCCCATGATGACCATTTCTTTGTAGATGTATTATACTGTGAACTATACACTACATAACTTGCTGCACCAGTGATTTTTGACCAGGAAACCTTAACACCATCAGAAGCGTTAGCAATCTTTACTGTTGGCGTTTTAAGAATAACACCCACAAAATTTGTTTTATCTCTCTCTGAGAAAGTCTTACCTTTGTAAGCTTTAACAGTGTAATAATAAACTGTTCCTGATTTTACTTTTTTATCAGTATATGATGTAGAAGTTGTATTCTTTAAAGTAGTCCATTTTTTATCCTTTGCAGTCTTTCTGTAAAGTCTGTATCCATCTGCCCCTTTTACCGAACTCCATTGAACTTTAATTGAGTCAGATGATGGGGTAATCTTGCTTATTACAGGTATTGAAAGTGTATATTTAACTGTCCAACTTGCGTAACAACTTGAAAGATTTTTACCATTCTCAGCTTTTAAGGTATACATATAAGATTCGCCAAGTTTAACATTTTTATCGGTAAATGAAGTCGCAGTTGTTTTTCCTAGTGAACTCCATTTTTCATTTTTGGACATTCTTCTGTAAACCCGATATTTAGCTGCACCAGGAACTGCTTCCCACTTAATTATATTACCTGTACCCACAGTAGCATAAGTCTTTGTTGCAACTGGAGCAGCTAAATAATTGATAGCATAAGATTTATATGAGCTCCATGCACCTTTTGAGTAAACTTTCACTGCATAATAATTTGTTTTACCGCTTGTAGCACCTGTATCGGTTAATTTCAACACACTGCCATCTACTGTTTTTAATGTGGTCCACGCACTCTCGCCCTTAAGTCTTCTGTAAATTCTATATTTTTCTGCACCATCTACAGCAGACCATTTTATTGAAACTCCTTTTGAACCATTTTCTAAAGTAACTTTTGAAACTATACCTACATATGGAATCGTCTTTGATTTGGCAGCAGCACTATACGAATCACCCTTAAATGCTCTTGCCGTATATTGATATTTTACACCACTTGTAACTTTTTTGTCGGTAACTGTAAGAACATTGCTTTCAACCGTGGTTAACTTTCCCCACTCTTTTTCGCCAGAAACTCTTTTATAAATACGATATTTTGTAGCACCTTCAACCGCATCCCATGCGATTTTAATGCCAGAAGAAGCGTTGGTAACTGTAAGGTTTACAGTATCAAGATATGTAAATGATGTACCAACATACCAACCAAAACCAAATTCATTTTTTGCTCGTACTGCATAAGTATATTTTGTTCCGTTTACTATATTTTCAGTATCTGTATATTTAATACCAGACACAAATGATAATTTTCTGAAGTTTTTATCTTCGCCACCTTTGCGGTAAATAAGGTATTCTGTAGCACTTGGAATTGCATCCCATTTTATTGCTATAGATTTATTTCCTGGTTCAAATGACAACTGTGTCACTGTACCAACTGTTGCAAAATTTTCAAATTTCTTTATAGAGTCTGTTGAAGTGTAGTCACCCGCAAAAAACTCTACAGTTGTAAGAGGACATGTTGAATCTTTCACCTTGAATGTAATAAATACGAACTCTTTACCCGAATTACCTGTTTTATAGCCGTTAGCACTGATATATGCAAAGGTATATGCAGAGTCATCATACTGCGGAACACCTTGTGTATGCATACCTGTAACAACTTCTTTTTCATTGCCATCCGCATCCTTAGTCATAACAGGACCTGCATCCACTATTTCCAACACATTTTTATCATACTTAACAGTAACTAACGCCTCTGTTACTGTCAAGCCACTAGCCATATTTATTTTAAAAGTAATTTTCCCATCCTTAACAATAGGCTGGGAAGCATTTGATACTGTTCCATCACTGATAACATAGTTTGAAGAATTAAGATATTGTTGAGGAACTTCAACGGCTGAAGCTACAAGTATAAAGCTTGAACAAACAGAAACAACCATTAAAATTGCCAAAAGTAATTTAATGCCTTTTTTCATTACATAATTTCCTTTCACTAAGAAAAATCTATACATTGTAAATATAACATATATCCGATTTCAAGTCAACGAAATAAAACAAATCTAGTGTTAATAAAATGTAAATTAAAAAGAGAGCAGGTTGCCCTACCCTCTCAAATATTTTACACATGTAATCTATGACGAACATAAAAGAGCAAATCCTCTGCCTCTCTTTTAAATGCCCTTGTTGAAACAGATATTACGCAACTCGCAGTTCCTCCAGCAAGAGAAATTTCAGTTCTCAATGCATCCGTTGCTTTTTTTTGGCTTCTTCCCTCTCCAAAAACAAGACAAACTATATTTTTAAATCTCAAATCATTTTGACGGATAAACACCTTCATTGCAGGTGCTATATTACCAAAGCTTTCGTCAGTTGCGAGAATTATTGTTTCATAATCTTCAAAATCAATATCATATCCTCTTAAACGGATAGCTGACGGTTTTTTAGTACAAAAATAACTTGAAAAGAAGTTTTTTCTTGATAAATCACGAAGTTCTAATACATCAATATCTTGTGATTCACTCCGTGAACAAAGCTCTTTAACTTCCATATCATTTGAAAAATGAACAAGTAATGTTTTCAATGAAACACCCCCGAACAAGAGATTGTACATTATATTGACAAGTAAATCCCTTTACAATACAACATCTTGAGTATAACATAAAGATTACTATTTGTAACCACTTTTTTCAAATTTCGACAAATTTCTATTTTTTACACAAATAAATTTGTGCGTTTTTATGCAATTTGTTACAAGAATTGTTATTATTTTTCAATTATATTGAATAAAAATTACATTTCTGCTACAATATCTTGTAGTTGAGTAACATCAATTTACTCATAATTCATTTTTAAGAAGGTATACTTATGAGACCAATCAGAACTTTTATACATCAGAATGGTATAAAGCTCTTACTTAACGCTGAAAAACCTCTTTACGATTTAACAAAGGGTAAACTTGCAAAAAACAGATTTTTATCTTCTGTTGACGTAGAAAATATAGGCACATCTGTTAAAATTGTAAAAGAAACAAATAACGCAACTTATATTGCAAAATATAAGGAAGATGGAACTATTGACAACGGCGACTTCAAAATCCTTTTAACAACCGATATGCATCTTGATGAGGATTACGATTTAAACGACAAAACCTTTGACAGAATCTATAAGCAAATACGTGATAACAAGCCTGACCTTGTTATTTTCACTGGCGACTGTATCCAGTCTAAATTCCAGCAGATAGATGCAATTCAATTTGCAGAGTGGATGGAAAAAATTGGTGTTTACTGGGCTTATGTTTTCGGTAATCACGAAGCAAGAGAAGAAAAGAGTTATTATAAATACCTTATTTTCAAAAGCATTTCTGATTACCCACACTGCCTTTCAAAATTTGGAAACAAAGACCTTTTTGGTTTTGGTAACTTTATTATTAATATAATGAACTCAGAAACCCAGTTAAAGCACTCTCTTTTCTTCTTTGATTCAGGCAGAGACGTTATAGAAAGCCACGCACTTAACGACAACGTTCCTTTGGAATATGTTAATAGTTACGATTATATTAAACCAGGACAAATTCGTTGGTATGAAAACGAACTCAAATCTTTAAGAAATACTTACGGTGAAGTAAAAAACTCTCTTTATATGCATATTCCGATTTGCGAATACAAGCAAATCTTTAAATTAGATGAAAACGGCGACTATATGAGAGATGAAAACGGTGAACTCTTAAGAGAAGCCGACAAACAACTTATAAAAAATGAAAACGCTGATATTCTCTATGGCAGAGCTTTTGAAACTGTTGGTTGCTCAAAACACAACTCAGGTCTTTTCGAGAGTATGAAAAAGAATAACGCAGTTGCTATTTTCTCTGGTCATGACCATGTTAACGATATAGCTTTCAGACTCGAAAACATACTTCTTGTTTACGTTCAGTATGCAAGCTATAACGCATACAACTTAGGCAACTACGACGGTATTGTTTCCCTCCCTGAAAAAGACTGGCAACAGGGCGTTACAATTTCAACTGTTAAAAATGACGGCACAATTACACTTGAGCAGAAAATGAATAATGTATATCTGAAATAAAATGTAAACCCATCGGTAATTTTTTAAAATTACCGATGGGTTCTTTTAAAATATTTCTTTCATTAATTTTTCTGTCATTTCTTCAATTACAGAAAAATCGGTTGCTCTTATATAATAATCCTCAAGTCTGTCATGGATTCCTTTTGCGACGGATATTTTTTTAACCGCTTCTACTAGCATTTCATTTTGAATCTTTTTATTAAAAACAAGCTTTTGTTTTATTTCTGCAAAGCTTTCTTTATTCAAAAATCTTGTAGCATGAACCATTTTTTCTTCACTTATCAGAGTTTTATGTGCAGTGGTCTCTGTAAAAAAGCAGAGCTTTAATTCAGGAATAAAAACATGCTCTATTTTGGCAGTAGGAAATAGTGGACAATAACAAGCGTAAATATCAAAACCATTTTCCGTAGCATAATCTGCTATAAAGCTCATAATAAATGGTGCACAAACTGAATAATTATCTTTTATAGTAATAATTTTTTCACTTAATGCAACAATCGTATCATACTGCACTACTACTCCATCAGGCGAAACTGCACTTAAAAATCTTTTGTTTATTTTACCTTGTTCTACGCCTTTTCTCGTAGGAATCTCTCTTTTACATAATCTTTTTACATAATTCTGGAGCTTTTCTTTATCTGTGATGATATCGCAATATTTCATATTTTCAAGTTGTAATTGAGATGCCACCGTCATAAAGCCCGCCGCTTTTTTATGCAACTTTTTATTTTCATCTGTTAAATTTATAATTGCAGTTTTATATTCTTTTAAGTAGTTTTTATCCCACGCCTCACCTAAATTTACAATGTACTCTGTAACCCCTGGATATGTCGTCTCAAACTGGTGTGGTGATGTACCATCAACTATAGAAAAATTAATTTCTGGTGCTAATACTACATCTAAGGAATTGGGGTCTGCGCTACAATATCCACGCTCCACAAAGCACCCTTTTTTCTCTAATTCATTAGCTATTTTTTTCATAAGGGTAGATTTACCAGTACCAGGTCCACCCTTTAAAATATAGTGTTTTCCGTCATCTTTTGGGTTATACATATCCCCAAAAAGCGAAGCATATTTATGCTTATTATTAGCACCGAAGAAAAATGAAACAGGTGTAATAGTCTTTGTCATAACATCACTCCTATTGACGAACTTTCGCATTCGTCGGGTTATAGAGTATATTATGTAGTTTACTAAGTTTTGGTTACAAGTTCAGTAACTCAGAATCAGTTTTTCAACAACAGCGTGAAAAAAACTCTCTCTTCGTGATGTTGTAATCCAGAATTATTTATGGCACAATGTAAATAGAAAGAGGCGCTACTTTCAATATTTAAAAATGAGGTTTTATTATGAGATTAAATATTGGTGATACAATAAAAAAATTAAGAAAAGAAAGAGAAATCACACAGGAAGAATTTGCAGAGGTTTTAGGTGTTTCTTGTCAGTCGGTTTCTCGCTGGGAAAATAATTCTTGTTACCCTGACATTGAACTCATCCCAAATATTGCTACATTCTTTGGTATTTCTACCGACAAGCTTATGGGAATTGATGAAAATATAGAAAAAGAAAAAGTTAATAAATATCTCGATGAATTTCAAATTGCAATGAGCAAAGGTAATATTAATGAATGTATAGGTATTGCCCGTAAAGGTGTTGCAGAATTCCCGAATAATTATGAGCTTTTAAATAAGCTTATGTATGCTCTTTTTAGTTCAGGTGACGACGACGGAAATATACCTGAATGGGAAGAGAATATGGAAAAATATGATTCTGAAATCATTGCTCTTGGCGAAAGAATTATGAAATACTGTCCAGATATAAATATCAAGCTTGAAGCCGCATCCCGACTTGCTTTCCATCACATTCTGCATAACAGAAAAACGCTCGGTAAACAAATTTATGAAAAATTCCCAACAATGGAATATTGCAAAGAAAGACAAATATGGTGGGCTTTGGAAAAAGAAGAAAAACTCCCATTTTTAAGAAAGGCAATAAAACAAAGTTATGAATTTTTAAAATCATTTATCTGGCTTTTAGCTGATGCTGATGTTGTTGATGTAGAAACCGAATTCATAGCAATAAAGAAAATTTTCGAACTCGAAGAATTAATACTTGACGGTAACCGTCCGCAAACCGACTGGGGTGATGTTTGGCTTAATTTCGATTTCGCTAAAAGATATGCCCTTATGGATAATTATGATAACACATTCAAGTATTTAAAAATAGCAGTTGATAATGCTAAAGCTTTTGATAACCGTCCCGAAGAAGAAAAATACAGTGCAGTCTTAGTTGGTGAAATCACAATAAAAAAGACCGATTTTGAAACATCAGATACTCGTCCTGTTACTGAAATTCTTCGTGATAAATGGCTCTTACACGATGAATTTGACAACATTCGTGACACAAAAGAATTCAAAGAAATTGTAAATACTTTAAATTAAATAATACTATACCCCCTGCTACTTGCTACACGCAAATAACAGGGGGGAGAATTTTAATTATATCTTGCCGACCGCAGGTCCCGAAATTCTGCATTCTGAACTCTGCATTCTGCATTTTCGCAAAGCGAAATTATTTTTTCCTTGCAGCAATTTCTGCAACCATTTCTGCCTGACGTTTTTCTGTGATTGTATAGAAGAACATTGGAACTGCACAAGCGAACATACTGATTACACCTGAGAGAACAAGCATGTTCCAGAGTGTTCTTGCACCTTCCTGAGAAATAAAGCCTGTTTCAGCATCGATACCTGCAGCAGCGAAAGAAATAACACCAATAAATGCGCCAACTGCCATACCGATTTTGTTAATAAGTGTCTGCATAGCAAAGCAGATACCTTCACCACGTTCACCTGTTTTCCATTCGAGATAATCAACAGTATCACCAATCATAGCATAAGTTATGATGTTGTTAACACCTTGTGGGATACCAAGAAGAACGAGTGCAATAGCACAAACTACTAACTTCCAAGGAGCATCATAGCCTACAAAGTACATAACGCCCATTACAAGACCACCGAAAATGTGAACTGCAACATAAGCCCATTTTTTTGTAAATTTCTTTGACATCCACGGAACAAGAAGTGAAGCAACAAGTCCACCAGGAACAACAAGAAGTGTAATAACGCTGTACATACCTTCGTTCTGGAGAACGTATTTTGCAAAGTAAAGACCACCTGTATAGGTGTAAACCATTCTTGCACCACCAAGAACACCAGAAATAACAATGAGAAGAAGCTCCTTATTTTTAAAGAGAAGCTTTAAATTATGACCAAGTGATGGTGGGTTATCGTCTGCAGTAAATCTTTCTTTTGTGTGCTTGAAGCCATAGAAGAACATTGGAACTGCAGCAACAACAAGTACAACTGCTGCAATAAAATATGTCCATTTAAGAGTGTCAGCATTTGCAAGCTCCTGACCCTTGATAACTGTACCAATAAAGCCCTGAGCAACCTCTGCTGTTACACCTTTGTCAGCCATAATCTGTTCAATATCATTTGCTGTATACTTATATTTTGCAGTTACAGCATTTGTAATAATAGGAACAAAAACAGTAACAATACCAGCACCTAATGTGCAAAGAAGACGAGTAACTGTAAGAAGATTACCACGAACTACTGTGTCATTTGTCATACAAGTTGAAAGTCCCCAGTAAGGAACGTCTGCAACCGTGTATGCAACAGACCATAGAACATAAATAATACCAATAATAACAAATGTTGTTGAAGCTTTTGCCTGGAATACAGGAAGGAAGCAAGCAATTGTCATAATTGCAATAGGAATAGCCATCCATTTAAGGTAAGGACGACATTTACCCCACTTTGTTCTCGTTCTGTCAACAATACTACCCATAATAGGGTCGTTAAGAGCGTCAAAAATACGAGTGCCGAGCATTAAGTATGCAACTGCCATTGAACCAGCAACTGAGCCGATTGTAACACCATCTGCACCAAAAAGAAGAGCATCGGTTAAAAAGATTGTTAAGTAAGAGCCGATAATTGTACAAATGAAGTTTTGACCAAAGCCTGCAATACCGTAAGCCAAAGCTTCTTTTGGTTGAAGGTTTCCGTCATTTGGTGTTGTGCCGTAAACCTTATGAAGTAAATCATTGATTTTCATTTCTTCACCTTTTCCCTTATTTTATTTTTTATAAAAATTGATTACTCAATAATTTCCGCTTTTTTCATTACGATTGGAGTAACAGGTGAAGAAAGCTCTCCGCCTCTCATTACTCTTTCAGTATTAAGAAAATCGTCAACTGTTTCCATACCTTCAATTACTTTACCGAATGCTGCGTATTGACCATCCAAGAATGTGCAATCTCCATAGCAGATAAAGAACTGACTACTTGCGGAGTTAGGATTCATACTTCTTGCCATTGAAATAACTCCACGTGTATGTGAAAGTGTATTGTTAACACCATTCATTTTAAATTCGCCTTTAATATTCTTTTCGCTACCGCCACAGCCTGTGCCCTCTGGGTCACCGCCCTGAGCCATAAAATCCTCAATAACTCTATGGAATGTAAGTCCATCATAAAAACCATCTTTAACGAGATTTTCAAAGTTTTCTACTGTAATTGGTGCATGTTCTGGGTAAAGCTCTATAATAAAATCTTTACCATTTTCCATTGTTACTTTTACCTTAGACATTTTACTTATTCTCCTCTGTTTCTGTTAATTCTTTTGCCTGCATATCGAAATATTCATCGTACTCAACTATATTTTTCATTGTTGTAACCATTATAGAAGAAACATTGCCATCCTTATCTTTAACTTCCTCTTCATTTCTGACTGTTGAAGTACAACGGAAGAAATACTGAGCATTTATTATTTCTCCTGTTGTTGAATCCATTTTAACAATAACTTTACCTTTATCAAGTGCAACCTTCTGAAGCTCGTAGCCATCATCTTCGCTAAATTCAGGAATATTAAATATCTTACCATAAGGAAGATTTTGTCTTGCTGTGTAATCCTTTGCAGTTGCAGGGTACGGATTTTCGCCCTCATAAGTATAATCATCCATAGTTAGAGTTATTATATAATAGCCTTCAATTATTTTAAGTGAAATACTTTCAATCTCATCAAAAGAGAGTCTACAGGATGTTGCAAGACCTTGAACAGGGAAATATGTATAGTGTTGAGAGCTTGTAGGTTTAATGACCTTTTCTGCCACCTGAGGCTCATAAATCGCTTCGGCCTCTTTAACCATTTGTTGGTAATCAGCTTCTTTATTTACAAGCGAGAAAACACTTTTCAACCCTTTTACATAATCCTTATATTCTTTATTGTTTGCATTCATATCCCAGGTAAGACCCTTAGGTGCACCTGTTATTGTAACTCTCGCAGATTTACAAGTACCTGTTGCAGTTCTTTTAAAACCCGGTCTTGTTGATTTTACAGAGTTGAGTTCATTTAAAAAATACTCAAAAATCTCTTCATCTGTCGCAGTTAATTCAAGTCCTGCAGCAACTCTTAAAGCTTTACGAGCATCTGCAGTAGTAACAACCCCATCACCGGTTATATCATAACTCACATTTTCCTGTTTTGGCTCAATATTTGCGGCTACTCTTAAATATTTTGATGCATCTTCCTCAGTAACTTTATTGTCACCGGTGATATCGCCACGATAAAGCTGACTATTAAATATTTCAGTGTGACCTCTTGTAACAGCATTATTATCTACTGCTTCATCAGCCGCAAAAGCATTAACGGAACAAACTGTAAACAAAAAACAGAACACTAAAATGCAACTAATAATTTTCTTCATTTTAAAACCTTCCTTTATGATTTGAAATTAAATGCCGCTTTTATAAACTTTAAGGTCTGTTCGACTATCAAAGAATCTTTTGATTCAGTCTCTTCACCCATATACACTTTAAAACGCTCTTTGTAATAATCGCATGAAACAGAAAATTGAAGCATCATAAATGTATTATCAAGTAAAAAAGCGAAAAACTTCGGGTCAATGTCGCTTCTTACGTCTCCTGATTTCTGGGCTGATTTTATAACCTCGGTGTAAACCTTTGCGGAAATCGACTCTACTCTTTCAGCTAACATTCTTGAAAATTCCGTGTTATTGCCCGTTGTAATAGAACAGTAAAGCTTTATTAATTGAGGATGCTTTTTTGAAAATCTTAAAAGTTCTTTTAAAACCTTTTCAGCTTTTACAATTACATCTTCATCCGAAGATGAGTGGTGAAGCAACAATTCTTCGAGTAGCATAAGATTTTCTTTAACCACCATCGCAAAAAGTTCTTCTTTATTTTCGAAATACTTATAAATAGAACCAACACTTATATCTGCTTTTTTTGCTATTTGCTGAATTGATGTATGCTCAAATCCATAATCTGCAAACTCTATTGTAGCCGCTTCTAAAACTCTTTTTCGTTTTTCTTCTGGAATTTTATCAAAAGCATCCTTATGAAATTGCATTTTTTGTAAATCCATTTCCCGCTCCTTAATGTGCAGAGTAACACTATTATAGAATTCTAACATTTTTTAGGACAAAAAGCAATAAAATAAATGAAATAAGCCCATCCAAAAATATCCACATTTTTTTGGTAAGGGTGACTATATATTAATTTCAAAAGTTGATATTTACAACCACAAAAAACACTAAAGAATGTACAAAAAACTACTATTTTTTTACAAGTTTGTTAATTCTTTATAAATTGATAAAAATTCTTGCAATATATAATGTATTGTGATATAATTCGTGTGTATTATGTCTAAATTTAATTTAAACTTTAGTTTCAGGAGGTTAATTATGAAACGCAATTTAATGAAAGGCGTAGTTGCTGCACTTTTCGCCCTTATAGTTGTTTTCGGTTCATTTTCAATCGTGGCAACTGCAGCTGAAAAAGCTGAATTTGGTGGCAAATACGGTTACATTATACCTACAGACTCAAAGCTTTCAGCACAAAAGTCATCATACACTTTTTACGGTAATTCTACCGACCTTTACTTTATGCTTTTCAGCACAGGCAAAGAGAACTCTTACTACACCGTAGAGATTTTCTCGAGCAACGACTATAACCCTGATAAAATAGTCTCAAGCTTCACAAATGCATATGGCAAAAAAGGTACTGCACCGCTTAAGGTTAAATGGAATTTCAAAGCAAATCCAAGTGGTACTTATTATGGAAGATGTTACACATCCATTTTGAACGGTGAAGAAGAAACAATAGATACATCTACCATCTGCAAATTCACAATAAAGCTTAACCGCTTAGGTAAAGAAACTGTTTCTTTAACAAGTGTTACTAACACTTCTTCAGGTGTTCAGGTTAAATGGACAGGTCTTAGTACTGCTACGAAATACGGAGTTTACAGAAAAGCAAAAGGTGAAAAAAACTGGACAAAAATTGCCGATGTAAAGGCAAACACTACCTCTTACACAGATAAAAATGTAAAAAGCGGTACTCAATACACTTACTCAGTAAAGGCTTTTGATAAACTCTACTCAACTCTTCAGGACAAAACCGGACTCACCACGATATATCTTTCTGCATCAGCTGTTACCAAGCCTAAATCAAGCACGGATATTTATCCTATTGTACGCTGGGCTAAGGTTAATGGTTGCAAAGGATATGTTGTTTATCGTAAAGGTGGCTCTCTTAACGATTCATCAACATGGAAACGAATCGCGACAATTAAGAGTCCTACAACTCTTAGTTATCAGGATAAAACTGCCACAAGCACCGACTGGAAATACACGTATACTGTAAGACCATTTAATGGCAAATACTATGGTGCAGTTAAAAATAGTGTTGATTATTTCTATGTATCGGAGCCAAAACTAAAAACTGCATCCAGTGTAAACGGTGGTGTCAAAATCACATGGTTAGACACTAACACTGTTAGCAAAAAATTTCACATTCATCGAAAAGCCGGAAATGAAACAAAGTGGACAAAAATCGGAACATCAACAACCCCTTCATTCACTGATAAAAATGTAAAAAATGGTGTAACCTACACTTACACTGTAAGAACGGCTTCAACTACAAATTCCAGTTCTTACAGTAAAACCGGTATTAAAACAACATATTATGTTGCTCCAAAGCTCAAGAAACTCAGCATTGCAAATAATGGCGATATGACAATTTCTTGGAATTCTGTCTCCGGTGCAAAAGGTTATTATGTGTGGAGAAGAGAAAACAGTTCCAGTTGGACTCGTATTGCACAAATTAAAAATCCTAAAACTCTTTCTTATAAAGATACAACGACCAAAAAATCAGGCGTAAAATATTCTTATACTGTTAAAACATACAATGGCAAATACACAAGTGCTGGTGCTTCACCTTCTCTTGCCACAATTTATCTTTCCATCCCTAAAGCAAGCGTAGCTAACTACTACTCAACAGAGTTGGGTAGTACCATTAAAATTTCCTGGAATTCTATTGCAGGTGCTACGAGTTATAGACTTTACAGAAAAACTTCAACAGATAAAAGCTGGTCAACCTTGGCAGATAATGTCACCGATAAGGTTTATTATGATAAAACTGCACAGAGTGGTGTTAAGTATTACTATGCTATAAGAGCAAAAAATGGCTCTTATATGAGTAATTACAACTCAACTGCACTTATTACAGCTCTCGCAACCCCATTGCTTAAAGATGCAATTATCGCTGATACAGGCGTTAAAGTTACATGGGAAGCGGTCGGTGGTGCAGAAAGCTATAGCATTTTCCGCCGTACTCTTTCAGGCACTTGGGAAAATATTGGCACCTCAAAAACAACAGAGTTTCTTGACACAAATGCAACAGCAAAAACAACTCCTCACCTTTATACAGTTCGTGCTGTTATAGGTAGCTTAAAGAGTAATTATATGCCTGACGGTGTTTCTAACTTTGTAAAGGTTGATAGCGTGGATGCACTATTTGAAAGCAACCAGGAAACTAACACTGCATTTGTAACAGTCACTTGGAAAGCAAGCAATGCTGAAAACTATGAGATTTACCGTTCAGAAAATGGTGCAACTCCAGTTCTTTTAACCACAGTCTCTGGTGCAGAAACACAAAGCTATATTGATAACTCTATCACACAAGGTGCTTCTTATTCTTATACAATTAAACCTGTAAAAACAAATAAGCTTTCAGTAAGCGTTGCTTCTGAAACAGTAAAATGGCCTCACCCACCTGTTCCTGTAGTTCCTGTACTTGCAACTCCTTATTACGCAAATACAGAACTCGGAGACAGAATCGAAGTACAGTGGGAAGAAATTGAAACTGCAGAAACCTACGATATCTACCGAAAGACCGCTGATAGCGATTGGACATATTTGAAAACAGTAGAAAAAGGCAGTGAATACATCTACATTGATACTGCTATCGAAACTGATGTAACTTATTATTACAGCGTTAAAGGTATTGCTTCTGACCGTGACAGCCTCTTCGACGAAACTGGAAAAGAAGCTTTGCTCAAGAGTCCTGTTGCACCTATTGAAGACATTTTCGCACAAATTACAGATGACCCTACAGGTAATGGTAAAAAACAAGTAACACTTGCATGGGAGTCAAACGAAAATGCAGCTCTTTATATGGTTATGCGTAAAACTGGCACAGATGGCGACTGGGAATATATGGGTGTATTCCTTAGTTGTGATTTGTTAGTATTTACCGATAATACAATAGAGCAGGGTGTCACCTACACTTACACAATTCACACCTATGCTCCTGACAGACCAAGCATAGATAATATGGTAGGCAAAACAGTTATTTGGCCTGCCGATGAAGTTCCACCTACAGAAGATACTACTCAGTCTGGTGAAGAAACAACTACTCCAGACTCAACAGAACCTGATACAACTGTACCAGAAGATACAACTAGTAACGGTAGCGGTGATACAACTACAACACCAGATACCACAGAACCTGGCACAACTGTTCCAGAAACTACTGAACCAACAACAAAACCGGAAGAAACAACCGAAGAGGGCAACTTAGACATTCCGGATGCTTAACAAAACAAACCCGTTGCAAGACTACTTGTAACGGGTTTTTATTAACTCTACGAATCATAGGTTGATTATTCAAAAAATGTACATTACAATATTATCAAAGGAAGTGATAATATGAATGCACAAAGATGTGGTGAGTTTATTACTAAATTAAGAAAAGAGCAAAACCTGACACAGAAAGATTTAGCCGATAAGTTAAACGTCTCGGATAAAGCAATTTCGCGTTGGGAGACTGGCAAAGGCTTTCCCGATGTTGACTCATTACAAGCTTTAAGTAAGTTTTTTAATATTACAATAAATGAATTGTTAGCAGGAGAAAAAGCGGAAACAAAAACAATAAAAGAAATCGCTGAAAGAAATATTATATCTGCAATAACAGAAACAGAAAAAAGCAAAAAAGAAAAAAATTTAACTGTTATTCTTACAATAATAATTTCTTTAATATTGATAATACCACTTTTGATAGATTGTGTAGAAGGTATTACAGATTTATTAGGGAAATATACTCTTGTTAATGACCCATGGCTCGTAATCTTTAATTTATTTATATCTTTATGTATTTTCTTTAGCGGATCAACCGTTTATAAAGGTCACTATAAGATTTTGCACAAATATCACTATCGTAATGTAAAAGATATAAACGGGTATTGTCACGAAATAGGCAAGGAGCTTATGTTTATGAGTCTGCCTTTATTAATCTCAACAATACTTGAATTATGGATTTCAATTGAGATAATTGCTATATTATCGAAACTGATTTTATCTTCAGGATTTATAATTTGTTTTATATTTATTTTCAAAACACAAATTAAATACAACGGTGGTTTATTTTAAATAACAATGCAACAATCCCCTTGATATCAAAAAATATCAAGGGGATTGAAAATTTTAACTATTAATCATTTTCTTCTTGTGCTTGTTTAACAAGTTCATCCGGAACTGCCTCGCCGTGCTTTACAAAGATAAGCATTATAATAGCAATTGCAAATGCTACCGGACTGTAATAGAAGAGTGATATATAACTTCCTGAGAACATTCTTACGAAACCATAAAGGATTGGTGACGCAATTTGTGCAGAGAATGTTGCTGTGTAGTAGTAGCCTGTGAAAGTACCAACTTTTTCAACACCACCAATATCAAGAACAAGAGGAAGTGTATTAACAGTAACAAACATATTAGCTGCACCTGCAAGAATAAGAACAGGGAAAATAAGAACACGAAGTACCTTTGTAACATCGTCAACAGTTTTCTGGATGTCTGAAATAGCACTTGCAAATGTAGTTTCACCATCAGAAACAAAAATATCATCTGCTACTTTGACAATAATATCGTAAATACCTTCACCTGCATTTGCTTCAAGGTAAGTTTCAAACTCAACATAATACTTATCAGTTTCAGTTGATTTTCCTGCAGCCTTTGCCTCTACATATTCAGCATAACCTGCCATAGAAAGTTCTGATTCTTTATCATATTCTATGCCTTGCTCTTTTGCTTCAGTTTTCTTTTCAGCGTTATAAGCATTGATATGGTCATCTATTGCGATATAAGCATTGTTTACCTGAACATATTCATTTATTGAAACATTTTTGCTACCAAGCATTCCAACGAATACACCAAAGAAAAGTATAAACGCAACAAGGAAAACCGCAAGACCTGCAAGGATTGTTTTCTTTCTACCGAATTTCTTACCAGCTTTACCAGCAGGAAGAGCACCAATAGCTGCTGCAACCGCAAAAATAAGCATTATAGCAGTTGCTTCAGATGTAATCATATGAAGGATTTCTTGTGCAAAAAGTGAGAAGAATGTTGTAATAGCATTCGCCGCACAGAAAAGGAAGAAAAGACAACCAAGCATAAAGATAAGGCTCATTCTTTCACTCTTTGTAAGCTTTGTTGCTTTAAGAGCAGCCTTCTGAGCTTTTGCAGCTTCTTTTTGTGCTTTCTTTCTTGCTTTTTCATCTGCGTACTGATTTGCTTCACCCTTAAGCTTTATGCTTGTATCCTGCTCTTTAACAAAGAAGAGAAGAACGAGCATACCTAAAATCATTATTATTGAACCAATAATGAAAACATAAGGGAACGAAATTGTCTCATTAGCTTTTACTTCAGCTGTTGTTAAGCCTGTAAATGCCGCGCAAAGTAAAATAGCAATTGTACCTGCAATCATACCAACTGCAGAGCCTAAACCACCCATAAGGTTAATAACTGCATTACCTTCTGAACGAAGTGAAGGTGGTGTTAAGTCAGGCATAAGAGCAACAACAGGTGCACGCCATAAGGACATTGAGAATACAAACAAGATAACCGTAAGCATTGTAAGAGGAAGTGCTAAATCGCCCTTAACATTCAATGCCACATAAGGAATAAGTGCAAATAACACAGCAGATATAGGTGCGCATGTCACAATAAACGGACGACGCTTACCTAATTTTGAGTGGCAGTTGTCTGAAAGCTTCCCGAATGTCGGTTGGAAAATAACACCGAAGATATTATCGAATGTCATAATAATACCAATAAAGAGTGGTACTAAAGTAAATCCACCGCCGAGAGCAACTGTACTCTCACCTTGTGCAGCAGCAAAGTCGCCAATCCACGGAATTGCCTTTGCAATAGCGTTACTCCAATCAGAAATCATTGAGCTCTCTGAGAGAATTTTATTAAGAATTTTTGTAATATATGGGTCGTAAATAGCCCAAGCAATTGATGTAGCCAAGAAGCCGAAACCGGTTAAAATCGTCTTTTTATAGTCGAGCTTTAAACCGTCTTTTGTTTTGTCAGCCATCGGAACTACCTCCATTCATAAATTGATATTTTGATTATATCATAACAAGCAATAATTTCCAATTATAATTATTATGAAAATTCATTTTTGGAACTTTAGCCAAATAAAGTCTTTTTAATTTGTGCAAATAAACTTATTTCACTTGTTTACTTCTGTATGCCTCTGCTTCCCAATTAACAATAAAATCTGTGAGTTCATCTGTCATTGGTTTGCCACCGCCAAAACTTTCTGCAAAGACAGCAATTTTAAGTGCGTCATTAAAGAGCATTGAGGCATTGTCAGAGCCCTTTTCACTTACATCAACAGCGTAAGCACCACAATCTTTAACCAATATAATCTTTGGTAAAAAACCATTTTCCTCTTTATATTCCTTTACCTTTTCAGGAATCGTATTTTCATCTTTAATATAAAGCGGATAAGGCTTGCAATAAACTATCTGATCCGGATTAAATGGTTTATAAATCTTTTTAAGTGTTTCTTCACTTTCTGCAACTTTTAATGATTCAACTGAAGGATCGTAACTTATAACACTTTCATCTGTGAAAGTTTCATTAAGCACATTAAATGTGCTCATACTCTTATCCCCGTCAAATTCACCAGATGACAAATCAGGCTCTCTTACAATTTCATTTCTAATTTTACTTGTAACATAACCCAATTTCTCGCCTAATTCTTCTACTGTATTACCAGCAACAAATACGCCATGATTTTCGAGTAATATAATATCGGCTGGTCTGCCTTGCTTTTCTTTATATTCTTCCATTAAATCAAAACAGATTTTTGAAAGTATATAGCCTGGCTTACAAACATCAACCCATATTACGCTGTCACCAAATAATTCTTTTGCTTTTTCTTTACCATTCTGTGAGCAGGTGAGCCCATTAACGAGAGCAGGATGCAAATGTAAAACAAAGGTGTATTCAAAAAGACTGTGCAAAGTTGTCTCTACACTTGGGCGTTTACTTTCTTCTCCTGGTTCTTTCGCCAAAGATAAATCCTCTAAAAACAACGCTTCTCTTTCTTTATCGTTATCAGGATAAGTTTTAGAGAAAATTTCTTTAAGCTTTGTTCTATTCATTTTTACAAAACCATCTCTTGTAATAGTAGAAAGGCTTGTTCCTGAGCCTTTTATATACATAACTTCTCCGTCTTTTGCAGAGGTGTTACCACCACCAGCTAAAACAAGCTCTTCGTTACCTCCATAAAAATTTGAAAATTCAACTAATTTTTCAACAATCATTTTAACACTTCTTTCCTTTAGTATTTCTTCTGTTCTGATTTTTATTATTTTGTCTTACATTATTTTTTCTATTGTTCTGTTTTGTATTCTGCCTTGCTTTTTCAACCCGTTCTTTATATGATGGTGCAATAAGACAATTTTTTGAATTACCAATTAAATCCTCGCGGTGTGCAATTTTTAATGCTTTTCTTACTAAATCAGCATTTTTCGGGTCTTTATATTGAAGTAATGCCCTTTGCATTCTTTTTTCCTCAGGTGAGCGCGGAACATAGACTTCATTCAAAGTAAACGGATCAAGCCCTGTGTAAAACATAACTGTTGATGCAGTACCTGGTGTCGGATAAAAGTCTTGTACCTGTTCGGGATTATAATTCCACTTCCTGATAAATTCCGAAAGTTTTATTGCATCCTGCAATTTACTACCAGGGTGACTCGACATTAAATAAGGCACTAAATATTGCTCTTTATTGAAGCTTTTTGTAAGCTCAAAATATCTGTTTCTGAATTTTTCGTAAACAGTA
This sequence comes from Acutalibacteraceae bacterium, assembly GCA_045613085.1. GTDB lineage: Bacteria > Bacillota > Clostridia > Oscillospirales > Acutalibacteraceae > DTU089. The sequence goes on along the minus strand of JAZLAG010000004.1, from coordinate 27,677 downwards.
AAATCTGGCTTACCCATAAGTCGTAACACGCTTTCTGAACAATGCTCCGGTGCTACTTTTAACTGACCGCTTACATGATCTTTAACAAGCTTTTTAAAGAATGCATTACCCGATGGTGATTTATCTGCTAAAAGATAGTCAAATCTTATACCCGAGCGGATAAACACTTTTTTCACTTTTGGTAATCTTTCAATCTGCGAAAGCAACTCAATATACTCACTGTGGTCTGCCTTTAAATTTTTACAAGGGGTTGGTGCTAAACATTTTCTTTCTGCACAGACGCCGCTTTTAAGTTGCTTATCACAAGCAGGCTCTCTGAAATTCGCAGTAGGTCCGCCAACATCATTTATGTAGCCTTTAAAATCCTCCATTGTAGTTAAAAGTTTAGCTTCTTCAACTACACTCTCAATGCTTCTTGAACGTACACTTCTTCCCTGATGGAAAGCTAATGCACAGAAGTTACAACCACCAAAACAACCCCTGTTATGAGTAAGTGAAAATTTCACTTCTTCAATAGCGGGTACACCGCCTTTATCCTTATACGAAAAATGATAATCTCTCATATAAGGCAAAGCATAAACCTCATCAAGTTCTTCACGAGTTAATGGTGGCATCGGTGGATTTTGTACCAGCATTCTGTCACCATAATATTCCACCAAAGCTTTACCAAAGATACTATCCTGATTTTTATATTGAATTGCAAAAGTTTTTGCATATTCTCTTTTATCATCTTTAACCTTACTGAAATCCCAACTACCGCCGATCTCAAAGTGAATTTTATCATCTCTGTTACCAAGCCATACTGTACCGCGTACATCACGGATTTTATTAACTGGTACACCTTTATCTAAAAGCTCTGCAATTCGTCTTAAAATATTCTCACCCATTCCATAGGTTAAAATATCTGCACCTGAATCTACAAGAAGACTTTTCATTACTGTGTCATCCCAATAATCATAATGACCAAATCGCCTTAAAGAAGCTTCAAGACCACCTAAAATAATTGGTGCCTGAGGGTAAGCTTCGCGAATTTTCTTTGAATAAACAATAGTCGCCCTATCAGGTCTAAAACCCATTTTTCCGCCCGGCGAATAATAATCATAATTACGTTTTCTTTTTGCAACCGTATAATGAGCAACCATTGAATCTATGTTACCTGCAGAAACCAAAAAGCCAAGTCTCGGCTCTCCGAAGCGTTTGAAATCGTTCACAGAATGAAAATCAGGCTGTGCTAAAAACGCAATATTAAAGCCCATATCTTCAAGCACACGTGTAATTATTGCCGCACCGAAAGATGGGTGGTCAACATACGCATCACCCGAAACATAAATAAAATCGGGTTGCACCCAACCAAGCTCGTCCATTTCTTTTTTAGTTGTAGGTAAAAAACGGTTGCCATTCATACTTATAACCTCAATAATTTTTCTGCATTCTTATAAAAAATCTTATCCTCTTCATCAGGTGTAAGTCCCATTGTTTTAATCATACCTATATCCCATGATGGCGCATTCCAAGGACTATCCGAACCAAAAAGAATTTTATCTGTACCCTTTTTATCAAGTATTCTGAGTGCCATATCTTTAGGCATTGTACCATATCCAAATGCTGTATCAAAATAACAGTTATCTCTTTTACAAAGATTTTTTAAAACCTCTTCACCCATTGAAAGACTACCCCAATGAGCACAAACAACAGGTGTTTCTATAAATTCAACAACCTTTTTAAGTCTTTCAGGTGTAGCATGGTATGGTGGTGGAAACCCAAAATCTTCTCCCGCATGGAAAATAAGAACAAATTCAAGTTTTTCAATTTTTTTATATATTGGAAACAGCCTTTCATCATCAACAAAAAATTGTTGATAATCAGGATGCATCTTTATGCCCTTTATTCTGTTATCTTTTAATCTTTCAAGCTCTTCTTCCCAATCCTCAGAAAAAGGAAAAACAGACCCGAATGGTATAAGTTCTTCACTTTTTAAAGAAATAGCAAAATCATTTACATTCCTTTGTTGATTTGCATTTGTTGCAATAGAAAGCACTACACTTTTATCGACCCCATCTTTTTTCATAAGTTGTAAAAGCGAAGCTTTAGTGCCGTCTGTCTGCGGAATAAGTCCACCTGAAACAAAGCTTAATTTCTCAATCGTTTTTTGAGATATTTTGTCTGGAAAACAATGAGTGTGAAAATCTATAACCAACATTAATCACCTTTTCTATAATAATCCAAAAAGCATAAAAATTCAATATTTTTCAATAATTTATATATTATATATCTTCTCCGCTTCTTGACAAATTATATTGGGTTTGATAAAATTTATTTTTGTATGATACTTTTATCGTTTCTGACACAAAGGGGTGTTCATTTTGGAAATCGAAAGAAAAACAGGATTTAATAACGATATGTATATCGAAAAGCAGTCTGAGCAAATCAAAAAGAGAATTGACGAATTCGGAGGTAAGCTTTACCTTGAATTTGGTGGCAAGCTTTTTGATGATTTTCACGCCGCAAGAGTTTTACCAGGATTTAAGCCTGACAGTAAATTACAAATGCTTGTAAAGCTCAAGGAACAAGCAGAAATTGTAATAGTTATTTCTGCAAACGATATTGAAAGCAACAAGGTTCGTCGTGACCTTGGCATCACCTATGACATTGATGTGCTTCGTCTTATGGACGCCTTCACAAGTGTTGGGCTTTATGTAGGCAGTGTAGTTATTACACAATTTTCTGGCCAACCCGCAGCAATTAAATTTAAAGAAAAGTTAGAAACTCTTGGAATTAAAGCTTTTGTTCAGTATATCATAGAGGGTTACCCCTACAATGTTCAGCATATAGTAAGTGATAATGGCTTCGGTAAAAATGATTACATCGAAACCACTAGACCACTTGTTGTTATTACAGCCCCTGGTCCTGGTAGTGGTAAAATGTCAACCTGTCTTTCTCAGCTTTATCACGAGAATGTTCGCGGTGTTAAGGCAGGTTATGCAAAATTTGAAACATTCCCTATATGGAATTTACCACTCAAGCACCCCGTTAATTTAGCTTATGAAGCAGCAACCGCTGATTTAAATGATGTTAATATGATTGACCCTTATCACCTTGAAGCGTATGGCAAAACAACTGTAAACTATAACCGAGATGTTGAGGTTTTCCCTGTTTTAAATGCTATGTTTGAAAAAATAGAGGGCGTTAGTCCATATAAATCACCTACAGATATGGGTGTTAATATGGTTGGTTTCTGCATAGAAGATGATGATGTCTGTAAAAAAGCTTCTCATGAAGAGATTATAAGAAGATATTTCTCGACCCTTTGCGACAAGAAAATGGGACAAAAAAATGATCTTGCTATTCAAAAAATAGAAAGTCTTATGAATCAGGCTGGTATTTCAGTTGAAAACACAAGACCAATAGTTAAAACTGCACTTTTAAAAAGTGAAACAACAAATGGTCAACCAGCCGTTGCTTTAGAATTACCTGACGGACGAATAGTAACTGGCAAAACCTCTGACCTTTTAGGTGCATCTTCTGCTGCAATTCTCAATGCATTAAAGGTTCTCGCAGGGCTCAACGACAACGAGCTTCTTATTAAGCGAGAAATCATAGAACCTATTCAGGATTTAAAAACTGACTTTTTGGGCAACAGAAACCCAAGACTTCATACAGACGAGGTTTTAATTGCTCTTTCTATGAGTGCTACAACAAGTGAAAACGCAAAAAAAGCAATTGCAGAATTAAAAAATCTTTCTGGTAGCGAAGCCCACTCAACAGTTATTCTTTCTCAGGTCGATGCTGATATATTCAGAAAATTAGGTGTTAATCTCACTTGTGAACCACAGTACCAAAGCAAAAAGCTTTATCACAAATAAAAAGGGGCTATAAAAAAGCGCAGACCGCATAAAACTATATAGATCAAGGGGTTTCTACAGTGCAGATAGCTGTAAGAACCCCTATAAATTATCAAAAAACTAAAATTGCAAAAAATTTTTCGTTTTATGCTACGAACAAATCTCACCACTCGACGTACCTATGTACGCCTTCGGTCAAGCAAAAACAAGACTGAAGCTTGTTTTTGTTCGATTTGTCCGTTCTGCATCTTTTTTCCTATCCCCTAAAAAGAGGCTGTAAAAAAACTTACCGTTTTTTTACAGCCTCTTTATTTTAATTTACGTTTTATGTTGTTGACTCTGTTGGCTGGGTTGTTTCCTCCTGAAAATTTTCACCAGCAACTATCGCGGAGCTTGCCACATAAGAGCTTTTCACCTTATCGGACACTGCTCTTACAATATAGCGATAGGTTTCGCCATTTTTAACAGTTTTATCTGTTACGCTAAGCTTATTGTTTTTCACAGTAGCTACTATACCCCAGTCAGACCAGTCGCCATCCTTTTCAAGATTTGCTCTGTAAATTGCATATGTCTTTGCACCACTTATTTTGTTCCAGCTAACATTAATTCCACTTTCAACATTTTCAACTACAACAGTTGGTGCTGCAAGATAAAGGAGTGTAGACGAAGTTTTAACCTCACTGTAACACTTACCATTTATTGCTTTTACAGTATATCTGTAATTCACATTATTATTTGCAGTTTTATCAACATAGGAGTTTTTAGTGGTTGTACCCAATGCTTTCCAAGCTGTCCACTTACCATCTTCAAGTTGTCTTCGGTAAATTTTATAGCTTTCTGCGCCTGTTATTTTGCCCCAACTTACCTTTACACCTGTTGAAGCATTTGCGATTTTTACTGTTGGGGTACTAAGAAATACATTTGCACCAGTTGCAAAATCACTACTCTTATATTTGCCATTAATCGCACGGAGTTTATATTTATAAGTTGTACCTGATTTAACAGTTTTATCTGTAAATGATTTTGCTGTTGATTTTGCTGTACCTAAATTAAGCCACCCGGTCCACTTGCCATTCTTTAATTCGGAACGATAAATTGTGTAGCCTGTAGCACCTGAAATCTTATTCCAAGTGCCCTTAATACCACTCGAAGTATTAGCAATTTTTAAAGTTGGTCGCGCTAAATAAATCAATGTATTTGATGCTTGATATGTGCTCTTGAATTTGCCATTAACAGCACGAAGCGCATATCTATATGTTACTCCTGATTTAACAGTCTTATCTGTAAATGATTTTGCTGTTGATTTTGCTGTACCTAAATCAAGCCATTTTGACCATTTTTTAGTTTTTGCATTATATTCTGAACGCAAAACAGTGTAACCCTTAGCACCTAAAATCGGCTCCCATTTACCTGTTACACCACTTGCGCCATTCGAAATTTTCAAAGTAGGTTGTTCAAGGAAAATAATTGAAGCACTAGCTCTAGGACCACTCTTTGTCTTACCATCTAATACGATAACAGTGTAACGATATGTTACTCCGCTCTTAGCTTTAGTATCTGTCCACGAATTCTTAGCAGGCTTTGTAGTACCTAATTTCTTCCAATCCTGCCACTTACCATTCTTAGATTCAGAACGATAAACAATGTAGTTATCGGCTATAGAAATTTTATTCCATTTAACTAAAACTCCTGTTGCTGTAACAGAAACTTTAGCAGTTGGCGCAGTAATAAACTTCAAACCACCAGTAGCTTTATTTGAACTCTTATACTCACCATTTACAGCTTTAACTGTGTAACGATAAGTAACATTATTTTTAACCTTTGTATCTACCCAGCTTTTTACTGTAGCCTTTACTGTACCACGATTCTTCCATGAAGACCATTTTTTAGTTTTTGTGTTGTATTCTGAAGAATAAATAATGTATTTTGCAGCATCTTCATCCTGAGACCAAGTAACCTTTATGCCATTATAAGCATTTTCAATTTTAACCTTAGGTGTGTCGAGTGTAAGCTTTGCAATCTTTTCTTTTTTGAGAACCTCTTTACAAGTTGTACACTCTTTATGTCTTTCACCCGTTGCTTTGAAAGTTGCTTTTTTATCTACAATCCAGTCACTTGATTTGTGACCTGTCGCAGGAATTTCCATACCAGGTTCTAATATCTTCTCACAATCAACACAAACAGTATCTCCTGAATAACCAATTTCTAAACAAGTAGGGGCAGATTCCTTTACAAGCTCAGTTTTTGTGTGAGCATCCTTATCAATTTCAAGAATTTCTTCTTCAAATCTCACAGTACAATCAGGGTTTTCACAAATTTTGAACTTTTCACCTGTTTTTACACAAGTTGCTGGAATTACAGTAAATTCTTCTGCTGGGTCGTGAGATTTGCCATCTGGTTCAATTGGCATTATCTGTCTGTAAGTGCAGCCTTTATTAGTACAGACATTTTCAATTTCACCAGCAACAGTACATTTAACCGCAACAGATATTCTCCAACCACTTAATTTATGAGTTTTGCCATCTGGCTCAATTACTCGTGTTTCTATGTGATTACAGCCTTCATTTTTACATTTAAGCTCTTCTTCACCCTCATCAACACAGGTTGCAGCAATTGTTGTTTTCCATTCGCCACTCATATCATGAGCAGTTTTATCTACAGGAATAACCTCTGTTTCTTTATGAGTACAGCCTTTTATTGTACAAGCACGAATCTTTTGACCCTCTGCCATACAAGTTGCAACCGTATCTACAATCCACTCACCCATACTATGACTTTCGCCATCAGCCTTAACAGGTCTTGTTTCTTCGTGAGTACAGCCTTCATTCTGACAAACCTTTACCTCTACACCATCTGTAGAACAGGTTGCAGGAGTTTTCAAACTCCAGTCTCCACTCATATCGTGAGCAGTTTCGTCTACTACAATACTTTGCTCTTCCTTATAACCACAATCGTTTGCACAATAGATTACCAACACGCCTTCTTCTACACAAGTAGGTGCTTTTTCCTGTCTGTACTTAATATTATGATTATTTGGATTTTTGGGTGTTTCGCGTTCAACATCTTTTTCACAAAACTCACATTTACCAGTTTCTGTACCAGTATTCCTACAAGACGCTTCTTTACCAAGAGCCCATTCATTCACTTTATGTGCGTCAGGGTCTATATCCACTGATTCGTTCTTAATATATCCACAGCCACAAGTAAATGACTTAATTCCCTTACTTTTACAAGTAGGTTCAATTGTAACTACACCATCATCAAAGCTCTTATGTTCAGAACACTGTAAAATTACAACCTTTGTTTCAGGTAATGTTACATCTAATTCATAGTTATCAATATCTTCGCCTTTAAGTGCCGGGGTGCCCTCAAATTTGACAGTATACTCTCCCGCTTTTATATCCTCTACAGTAGCTTTTATGTTTGCTAAATCAAGTGAAATATCTTCACCCGTTATAGCACCCTCGATAACTCCGCCATTTAATTTTATTTCTTTCGTACCATCATATTCACGATTAACTGCTTCAATTTCTTTAATTGTAACAGTTTCTTTTTTCATTCCTGTCTCTACATTTTCGATAGTGCCCGTAAAGTTACCGGTTGCTTTAAATGTAGTTTTATCTGCTACATTTACTATATCTGACCATGAACCAGTTACATCTAAGTTACCAATTTTAACAGTAGCAACTGGTGTCTGAGCTTCTCCTGTATAGGTCATTTCTTCAAAAGCACCTATATCTAAATCGTCTTTATCAGTGATATCTAATGCAACGATTTTGCTTGTTAATGTAGCTGTAACGCCATCAATAGTCAATGTTGCTGTAAAACCAGCCTCTGTTACATTCTTTCTGTCGCCAGAATACTCAACTGCTGGAATGGTAACACCATCAATAGCTCCATCAACAGTAACCACCTTATCAGTTTCATCATAAATAAGGCTTTCTGGTGCTTTTAATTCTATTGTTGCAGTATTATTTTCAACATCACAAATACCCTTACCATTACATACAGCTTTAATTGTTGCACCATCTGCTGTATAGTTCCAATTATGTGAGTGTTCTGTAATTATGAATGTTTTTGTAATTTCATCACCAGCATAGTTACCTATTAAATTAATTTTAATAATCGCTGGATTATTTTCTGTAGATTTTTCTGTATTATTTTCATAATTCACTGTATAATCATGGTCTTTAACTAACTCTACATCGCCATCCTTCACAGTAAATACAGGCTTAATTTGTTCTCCTGTATGCACATAGTTTTCTTCTAAACCATTTATTGTAACATCTGTAAGTCGCTTTGGAGTTATAGTGAATTTCCAAGAATCATCTGTCAATGTATCTGACTTATAATTTGTTGTTTCTTCTACAACAATTTCAAATCTATAATCACCAACATTTTTCACTTCTGTTGTAGAAGCTTCTTGTTCTCCATCAACAAAATAATATTTTACATCAAATTTATCATTACCAATTATGTTGCTGCTTACTTGAACAGCTTTTATATCGTTATCAAAGGTCAAATCAGCTTCAGCTATATTAACAACATTAAATAAATCTTTTCTTATATCTGCTTTAGCAATTTCATAGGTTGCCGTTGCAGTACCAGTATAATTACCTTTACCTGTTACAGTAACTGTCACAGTTCCAGCCTCAACTGTTTCAGCAGAATAACTAACCTCATAATCATCCTTTGTTAAACCATCCACCTTAACTGCTGTTGGTAATTGCTGAGTACCATTATAAACTAAAGCTCCGACACCTTCTAAAATAATCTCTTTATTAGAAATATCCTGTTGGTCAATTGTATATGGTAAAACCTTACTTTTATTACCATTCGCAAATGTGTAATTATCAGTATTGAGTGTTATTTCAACATAAATTGTACCCGCATTTTTTAAATCAGGAACCTCAGGACTTTCAATATACTCATTAGAATTTTCCGATTTTTTGTATTTGATTATATAGCTTCCATCACCTAAATCTATATCATCGCCAGAAACAGAAGTAAATTTAACAGAAAATGGTTTTTCATCTCCATCATATATTACCTCATCTGGAATTAATGAGACATTAAGTTCTTTTGGTAAGATTTTAAATTCTTTTTCAATTGTTTTTTCTTGATATGTTACACTTGCTTTGTGTGTACCTACAGTAGTTGGTGCATATTCTGTACCATCTTCATTACCATTTACATAATAGGTTACAAATATTTCAGGGTTGTCTGCAAAAGTTCCGATTTTTTCTACTTTAATTGGATTTTCTTCACCAACAATAAAATCTTCTGCAAAAAGTGTTGCTCTACCAATTTCTGTTCCGCAATTGCATTTTTCAATAATCGAATTCATTTCAACAACAAATGAAGAGCCCGCCTCTGCGCATTGGGTTTTTGAGTAGTGAACTGTCACATTATTTTTAAAACTACAATTCGCAAACAATGATTCTGCAAGATTAGTATGTATATATCGCAAATTATCACATTTGCTAAATGCATTAGTTGCAATAGATGTAATTGTATAACCTGAATCAGGGTTTGTTATATTAATAGAACCAAAATCACCAGTATAACTTTCTAATTCATATTCATTTTCTGTATTTTCTTTTTTTGTGTATGTAAATCCCTCTCCGCTAGGCGCAGAAACAGCCCCCTCCGCATGAGCAATTACAGGAGTTGAGAAACACACACCCATAACAAATATGCATGATAAAAACAAGCTTAAAAATCTTTTCATCAAAACACTTCCTTTTTAAAATTTCGATTATATTTTAAAGTTTTAATTCGCTTAAAAATGCAAATTCTTATACATTATAATTGTACTAAAATTTGTATATAAAGTCAATGTTTTTAAAGAAATATAATCACTGGTTCTTAGATTGTTTACAATTCAGTGGTCAGTCGTCAGTGGTTAGTAAGTCAGTGGTCAGTTGTTAGTGTTTTTTGTCCATATAAAAAGCACTGCACCCTATCATTTATAGTTGTTACTAAAACCAACTTAAAATGATAAGATGCATTAATTCTACTAATTACTAACTCTTGGTTTCAGATCCCTGATCCCTATTGAAGTGTCGCCAGCATAACTGCTTTTATAGTGTGCATTCTGTTTTCTGCCTCTTGGAAAACAACTGACTGTTCACTCTCAAAAACTTCATCAGTAACTTCAACTGCAGTTCTGTTGAACTTGTCACAGATTTTTTTACCAATTTCAGTCTTTTTATCGTGATAAGATGGGAGACAATGCATAAAGATTGTATCTTTACCAGTGTGAGACATCAATTCTTTATTAACCTGATATTTAGATAAATCTGCAATTCTTTCTGCCCACACAAGCTCTGGCTCACCCATTGAAACCCACACATCTGTATAAACAACATCAGCATTTTTTACAGCTGAAATTGGGTCTTCTGAGAATGTAAGTGTAGCACCTGTTGACTTTGCGATTTTTTTACATTCGCCAACTAAATCTGTATCTGGGAAATATTTTTTTGGTGCACACGCAACAAAATTCATGCCCATTTTCGCACAACCCACCATAAGCGAGTTGCCCATATTATATCTTGCATCGCCCAAATAAACAAAATTAATGCCTTTCAAATAGCCAAATTTTTCTTTGATTGTAAGAAAATCGGCTAAAATCTGTGTTGGATGAAACTCATTTGTAAGACCATTCCAGACAGGAACAGAAGAATATCTTGCTAATTCTTCAACTACATCCTGACCGTAACCACGATACTCAATACCGTCATAAATTGAAGCAAGTACTCTTGCGGTGTCAGCGATACTCTCTTTTCTACCTATCTGAGAAGCAGATGGGTCTAAATATGTAACACCCATTCCTAAATCGCGTGCTGCAACCTCAAAGCTACAACGGGTTCTGGTACTTGTCTTTTCAAATATAAGGGCAATATTTTTACCCTTTAACTCTTCATGAACAACACCATTTTTCTTTTTCTCTTTAAGCTCTGCTGCAAGGTCTATAAGGTATTCAATTTCTTCACTTTTATAATCAAGAAGCTTTAAAAAATCTCTGCCTTTTAAATTCATTGTTTTACCTCACTTTACTGCCTCTTTAATAACTTTAACTGCTTTTATAAGCTCATCATCTGTAATATTAAGCGGTGGTAAAAGTCTTACTTTATTTTTTGCCTTTATAGGAAGAACACCGTTTTCACGACAAATAGCAATTACCTCGCCTGCATCCTTTTCAGTTTCAATACCGAGCATAAGACCTAAACCTGTAACACTTTTTACCCCCTCAGCCTTTGATAATTCATCAATTATATATTTAGACTTTCTGTTAACATCCTCTAAAAAGCCATAAGTCAGACGAGAAATTATATTAACCGCACCCGCACACACAACAGGATTACCACCAAAGGTTGAGCCGTGGGTTCCGCTTGATAAAACATCCTTTGTTTTTTCCCCGAACATAATCGCACCAATAGGAAGTCCGCCACCCAAGCCTTTTGCAGTTGTAACAATATCTGGATTAATACCGTAGTTCATATAGCCATAAAGCTTACCTGTTCTGCCGTTACCTGTCTGAACCTCATCAACTATCATTAAAATATCTTCATTTTCACATATCTCTTTAATAGCGTTCACAAATTTCTGAGTAAGAGGCACAACACCACCCTCACCCTGAACAGTTTCAAACATAATTGCCGCCAATTTATTTTCAGAAACTACCTTTTTTAACATTTCGACATCATTGGCATCTGTATAAACAAAGCCCTCTGTCAAAGGCAAAAAGTCATTATGAAATACATCCTGACCAGTCGCCGCAAGAGTAGTAATTGTTCTGCCATGGAAGCTGTTATTAAGAGTTAAAATTTTATAATACTCTTCGCCTTTCTTATTGAAAGCATATTTTCTCGCAGTTTTTATTGCGCCCTCATTTGCCTCTGCACCAGAATTACAGAAAAACACCTTTTTCATTCCAGTTTTCTCACAAAGAAGCTCTGCCAGCTTAACGCAAGGCTCTGTATAATAAAGATTTGATGTGTGCTGACAAGTAGTTAACTGCTTTGCAACTGCTGCAACCCACTCTTCGTCACACATACCAAAGGTATTAACAGCAATACCACTTCCCATATCAATATATTCTTTGCCGTTTTCGTCAACAACAATTGAACCTTTACCTGAAACAATTTCTACAGGAAAGCGTGCGTAAGTATTCGCTATATAATATTGGTCTTTCTCCTTAATGCTCACCTTAATATCCCCCTATCATTCTTTACTTACCATTGTACCAGTACCTTCGTCTGTGAAAAGCTCTATAAGAATAGAATGTGGAATTCTACCGTCCATAATAACAACCTTACTTACACCTTTTCTTATAGCTTCTATACAGCACTCTACTTTTGGAATCATTCCACCAGAAATAACCCCTGTACCGAAAAGCTCTCTTGCTTCTTCAATATTAATACTTTTTATTATGGAATTCGGGTCATCTTTATCCTTTAAAACACCCGCAATATCAGTCATAGAAATAAGTCGCTTTGCATTCATAGCACCAGCTATAAATGCTGCAGCTGTGTCGGCATTTATGTTATAAACATTACCCTCATTATCGCAACCAATTGTTGAAACTACAGGAATATAACCTTTTTCTAAAATATCTAAAACTGGCGTTACATCAACCTTTGTTATTTTACCAACAAAGCCTAAACGCTCATCCTTGGTTTTTGCTTCAATCATATGGCCATCAAGACCAGAAAGACCTATTGCTTTACCGCCATTAATCTGAATAAGATTAACAAGACTCTTGTTTATCTTACCAGCGAGAACCATCTGCACAACATCCGCAGTTTCTTTATCTGTAACACGAAGACCATCAACAAACTGACTTTCTTTACCCAATCTGTTCAATGTATCTGTAATTTCTGGTCCACCACCATGAACTAAAACAACCTTAACACCAATAAGGTGAAGAAGCACAACATCTTCCATAACCTGTTGCTTTAATTCTTCACTTACCATAGCATTACCGCCATATTTTATAACAACAATTTCATCATGATATTTTTTGAAATATGGCAATGCCTGTGTAAGAATTTCTGCTCTGTCTAAATTGGTAAGATTTTTATCTATCATGTTCTGTAATCTCCATTTATTTTCACATATTCATAGGTTAAATCGCAACCCCAAGCGGTAGCACTTTCGTTACCATCATTTAATTCAATCTTTGTAACAATCTCTTTTTCTAAAAGAATTTCTTTTGCTTTTTCTTCAGAGAAATCTACACCCGCACCATCTTTACACACAAGGATTTCACCCTTATCAGAAACAAATGACACATCTATTTTAGTAACATCAACATCAGCACCGCTGTAGCCTATAGCACAAAGCACTCTACCCCAGTTTGCGTCTGCACCAAACATTGCAGCCTTTGTAAGTGATGAACAAATAACGCTCTTAGCAACTGTTTTTGCTATACCCTCTGTCTTTGCACCATTAACCTGACACTCAAGAAGCTTGGTAGCACCCTCACCATCACCAGCAATCATTCTACAAAGGTGAACAGTAATTGTATTGAGAGCTTTCATAAATGTATTAAATGCTTCACCCTCAGAGGTAATTTCTTCATTTCCAGCCATACCATTAGCAAGAACTGTTACCATATCGTTTGTTGATGTATCACCATCAACGCTAACCATATTAAATGTATTTTTTATATCAGAAGAAAGTGCTTTTTGTAGCATTTCAGGTGAAATAGCACAGTCAGTTGTAATAAATACGAGCATTGTTGCCATATTAGGATGAATCATACCAGAGCCCTTAGCAATACCACCGATTTTACACTCTACACCACCAATATCAAAAGAAACAGCAATTTCCTTTGAAACTGTGTCTGTAGTCATAATGCCTTCAGCAGCATCCTGACTGTTTTTGCCCAAAGCCGCTTTTAAAGCATCCATTCCATTTTTAATTGGTGTAAGGTCAAATTTCATACCAATAACACCAGTAGATGCAACAACTACATCGTCCTCTGAAATATTCATTGCTTCAGCAACATAACCACACATACTCTCAGCAATTTCGATACCATTTGCGTTACAAGTATTAGCGTTACCACTATTACAGATTACCGCCTGAGCGAAACCGTCCGAAATATGTCGCTTTGTAACTGTAAGCGGCGCACCTTTAACTAAGTTAGTAGTGTAAACAGCAGCTGCCGCCGCTCTTTTTTCACTGAAAATCAATGCTAAATCTTTTTTTGTTTTATTCTTTCTTATACCGCAGTGAATACCACCCGCAGTAAAGCCCTTTGCGGCACAAATTCCGCCATTTATAATTTCCATAAAATTTCTCCTGAAATAATTATTTTATAACTAAACCTGTTGTTTCATCCTGACCTAAAACGATATTAAGACATTCTATAGCAGCACCCGAAGCACCTTTACCTAAATTGTCGTATCTTGCCGTTAATATAATTCTGTCTTCATTGCCGAAAACCGAAATTTCCATTGAGTCTAAATCAGAATATGCTCCCGCAGAAATAAATCCACTCTCGTCATTTTCTTCTTTAAAGTTGACAATAGGTCCCTGATATTTATCTTTATATATTTTTTTAATATCTTCAATTGTAGTGCCATCTTTAAGCATACTTTTAAAAATAGGAACAGTAACCTCCATTCCCGAATAAAAAGGTGCTACCACAGGACAAAAAGCAGGGGCATTTTCAATCTCACTTATTGCTTTCATTTCTTTTAAATGCTTATGCTGTTGAGTAAGACCATATTGTCTTGGTGCATCTAAAAGCACATCTCTTTCTGCATCCTCATATTCTGCAATCATCTTTTTGCCACCACCTGAGTAGCCTGTAAGTGAAAAGCAAGAAAAATTTTCTTCTTTACTTAAAATCCCAGCTTCAATAAGTGGATATACAAGTGCAATAAAACCACTTGCATGACAGCCAGGCACTGCAATTCTTTTGCTGGTTTTTAATTTTTCTCTATGCTTTTTTGAAAGCTCAGGAAAGCCATAAGCAAAAGTTTCATCTGTTCTGTGAGCAGTTGAAGTATCAATTACAACTGTGTTGTCATTTTCAATAAGACTCACAGACTCTCTTGCTGCATCATCAGGAAGACACAAAAAAGCAATATCTGCACTGTTTAACGCCTCTTTTCTAGAAGCTAAATCTTTTCTTTTTTCTTCTGAAAGCGTAATAATTTCTATTCCCTTGAAATTTTCGAGTCTTTCGAAAATTCTTAAGCCTGTTGTACCCGCTTTACCATCAATAAATATCTTTTTTGCCATTTATAAACTCCGTCACATACTGAATTTGCTTTTCAACAGAGTCATAGCCTGTTGAACCAGCAGAAATTCTCTTTTTAATACAAGTTTCGAGTGAAATTTCATCATATAAATCATTCTCAAATAAATCACTGATTTTCTGATATTCAGAAAGCTCCATATTATCGAGAACTATATTTTCTTCAATACATTTTGCAACAATCTGACCTACAATTTTGTAAGCAGAACGGAAAGGAAGGCCTTTTTTAACAAGATAATCTGCCAAATCTGTTGCATTTATAAAGCCCTTTTGTGCCGCCTTATACATATTTTCTTTTATAGCAACCATTGTTGAAATCATTGGTGCAAAAATACTAAGGCACTTTTTAACAGTTTCAATTCCATCAAAAATTGCTTCCTTATCCTCTTGCATATCCTTATTATAAGCAAGCGGTAAACCCTTTAATGAAGTCAAAAGGGACATTAAATCACCGTAAACTCTGCCTGTTTTTCCTCTTACAAGCTCTGCCATATCAGGATTTTTCTTCTGTGGCATAATGCTTGAGCCAGTTGTGTAAGAGTCATCTAATTCAACGAACTTAAACTCCCACGAAGACCACAAAATAACTTCCTCTGAAAATCTTGAAAGGTGCATCATAATAAGACTAAAGCAAGAAAGTAACTCAACACAAAAATCTCTATCAGAAACGCCATCTATACTATTTTGTGTTATGCCATAAAAGTCTAACTTTTCTGCAACGAACTCTCTGTCTGTGTTATATGTAGTACCAGAAAGTGCACACGAGCCTAAAGGCGAATAATTCATTCTTCTTACCGCATCAGAAAGTCTGCCAATATCTCGGATAAACATCATAGCATACGCTAAAAGATGGTGAGCAAATGTAATAGGCTGTGCTCTTTGTAAATGAGTGTAGCCAGGCATTATAGCATCTTGATTTTTCTTAGCCTGCACTAAAATAGCCTCTATCAAATTATATAAAAGCTCATTCACTTCAACAGCTTCATCTCTTAAATAAAGTCGGATATCTAAAGCAACCTGGTCATTTCTGCTTCGTGCTGTATGAAGTCTTTTACCTACATCGCCTTTACGCTTTGTAAGCTCAGCTTCAACAAACATATGGATATCTTCTGCTTCCATATCAATAGGGAGAGCTCCACTTGTAATATCATCACAAATAGAAGAAAGACCATCTGTAATCTCGTCAAAATCCTCTTTAGAGATAATGCCCTGCTTTACAAGCATTGACGCGTGTGCGATTGAACCTTTTATATCCTGCACATACATTTTGCTGTCAAAGTGAATGGAAGAATTAAAATCGTCAGCTTCCTTATCTAAAGCTTTTCCGAATCTTCCTGCCCACATTTTATCCATAACATTAAAAGTCCTTTCAATGTTATTAACCACTGACTGTTTTTAATCAGTGGTTAATACTAATTATTTATCTAAACCATTTTTCTCTTTCATTTTTGCCATAACTTTGATTGGAAGACCATAAAGGTTAATGAAGCCCGCTGAATCTTTCTGGTCGTAAACTTCATCTTCATCAAAAGTAGCAATTTCCGGGTCATAAAGTGAATATGGAGATTTAACACCTGCATTAATCATATTACCTTTATAAAGTTTAAGAGTAACATCACCTGTTACAGTTTGTTGAGTACTCTTAACAAATGCTAAAATTGCCTCTGTGAGTGGTGTGAACCATTGTGCATTGTAAACAAGCTCTGCAAGCTTTTGTGCAACAAGTGCTTTGTAGTGAGCTGTTTCTTTATCGAGACAAATTGTTTCAAGAACCTCGTGAGCCTTGTAAAGAATTGCACCACCTGGAGTTTCATAAACACCACGGCATTTCATACCAACAAGTCTGTTTTCAACAATATCAAGAAGACCTATACCATTTGCACCGCCGAGTTCATTGAGTTTTTCAACGATTTCAACTGAACCCATATCTTTACCATCAATTTGAGTAGGAACACCTTTTTCAAAGTGGATTGTAACATAAGTTGGTTTGTCTGGAGCCATTTCTGGTGAAACGCCCATTTCTAAGAAGCCTTCTTTATTATAAAGTGGCTCGTTCATTGGGTCCTCTAAATCAAGTCCCTCGTGTGAAAGGTGCCAGATGTTTTTATCTTTAGAATAATTTGTTTCTCTGCTTATTTTAAGTGGAACGTTGTGTGCTTCTGCATAATCAATTTCTTCTTCACGAGATTTTATATCCCACTCTCTCCAAGGAGCGATAATTGGCATATCTGGTGCGAATGCTTTAATTGCAAGCTCAAATCTTACCTGGTCATTACCTTTACCTGTGCAACCATGGCAGATTGCATCTGCACCCTCAGCTAAAGCGATTTCAGCAACCCTTTTACCAATTGATGGACGAGCAAAAGCTGTACCTAAAAGATACTCTTCATACTTTGCACCCGCCTGAACACAAGGAAAAACATAATCTTCAATAAATTCTTTTGTAAGGTCTTCAACATAAAGCTTTGAAGCACCTGTTTTAAGTGCTTTTTCTTCAAGACCCTCTAATTCACTTGCCTGACCAACATTACCAGAAACTGCAATAACCTCACAGTTATTATAGTTTTCTTTAAGCCACGGAATAATAATTGATGTATCAAGTCCGCCAGAATACGCTAAAACTACTTTTTTAATGTTTTTCTTATCCATAATTTATATCCTCCAAATAGTATTTGCAAAAATATTCATTTGATGTGCATAATACTACAACTTTTATCCATTTTTGTCAACACCTTTTCTCATAAAATATTTATATTTTGTCATTTTGCACCTACATTCCTGTATGTTTATGCAAATTTTTATGTATAATATGCACTTTCTTTGAATATTTACTATTCATTCATTTTTACATTCAACTTTTATTACGAGAATTTTTCGGGAATACCCCCAACTTTTTAGGGTTTTTCTCTTGATTTTTTTAGTAAAATATGTTAAATTGTTTGTATTAAGTAGATAAGTTTTGTGCATTTTTCTACATTTAGTTTTATAAACAACAATAAACACAATATATTGTTTTACTTTTCAACTTATTATATATTGTTTTATTTGCCTACTTATAGACAATTAAAACTTCTATAATTCCAGATTCATTGGAGGTTTTTTCCATGGATAAGAAAACTCTCTTGGCTGTTGACGATGCCGAAATAAACCGAAAGATACTCTCTAAGCTTTTTTCAAGTGAATTTAATGTCCTTGAGGCTTGTGATGGTAGCGAGGCTCTTGATGTTATCAGGAAAAGAAACGGAGACATCGATGTTGTTATTCTTGATATAATTATGCCCAACTACGACGGTTACTATTTCCTTGAAAAAATCAAAAAAACAGATTTTTGTGACATACCTGTTGTTATCGCTACAACTGATAACTCCCCTGAGGCAGAAGAGAAGCTTTTGGACCTTGGTGCTACCGACTTAATTTACAAGCCTTTTAATCCACAAAATGCTGTAAAAAGAGTTAAAGCAATCCTTGCTCGTCGTGAAGCTGAAGCTCAAAGAATAAAATCAACTGCTTCATCTTTAGAGGATCGTCACACCATTGTAATGCGTCAGACTAATACTTTTTCTGCTGAGTATAATTTCCAGACAGGAAAAACCTTTGTAGATGACGAGTATTCAAATTATGTACATCGTGATTTTTGTAATATAGATATTTTTGACCCTACAACTATGATAGGTCTCATTTACCGCCCTGATTTAGATGCGGTTATATCATTCCTCAATGTTGGTGATATTCACGAAACTACTCAACGCTACATTAATATCAGAATGCTTACTGACAACAATATTTATGAGTGGTTCCGTTTATCTCTTACTATCCACATTGAAAACGGTGTTAAAACAAGAGCCATTCTTACCTTTAATAATATCAATAACGAGATGGAAGCAATCAAAAAGCTCGAAATCTTTTCATCTATTGATAAACTTACAAAAATACCTAACAGAAATACATTTGTTGAAAAAACGCAGACATTGATTGAAGAAAACAATGACCAGAAATTCGCAATCGTTCGTTTCGACATTGAAAGTTTTAAAATTATCAATCAGCTTTTCGGTTCTTCTGAGGGTGACTCAATTCTTAAATTTATTGCTGTTAAGCTTCAAGAAATTATTGAACCAATTAAGCTTGGTACATATTGCCGTATTACATCTGACTTGTTTGCATTTGCCGTTCCTTATAAAACTGAGGAAGCATTAAACTCAATCATAGATACTTTAGTTGCGGCTGTTAAAATGTATCCGCTTAACTTTGATATCACACTTTCATTTGGTATTTATATTGCAGAGAATTCTGAATATTCTGTAAGACATATGCTTGACAGAGCAGGTGTTGCACAGAAAGCAACTAAAAACAATTATAAATCTCATGTTTCTTATTTTGATGAAGCACTTCGTGAACAAGAAGAAATCGAAATCACAATTGTTTCTGAAATGAAGCGTGCACTTGATAATGGTGAATTTAAAATCTATCTTCAACCTAAGGTGGATATGAGAACTGGCAGAATTATCGGTTCTGAGGCGCTCGTACGCTGGATTCACCCCGAAAAAGGTCTTATTTCACCAAGAAACTTTATTCCGATTTTTGAAAACAACGGATTTATTACAGAACTAGACTACTACATTTTTGAAACAGTTTCAAAACAGCTTGACAAGTGGCGTAATGACGGAATCCCGATTCTTCCTGTTTCAGTTAATGTTTCAAGAGCAGACCTTTACGACCCTAACCTCTTCCCTAATATTGTAAAGATTGTTGATAAATACAACATTCCTCACGGGGATATTGAATTTGAGCTTACTGAAAGCTCATTCATTTCAGATAACCATAAGCTTGTCGAGCTTACATACAATCTCCAAAAGGGCGGTTTCCATGTTCTTATGGATGATTTCGGTAGCGGTTATTCTTCACTTAACTCTCTTAAGGATATTAAAGTTGATGTTCTTAAAATCGACATTAATTTCTTACCTACATCCAAGGATGACGAGAGAGCAGGTAAAATTCTTACCTCTGTTGTTTCAATGGCAAGTGCTCTTGACTTAAAGGTGGTTGTCGAAGGTGTTGAAACAAGAGAACAGGCAGATTTCCTCATAAGCATTGGTGCTTACGAAGCACAGGGCTACTACTTCTTCAGACCAATGCCTATCGAAGATTACGAAAAGGCACTAAAAGCACAATTAGAAGAAGCAAAATAATCTATGGGTTCCCCCAACCTAATAGGAGATATTACGATGAACGAAAACATATTAATCGTGGATGATGCGGAGTTTTCAAGAACTGTTATGAGGCAAGCACTCTTAAACGCTGGTTTTGATAACATTATTGAAGCATCCACTGCGGATGAAGCGCGCAGAATATTTTCAAAAGAAACTCCAGACCTTACAATTCTTGATATTATGCTCCCAGACAGCTTTGACTTGGGGCTTTTACACGAATTTTTAAAAATTGACAACAAAGCAAGAATTGTTATAAATTCTGCTATAAGTAAACCCGAAATCACAAGAGAGGCACTTCTCACGGGAGCTCGCGGATTTATTACGAAGCCATTTAATGAAACCGACTTTTTATGTAAAGTCAGAATGGCTTTGGAAGATTAAAAAATTCTAGGGAACAAAATGACTTAATAAAGTCATTTTGTTCCCTAAATTCTTCCTATAATCCAATAAATAAGCCCATAAAGACTTGCAGCACCACAACCATAAACTATTACAGGACCTGCTAAATTAAACATTTTAGCACCTGTTCCTAAAATATGACCCTCAGCTTTAAATTCAAGAGCTGGCGAAACAACGGAATTAGCAAAACCTGTAATGGGCACAAAAGTCCCTGCCCCTGCTACCTTTGCAATTTTATCAAACACACCCGTTATTGTCAGAACAGCGGTTATTGCAACAAGTGTTACAGATACAAGTGTTTTTGATTCTGTCAGAGTCAGCGATGTAGATGAATATAATGTTCTCAAAAGCTGCCCGAAGCAGCTTATTGAACCACCAAAAATAAATGCATTTATTAAATCCTTTTTTAGTGGCGATTTTGGTGTCATTTTTTCTACTAATTTACTATATTGATAATTTCTCATAATTTTCACCTAAAAAAAGTATTTCCAAAAACTAATAAAATACAATTGTAAAAAATTGTTAGTTTAAATGCAGAAGGCATTTTTTCACCCCGACAGCGTATATCAATACGCCGAGCGGGTGAAAAATGACTAAGAACTCCGAAACTAAAAAGTTTCGGAGTTCTGTTCTGCGCTAAAATAACAATTTTTATAAGATGTAAATTATTATATCACGTCTACCCCAGTTGACACATTCCTGTTCACTATCCATATATAAGTCAACTGTCCAGTCAGTGCTGTTAACAAAGCTACCCGTGTCAGCAGCTATACAATAACCATAAACACGCTTGCCATCTGCAGAAACGATATACATTTCTGTGCCATAAGGAATTTCATTAGGGTCAACTGCTATATAACCAGTTCTTACTTTTTCACCTGTCGAAGTAATACCACCAGGTATACAGTATGCAGTCGCTTTCGCGTTAATTACTTTTTCATAATTTGTTGGTATTCCGTTAGCACCAATATTAACATAAGACGGAACTGCCAAATCACTTATTGGTGTAGATGATGGTGTTGTTGAAGGCTTAACACTAGCCTTTGTACCAACTTCAAGAACCTTATCTACAGGGCGTTTTGTGATTTTTGATTCCTTAACCACAGAATCAATAAGAACACCATCAATATAAGATTCTTTATAAGTGATTTCTCTTACACCATTCTGCCCCTCAACCTTAACCTTTGTTTTGCCAGCAGCTAAAGTATCAGTATAAACATATTTTGTTGTATAAGAGAGTGTTTCAGTAACTGTATAAACCTTAGTTTTTACCTTGATAACCTCAATCACAATACCATTCATAAGCGGTGTATTTTCACCCGGTTTTGTAAAGTCATCGTCACCTATACCAAGGTCAACCTTGCTTACTGCATCACCAACAGTTTTACCTGAAACTGTTCTTTCGTAAACTGCACCATCAATTTTAATTTTAACATCATAAGCACCGTAAATTTCAATTTCCATTCCCTCAGTAAGTTGGTCATCGAGAGAATAGTTTACTGATGCACCTTCTGGAAGCTTAATCTCAGCCGCCTTAATTGCATCACTTACCGTGCCCGAGGCAAATACTGCGTAAGTCGAGCCCTCATAATTTGTAATAGAAACACTTACGCCTCTGTTGATTTTAATTACTGATTCATCCACACCCGCTTTAAACTCTGTGAGATCTAATTTGTCGCCGTAAGCTTCGTTGAACAAAATATCATTTTCTTCAAGAATAGCCTCGGCATCAGTTGCTCGTGTCGATGTAACAATAACCTTTTCACCATCTTTAATCTTAACATCATAAGACTTAGCTGGCTTAGCGAATGCAGTAACCGAAACAAAGAATAACACAACCACCATTAAAAGCGCTAGCTTTCTGTTAGGTGAATGTACTGCCATTTCGCCTTTTTTTAAAAATGTCATGGTATAAATACTCCTTAGAATTAGCAATTCCTCAAATGATCTTTTGTAGGAACTACTGTTAATAGATATGCTTGTTTACAATTAAAAATTGAGGCGTCAATCTCAACTAAAAACTATAAGCAAAAATATCTTTTTTCTTTCGTTTATCCTATGGCAAGATGTATTATATCCATTTTTTTGTGATTGTCAAATAATTATAGGCGTGTTAATTTGGTGATTTTGTATAAATCAACTGTCTAAAATCGACCAAAATACCCCTGTTTGTGTATCTTATTCAACAGTTGTTGCATATATTTCGACATCATTTTTGTAGGAAATGCAAAAATTACAATTTGTAACTTTTAGGTATTTTCCCACCTTAATCATAAATATTGTGTGTTTTTCCGAAAATTTATTGACAGAAACACAATTTAGGGCAATAATATTAGATATTACGATATTTCACATTAAAAGGACTTATTATGGATATTAAAGCACCAGAAAAAATTAATTACATTCTTGAAACCTTTTGGAAAAATGGGTTTGAAGCATACTGTGTTGGTGGAAGCATCCGTGACAGTGTTATGGGTATTCCTACAGGCGATTGGGATATTACTACTTCTGCTTTACCAGAAGAAACAAAAGAGCTTTTCAAAAATGAAAAAATCATAGATACTGGTATAAAACACGGCACAGTTTCAATTATAAAAGACCACGAGCCTGTTGAGGTTACAACTTTCAGAATTGACGGTGAATATTCTGACAATCGTCATCCTGAATGTGTAAGCTTTACAAGAAATCTCAGTGAAGACTTAAAAAGACGTGATTTTACTGTAAACACCTTAGCCTACTCAGAAAAAACCGGTCTTGTAGATTTATGCGGCGGACTTTCTGATATTGAAAACAAAATAATAAGAACTGTTGGCGACGCTGAAACACGCTTTAATGAAGACGGGCTTCGTATTATGAGAGCGTTGCGCTTTGCTTCCACTTTAAATTTTACTATTGAAGATGAAACTAAAAAAGCTATTCATAAACAAAAAGAGCTTTTAAAAAACATCTCGGTAGAACGAATTTCTGTGGAACTTAACAAATTGCTTATGGGAGAAAACGTTTTTAATATCTTAACAGAATTTTCAGATGTATTTGCAATTATAATTCCAGAAATTGAACCATGCATTAACTTTAAGCAATATGGCAAAAAGCACGCCTACGATGTTTGGACTCATATTTGTCATACTGTTGATACTATTCCTCAAGATAAAATTTTACGTCTTACTATGCTTTTGCACGATTTAGGAAAAGTTCCTACCCACAAATTAAACGAAAATGGTGACAGCACCTTTAAAAATCACGCCACCGTCGGTGGTGAAATGGCAAAAGAAATTTTAACGAGACTTCGTTTTGATAAAAAGACCATTAATCGCGTTTCATTTTTAGTAAGTCACCACGATTTTGAACCACCAGAAACAAAACTCGAATTAAAAAAGAAAATGAAAATATTAACTTTAGAAGACGTAAGAACTTTACTTATTATTAAAAAGAGTGACCATGGCGCACTTTCTGAAAGCTATAGAGATATAAGTAAAGAATCAGAACAGGTTTTAACATGGCTTAAAGAGATTGAAGAAAATAATGAATGTGTTACTGTTGGTCAATTAAAAATAAATGGTAACGATTTAATTAAAATAGGCTTAAAAAACGAAGAAATCGGCAAAAAATTAGATTTTCTTTTAGATTGTGTAATTGAAGAAAAGGTAGAAAACGAAAGACAAGCTCTTTTAAGTTTTTTAAGTTGACATTGCTATTATAATAGTATAAAATATATTTTAATATATAATGGTATAATGTGTGCCATTAAAAAGATGAAAAAGACGAAAAAAGGTGATAAAATGCGTAATTCATATCCACTTAACTTCAGCTGGAAATATTCTCCTGAGTTCAGAGAAGAAATGACAAAAGCAAAGTTTAACGACAAAGCTTTTGAAACTGTTGATATTCCACACGCTAATAAAGAAATTCCTTTTAACTATTTTGATGAAAAATGCTACCAGTTCGTAAGCTGTTACCGCAAAAAATTTGATTTACCAAAGAAAGATGGTAAAAAATACATTCTTCACTTTGAAGGTGCGGCTGTTTATTCAAAGGTTTATTTGAACGACGAATTTATAGGCGAATACAAAGGTGCTTATAACCGTTTTTCATTTGATATTACAGACGTTGTAAATAAAAAGAATAACGTTTTAGTAGTTGAATTAGACTCAACTGAAAGACCAGAAATCCCACCTTTCGGTAACGTTGTTGACTACTTAGTTTACGGCGGTATTTATCGTGAAGTATGGATTGAAGAAGTTTCAGAAATTTACATCAAAGATGTATTCGTAAGAACTTTAAATATTCACCAACCTAAAAAGGTACTCGATATGGATGTTACTTTCTCAGAGAGTACAGAGGGCATTCTTAAATTCCGTTTAGAAAAAGATGGCAAAACCTTATGCGAAAAAGAATGCAAAGTTAAAGGCTCTATTATCAATGCTAAATGGGCAGTAGAGAACGTTAAACTCTGGGATATTAATAACCCTGAGCTTTACAACCTTTACGTTTCATTCAATAACGAGGATGAATATAAAGTTCGTTTTGGCTTCAGAGAAGTTAAATTCAGAAAAGATGGCTTCTATCTTAACGGTAAAAAAATTAAAATCCGTGGTCTTAACCGTCACCAGAGCTACCCTTACGTTGGTTATGCTATGCCAGAAAACGTTCAGAAGGCAGATGCTGATTTACTTAAATATAAATTAGGTGTAAACCTTGTAAGAACCTCACACTACCCTAACAGTGTTCACTTCCTCGACCGTTGTGACGAAATCGGTCTTTTAGTATTCACAGAAATGCCAAGCTGGCAGTTCTTAGGTGAGGGCGAATGGCGTGAAATCTGCCTTGATAACGTTAAGAGAATGGTTATCCGTGACAGAAACCACCCATCAGTAATTCTTTGGGGTGTTCGTGTTAACGAAGGTCTTGACTGTGACGAATTTTATTCTGAGACTAACGCTATGGCTCGTTCACTTGATAACACACGTCAGACAGGTGGCGTAAGAAATATTCCAAGAAGCCATTTACTTGAAGATGTTTACACATATAATGACTTTTCACATTCTGGTGGAGCTATTCACCTTTTACCACCTGCTATTGTTACAGGTCTTAATGCACCTTACCTTGTTACAGAGCACAATGGTCATATGTACCCTACAAAATCATTTGACCGTGAAGCTTTAAGAACAGAACACGCTTTAAGACACACAAGAGTTCTTAACACTGCTTATGGTAACGACAGAATCAGCGGTGCTATTGGCTGGTGTATGGCAGACTACAACACTCACAAGGACTTTGGTAGTGGTGATAAAATCTGTTACCATGGTGTTACAGATATGTTCCGTGTACCAAAACTTGGTGCTGCGGTTTATCGTTCACAACAAGAAAATGAACCTTTCTTAGAAGTAACTTCTGCTATGGATATTGGTGAGCATCCAGGCGGTGTTATTGGTAAGGTTTACATTTATTCTAACTGCGATTATGTTAAACTTTATAAAAACGGTAAATATACAAGTACAGTTTATCCTAGCGAATCACCATTTAAAAATCTTCCACACCCACCAGTAATTGCTGCTGACTTTATTGGTGATGCATTAACAGAAGTTGATAATTTAGACGAAACAACTGCTTCTATTTTAAAACCTGCACTTGTTGCAGCTCAGATGGAACAATTTAAAATGCCACCACACAACTTCCTTCTTGCCGGTGCCGCTATGATTACAGGTAGACTTTCATTTAACAGAATGTTTGACCTTGTTACAAAGTACATTGGTGGTTGGGGTGAAGAACAAATCACTTACCGCTTTGAAGGCTATAAAGATGGTGAATGTGTTGCTACTGTTATAAGAACTGCTGTTGAGACACTTCATTTAGAAGTTAATGCAGATTCAAATGTATTAAAACAAGGTGACACTTACGATGCTACAAGAATTGAACTTGTAGTAAAAGACCAGAATGGTAACAGAGTACCTTTTGCTGACAGCACAGTTAAGGTCACTGTTGATGGTCCCGCTACTGTTATAGGCCCTACAGAATTCCCTCTTATCGGTGGCGACAGAGCATTCTGGGTAAGAACTACAGATAAAAAGGGTAAAATTACAATTACAATAAACGCTTCAGGAATTGAAGAGAAAACAATCGAATTAATTTCTGAATAATTAGGGTGAAATGAGTTATCCGAACCTGCCTAAAAGCGAGTATTTTTAAGTCTTTTCGGCGTTTCGGTCTTGATAGGCGTCAGCCTACCTTCACCCTCAACACCAAAAATCCACTAAAAATCTTTCGCTTTGTAGGTCGAAGATTTTTTATAGAACGGATTTTTGGTCAATCAAGGCAAAAACGGAGCGAATCCTTTACGGATTTGCGAGTATTTTAACGAAGAGTGAACGGAAATCCGTCTATAAAAAACACGGTTCGGATAATTCTTTTCACCCTAAACTCAAATTTAGATAGGAATGAAAAGCACAATGGAAAAAAAGCCATATTATATTACAACTGCTATTGCTTATACATCAAGAAAACCTCATATAGGTAACTCTTACGAAATCGTTTTAGCTGATGCTCTTGCGAGATTTAAGCGAATGCAGGGTTATGATGTATTTTTCCAGACTGGTACTGACGAACATGGTCAAAAAATCGAAGAATATGCAGCAGAAGCTGGTATTTCTCCTAAAGAATATGTTGATAAAGTTGCTGGCGAAATTAAAGACGTTTGTGACTGTCTTAACACAACTTATGATAAATTTATAAGAACAACTGACGCGGACCACGAAAAAGCAGTACAGAAAATTTTTGAAAAACTTTATAACCAAGGCGATATTTACAAGAGTGAATATGAAGGCTGGTATTGTGTGCCTTGCGAAAGCTTCTTTACTGAAACACAGTTAGTTGATGGCAAATGCCCTGACTGTGGCAGAGAAGTAAGAAAAGAAAAAGAAGAAACTTACTTCTTCAAATTAAGTAAATATCAAAAGC
>JAZLAG010000003.1:0-186229 GCA_045613085.1 Acutalibacteraceae bacterium | reverse complement strand
AGTAGAGGGTACAGTAATTGATGTAACAGTTACTCCAGTGACTGGCTACAGATTAAAGGCTGATTCTTTAAAAATTACATATACTGAAAATGAAGAATCAAAAGAAGTAGTTTTAACTGAAAATAAATTCACAATGCCAGCATTTGATGTAGAAATTGATGCTGAATTTGAATTGATTCCATCACACATAATTAAAATTGATGACAAAATAGAGAATGGTTCAGTAGCAGTTGATGCAAAAGATTTTACAGCTCTTGAGGGTGCAACAGTTAATTTAACTGTTACTCCAGCTGACGGTTATCGTTTAGTAGCAGACTCATTAACAGTTAAAATGGGTGACACTGCGGTTAAGGTGGAAAACAACCAATTCACAATGCCAGCTGGTGATGTAGAAATTACTGCTAAGTTTGAGACAATACCAACACTTACAATTACTATTGATGATAAAATAGTAAATGGTTCAGTAGCAACTGATAAATTCGTAGCACACCCAGGTGAAGTGGTTACTTTACTTGTTACTCCTGCAGAAGATTACATTTTAAGAGCGTTAGTTGTAACAGATAAAGATGGTAAAGAAATCACAGTAACAGATGATAAATTCATTATGCCTGATGGTAATGTAAATATTACAGCAACATTTATTAAGGAAGTATTACCAGTTGTAGCTATTGCAGACGAAGCTTTTAAGGGTTGTGGAAGACTTACTTCAATTTCAATACCTGAGAGTGTTAAATCAATTGGTAAAAACGCTTTTGTAGGTTGTAAAGAACTCAAAAAATTCAATGTTGAAGCAGGAAATACTAGTTTCAAATCTTACAATGACGGCGTTATATACAATGTAAATGTAGATACAATTGTAGCATTCCCAATTGCTTATGATGGTAAAACTTATGTAATGCCTGAGACAGTTACAAATATTGCAGAGGGTGCATTCTTCGGTTCTGCACTTAAGAATGTAAAATATGTATTCTCTTTACAAAAAGCGTTGAAAATCGCTGATAATAACGATGCACTTAAATTAAAAGGTCTTCTTCACCTTGGTATGACAGACCATACAAAAGATGAGGGTACAATGACACCATCAGATTGTAAATATAATGGTCAGATATCTTATAAATGTACTGTTTGTGAACTTGAGATGGATTTAAAGATACTTCCTCTTGACCCAGATAATCATACAATAGGTGATTGGGAAGTTAAACAAGCAACTTCTTGTAAAGAAGCTGGTGTTGAGGTTAAAAAGTGTGAGATTTGTAAAAAAGAAGTTGAAACAAGAGAAATTGAAAAACTCGAGCACACACTTGGCGAATGGGTAACAACTCAGGAACCAACTTGTACAGACCCTGGTGTAAAAACTGCTGAGTGTACTGTTTGTGGTGAAGAGGTAACAGACACAATTCCTGCTACAGAACACCCTAATGCTTATAGAGTTAAGGCTAAAGATGCTACTTGTACAGAAGAAGGTCATACTGGTTACTTGTTCTGTCCAGACTGTAAGAAAGTTCTTGATAAAGGTCAGGCAACTCCTGTTATTGACCATACAGTAGAAGAATGGAAAACAGTAACTGATGCTACTTGTACAGAAGAAGGTACAAAGCTTGGTACTTGTAAGGTTTGCGGTAAGGACGATATTCCTGGTACTATAGATAAGATTCCTCATACAGAGGTAGATGGCGAAATCATTACAAACGCAAGTTGTACAGAGCTTGGTGAAAGAAAAGTTGTTTGTGACGATTGCGGTGAGGAATTAGGCACAAAAGAAATTCCAGCAACAAACCACGCAAATCATGAACTCCTTGGTGCAGTGGAAGCAACATGTACTGAAGATGGCTACACAGGTGACAAGGTTTGTAATGATTGCTTTGAGGTTATTATTGGTGAGACTATCCCAGCTACAGGCCATAAAGAAAGCGATTGGATAACAGAAAAGTCAGCTACTTGCTTAGAGGCTGGTTCAAAATACATTATGTGTACCACATGTGACGAAGAACTCGAAAGAGAGACTATCGACGCTTTAGGTCATAACTTTGTTAATAATGAATGTACTCGTACAGACTGTGATGTCAAAGAATTTGAATTTACAGTAGTTGAAGATATACTTACAATTACAGGCTATAATGGTTCAGAAGAAATTCTTGTTATTCCGTCAGAATTTGATGAAATTTCTGTTTCTATAATTGGTGCAAATGCTTTTGATGGCGGAGAATTTGCAACAGTGCGTATTCCTGAAACTGCAAAAACAATTGGTGAAGCTGCATTTGCAAATTGTGCTAATCTTAAAGCTATCAGTATTCCAGAAACTGTTGAAACAATTGGTCAATATGCATTTGGTTACACAGTTGTTGTAACACCTGGTGCTGAGGGTGAAGAATCAACAACTACTGCAACAAAGGTAGATGACTTCAAGGTGTATGGTACTGCTGGTACTGCGGCAGAAGCTTATGCTACAGCAAATGACTTTGAATTTGTGAAAATTGCAGATGTTTATTCAGTAAACACAGAAAATGCTACAGAAAGAAACGAATATGTTGTTGCTGAAACCAGCGATGTAGCTGGCAATGTAATTACATTAAGTGGTAATTATACTGCAAAGACAGAAGCAAGCTATATTTATGGCGAGGTTAAGCTTTTAGGTACTGGTTCAGTTGTAACTGTTTATGATGAAAACAATAATATTGTTGATGTAAGAACAATCGCTGTTAAGGGCGATATCAACGGCGATGGCGTTTGTGATGTTATTGACTGTATGTTGGTAAACTTAGCAGAAAATAGCCATGTAACTCTTGATGGTGCATATTTAGTTGCTGGTGACTATAATGCGGATAACAATATTTCAACAGAAGACTTCCAGCAAGTAGTTAACAATGCACTTGGTGTTCCTGAAGATGTTGAGGACGATGAAGAAGAGACTTCAACAACAGAAGAATCTTCAAATGACACAACTTCAACAGAAGAAAGCACAGAGGCAAAACCTGAAGAAACAACAAAAGAGAACCCTGAAGCAGAGTCTGACACAACTACAACAAAAGAATCTACAGAAGAATAAAAGTTAAATAAAAAAACATAACCACCAGTTTACTGGTGGTTATGTTTTTTTTAAAAGTGGTAAATAGATTTACTGTTGTTTCAAAATTTCTTCTGCTCTTTTTAAAGCATCGTTTATGTTTCTTTGGAAGTTTTCTTTACCAATTCTTGAGTAAAGACCAGACTTTTTAAGAGCCTTTAATGGTTGCTCGTTTGCGTGAGAAATTATAAGTGTTTTACCTTTTTTCTCAAAGTTTTTAAGGATTGTTTCAAAAGCGTGAATACCGGTAGCATCAATAGCAGGCACGCTTCTCATTCTTAAAATAAGAACTTTTTTATCTGAAGAAGAAAGTGTATCTGTAAATTTAGTTGCCGCACCAAAGAAGATAGGTCCTGTAATTTCAAATACTGAAGCACCCGCTGGAATGACTTTTAAGTTAACATTATCTGTGTCAGTTGCTTCGTCAATTTCTTTCCAGCCATAAGCGTTTGTTTCGTCACTCATACGTTTCATAAAGAGAAGTGTTGAAAGAATAAGTCCAACCGCAATAGCAACAACAAGGTCAAATGCAATAGTAAGCACAAAGGTTAAAACGAGTACGAAAATATCGCTTTTTGGTGAAGTTTTAATAATTGCCTTAAATTCACGCCATTCACTCATATTGTAGGCAACAATAAAGAGAATTGCCGCAATTGTAGGCATAGGAATGTATGAAGCAAGTGGCATTAAAACAAGTAAAACCAAAAGAAGAACAACAGCGTGAACCATACCGGCAATAGGTGTTCTACCACCGTTTTTAATGTTAGCCGCAGTTCTTGCAATAGCACCTGTTGCAGGAATACCACCAAAAAGTGCAGAGCCAATGTTACCAACGCCTTGTGCAACTAATTCCATATTAGAGTTGTGTCTGCTACCAATCATACCGTCTGCAACAACACAGGAAAGAAGAGACTCAATAGCGGCAAGTACGGCAATTGTTACTGCATCAGGTAAAACAGCTCTTACTGTTTCAAATGAAAACTCCGGAATTGAAGGTGTTGGCGCTTTAGATGAGATTTCATATAAATCACCGATAGTAAGCACATCTAAATTCAAAAATTCAACGAGTAATGCTGAAACGAGAATTGCAAAAATTGAAGGGGGAACTTTCTTTATGAATTTAGGGAATACAATAAGAATTGCAAGAGAAACTACACCGATTACAACTGCCATAGGGTTTATGGTTGAAATGCAATGTATAATCTCTTCAATCTTTTCAACTGTTTCAACAGGTGAGTTTTCAAAAGTAAGACCTAAAAAGTCTTTTATCTGACCTATTAAAATTGTAACTGCAATACCGGAAGTAAAGCCAGTTGTAATTGTAAAAGGAATAAATTTAATAAGACTACCAAATTTACAAACACCCATTATAATGAGCATTACACCCGCCATAAGTGTTGCAATAACGAGCCCTGAAAATCCGTTGGTTGCAATAATGCCGGCAACTATTGAAGCGAATGCCGCAGTAGGACCGGCAATCTGAACGCGGCTACCACCTAAAAATGAAATTAAGAAACCTGCTACAATAGCGGTGTAAAGACCTTGTTCAGGTGTTGCACCGGAAGCGAGAGCAAGTGCAATAGAAAGTGGTAAAGCGATAATTGCAACAATAAGACCTGCAGTCAAATCTTTTATAAATTGACCTTTGTTGTAGTTTTTAATCACCGAAAAAAGCTTTGGCTTTAATTTTGTCATAAAATACCCCACCAATAATAAAAGAATTTTTAACAAGGGGTATTATACACCCGAAATATTCAGTTTTCAATAAAAAATAACAGGATAAAAAAATTCCTATGTATTCAACTAAATTTTGGAATACATAGGAATAAATTTATAGAAAATTACAATATTCAAATGTTTAAATTATAATTTCTTTTTCTTAAAGTGGTCATCATTCGCTGAAGCTCTATTTCAGTTCGTCTGTGTTCACTGAATGAAGCTGCATTTCGTAGTTGCTCTTTTTCTTGCTCTAAAAGTAATTGAGCTTTTGCTTCGTCAATATCTTCGGGCCACTCTAAAAGGTGAGTGAAAATGAGAACATCGTCAGGTCTTACTTCCATAAAGCCGTCACCGACAAATGCTTTTTTCCATTCACCGTCTTGTTTTATTTTTATTTCACCTGGTGGTAGAGCAACAATCATAGGCTGGTGACCGTGGAGAACACAAAGCTCACCGTCAAATGCATTACAGGTAACTGCATCAACTTCACCAACAAAGAATTGCTTTTTAGGGGTGAACATTTCTAATTTAAAAGTAGGCATTTTAGATCACCTTATAATGTCTTTGCTTTTTCTCTTGCATCCTTAATAGAACCAACCATAAAGAATGCTGCTTCTGGAATGTCATCTGCTTCGCCGTCAATAATCTGTCTGAAGCTTTCTATTGTTTCTTTAATAGGAACAAATTGACCTTTTACGCCTGTAAAAGCAGTAGCAACGTTCATTGGTTGTGATAAGAATTTTTGGATTTTTCTTGCTCTGTAAACTGTTAAACGGTCTTCTTCAGAGAGTTCTTCCATACCGAGAATAGCAATAATATCCTTAAGCTCAGAATATCTTTGTAAGCACTCTTGAACACCACGGGCAACTCTGTAGTGGAGTTCACCGACAATTTCAGGCTCAAGAGCACGGCTTGTAGATTCAAGCGGGTCAACCGCAGGGTAAATACCAAGCTCTGATATGCTTCTTGAAAGAACTGTTGTAGCATCAAGATGAGTAAAGATTGTAGCAGGTGCTGGGTCTGTAAGGTCATCAGCAGGGACATAAACAGCCTGAACAGATGTAATTGAGCCCTTACTGGTAGATGCAATTCTTTCTTCTAATTCACCTAATTCATTTGCAAGTGTTGGTTGATAACCAACAGCACTTGGGAGTCTGCCTAAAAGTGCTGAAACCTCGTTACCAGCCTGAACATATCTGTAAATATTATCAACAAATAAAAGCACGTCCTGATGGCGTTCATCACGAAGATATTCAGCCATTGTAAGACCAGTAAGCGCAATTCTCATACGGCTACCAGAAGGCTCATTCATCTGGCCGAATGCGAGAATTGTTTTATTAATAACGCCACTTTCACTCATATCGTGCATAAGCTCGTTACCCTCACGGCTTCTTTCACCAACGCCAGTGAAAACGGAGTAACCACCATGGTTTGTTGCGATATTATGAATCATCTCCATAATAAGAACGGTTTTACCAACACCGGCACCACCGAAAAGACCGATTTTACCGCCTTTTGTGTAAGGGACGAGCAAGTCGATAACCTTAATGCCTGTTTCAAGAACCTCTGTAGCAGGCTTTTGTTCATAAAGTGATGGTGGTTCTCTGTGAATAGGTAACTTGTGGTCTGCTACGATTTCGCCTTTACCATCAATTGGCCTGCCTAAAACGTCAACAACTCTACCTATAACGTTGTCACCAACAGGTACCATAATACCATTACCATCAGACACAACCTTTAAGCCACAAGAAAGACCTTCAGTTGCTTCAAGTGCAATTGCACGTACAGTATCTTTACCAACATGCATAGCAACTTCAATGTGTTTGTCGGCTTCTTCAATTGTAAGAAGTGTGTTAATCGGCGGTAATTTGCCACTGAATCGTACATCGATAACAGGACCTGAAATTTTAACTATTTCGCCTTTATAAATTATACTCATAAAATATTACACTCACTTTTGTAATTCTGTTGCCGCAGCAATTTCAGTTATTTCATTAGTAATCTGAAGCTGACGGGCAGCATTAAGTTCTTGTGAAAGACTTTCAATCATTTCGTCAGCGTTTTTAGTAGCATTTTGCATAGCGTTCATTCTAGCGATGTTTTCGCTGACTGCTGATTGCATAAAAACATCATACATAAATCCTGTAACATATTGATAAACAATATGTTCAAAAACAGATTCAATAGAAGGCTCATAAATCATCTGAGCACGTTTGTCACTTTCAAAATCAATATCAAGAAAATCTCGTCTTAAAAGTGGCAATAATCTTTTAACACAAGGTGTTTGAACAGTTGTTGAAATGTATTCTGTATAAACTAAATAAACTTCGCGGTAGTCGTTTGTTAAAAACAATTCAATAAGCTTTGAAGCAACCTGACCCGCAAGGTTTAAGGTAGGGTGTTGTGATGCACCATACCATGAGTACGCAGGCTCTATTCCGTGGTTTTTGAAAAGTCTGTCGCCTATTATACCTAAAGATATAACCATGGGGTTTTTATGTTCTTTCATTTTCTCGAGTGCTAAGTTTACAACACTTGAGTTGTAACCGCCACAAAGACCTTTGTCAGATGTAACAACAACAAAAACCGCAGAACCTTTTTGACGTTCTTCTATGAATTTGTTTGTTAAGTTATTATTTTTTGTTTTTGAAAGAATATCTTTAATTGTAGTACGCAGTCTTTCTAAATAAAAAAGGTTGAAGTCAATACTACTCATAGCCTTTTTCATTCTCGAAGTAGATAACAAATACATAGCGTTTGTTATCTTTCTTGTCTGTTCAACTGCTTTGAGATGTTGCTTTATTTCATTAGCGTTACTCATTGTTTGAACTCCAACATTGTTTTAGTGAATATTTTTTCAACAGCATCGGTGATATCACCAGTCTGGTTTATTTCGTTCACATATTCAGGGTATTGGTCAATAAGCAATTCTATAAGTTCATTTGCTTTTAGTTTAATTTCTTTTTTAGGAACGTTCTCAAAGACATCAAGCTTATAAGCTAAAAGAATTGCAACTTGTTTAAAGAGGTTAAGCGGCTGACCCTTGCCTTGCTTCAAGAGTTCTGTAAGGCATTCGCCTTTTCTTAAAAGCTTTGCAGTAGACTCATCAACGTCACTGCCGAAACGGGTGAATATAGCCATTTCTCTGTATTGTGAAAGTTCGATACGAAGTGTACCAGAAACTTTTCTCATAGCTTTATGTTGAGCACTTCTACCAACACGGGAAACAGAAAGACCTGTGTTGATAGCAGGGCGCATACCACTGTGGAATAATTCACTTTCTAAGTAAATCTGACCATCTGTAATAGAAATTACGTTGGTTGGAATGTAAGCAGAAATATTACCACCGGTAGTTTCAACAATAGGTAAAGCAGTAATACTACCGCCCCCTAATTTTTTAGAAAGACAGGCACTTCTCTCAAGAAGTCTTGAGTGAAGGTAGAAAACGTCACCAGGGTATGCTTCACGTCCTGGTGGCCTGTGAAGAAGTAAAGACATTGCACGATAAGCTACCGCATGTTTTGATAAGTCGTCATAAATAACTAAAACGTCTTTACCTTCAGCCATAAAGCCTTCTGCAACAGTACAAGCACAGTAAGGGGCAAGGTATTGAGTAGCAGGGGAGTCAGAAGCAGTTGAAGCAACAACTACTGTGTATTCTAAAGCATCGTTTTTATTTAGGTAATCAACAACCTGAGCGATGTTAGAAGCTTTCTGACCAATAGCGCAGTAAACGCAAATAACGTCTTTTCCCTTTTGGTTAAAAATTGTATCAAGTGCAATTGAAGTTTTACCTGTTTGTCTGTCACCTATGATAAGTTCACGCTGACCACGACCAATAGGTACCATACTGTCAATTGCTAAAATACCTGTTTCAAGTGGTTTTGAAACTGGTTCACGGTCAATAATTGTAGGTGCGGGTCTTTCTGCTGGTAAATATTTTTTAGCTTCAAGAGCCTTGCCGTCAATGGCTCTGCCAATAGGGTCAATAATTCTGCCTAAAAGCTCAGGACCAACAGGGATTTCTGCAACTCTGTTAGTGCCTTTAACCTTGTCGCCAACGCTTACTGCATCGGCACTGTCAAAAAGCACAGCACCAACGCCGTCTTCGTTAAGGTCTAAAGCCATACCATAAATTTCGCCGTCAAATTCTAAAAGTTCGCCATAAAGACGGTTTTTAAGTCCTGTAACAGTAGCAACACCATCACCAACTGCTGAAACTTTACCGCTTTCATAAACAAGAGGGGCAGCAGAGAAGCTTTCGAGTCTACTTTTAAGATATTCATTTTTTGTAGCAAAAATCTTGTCAGACATCAAGCTTCATCTCCATTCTTAATGTGTTTTTTCAAGCGTTCAAGCTGTGTTTTGATACTGTTGTCATAAACTTTACCGTCAAGATTGATTATAAAGCCACCGATAATTGAGTTATCAATTTTATACTCAAAATCAATATCCTTACCAAGTTTTTTCTTTAATTCATCGCAAAGATATCTGAAAGTAGGAATAGTGATGTTATCGGCAACTATGATAGTTGATTTACGCATCTATATCACCATTACTTTTTAATGAATCAAGAAAATCTTCAATAAGTCGTTTGTTATCAGCATCATCGAATTCTCTTTTTAAAAGAGTTGCAGATGCATCAATAGCAAGATTAACAATCTCGTCACGAGCATTGTCGATTGTTTCCTGCTCTTTTTCTTTTGCATTTTTGTTTGCCTTATCAACAATTTCTTTAGCTTGTTCTCTTGCAGAAGTAAGAATCTCAGTTGCCTCTGTTTTAGCATTGGCAATGCCTTCTTTAATTGCATCTGCTTTAGCAGTTTCGCAGTCTTTAAGAAGCTCGTCATATTTTTCTTTCATTTCAGTTGCTTCTTTAAGATTTTCTGCTGCTTCCAACTTTTGAGCTTCAACCCTCTCAGTTCTTGCCTCTAAGAACTTTTTAACTGGCTTGTAAGCCAATTTTTTAACAACAAGGTAAAGAACAATTATGCTGACTATGTTAATCAAAAGATCGGCAATAAGGTCCTTTGACATACCTAAAGATTGTAACATATCCATAATAATAACACCTTAGTTTTAAAAATTATTTACCAGAAAGAATAAGAGCTACAACGAAAGCGTAGATAGCTGTTGATTCTGCGAGAGCACAACCTAAAAGAAGGATTGTCTGAATTTTACTTGCTGCCTCTGGTTGACGTGCAACTGACTCAACTGCTTTTGCAGTTGCAAAACACATACCGAAACCTGCGCCAAGTGCTGTAAGCATTGCTATTGCTGAACCCATAATAAATTACCTCCGAAATTTAACTAAAAATTTAATTTGTGTTTATTTTATTATTCTTCTTCAAGACCTTCCATTGCTTCGTCAATAAACGTAAGCGAAAGGGTAATGAAGATGTAAGCCTGAATAAGTGGGTGGAAAAGATTGAAGTAAAGACCTGCAATACCAGGAATACCTGCGGCGTATCCACCAAGAGCGCCTTTTAAGAGTTCCATAACTATCATACCGCCGAGCATATTACCGAAAAGACGGCAAGCGAGTGAAATCGGAATAGCTATGTCACTTACGATTTTCATAGGAATCATAATTGGTCTCATAGCGACCATAGGGCCACCCATTGCCTTGAATCTTCCGCCGATTCCGAGTTTTTTGAAACCGAAGAAGTTAAGAAGAACAAAGGTTATAAGACCCATTGAGAACGTAACAACTAAATCTGAGGTAGGTGCTCTTAAACCGAATAATTCAAAACTTGCACTGAGTACTAAATAAATTGCAAGTGCGAACATATAAGGTGCAAGGCTTTTACCTGCTTTTTTACCTGTTGCATCAACACAGAATTTTTCAACTGTTTCAACACAGAGTTCAATAACGTTCTGGAAGCCTTCGGGCTTGTCTTTGAATTTTGGGAAAACAAGAAATCTGAAAATAAGGCAGAGGATAGTAACAATTAAAACGATAATCATTGTGTAAATTGTTGTTTCGCCTAATTTCAAACCGAATAATTCAACTGAGCTTCTGTCGCCGAACATTGAGAATTCAATGTGCATACCACTGTGTTTGCCAGAGAACCACGTAATAAATACGCCTAAAGCAAACCAGATGCTTATAAGCATTCCTGAAAAGCATAACGTTTTTAATTTCTTTTTCTTTTTTATTGTTTTTTTGTCAACTTCATTTGAAAAGTTTTTAATAACCCCTTTAAAATGAATGTTGCCCACAAGACAAAGAATAAAAATGACTACGCTTGCGCCGATTTTTATTAAATCAGCAGTGCTCATTCTTTATCATCTCCTTCAATGGAAATTTCTTTTTTTGTTTTTTCATTCTTTTTAGAGAAGAATAAAATTAACGGAATTGAAACTATTACACCTAACGTGTAGCCAATTGCTAAAAATTTTACTGACTCCATAAAGAAAAAATAAATAAGTAACAGTGCTGCTCCGTAAGACATGAGCTTTATGAAAAGTGGCAATATACTTTTCTTTAAGTCTCCGGACAATGCACTTTTTAAGAGTATGTGAAGCAAAAAAACTTCTAAAATGCCATAAGCGATACCCGATAAAATAAATGCCATTAAGTCACCTCGCATATCCACTTAATTTTATGCCTTTTTTTAAAATAAGTCAATAAAAATCATAAGTTTTTTACTGTTGTTTTTACTAATTTTTTGGTTGATTTATTGTCGAGAATTACATTGTCTTTTTTTATGATTTATGGTAAAATAATTTGAAATATATTTTTTGATTTGAAAGGTGCAAAAACAATGTTTAAAAACGCTAAAGTTGCATTAAATTACAAAGTTGACGGCAAAATAGTTGCTTTTTCTGAAAATAACGAAGATTTATCTGTTAATTATTCGTTTGATGGCAAATCTCTTAAAGTTACTTTAAAAGCAAGTAAAGATACCGAGCTTTATAATCTTAAGGTTATTGCAGATTACAATTACCCTGACGACGTTCGTATTATGCCAAACGGCTACCAGAGCTGGAGTATGACAAGGGAATATAAAAAAGACGAGTTTTACAGGGGTATGAATAAGCTCGTTAAGTCTATTCCTTTAGGCTTTAATATGGCTGGTTGCAGTGGTGACTATATGTTCAGAGAGTATCCACAAAAATCAGGTGTGTTCCACGGCTATACATATTCATATATTCGTACTGGCAGTGAATTTACACTTATGGGTAGTCTTTCTGAAGAGGAAGGTTACACAATATTTAATTTTGACACAAATGCAAACACAATTGTTGTTGAAAAAGATTTAGAGTGCAAAGTAATAAACGGTGAAGTTACTGTTTTAGATATGGTTGTTTTAACAGGTGAACACGATGCTTTATTTGATGAGTATTTCACTACTATGGGTATTGAAAAACCAAAAACAAGCAGAATTAATGGTTACACAAGCTGGTATAACTATTACACAGATATTACTGAAGAAATCATTATTCGTGACCTTGAAGCTTTAAAGGCTACTGGTGCAGATATTAACATCTTCCAGATAGACGACGGTTACCAGAGCTTTATTGGTGACTGGGAAGTTCCAAACGAAAAATTCCCTAAAGGTATGAAATATATTGCTGATGAAATTCACTCTAAAGGTTGGCTTGCTGGTCTCTGGCTTGCACCGTTCTACATTCAGAAAGATTCAGTTGTTGCTAAAAATCACCCTGAGTGGATTGTTAAAAAACCTGATGGAAAACCAGTTTATGGATTTGTAGGTCTTGGCAGAGATTGTTACACACTCGATTTCTATAATCCAGAGTGTGCAGCATATATTAAGCAATTTTTCAATACAATTCTCAATACATGGGGATTCGATATGGTAAAACTCGACTTCCTTTATACTGCTTGTATCGTTCCAAGAAATGGCAAGAGCCGTGGTGAAATTATGTGTGATGCTATGGCGCTTTTAAGAGAATGTGTTGGCGAAAAACTCATTTTAGGTTGTGGTGTTCCGTTAGGACCAGCCTTCGGTAAGGTTGACTATTGCCGAATTGGTAGTGACGTTGACTTAGTATTCGAGCCAGTTCCGGTAAAAGGTAAAGTAAACAGAGAAATTGTTTCTGTTCAGACTGCAATTAAAAATACAATATTCCGTCGTGGTCTTAATGGCAGAGTATTTGGTAATGACCCAGATGTTTTCTATTTAAGAAACGCTTTAAAAGAGGTTGATGGTGACAGAAAGAGTAAGAAAAAACTCAAAATTACTTGGGACCAACGTGTTTTATGGGCAGACCTTTGCAGAAATCTTGGTACAATTATCTTTACATCTGATAATGCTGCAAACTATGATGAAAAGCAAAGTGCAGAGCTTATGAAAACCTATAGTGCACCAACAGTTAAGGTGCTTGATGCCATTTACGAGGGCGACAACTGGGTTAAACTCACTTGTGACGAAAACGGCAGAAAGTTTGAGCATTTAATTAACTGGAATACTGGTGAAAATAGTAAAAAAGATATTTAATTTATAAAAAAGAACTCAAAGGTGTAAAATACAACTTTGAGTTCTTTTAAATGTTATAAATGTTAATAAATGCAAAAAACAACCACCCTATTGGGTGGTTGCTTTTATTAGTGTCGGCATCGCCCTATCTTCCCGAGCAGCTTCCCGCTAAGTATTTTCGGCACTGTTGAGCTTAACTACCGTGTTCGGAATGGGAACGGGTGGACCCTCAACGCCATCAACACCGACTACAGAGAACTTTGATATCCTCTGAAACAGTGCTTGTATTATATCACAAAGAAAATAATTGTCAACCCCTTTTTTATAAAAAAATCAAAATTTTTTCGAGATTTGTGTAAAAATGTGAAATTGTTTAAAAAGCTTTGCTTTTTTTTGAAAAAGATGTTGATTATTTACAAAAAATATTGCATAATAGTATCTGTGGAAAATTCTGTTTTATTTGGAGAGATAGAAATGGAAAGAAAATATGCTATTGCTTATGATATAGGCACAACAGGTGTTAAAACTTGTATTTTTGAATTAGCAGAAAATTTGAAGCTTGTGGCAGCTGCTTCTGAGGGATATAAGCTTTATGTGTTTCCTGATGGTGGTGCAGAGCAAGATCCTAACGAATGGTGGACGGCTTTGTGTAATACCACAAAAAAAGTATTAGAAAAAAGCGGGCTTGCTACGGAGGAGATAGTTGGTATCTCGTTTTGCTCACAAATGCAGGGTGTTGTTCTAGTTGATAAAGATGCACTTCCTGTAAGACGAGCTATGAGCTATATGGACCAGAGAGCACGCGAGGAATTAAAAGAGGGTATTGCACATGGCTTTAAAATTGCTGGTGCGAATGTGCCAAAGCTTTTGGTTTCGCTTAAAATAACAGGTGCAGTTGCAGCTTCTGTTAAAGACCCTGTATGGAAATATAAATGGGTTGAAAAGCACGAGCCAGAAAACTTTAAAAGAGTACATAAATGGTTAGATGTAAAAGAATATTTTATTGCTCGTATGACAGGCGAGTTTTGTATGACTCACGACTCTGCTTTTGCTACAGAGCTTTATGATATTAAGAAAAAATGCTTCAGCAAGACAATGTGTAAGATGTTGAATGTTAATTTCGAGCATCTTCCAGAAATTAAAGGCTCGAGCGAAAAAATCGGCACATTAACAAAGAAAGCAGCTGAAGAGTTGGGGCTTAAAGAGGGGACTGCTGTATTCGGTGGCGGTGGTGATGCTTCTCTTATCGGTGTTGGTGCTGGTGCTGTAAATTTAGGCGATACTCATGTTTATAGTGGTACCTCTGGATGGGTTTCAACAGTTGTGCCAAAGAGTATTGTGGATGCATCTGCTATGATTGCTGCTACTGTTGGCGTTGAAGATGGTAAATATAATTACTTTGCAGAGCTTGAAACCGCTGGTAAATGTCTTGAGTGGGTTAAAGACCATTTAGCACTTGACGAAATTGATATCTATTTAGAAAAGAAAAATATTACAGATAGCTATGAGAAGAAATATACAAGCCTTTACGACTATATGACCGAGGTTGTTTCAGAAATTCCTGCTGGTTCAAATGGAGTTATTTTTACTCCATGGCTTCACGGTAACCGTTGTCCTTTTGAAGACCCTAATTCCCGTGGTATGTTCTTTAATTTAAGTCTTGAAACAGGCAAGCGTGAAATGATAAGAGCCGTTTTAGAGGGTGTTTGCTATCATTTGAGATGGTTTATTGAAACAGAAGAAAAGAAAGTTAAAACATCAGATAAAATCCGCTTTGTTGGTGGTGGTGCACTTTCAGATTTGACTTGCCAGATTTTAGCAGATTGCACAGGCAAGGTAGTTGAAACTGTCAACGAGCCACAAAATGCGGGCGCTATGGGTGCTACAGTTCTTGTTGCTGTGGGTCTTGGTATTTGCAGCTCTGTTGAGGATGCAAAGAAAATGATTCCTGTAAGCAAAACCTTTACACCAGATAAGGAAAAGAAAAAGGTTTATGATAAATACTACGAGGTTTATAAGAATTTGTATGCTTCTAACAAAAAGAATTTTGCACTTTTGAACTCATAATACAAAAATTTACTTTTCTCGTAAAAGTTGCTAAATTTGTATTGAAAATAATGTTTTTTTCTGCTACAATAGAAATATAGTGGATAATATGTATGGTGTGTAAAAGAATAAGGAGGGCGGATGTATGAACATTGCATTGATGGCACACGACTCGAAAAAAGAACTTATGACACAATTCTGTATTGCTTACTGTGGAATTTTAAGCAAGCATACACTTTGTGCAACAGGTACTACAGGTAAATTAGTTTCTGAAGCTACAGGCTTAGAAATTGAAAAATATTTAAGCGGTCCGCAAGGTGGCGACCAACAAATCGGCTCCAGAATTGCGTGCGATGAAATCGACGTACTCCTTTTATTCAGAGACCCAATTTCACCAAACCCAGGTGAGCCGAGTGAAAATAATATTTTAAGACTTTGTGATGTACATAACATTCCGGTTGCAACAAATATTGCAACTGCTGAGGCTCTTATTCACAGTCTTGAACGCGGTGACCTTGACTGGCGTGATATTGTTAATCCGAAAGCAAGATAAGTAATAATTAATCGAAATCGGGTGCTTTAATCTGCTCCCGATTTTTCTGTTGATATAATAAATAAATTAAAATATTAAGGTAGGAACTAAAATGGCATTTAGTGTTAAGGCAATTAAAGGTACAAACGATGTTTTACCAAGTGAGTCACACAAATATCAATATATTGAACAGGCGGCACTCGACACAGCAAAAAGCTTTGGCTTTTTAGAGATGCGTACACCTGTTTTTGAATATACAGAGCTTTTTGACCGTTCAGTTGGTGAAACAACTGATGTTGTTCAAAAAGAAATGTACACCTTTAATGATAAAGGTGACCGTTCAATTACATTAAGGCCTGAGGGCACAGCAGGTGCAGTCAGAGCGTTTTTAGAGCATGGTCTTTTTAACGAGCCATTGCCACAAAAAATTTGTTATTTAACCTCTTGTTATCGTTACGAAAAACCACAGGCTGGTCGTCTTCGTGAATTCCACCAGTTTGGTGTTGAAGCATTTGGTGCGGGTACTGCTGTGCAAGATGCAGAGGTTATTTCCC
The DNA here is from genome assembly GCA_045613085.1 of Acutalibacteraceae bacterium. Lineage (GTDB taxonomy): Bacteria > Bacillota > Clostridia > Oscillospirales > Acutalibacteraceae > DTU089. The sequence continues at coordinate 169,870 of JAZLAG010000003.1, read as the reverse complement.
TTGCTTACACATATCTTAATTACTTAGGACTTGACAATATTGCTTTAGAAATAAACTCAATTGGTTGTCCTGAGTGTAGAAAAAAATACACAGAGGCTTTAAAAACATATTTTGAAAATAAAAAGGGTGAGCTTTGCGAAACCTGTCTTTCAAGACTCGATAGAAATCCTATGAGAATTCTTGACTGTAAAAGTCCTGTTTGTTCAAAAATTGCTGCGGATGCTCCTGTTGTGTTAGATTTTATTTGTGATGACTGTCGTGAGCATTTTACTGCACTCCAAAAATATCTTGATACTATGGGGATTGAATACACCGTTAATCCACAAATTGTTCGTGGACTTGACTACTATACAAGAACTGTTTTTGAATTTATTTCAAAATACGAAAAGACAGAGGGACTTGTTGTTTGTGGTGGTGGTCGCTATGATGGACTTATTGAAGAATTAGGTGGAAACGCTTTACCAGCATGTGGTTTTGGTATGGGTCTTGAGAGACTCGTTCTTATTATGGAAAGTGCTGGGGTACCATTCCCAGAAGCTCCAAAATACAATCTTTCAATAGTTACTGCTGGTGAAAACGCAGTGTTAAAAGCACTCGAGATTGCTTCTGATTTAAGAAGCGAGGGCTATAGTGTTTCTGTTGACACAGTTGGTAGGTCAATTAAAGCACAAATGAAGTATTCAAATAAAATCGGTGCTGAATATACGGTTGTTTTAGGTGATAATGAATTAGCTGAAAACAAAGCAAAGCTTAAGAATATGGGTGATGGTTCAGAAACAGAAATTTCACTTGATGGCTTTTCAGAGGAGTTCTTTCAGGCAGTTGTTAAAGATAGTATGGACGGAATAGCAGATGCTTCATTTTCTGGATTGAATCCTGAGGATTTAAATAATCTTTTTAAGATATAATATTCAAAATGGTGGTGTAAAAATGGAAATTATAGATATTTCAAGGGATATTCTGAAAACACCTGTTTATCCGGGTGACCCAGAAGGATATTTAGATGAAATAAAATCTATGAGGCAGGGAGAAAAGTGTAATCTTAACGCATTTTATACTTGTCTTCATACAGCAACTCACATTGATGCACCGCTTCATTTTATTAACGGTGGTAGTTCAATTGATAAATTTCCCCTTAGTACATTTATAGGTGAGTGTGTTGTTGTTGAAGCACCGCCAGGACCAATTACTGGTGCATTTGCAGAAGAAAACTTCCCTTGGAAAACTGCGGAAAGGGTTTTAATAAAGGGTAATGGTAATTCATATTTAATGGATAGCAGTGCTTATTATTTTGCAGACTCAGGTGTAAAATTGGTTGGTACAGATTCTCAGTCAATTGGTATCAGTGGTACTAATGAGGTTATTCATAGGGCATTGCTTTCGGAGAATATTGCAATTTTAGAGGGACTTGATTTAAGTAAGGTTGAACCTGGTAAATATTTTTTAATGGCACAGCCACTTAAAATCAGTGATGTTGAGGCTGCACCTTGCCGAGCAGTACTTGTTAAAGACCACCTGTTCTGGACGGGGACAAGATAATTCGCTACGCTCAAGTGAAGAGTGAATAATGAATAGTTTCGGGACCTGCGGTCGGCATTATAGAATTGATGAGGTATAATTATGAGATTAGATAAATATTTAAAGGTTTCAAGAATTATTAAAAGAAGAACAGTTGCAAATGAGGTTTGTGATGCAAAGCATGTTACTGTTAATGGAAAAATTGCCCGTGCTTCTTACGAGGTTAAAGAAGGCGATTTAATTGAAATTCAGATGGGTGAAAATCTCACAAAGTATAAAGTAATTTCAATTAATGAGTATGCTAAAAAAGATGACGCTGCGGCGATGTATGAAGTAATAAATTAAAACCTTTTATTACAGGCAACAGTTGTCAGGGATCAGAAATCAGGAATAGTGTCAATTAGTGCATTTTATCATTTTTAGTTTAACTATTAGTTAAGAATGATAGAATGCATTTTATATTTTTAACTGATTTCTGATATCTGTTCCCTGATTTCTGAATTTAACAAATTATTAACAATCAATTCATATGGGATTTATTAGTATGGGGTAAAATATAAACAATGAAACGGAGATAATAAATCCGATTCAGATTAAATTAGAGTTTTTCATTTCCTATCTCCTTATTCAAATATACCCCCACAAACACAGCAAAAAGCCTCTTGGTTACAGGAGGCTTTTTGCATTTGTTTATTTTGTTGGTTTTTATTTCATATTATTAAATAATTTTCACATTGAAATAAATTTATCAATATGTTATCATATTTTTATAAATTTAAAACCGATATTCAGAGGTGTAAATTATGAAAAAATTTATGGATAAAGATTTTCTTTTGAAGACAGAAACCGCTAAAAAACTTTATGCGGCTTGTGAAAATGAACCTATTTTTGACTGGCATTGTCACTTGTCACCAAAAGAAATTTATGAAAATAATGCTCCAAGTGATATTGCGTACTTGTGGCTCGCAGGCGACCACTACAAATGGCGTGCAATGCGCTCTTGTGGTATAAGCGAAGAATATATTACCGGCGACAAATCACCTTATGAAAAGTTCAAAGCTTGGGCAAAGGCTATGCCTAATTTAATTGGTAATCCGCTTTATCATTGGACTCACCTTGAATTACAACGATATTTTGATATTTACGAGCCATTAAGTGAAAAAACTTGTGACGCTATATGGGAAAAGTCAAACGATTTAATTAAAAATGGTGGTTACACACCAAGAGAATTAATCAAAAAAAGTAATGTTAAATATCTTTGCACAACAGATGATGCGGCGGATACATTAGAATATCACAAGCTTTTAAAAGAAGATGAAACCTTTGAGTGTCAGGTGTTACCTGCATTCAGACCAGACAAAGCTCTTGGTATTGAGTTAGACGGCTACCTTGAGTGGTTAGCATCTCTCGAAAACGTTTCAGGTACTTCAATTAAGACATTTACAGAACTCAAAAAAGTTCTTCTTACAAGAATTGAGTTGTTTAAAGAAATGGGTTGTTGCGCAAGTGATCACGCCCTCACTTACATTCCTTATAAAAGAGGTAGTGAAGACGAGTTAAACACTCTTTTTGCAAAAAAGTTAACTGGTGCAGACCTTTCAATAGAAGAAATTGATTTATATAAAACTGAACTTCTTATATTCCTTGCTAATGAATATGCAAAAAATAACTGGGCTATGGAAATTCACATTGGTGCTATGAGAAACAATAATACTGAAATGTTTAAAAAATTAGGTCCGGATGCAGGTTATGACTCAATTGCTGATTACGAGATTGCTATAAATCTTTCAAAACTTCTTAATGCTATGCATTCTGAATATAAGCTTCCTAAAACAGTTCTCTTTACACTTAATCCTAAAGATAATCAGGTTTTAGGAACAATGCTCGGTAACTTCCAGACTGCAGAAGCTGAATCCAAAATTCAATTTGGTACTGCTTGGTGGTTTAACGATAACTATGATGGTATGAGAGCGCAAATGAGTTCTTTAATGAATCTTGGTGCATTCGCTAAATTTATTGGTATGCTTACAGATTCTCGTAGCTTCTTATCTTACCCAAGACACGAGTATTTCAGAAGAATTGTTTGTGAAATTATTGGTGATTTGGTTGAAGAAGGTAAGTATCCTGATGATATGGAATTTTTAAGCGAAGTAGTTAAAGATATTTCATTCAGAAATGCAAAAAAATATTTCGGTGTAAATTAAATTACCTACAATATATAGTGGTTTTTGAAAACAGACAAAACGGCGAAAAGGCAACTTTTCGTCGTTTTGTTTTCCCTAATTCCCTATGGGTTAATAGTAATTATTAACAAAAAATTCAAAAAATTTTTAAGGGTTTTTACTGAAAATGGTTGAAATTCTAAAAGAAAAAGTTTATAATATACATAGTGTCAATTTAAATATATTAGTGAAAAGGGAATGTATAGATGGTAGAGCCAGTAACAAAATATGCTATGGAAAATATCATAGTAAACTGTTCAGCACTTATGCTTCTTATATTTTTGAGAATGCAACACAAAAGTGTTAAAAATAGTTTGCTTTTAGATCAGAAGTTGTTCACAGTAATGCTCGATTTGGCGATTTTTCAATGCTTTATTGAAGCGGGAACAAATCTCTGGGATAAAGAAAGAATATTTGCCTCGTTTATGAGTGATAGTGAGTTGGGTGCAATGTTCGATATAAATATAAACTGGGTCTTTAACGTAATTTATTTTACAATTAATATTTTATTCGGATTTATATGGTCACTTTACTCAATATATAAAATTTACGGTAGCACCAATCGTGTTAAGCGATATTCATTAATAATTTGTGCACCTGCAGTAATCAGTTGCCTTCTCGTTTGGACAACACCTTTTACAAAATGGGTTTTCACAATTACAGAAAACAACTATTACACACGTGGCCCGATATTCATTATCCCAGCAATAGCAACATTTGCTTATGTTATATTTGGCGTTGCTTATATCTATTCGAACCGCAAAAGAAGTAACAGATATATGATTTTACCTGTGTTCTTAATAGCTCTTCCTATAGCAATAGGTGCTATTATTCAATGGCTTTTACCAGGTACTGCTATTATAGCTATGGTTATTACAGTTGCTCTTGTTGGCCTTTATGCAAGTGGTCAGACAGAGTCAGCTTACATAGACCGCTTAAGTGGTGTTTATAACAGACGCTATCTTGATGATTACCTCGTGAGCTTAAATGAAAATGAGAAAAATAAGAAAAAAGGCAAGACTATAACTGGTATTATGCTTGATATGGATAAGTTCAAGCAGATTAACGATAATTTTGGTCATCATATCGGTGATGATGCTATTTCTCAGGTTGGTAATATTTTAAGAGAAAACTTAGGCAAATTGAATTTTGCGGCTCGTTACGGTGGCGATGAATTTATAATTATTACGCCAATGCTCGATACTGATAGTATTGAAAATCTTATGCAAAAGCTTACAGATGCTGCAGATAAAAAGAATGCTTCTGGTGATTATCCTTACGAGTTATCGTTTTCTTATGGTTATGCTCAATTTACAGTTGGCAAAGAAAAAGACAGCGACGGATTTATGAAACGTATGGACGACAATATGTATGAATATAAAGTTGCTAAAAAAGCTCGTTGGGCAGCAGAAGGCAAGAAGACAAAGCAAGAACTTGCTAATGTTTAATAAACTCAAAATATCCCCTATGAAGAAAATTTCTTCATAGGGGATAAGTGTTTTTTATTAATCTACTATATTATTAACCCAGACTTTTTTCTTTATAAATATAAATCCAATTATATCTTTAATTATATCAGTTGCCTGAACTACTGGGAAAATAATGAAAATTGATAAATGTCCTAAATAATAAAGAGCAAATGCAAACGGTACAACGAAACCTAAAAGGAAAACGCTATCAAACAAGAATGTTATGAACGTTTTACCTCCACTTCGTAACGTGAAATATGAAGCGTGTGCAAATGCGTTTATAGGTGTTATAATTGCAACTGTTTTCATAAAGAACTCAGCGTAGTTTTTAGACTCATCTGAAGTGTTATAAAGAAGAAGTATCGGGTTACTTGCAATAAAAATAGAAATACCAACTATAACGCTTGCAAAGAGAGTGAATGCAAACATTTTCTTTACTGTAGCAATTGCTTCCTGGAATTTACTTGCGCCAAGGAGTTTACCGACAATAATACTTATACTTGCACCTAATGACTGGAATGATATGCTGAGTAAATTTACAACAGTAGAAGAAATACTATAACCTGCAACAACTGCAATTCCGTGGAGACTGTAACTCATGCTGAGCGCCGACATACCAGCCGCCCACAAAAATTCGTTAAATAAAAGCGGTAAGCCCTTTGCAGTGACATTCTTAAACAATTGTTTAGGTATATAAAGCGATTTGAATGCACCTTTGAAAAATGGGTAGGCTTTACGTTTTATGAAAACGTAAGTTATAAATACTGCACATTCGACGTATCTCGAAATAACAGTTGCAATAGCGGCACCTTCTGCACCTAAAGCGGGGGCGCCGAATTTACCGAAGATTAAAATATAGTTCAAAGCACAGTTTGTAAATACGGCAACAAAACCAGTTACCATTGGTATAACTGTCTGACCAGTTTCTCTTAAAGTGCTTGAGAAAATATTTGAAATAGCAAAAGGGAAAAGTCCCAAAATAATAATGTTCAAATATTTTCTCGCAATATCAGCGGTTAATTCCAAGTTTTCGGTACTATCTGAATCGTGCAAATAAAGACCGATTAAAAAGTCACCGGCAAAAATGAAAATTAATATAGCGATTACTGTAAGAAGAATAACTGTAATAGTTTTAAATCTTATAGTGTACCGTATGCCATCGTGGTCGTTTTTGCCGTGGAATTGCGATGTGAAAATGCCTGCACCACTTACTGCACCGAAAAGTGCTAATGTGAAAACGAAAAACAACTGGTTTACTATGGATACACCAGACATTTCTTCTGTACCTAAAGAGCCAACCATTACATTGTCTAAAAGGTTAACGAAGTTAGAAATGAGGTTTTGTACCATCATTGGCACAGCAATACTTAAAGTCATTTTATAAAACGACTTTGTTCCTATATAATCTTTAATTTTTATCATTTTATCATATCATGTTCTTTGATGAAATTTACAACTTCATCAACAGTAGTGAAAGCAAGACCTACAACTGTGTCAGCACCGCCATAATAAACTGCAATTCTGCCTGTGTCGCTATCTGCTAAAGCAGCACATGGGAATACAACATTCGGAACATCGCCAACAAATTCATAAGTTTCGCGTGGGCTTAATAAATAACAATCTGCTCTGTGTAATACTTTCCAAGGCTCATTTATATCTGTAATCATAGCACCCATACTGTAGGTGAAGCCATTACAACTAGTAATAACGCCGTGATAGAAGCAAAGCCAACCTTCATCTGTTTCAATAGGTGTAGGGCCAGCACCAACCTTTGTCATTTCCCAGTTGTTTTCTGGTTTAATAACAAAACGGTGTTTGCCCCAGTATGTAAGGTCAGGGCTATGGCTTAAGAAAATATCACCATAAGGTGTGTGACCTTTGTCACATGGGCGTGTGAATATCATATATTCATTATTAATTTTTCTTGGGAATAAAACACCGTTTCTTGAAACTGGTAAAACTGCATTTTCTTTTCTGTCCCAGTTAATAAAATCTTCTGTAACAGCGATACCTATTGAAGTGCCTCTGTCAGTGTGGCAAACCCATGAAAGGTAATATTTACCATCAATTTCGCAAAGACGAGGGTCATAACCACGGAAGATTTTTTCATCATTTAATTCCCAATGAATACCATCCTTACTGAAACCAGTAACGAGATATTGTTCACGGGTAATATCGTCAAGTCTGAAAACACCAGCAAAGTCATCTTCCTTATCGCGTCTTACAACTGCTGAATTGAAAATGCTGTTAGCATCTTTGACAAAGCTTCTATCAATAATAGGGTTTTCTGTGTAACGCCATACAGGGTCTGTACAGTTTGCTGGTTTATCTTGCCAAGGGATGTTTTTTACTTTCGAGTTTAAAATTTTAGCCATAATAGATTCCTTTCAATTAATTATATTCTTGCGTTGTCGTAATAGTTCGTAGTTTCCATTAAAATATTTGCTGAATCAAAAACAGTTTTTCTTGATACGTTAGAGAGCAAATCTTTATTGCTGAAGCATTTGTTTATGTACTTTTTTGAGGTTCCTAACGAGCAGGCTGCAAAGTGATGAACAGTGAAAGGGGTGAAGCTTGAGGTTCCAATAATAGTGTTTTCTTTTTTTATTGTAACTCCAAGATTTTCACAAGCATCTGACATAATATTTGCTGTTGCCTTGCTACCCTCGTTACCGCTACCATCCTTGAAAAATACTGCAAGGTGTTTGGAAGAGGTGAGTTCTTCAACAGGAATAAAAACAGTAGGGATATCTCTCATTAATTTTTTATATTTTGTAGCAAAAGCATAAGAACCAGCATGGTTAGAATATTCGCTACCTACAATAAGACAACAAAATTCAGTCTGATTATACCTGAAATTATTTTCACTCATTTGCTTCATAATAGCGGTAATTGTAGCCGCGGGGATAATACTTGAGCTTAAACCGCTGGCAGATTTTGTAGGATGTACGAGTAAAATTGACAGAAGATAAATAACAGAAAATAATAGTGAAACTGAAGTTAAAAACTGAAATGTTGTATTGTTTTCTGGTGCACCCGCAAAAAGATAAATTATGCACGAAATAAAAGTAAATGTGTTACCTAAAACACAAAGTGCCAAAAGCACAGTTGTAAGATTTGTTTTGTAAACTGAAAATCTATGCTTTTTTGGTGCGTCAGCACGGGCTACTAAAACAACTCTGTTTTGTGGTGCTGAATGTGCATATCTTTTAGCAAGAACATTTAAAGACATTCTTTTAGGGAATAGTATATCAAGTGCCTTTCCGTCAAAAAAGAATTTGTAAGCGAAAACAGAAAAGGTTGCGATGCTTAAAACTGTGCAAATACAAACAGGGACAACAGAACCATGTGCTTCTGCAATTTTAAATATAAAAGCAGAAATTATTAAAATAATGCAGAGTACTTTCAAAAGAATTGTACCTACTCTTAAATGAGTTGTGAAATTCTCTTCGCTTGTTTCGTCACAGTAATTCTTAAGCTCATTTAAAAGTAATCTTGAAGAATATGCTTCTCCAGGAGTTCCGGGTAATCTTTCGGAACTTTCAGAAAGAATTTTACCCGCAACCGAGAAAACATAATCTATATTTTTCTGTGTTAATTTTGGTGTAATTGTCATTTTGTGATGATTTCTTTAAATCTCTTATATGCTTCTTCCCACTTTTCGTTTTCAGTAGGTGTGTAGCAGGTGAGATTTTCGCCCTCTGCAATGATTTTTCTTGCTTCTTTAATATCCTTTATAGCGCCCATAGAAATAAGCTGAACTGCAACATTACCTAAAGCGGTAGCTTCAATAGGACCACCGAAAACATTTACATTACAGCTTTCTGCAGTCATCTGTAAAAGTAGCTTATCCTTAGTGCCGCCACCCATAACATGAATTTTATCGTATTCTTTTCCAGTACATTCTTTAATACCATCAAATGTGTAGCGGTATTTTAAGGCGAGACTTTCGTAAATGCAACGCATTATTTCACCAGGTGTTTTTGGTACGTATTGCCCAGTTTTTTCGCAGTATTCCTGAACGCGTTTTGGAACATTACCCATAGAACCGAATTCTGGTGAATCAGGGTCTATAAAGCACTTGAAAGGTTCACATTCTAATGCTAATTTTTCAAGCTCGGCATAAGAATATTCTTTGTTTTCACGCTTCCATTGACGACGGCTTTCCTGAATGAGCCATAAGCCAATAATGTTTTTTAAGAAAGCGGTTGAGAAGTTGTAACCACCCTCATTAGTAACATTGAGTCTCTTTGAAGCCTCGTTTATAATTGGCTCTTTTACTTCTGTTCCAAAAAGTGACCATGTGCCACAGCTTATAAAAACAAAGTCATCATCCTGACAAGGTGTGGCAGTGATTGCACTTTGAGTGTCGTGTGCTGCTACTGCAACAACATTTGCTTTTGGCAAAGAAAGTTCTTCACAAAGCTCGTCACTTAAAGTGCCAATAACTGTTCCAGTGGGAACAATTTTTGTTAAAATTCTTTTAGGAAGGCCTAAAGTGTTAATTATTTCATCTGACCAGTCGTTAGTTTTTAAATCTACCATTTGTGATGTGGTAGCTATTGAATATTCTGTTGATTTTACACCTGAAAGCATGTAGTTTAAAAGGTCAGGTGTGAAAAGCATTGTATCTGCTTCGTCTAATATGTAAGGACGATTTTCTTTTAATGAAAGAAGCTGGAAAACAGTGTTGAAATCCATAAACTGAATTCCTGTTATATCATACATTCTTTCTTTTGTCATATATTCTTCTGATTTTTCAATCATACCACTATTTCTTTTGTCTCGGTAGTGAACAGGGTTCTCAACTAATGTACCATCTTTTCTTAAAAGTCCAAAGTCAACACCCCAGGTGTCAATTCCGATGCTTTGGAAGCCACCGAATTCTTTGGCTTTTACCATACCTTGCTTTATTTCAAAGAAAAGTCTTTGAATATCCCAATAAACAGTACCATTTATGCTTACAGGGTCGTTTGAGAAACGATGAATTTCCTGTAAGTTTATTTTTTCGCCATTAAATGTAGCTAGAATTGCTCTACCACTTGAAGCACCAAAGTCAAATGCAAGAACTCTCTTTTCCAAAGGAATACCTCCCTAAAAAATTGTATGTTTATCTTAAGAAGCAGTTGATAATGATCTCTTCTGCCTCTTCTTCTGTTTTACCAAGTGTCTGAAGCTTTAAAAGCTGGTCGTTGTTTATTTTACCAATGGCTGCCTCGTGAACGATATTTGCATCACAATGATTAGCAGCAATTTCTGGGATGGAACGTATATGAGCATTACCCATAATGATTGAGTCACATTGAACGTGTGCTCTGCATTTAGCGTTGCCGACAGCTTTTGGGTAGAATACCTGCTCAGAATTATCTTTTGCTACTGAACGCGATATAATCTGTGAAGAAGCATCTACGCCGTTTAATTCAATTGTCATATCAGAATGTGCAACCTGATTATCGTGAGTCATAAGTTTTTCTAAAATAAGAAGATGTGCCCCAGCTTCTAATTTGGCTACAGTGTTTCTTTTTGTTGAGTCAACACCCTCTATCTGCACCATTTCCATTTCGCAAAATGAATTTTCATCCATATAAATTTCAGTGACAGGATTCAATACATTTTCGCCAGTGCCAGTGCCTTCGCCGTAGTGCTTTTCAACATATTTGATTCGGGCGTTTTTACCTATATGAAAACGGTGAATACCATCGTGTTCACTCTTTTTGTCACCAGAGTTATGAATGCCACAACCAGCAACAATTAAAATATCACAATCGTCACCAATGTAAAAATCATTATAAACCAAATCGTCAACACCTGTTTCTGTAATAATAACAGGTATATGAACGCTTTCGTTTTTAGTGCCAGGCTTTACAGTGATATCAATACCAGGCTTGTCCTTTTTGTTTTCAATTATTATATTTTCGGTTGAAGCACGGGAGGAACTTTCACCATTACGGCGAATGTTATATGCACCTTTTGGTACTTCATGCAAATCTGCAATAGTTTTTAACATATGTGAGTCTATATTCTGCATAACATTCACCACCTTATCTGAAATTACAAGCACTGTTGAATTCGTTTAATAAAAGAGGGAAAACCTCGTCAACAGGACCTTTTTTGCTTATTGTACCGTTTGCAACAATTGCAATTTCATCTGCAATTTTCATGATTCTTTCCTGATGAGAAATTATAACCATGCTCTGCTTATTTTGAGAAGAAATGTTTTTAAAACTTTCTATAAGCATATTAAAGCTCCAGAGGTCAATGCCAGCTTCAGGTTCATCGTAAATTGCAAGCTGGACATTTCTTGCCATAATTGTAGCAATCTCAATTCTTTTTATTTCGCCACCAGAGAGCGTTGCATCAACCTCTCTGTTAAGGTAGTCCTTTGAACAAAGGCCAACATTCGTAAGGTAGGTGCAGCATTGGTCCTCAGGAAGTGTGCTACCGTGAGAAAGACCTAATAAATCTCTTACAGTAAGACCCTTGAAGCGTGGTGGTTGCTGAAATGCGTAGCCGATGCCAAGCTTTGCTCTTTCTGTTATAGACATATCTGTAATATCAGTGCCGTTCCAGAGGATTTTACCGCTTGTTGGCTTCTCTATACCCATAATAATTTTAGCTAATGTTGATTTACCACCGCCATTAGGGCCTGTGATTACAAGAAATTTTCCGTCCTCTAAGTTAAGAGAAACATCATTGAGAATTTCTTTTTTGCTACCATCGTCATTAACTTTAAATGATAAATTTACTAATTCTAACATATAATTTCACCAGTACGTATATTTAAATTTCTATTATAGATTATAATACAACAGTATAATTATATAAAATTTTGTTAATTTATTCAAGTCTTTTCAAAAAAACCTTGTTAAATAGAAAAAAATGTGTTATAATCACAAATATATATAATCTTGCTTGAAAAATTTGATGATTTTTGACAAAGGTGGGTTTTGAATGAAATATGGCGGATTGATGGAGAGCGAACTCGAAAAAGCCGAACTTGAGATGATATTAAGTGAAACTGTTGCGGGTATTGCTATGGTTTCTCCTCACTCCGAGGGGGTTAAGCTCGAGTACACTAATGAGGGCTTTTTTAGTCTTTTTGGTTATACAAGAGATGAGTATGAAGAATTACCACAGGAAACAAGACTTAATCTTTTCCATTACGACGATTTTATGAATATTATTTCCCGTGTTAACACAGATTATAAACCGGGTGAGGTTCAGAAATTTGAATGTCGTATAAATAAAAAGAATGGCGATGTTAACTGGGCACTCTTCTCAGTAAGAAAGCCACATAATGCAAAAGAGGGCGAGCAACGCTTTATTTGTAATATTGTAGATATTACTGAAATGAAACGACTTCAGATGAGAATTCAGGAAGAAAAAGAAAGATATGAGCTTATTGAAGAGATTTCTGACGATATTATGTTCAACTATGATGTTGCATCCGATGTTTTAGAGTGTTCACCAAAGATTTTAAGAACTCTCCGTACTGCAACAAGAGTTGAAGATGCTATTGAATACATTACTTATGGTAATGTTTTTGACCATAGAGATATTCCTCTTTTTATTGAGGCGGTAAGTAATGCACTTTCTGGTAAGAGAATCAACATTTTTGATGCAAGAATTATAAATCAGCGTAACGATATGGTATGGCACAGAATTAAATTTGCTTCTATTTTTGATAGCGAGGGTAATGCTGTTCGCTTTATTGGTACTATTTCAGATATTGATAAAGAGAAGAAAGAAAAGTCAAGACTTATTGCACAGGCTGAAACAGACCAGCTTACAGGCTTCCTCAATAAAGTTTCTACAGGGCTTAAAATTAACGAGCTTATTAAGGAATATCCTAATGAACCAGGCACAATGTTCCTTATTGATATAGACGATTTCAAGCTTCTTAACGATACTTATGGTCACCACGAGGGTGATATATTCTTGAGAGAATTTACAAGTAAGTTAACACTTGCTTTCCGTTCAACAGATATTTTAGGTCGTGTAGGCGGTGAAGAGTTTGTTATATTTGTTAACGGCTTAGGCGATGTTAAAGAGCTTGTTGAAGAAAAAGCAAAAGAAATTGAGAAGATTTGCCACAGTGTTAAGCTTGAAAAAGCAAAAGACAGAGTTATGTCTTGCTCAATAGGTGTTGCAATTTATCCTGAAATTGGTATGGATTACAACGACTTGTTTGAGAAAGCGGACGAAGCTATGTACTATGTAAAGAAGCACGGTAAAAACGGTTACGCTTTTGCAGAATAAAACTATTTTCCGCTTTTCATTGACTATAAATGAAAAGCGGGATTTAATTGCGGAGAGATTATTATGTCGCAAATATCGCAAATAATTGAATATATAAGAGAAAAGAAAATACTTATTCTCGGCTACGGTAGAGAGGGTATTTCAACATACAATTATATAAGAAAGCATTTGCCAGAAAAAAATATTACCATTGCAGATAAGAATTTAATTAAAATTGATGACAAAAATGTTGACATGATTTGTGGTGATAACTATCTTTCTTGTCTTGGTGATTTTGATTTGGTGTTCAAAAGTCCAGGTATTGCTTTTTTAGAAGATGTAAAATATCCACCGACTACTGAAATAACATGTCAGACAGATATGTTTTTGAGATTTTCAAAGCCTACGGTTGTGGGCATTACAGGCTCAAAGGGAAAAACAACTACATCAACGCTTATTTATGAAATGTTAAAAGCGGGTGGCAAGAACACTTGTCTTATAGGCAACATTGGTGTTCCCGTATTCGAAAAGGCTGATGAGAGTGAGGATTTAATAGCGGTTATAGAGATGTCGTCACATCAGCTTGAGTTTACAACTGCATCGCCAGAAGTAGCGGTTCTTGTAAATATTTATGAAGAGCACTTGGACCATTACAAAACAGGATTTGATGGTTACGCAAATTCAAAACTCAATATTACAAGATATCAGAGTGAAAAAGACTTTTTTGTTTATAATGATGAGCAGGACGTCGGTCACGGACTTGATATAACTAAATCAATTGGTGGCACGCCTGTCAAGATTGGCTTCACAAAAGCAGAAAATGATGAATTTGTAAATGAGTTGTGGCAGAGCACTGAGCATTTAAAGGGCGAGCATAACAGACAAGATATTGCTTACGCTTTAGCGGTTGCAAGAATTTTTCAGGTTGATGACGAAAGTATAAGAAATGCAATTAAGAATTTTAGCGGAATTGAGCACCGAATGGAATTTGTTGGTAACTTTAAAGGCGTTTCTTATTACAATGATAGTATTGCAACAATTCCTACCGCGGTTATAGGAGCTATCAAGGCTCTTAAAAATGTTGAAACTTTGATTTTCGGCGGTTTAGATAGAGGAATTGATTATAAAGAGTTTATTGAATTTTTAATTGATAGCGATATTAAAAATTTAATTGGTTTGCCTGAAACAGGTCACGATATTTTAGATGATGTTAAGTTGCATAATACATTAGTTAATGCAGTATATGCCGAAAATATGGAGGATGCTGTTGTAAATGCAATAGAATTGACAAAGGAAAATGGCGTTTGTTTATTCTCACCTGCAGCAGCGAGCTATAATTACTACAAGAATTTTGAAGAAAAGGGTAGACACTTTAAAGAATTAGTAGTAAAATATGCTAGATGATTGTTTTTATAAAAAAATAGGAATAGGAGAGAAACTATGAAAAAGGTAATTTCACTTTTACTTGTTGTAAGTATGTTGTTGTCATTTGCAGTAACATCATTTGCAGCGGGTATTGAAGATACAAATGTTTTAAGATTCAGAAAAGACGGAACATTCAAAATTCTGGTTCTTGCTGATGTTCAGGATGTTTATCCGATTGATGATTCTATGATTGCGTTTATCAATGAGGCTCTTGATTATGCAAAACCAGATTTAGTTGTTTTTGATGGCGATAATATTGTTACAGAAGATGTTCGTGCTTATGAGCAATTATTAACACCATTGGTTGAGAGAGATGTTCCTTTCTCATTTGTATTTGGTAATCACGACGTTGAAAGAGAAAATTTTACTGCTGAGCAACAATTGGCAGAATATCAGAAGTACTCGGGCTGCTTGGCTTACGATGCAGACCCTAGTACACATGGTTGTGCAAACCACAATCTTCCTATTTTAGCAAGTAAGGGTAACGATATTGCATTTAACCTCTGGTTCTTTGATTCAGGTACTTCTCTTCATGAAAATGGCGAATGGCTTGGTTATGACTGGGTAAGAGCAGACCAGATTGAATGGTACAACAATACCCGTGATGCTCTCACACTTGCTAATGGTGGCGAAGTTGTTCCATCAATTGCATTCCAACACATTATTCCAAAAGAAGCGGTTGAAGTTCTCTTCTATGAAACAGATACTTCTATGGGTGAGCTTACATATAACTTCAATGATGGTGGCGTTTATTCTTATGTTCCAAAAATTGATAAGTTTGATGGCTACATCTTTGAAAAAAGCTGCCCAGGTAATGGTTCGGATGGTCAATGGGATGCAATGCTTGCTGGTGGCGATGTTCTTGCAGTTGTTGTAGGTCACGACCATGTTAATAGCTTTGTAGCAGATATTAATGGTATCGACCTCGTTCAGACACCTGGTGCTACATATCACTCATATTATAACAATATGCTTCAAGGTGCAAGAATTATCGAACTCGACGAAGGTGACCTTGACAGCTACCATACATACGAATTAACATCAAGCTTTCTTGCAACACAGAGTGGTTCAACTATTCCAGATGGCGATACAAGAAGTCAAGCAAGCTATAGCATTTCAAACATTATGCTTCCAATATTTGAGATGTTTATGGATTTGTTGAGGGATGTTTTTAAAGCGTTTTCTGCTAGTGCACTAGAAATAGTTGAATAATTAAGTATTTAAAATCCTATCATTCAGTGAATGGTAGGATTTTTTACTGGTTACTTGTATGCTTGACAGCATTTTGTAACTGTGTTAATATGAAATAAAGAGATGAAATCTCACAAAAAGGAGGCAGTGGTATTATGAGTAATTCAATTCAAACGGATGTTTCTGCAATGAATGCGGCAAGAAATATAAAAATTCATCAGAAAAATCTTCAGAGTAATATGGAGAAGCTTTCTAGTGGTTACAAAATAAACTCTGCTGCTGATGACGCTGCTGGACTTGCTATAAGTGAAAAAATAAAAGGAGAGTTAACAGGGCTTGAACAAGCTCAGTTAAATGTACAGGATACTGTTTCATTACTTCGTACTGCCGAGGGTGGAATGAGTACAATTCATAATATATTAAATAGAATGGTTGAGCTTACAACAAGGGCTTCAAATGGCGTTTACGATTCCACAGTTGACAGAGTGGCTATACAATCTGAAATTGACCAGTTAAATGCAGAGATAAATAGAGTTTCTAAGTCTATTAATTTTAATAACAAGACATTGTTGGATGGTAGCTTTAATAATGTTCAGTTCCAGATTGGTGCTGATAGTAATGACAAACTTTTCGTTACTATTGGTGCATTGGATGCTGTAGCGTTAGGCTTAGATAAAATTGATGTTTCTTCAACAGAAAAAGCTCAGGATTCCATGCAGCTTGTTAAAGATGCGATTAATCAGGTATCAAGAGAGCGTTCTAATGTAGGTGCAACAGAAAACAGACTCGAATACACATTAGCAAATTTAGAAGAAACTTATTTGAATCTTTCTGAGGCTAATTCTAGAATTCGGGATGTTGACTATGCAAAAATGATGATGGAATACACAAAGAATCAGTTGTTAGAGCAGGTTGCAACAACAATTCTTACACATAGAATGAGTAATGCACAGAATATATTACAACTTTTTTATTAAAAACGAAACGACCAGTTCAAATGAACTGGTCGTTTTTAGTTATTCTTCAATTAAAAACGCCACTTGTTTATACATAGGGCTTTGCTTTATTGCTAAGAGCTCAGGTGAATTAGCTGGGAATGCTTTAAGCATTGTCTTTAACTGCTCTGCCATAGCTAAAAGCTCTGGTGAAGCAGCTTTTATTTGTTCTTGTTTTTTCTTTTCTTCTTCCATTTGGAACTCTTTAAGAATGTGATTTACAAGATTCTTCATTTCCGGTTCCTCTTTAAGTGCTTGACGGAGTAATGAGATTTTTTCTTTTGCATCACCACAGTCGATTGCCATTATATAATAAAGTGAGAATCTATGAAGAGCGGGCAAAATACTGAATGATGTTGGGTCACTAAGTAGTTCATCTCTATATAAATTAGTGAGAAGAATTTTTGAAATTTCATAGAAACGAGTGTTTAATGTTTGCATAGAAGTAAAATCTAAGTCGTTTTCTGAAATGAACACAGATGTTAATAAGTTGTACGCAAAGCTGAGTTTACCAAAGTTTTCTATGTTGTCACTATCGGTATAATAGAGAATACTTTCAACAGTGGTTGGTTCTATAATAATACCTTTTAATAATTCGGACTGTTTTTCAAGAGGTGTGTTATAAAACTCTGCTGGTAAATCTATTTTTTTAGAAATAATTTTTTCTAAAGTAATAGGTAAAATTTCATTCCAGTCTGAAATTGAAATTACCATTCGCTCAATGAAATCCTTATCGTCAGTGGTTACTATTTTTGAGCAAATACCAACATTATTGTTAAGTAAAGAGTAAATTTTGTGAGTGATAGAAGAAATTGAACTGTGCGAAAAATCATTTTTTATATATTCACTTAAATAATTATACAAGTCAATTTCCTCGGGGAGTTTTGAATTTTTGGCATTGAATACGGGTGCTAAAACTTCTTTGATTAGTTTTTGAGAATTATCTAAATTTAAAAGCTTGACAGTAGAAAGCCATTGATGAAGTAGTTCTGGTGTAACAGATAATAGATTGATTTTCCTTAAAGTAGTATATGCTTCGTTTTCATTCTCAAGTTTTATATGTGCATTTGCAATTGAAATTAGTGCACTAGTTTGGTTGAGTGGGTGTGAAAATTTTATTGAGGAAAACATGGTTTCTTTAGTTTTCTCTTTTGTAGTTTCAAATATTTTTGTGTTTTTAAAATAATCTTCACTGACAGAAACAGCACTTTTATAGTCAGATTTGTCTATAAACCATTGTATTTTCAGGTAAGTTATATCAACTAAATAGAAAAAAGATTTTTTGAAATATGTTTCTGCGAAATTAAACCACTCCTCAGCTTCAGGATAATTCTCTTTTACAGCATATTGGATTGCTTTTCGTGCAATAGCAGGTGCAAGATAAGTAAACTCAGCACGGTTTTTGTCTAGTTTAATTATATGCTCCATAGCCATTTTTGAATATTTAAATTTTAAATTCTTATCAATATGGCATGATTCAAGTAACTGGAGAATAACTGCTGTATCATCAGGTTTGCGTTCATATTCTTTTTCAAGTAACTCAAGATTTCTTAGCATTTTTTTCTTTACAAATTCACTATCAGAGTCAGCATAACCATCATGTGCAAAAATAGTATTTGCAAGAGAAACAGCAGTTTCTATATCTTGAATGTCAAATCGCTCATGAATAGGGTTAAGAAAACGCGTTTTGTTTGTTAAACGAGTTATTCTTAAAGCCGAAAAATCAGAATAAAAACCTTGCAGTGTTGTTGAAGCGTAATCTCTAATTGTTATAAAAGCATGGTTAGCGTTTTTATATTTTTCTGTTACGAGATTTGTAAGTTCAGAAATATCGCTCATCAAATATTCATCAGCATCTAAAGAAAGATACCATTTTCCAGTACACTTACTTATTACGGCATTTCTTGCTTTTGAGAAATCGTTTACCCACTTAAAATCAAAAAGGATGTCTGCATATTTCTCTGCAATTTCTTTTGTTTTATCGGTTGAGCCTGTGTCTGCTATAACCAATTCACATGGAATTGCTTGTCTTAAAGGATCGAGTGCCTTAAGACATTTTTCCAAGCATCGTTCTTCATTTTTTACAATCATACCGATTGAAAGTAGTGGTTGATTCATAGTTTACACCTCATCCATTTACTGCGCCATTATATAATAGCAGAAATCTTTGTTTGGTTCAAGAGGCAAAGAAGAGGCTTTGAAAATTGTGTTAGTATTTTAACCCATATCTTTAAATATGCTAATTTGTGTTTTGATAAATTTATTTTCTTGCAAGTAGTATGATTTTCTGTTATTATGTATAATATACTACAATAATAATGGAATTTTATAAAAGTTATAGGGGGATAAATAATGGAACGACCATTACTCTCAATTGGCATGATTGTAAAAAATGAAGAACGATGCTTGGAAAAATGTCTTAAGGCACTCGATCCTTTAAGACAAGCAATTCCATGTGAATTGGTTATAGCAGATACCGGTTCAACCGATAAAACAAAAGAAATTGCTACGAAATATGCAGATATTCTTTTTGATTTTGAATGGGTAAACGATTTCTCAAAAGCAAGAAATGCCGTAATAGACAAAAGTACAGGTGTATGGTTTTTATCAGTTGATGCTGATGAATATTTAGCATCTTCTATTGAGGAGATAGTAAACTTTGTTAAAAATCCTTGTTCAAAAAACTATTTGTTTGCTTCGACAGTAATAAGAAGTTACGGCAATGTTGATATGACAGGTCTTTATTCGGATTTTAACGCAGTTAGAATTGTCTTTAAGGATTCTGGGGTGCGTTATTCTGGTGCGATTCATGAGTCACTTGATGTAACGGATAAAAGTTCTATTAAAATGCTCGCGAATACAGTTTTTGATCACGATGGTTATGTACCGCTTTCTTTGAAACATTTAAAAGAGAAAGAAAAACGGAATTTAAGTTTGCTTGAAAATGAATTGGAAAAGAATCCGAATGATATTCGCAGAATATTGCAATGTTTGGAAGCTAGTAGAAGAAATATTGAGAAAAATCGTTATTTTGTAAAATATGCTATTAAGAAATTAAAAGAAACTCCAACTGATAATAAAGACTTCAAGAATTTTGGCGCATCTTGTGCGAAAGAGATAGTAAAATCGCTGCTTTCAGATCACGATCCAAAAGTGTATGAATTTACAGAGTGGGCCAAGATGCACTTCCCAGATTCATATCACATTAATATAGATATCAATCATCTTTGGACGAAAGAAACTTATCAAAAAGAGGATTTTGAGGCTTGTGTGAAATATGGTATTGGATATTTGAATGCTTTAGATTTTTATAGAAAACAAAAAAGTTTTTCTACGGATGATATTTTTATTTCGAGTCCTGATTTTGTTCATAAATATTATGAATTTGAAGTAATAACAATTCTTGCAAATGCTTTTGTTGAGCTTGGTAAAACAGATGAAGCATTACAGTACCTCGAAAAAATCGAGTTAGCGGAGGCTGATAATACCAGTATTAAAAATTGGTTTAATGCGATTTATAGCGTGAAAGATACACATACTATTGCAAAAACTGTGGGTAAAGTTATAGATTCCTTATCCGAATCTTTCAAAAAACAAGGTGACGATATTGCTAGTTCTTACAATTTTACGCTATCTTTAATATCAAAGGCTTTTACTTGTAAGAATACAAGTGGTGAAGATTATAATGTATTTGTTGAAGTTTCGGATGCTATCGGCCTTTCGGTGAAAATTGCAAATGCAAAAAGCAAAGATGAAATAGAAAAATATTTGAACGAAATAAAAAATTGGAATGAATTTATGCCTATTGCACTGAGTAGGGCTATAGAATTTAATGCTGATTTACCAAAAGGTTTTTATCGAATGAATTCTAATTATTGTGAACTTCTTATTAGTGATTTGATGTATAATACAGAAAAACTTAGCAAGAATTTGATTGAGAATTACCTGAATACAGCAAAGCATTTTGAAATTCACCAAACAGCATTTTCAATTAGTTTTATCTCAAGTATTCTTTTACATAAAACTTTTAATGATTTAACAGAAAATGATAAAATGCAATTTATTATAGAATTTTGTGAATCTTCAAAAGTTTATCTTGAAAGTTGTTATAATGAAGAGTTTTTTAATAATGAAGAGTTAGTTGCTTGTATTCCTCAACTTCATTCCTTTGGTTTCAATCTTGTAAAAGCAATTAAATTAAAAGAATGTGATTCTCTCGAGTATATTAAATCGCTAAGGGTTATATTGAAGAAATTTCCACAAACGAAACAAGTTATAGAATTTTTAATTGAAAGTTTTAAAAGTGAGGAAGAAAGAAAGCGACAAGAGCAAATAAAAAATGCTTCTCCAGAATTACTTGTTATGGCAACACAATTAAAAACTATGCTTGCTGCATTTCCTAAAAATTCTCCAGAGCTATTAGCGATTAAACAAAGCCCTGTGTACCAGCAATTGAAGTTTTTAATTGAGGATTAGATATCAATATGAGGTGTTTATATGGTTAGACCATTACTTTCAATCGGTATGATTGTAAAAAATGAAGAAAGATGTTTGGAAAAATGTCTTAAAGCTTTGAAGCCTTTAAGAGATGCTATACCATGCGAATTAGTTATTGCGGATACTGGTTCTACTGATAAAACACGAGACATTTCCGAGAAATATGCAGATGTAGTTTTTGATTTTAAATGGATTAATGATTTTGCAGCGGCAAGAAATGCTGTTATGGATAAGTGTACAGGTAAATGGTATTTAACTGTAGATGCAGATGAATATTTGAGCTCATCTGTTGACGAATTAGTATCATTTTTAACTGGTCCTTTAAGTGAAAAACATAATTATGCTACTATAATTCAACGAAATTTTTCGTCTCCAGATATGTCAGGCGATTATTCGGATTTTAATGCTTTAAGAATGATTCGTATGGATACTGGCTTAAGATATGAAGGGTGTATTCACGAAACATTTCCTTTAGTTGAAATACCGTTATTAACGATATTAAGAAATACTATTTTTGATCATGACGGTTATACACAACTTTCTCCGAAACATTTAAAAGAAAAATCAAAGCGCAATATGGTGTTGTTAGAAAAGGAACTTCAAGAGGACCCCAGAAGTGTTCGTAGAGTTTTACAGTGTTTAGAATCTGTTGGTGGTGATGTGGAGAAAAAACGTTACTATACAAAATATGCACGAAAACTTTTGATGGATAAAAAAAATGTAGATCCTAATATTGCGATTTGTGGAGGACCGTGTGCAAGCATGGTTTTTAAAACAATGCTTGCTGACAAGCAGCCAGGGGCAGTCGATTTTCTTGAATGGGCTTTGAAAAATATGTCTAATTCTTATTATGTTCTTTTAGATATGCGCTATACCTATATAAAGTTTTTGTATTCCGAAGAAAATTATGATGAGTGCATAGTGTTTTGTAAAGATTATTTAAAATCCTTTGAACGATACGGAAAGCGTGATAAGAGTCCTAGTGCAACTGATTTGGGAACACCGCTTGAATATTGTCAGCTAAAGCATAAGCAAGAAGTTGAGACATTGCTCGCAAATGTTTTAGTAGAGATTGAAAAGTATGATGAAGCAATAACCTGTTTAGCTAATACGGATTTAAGTGCTGGTGATAAAACATCGTCCAATAATTGGTATTCGGCTATTCTTAATGCCAAGCACCCAGAAAAATTGATGAAGGTTACAGGGGAAACAATTGGTGATTTATTAAAGAAATATAATGATGGTATATTAAAATCTAATGATCCGTACTCTCTTGCTATTTATACAATTTCAAAA
This sequence comes from Acutalibacteraceae bacterium, assembly GCA_045613085.1. Lineage (GTDB taxonomy): Bacteria > Bacillota > Clostridia > Oscillospirales > Acutalibacteraceae > DTU089. Next base: position 147,019 of record JAZLAG010000003.1, on the reverse strand, counting down.
CCATTCAGTTGCTATGAGGCAAAAGAACAAGATTATAATGTTTTTGGAACTGTGCCAGGAGCAATAGGTTTATCTGTAAAAATAGCAAATGCAAAAACAAAGGAAGAAGTAGAATTTTATTTGAAGCAAATTGAAGTGTGGGAAGAGTTTATGCCATTAGCACTTGGTAGGGCAATTGAGTTAAATGCTGAGTTGCCAAAAGAGTTTTATTTTATGGATGCTGACAGACTTTCATACATCTCAAATGATTTGATTCATGGGATTAACAGATACGCTCAAGCTTTATTAGAGCATTGTTCTAAAATGAACGAAGCTACACAATTTGTTGAAATTTCATTTTTTTTCAATCTTATTTTGACTCTCTTTTTTAGTAATGAGTTTAAGAATATAACTGATGATATTAAGCATGATTTTATTTTGTCATTTTATGCCATTGCAGAGATTTATTTAACAACTTGCTATAAAAAAGAATTTCTTGAGAGTGAAGACCTTGTTTCTTGTCTTCCGCAACTTCATTGGTTTGCATGGTACTTATTAAAAGCACATCAATTAAATGATTCTGATGGTTGTAAAAAGATGTTAGAGTTTATTTTGGCAAAGGTTCCACAATCCAAAAAGGTAATTGAGTTTTTAAAATAATAAAAGCTGAATGCATTGAAGTTTAAGTGCATTCAGTTTTTTTGTGTGATTTTACCAATAAATAGTGGCGCAAATTAAGCAAAAACAACAAATATCAAAAAAAATTTAAAAAATACTTTAGTTTTTTCTTAAGCGGAGAATAATCATAGGTGTAAGGACAACACAGTCACCCAACTGAGTTGGAAACCTCACAAAAATAAAATTTAAAATAGCGTTGCCAAACAAACAAGACAAGGATGTCATGTAGGTGATGCAGATTTCAAGGAGGAAATTATTATGGGTATGGTAGTTAGAACAAATATTATGGGTATCAATGCTAACAGACAGTTAGGCATGAACAACAGTCAGGTTTCAAAGAGTCTTGAAAAACTTTCATCAGGTTACAGAATTAATCGTGCTGGTGACGATGCTTCTGGTCTTGCAATCAGCGAAAAAATGAAGGCTCAGATTAAAGGCCTTGAACAAGCTTCTTCAAACTGTCAGGATGGTATCTCACTCGTTCAGACTGCTGAAGGTGCAACAACTGAAATTCACAACATGCTTAATCGTATGGTTGAACTTTCAACAAAAGCAGCTAATGGTACTTATGATACATCGACAGATATCAAAGCTATCACTCAAGAACTTACAGCTCTTTCAACAGAAATTGATCGTATTTGTACATCAACAAACTTTAATGGTACAAACTTACTTAATGGTGGTTTAAACATTAATCTTCAAATTGGTACAGAAGCATCTGATACATTAACTGTTCAAGTTTCTGGTCTTTCATGTAGCAGTCTTCAGATTGCCTCTGTGACTGGTATTACAAATGCAGCTGGTGCTAACACTGCTATTTCAGTAGTTAAATCAGCTATCAACTATGTATCAGGTGAACGTGCAAAGCTTGGTGCTATCCAGAACCGTCTTGAGTACACAATCAATAACCTTGATACAACAGCAGAAAACATGACATCAGCTAACTCACGTATTCGTGACACAGATATGGCTAAAGAGATGATGAACTACACAAAGATGAATGTTCTCACTCAGGCTGCTCAGGCTATGCTTGCTCAGGCAAACCAACAACCACAAGCTGTTCTTCAGTTACTTCAATAATTTACTCCGTAATATATCCTGCCGGTTGTACCCACAGCCGGTAGGCTGAGAGTAAAGCCTATTGCAAGAAACAAAAATTACTTTTAGTTAATAATTCTTATTCCGAATTGACTTATTTTGGATTTTCGGTGATGTTACAAACTGAGGTTGTGAATAGTTTGTAGCATTACCCCAGAGTAAGCTACAAAATAAAGGTTTTTAATGCCACAATGGGCTGTTTTTGGGTAGCAGTCAGGCATTGGAAATAAATATTTTATTAAAATGTGTTGCTTTAAAGAGAGGCAAGGAGCCTACTCGGTAACACAATTTTCAAGGAGGAAAAGATTTATGGGTATGGTAGTTAGAACAAACGTAATGGGTATTAACGCAAACAGACAGTTAAACATGAACAACAGTGCAGTTGGTAAGAGCCTTGAGAAGCTTTCTTCAGGTTTCAAAATCAACCGTGCAGCTGACGATGCTTCTGGTCTTGCAATCAGCGAAAAAATGAAGGCTCAGATTAAGGGTCTTGAACAAGCTTCTGCAAACGCACAGGATGGTATCTCACTCGTTCAGACTGCTGAAGGTGCAACAACTGAAATTCACAACATGCTTAATCGTATGGTTGAACTTTCAACAAAAGCAGCTAATGGTACTTATGATACACAGACAGATATCAAAGCTATCACTCAAGAACTTACAGCTCTTTCAACAGAAATTGATCGTATTTGTACATCAACAAACTTTAATGGTACAAACTTACTTAATGGTGGTTTGAATATTAATCTTCAAATTGGTGCGGAAGCTTCAGATACAATTTCGGTTCAAGTTTCTGGTCTTTCATGTAGCAGTCTTGCTATTGGCTCTGTGACTGGTATTACAGATGCAGCTGGTGCTAACACTGCTATTTCAGTAGTTAAATCAGCTATCAACTATGTATCAACAGAACGTGCTAAACTCGGTGCTATCCAGAACCGTCTTGAGTACACAATCAACAACCTTGATACAACAGCAGAAAACATGACATCAGCTAACTCACGTATTCGTGACACTGATATGGCTAAAGAGATGATGAACTACACAAAGATGAACGTTCTCACTCAGGCTGCTCAGGCTATGCTTGCACAAGCAAACCAACAACCACAATCAGTTCTTCAGTTACTTCAATAATTGATATAAATACTGATTATAACTATACGGTAAGCTTACTTAGCGAACCAATAAAAATTGCTTAGTAACTCTTCGGTAGTTGCTAAAGCGAATTAAATACCCAAACTAACAACCAAAAGGCCTCTTCGGGTTACCCGCCTGAAGAGGCTTTTCCTATTTCTTGATGTGTATTTTCAGCGCCTAAGCCATTTTTTACCCATTCGACGTACCTTTGTACGCCAACAGGGCAAAGAAAATGTCTTACTCACTAAAACTACACATCAAATTTTGTCGTATATTCAGCGATTAAGCCATTTTTTTACCCGTTCGACGTACCTTTGTACGACTTCGGGGTGAAGAAAATGTCTTACTCACTAAATCTCCGTATCAATTTTTGTTTTTGGCAAATAGGAAAAGCACCTAAGTTGTTAGTTGCTGGTATGGCTAGTATGGATAGTACGAAATAAAACGACAAAATTCTATCATTTTTAGTTTACGAAGAACTTTAAATTATAGAATTGTTTTACGATTACAAAACTAACAACTAGCAACCAGCAACTTGAAATGTTAAAATAATGTTAAATTTATAACAAATCAACAGATTGTATAAAATTACAAAAAAACGCTTACTTCCAATATTTTCTTGTGCGATTCAGTTGACAAGTTTGCGTATTTATGATAATATGTGGTAGTAACCATAGTGTCACTGTATCCTTTTGTGCTTTTTTAGAAATAAAATATGTGCAAATACACGAAAAGTTACGAAAAATTCACGAAAATTTCGTCGAAATTACTACAGGGTGTAAGCTCAAGAAAGGGGAAAAGTTATGTTTATAGTACCTATTACACCAATGGAAAAAATGGATTTTTCTGAAGTAAAAAAAGTTAAGACTGCAGCAGAAGCTACGGAGGGCGGATTCAGCAGTCTTTTAGATAACGCAATTAACGAGTTTAAAGAGGCTGACAAGCTTTCAGATATTGATAATGCTCAGCTTTCGCTCGGTAATGCTGACGATTTGGCACAAATTCAAATCAACGCCTTAAAAGCAGAAACAATGCTCCAGACAACTGTTCAGATAACATCTAGAGTTGTTAATGCTTATAAGGAAATTATGGCAATTCAGGTTTGATTTTACATAACCTGGGTTTTAAGAGAAATTGGAAGAATTATATTACATTATATTTTAAGTAAAAAATTCGGGGTAGAGGCAAGTGGCAGAAAACAATGTTTTTGAGACTGTAAAAGCGAAGTTGTTTGACGAAAACACACCGCTTGGTAAGAGTCTTATTTCAATTAAAAATTATTTTGCTGAAATGTCAAAGAAAAAGCGTAACACTATCTTTGGCATAGCTGGTGGTATTGTTGTACTTGCAGCTGTTTTAGCAATTGTATTAAACGCAACTGGCGATAAATATGTAGCACTTTATGAAGGTCTTGAGTCTTCTGAGGCTACTGCTATTTATCAGGAATTATTAGCTGATGGAATTGATGCACAATTAGATTCCACCGGCAATGTTGTCGTTCCTGCAGAGCTTTATGACCAATGTCTTTTAAAGCTTGCGGCTTCAGGTTACCCTAAAACTACCCTTACTTACGATATTTTTGAGTCTTCTCAAGGACTCACTGCCACTGAGTCTGACAGAAAACAGGCACTTATACATCAGGCGCAGAACCGTTTGCAAGACACCTTGATGATGATTAAAGGCGTTCAGAATGCAGCGGTTACTCTTGCTATACCAGATAAAACAGATTATGTCTGGGAACAGGTTGAGGATGAAACTGCAACAACTGCAAGTGTAACACTTACATTTAATGATGATATTGAAGAGCTTACTGACGAACAGATTATTGCTATCAAAAATCTTGTTGCTTCTGCAATACCTGATTTAGACCCTGAAAATGTTGTTATTACCGATGCTGAAACGATGCTTGAATTAAAGGTTGATGAAGAAGCACACGGTGGTTTAGGCTATACTCAAAACCTTGAGTTTGAAATGATAGTTCAGAATCAGATTGAAGAAAATGTCAAGAGAATTTTAACACCTAAATATGGTAAAGATGGCGTGTTTGCAGTTGCTAAGGTAACTATCAACTACGATAAAATGATGACAGAAAAAATGGAGCTTATTCCAAACTCTAAGGAAGAAGGCTACTTAACTCATGAAGAAGGTACCTTCCAGGGTGGTGCTGAAGATGTTGCTGGCGGTGTAGCTGGTGAAGAAAACAACACCGACATTCCTGATTACACATATAATGGCGGTACTGCTCTCGAGGGCGAAACAATGATTGAAGGCCTTCGTGATTACGACTACGGATACATAAAAACTCAGATTGAAAAGGGTAATGCTATTTTAGACAGAGCTACAGTTTCTGTAATGGTAAAACAAGCAAATCTCTCTAATACAAATCGTGAAGAGATTATTGATATTGTTTCAAAGAGTGTTGACATTGAACCTGAAAATATCAGCGTTTCATCATTTGTTGGAGAAGAGCCACAAGACGATGTTGTAGTTAATCAAACACTTATCGATAAACTTGTAAAATTGCCTATATGGCAAATCGCTCTTATCTTGGGTATTATCTTACTTGTTATTCTTCTTATCATTCTTATTCCGACAATTATTATTGTCAAGAAGAGAAAGAAAAAGAAAAAAGACGGTATGGAAGAATACTTACAACAAATCGAAGACGAGCGTGCTGCAGAACAGCTTCAATTGCAACAGGAAATCGATCGTTACAAAAAGGAACTTGCAGATATTGCTATGGGTGATGCTGATCCTAAGGATGAGGCAATTCTTAAAGAGGTTCGTAACTTCGCTAAGGCTAATCCGAAGATTACCGCTAACCTCCTTCGTTCCTGGATAAAGGAGGGCGATGATTAATGGCAAGAGCAGTTTCTAAAGGTCTTTCTCCACTCTCGAGAGCTGCAGCTGTTATAGTAGCTATCGGTGCAGATGAGGCAGCATCCGTTTATAAATATTTAACCGAAGAGGAAATTGAAAGACTCTCGGTTGAAGTTGCAAAACTCGAAAAGCTCACACCATCAGATTTGCAAGAGGTTATTGATGATTTCTATGGTCTTTGCACAACTCAGAAGGTTATTTCTGAGGGTGGTGTGCTTTACGCTAAAGATATTCTTGAAAAAGCTTTCGGTCCAGAGCTTGCCCAGTCCTATATGGACAGAGTTGCAGGTGCTATGCAAACAAGGGCGTTTGAGTTCTTGAGAAAAGCGAAGTCAAGAAACCTTTTAATGATGTTACAGGGTGAACACCCACAGGCTATTGCGTTTATTCTTTCTTACGCTCCACCTGAAGAAGCATCAAAAATTATTTCTGAACTCCCACCGCATACACAGCTTAGTGTTATTAAGAGAATTGCCACTCTCGACAGTGTTTCGCCAAGTATTGTAAATACAGTTGAGACAATCCTTGAAAGACGATTCTCCTCCGTTGTTTCTGTTGATATGGCAGAAATTGGCGGTGTTAACCATGTTGCAGATATTATGAACCATACAGACAGAGCTACTGAAAAGCGTATCTTTGATGAACTCGGGGCTACAGACCCAGAGCTTTCAGACAGCATCAAAAAGCTTATGTTCGTTTTCGAAGATATTGTTCATCTCGATCCGTTCACTATTCAAAGAGTTCTTCGCGATGTCGATTACCAAGACCTTGCAATTGCAATTAAGGGTTCGACAGAAGAAATCAAAGAAATCTTGCTTTCAAACATCTCTGCCCGTGCTAAAGAAAACATCCTTTCTGACCTTGAGTACCTCAGAAATGTTCGTATGCGCGATGTTGAAAAGGCTCAACAGAAAGTTGTTGATATTATCCGTACATTAGAGGAGTCCGGAGAAATTACGATTTCTCACGGAGGGGAGGATGCAATAATTGAGTGATATTTTTAGAACTTACAATTATGCAGCTGACCAGGGCTCTGTTAAAATTCCCGATGTGGACTTTGAGTTGCCGAGGGTAACAATAGAAGAACAAGAGGAACTTCCACCAGAAGAGGCTTTTATGGAGTTTACTCCCGAAAGCTTTGAAACGGCTGAAGAACCCGAAGAACCACAGGAAAAGCTTGTTTATCCTACACGCGAGGAATTGGCAGAGTTTTACAGAGACGAACTCAATGCAATTGCTTTAGAAGTAGAAATCAAAGCGTACTCTGATGCTTTGCAATCAAAAAAGGCTGAGCTTCAGGCAAGCATTGATAGTATCTCGCAAAAAATTAATGAGATGGAAGAACTTCAAAAAGCGTATTTACAAGATTACGAGAAAAAGTTGAAGTTTTTTGCCATAGATATTGCAGAAAAATTAGTCTGCAAAAAAATCAGTGATGACGATTTATTCCTTTCAGAGCTTGTTACAAAAACAGTAAGCGAATGTAAAGGTACAAATTGGCTCACATTAGAGGTTTCGGATGCTTTGGCTAATTTAGTTGAAGTAGCAAAGGCTGAACTTAGTAAACCAGAATATCGTGGTGTTGCTGAGGTTAAGCCAATTGCTTGTGCTGATGACACTTGTGTAGTTAGCACCGAAACTGGTGCAGTTGTCGCTACTATATCTGTTCAGGCAGATAATCTTCGCCTTGCTTTCAGAGAGGCAGAGATGGAGGTTTAAGTGTGTTACATTTCGGTGATATTGATTTAGCTAAGTATGAGCGAGTGTTAAAAAATACTGATACACTCACACGCGAAGGCAGAATTAACAAAATAATCGGTATGACCGTTGAAGCAACAGGCTTAACCTGTAGTATTGGCGATATATGTAAAATCTTTATTTCAGGTGATAATGGAGTAGTTCTTTCCGAAGTGGTTGGTATCTCCGAAAGTACGGCGTATTTAATGCCGTATCAGGAGGTTGACGGAATCGGTTACGGTTGCAAGGTTATAAATACAGGTAAAAAGCTTACCGTTCTTGCAAGCGACCAGCTAATAGGCAGAGCAGTTGATGCTCTCGGTAATCCTATTGATAATAAAGGTGATATTACCGAAGGAACTTCCATTTCCATAGGCGGTGCTCCTGAGAACCCGATGGCACGACCACCAATTAACGAGGTTATCGAGTTAGGTGTTAAGTGCATTGATGGTCTTCTTACTATTGGTAAGGGTCAGCGTATGGGTATATTCGCAGGTAGTGGCGTCGGCAAGAGTACTCTTATGGGTATGATTGCCAGAAATGTTAAAGCCGATGTCAATGTTATTGCACTTGTAGGCGAGCGTGGCAGAGAGGTTGTTGAATTTATTGAGCGCGATTTAGGTCCAGAGGGTCAGAAACGCTCAGTACTGGTTGTAGCAACATCTGACCAACCCGCTCTTATGCGTTTCAAATGTGCGCAAACAGCGACTGCTATTGCAGAGTATTTCCAAAGACAAGGCAAAGATGTTCTTTTAATGATGGACTCTTTAACCCGTTTTGCAATGGCACAGCGCGAAATCGGTCTTAGCACAGGTGAAGCACCTGTAGCAAGAGGTTATACACCATCTATCTACTCGTCTTTACCCAAATTATTGGAAAGATCTGGTAACTTTAAAACCGGTTCTATCACAGGTATTTACACCGTTCTTTCAGAGGGTGATGATACCAACGAACCAATCTCTGATACTGTTAGAAGTATCATAGATGGTCACATAGTTTTATCAAGAAAAATAGCATCAAGAAACCATTACCCCGCAATTGATGTTCTCAGTAGTTTAAGCCGTTTAATGAGCGGTATCGCTACACCAGAGCAAAAAGAAGCGGCTGGTAAGCTAAGAAATATGATGTCCATTTACAAAGAAAATGAAGACCTTATTTCAATTGGTGCTTATAAACAAGGTAATAACCCTGAACTTGATAAGGCTATAAGTCATATGCCGAAAATCAACGAATTTTTGCAACAACGGGTTGAAGACCCAAGCAAATTCGAAGATACACTAAAACTTCTCCAGCTCGCAGTACAGTAAGGGGCAGTGTAAATGAAATCATTTCAATTTTCATTAGCCAGAATGCGTAGTTACAAGGAGCAAGTTCTCGAAAAAGAAAAAACAGCCTTAAGACAGCTTCAAGCGGAAAAAGCAAAGATTGAAGTAGATATTGAAAATCTCGAAAATCATCGTAAAATCCGTGAAGAAGAGTTTAAGAACAGTAAAAGCGGTTTGATGGCGAATGAGCTTATGCTTTATAAGTTTCACGCAGAAAACACCAGATTACAGCTTAATAATCTTTATGAAGAGCTAAAGCGTGCAGAAGCTAGAGTAGATGCACAGATTAAGGTTGTTGTAAATGCTTCGCAAGAGGTTTCGGGACTTGATAAGCTCCGTGAAAAGCAATTAGAGGAATATAGGTATCTTGAAGCAAAAGAAATGCAGGAAGAAATTCTTGAAATGGTAGCTAAAAAATCTACCGAGGAGGATGACATTTCTTAAACTTCAATACTATATTATATAATTATTTCTTTAAGGGAGGTGACAAAGTGGACCAGGTGACTTTACAAGCAATTAAGCTAAAGCAAATATCACGAAGTAAAGGTGCTAGTGCTACATCAGATAATTCTTCATCGGATGGGTTTATGCAGATTATTGATAATATGCTTTCTAACCTTGTTGATGGCGAAACAACCGATATAGCGGGTATCTTGACAAGTGAAAATGCCCAAGACACTGAAAACGGTATGGACTCTTCTCTTTTAGCAATGCTTTCTGAACTTTTACAGTCAGGAAATGGTGGTAATCTTACAGGCGATATTTCAGAGCTATTGAAAAATATCGACGGCTTGGATGGAATTGATTCTGTTGAAATCCCAAATTTGATTTCTAAATTACAAGAAAACAATTTCTTTGAAGCTATGGGTATGGATGAAGATACTGCAGATACGCTCTACACATTGGGTAATAATACTTATGATTATTTATCTGCTCAGGCAGAAACAGTAAAAAGCTATATTAACTCAAAGCTTGAAACAGGCGATGTAGCAACAGTATCGACTGCAACTCAGACTGTAATGGAAACAGGAGTAATGCAAAACAGAGTGACTACTGAAGTTAATAATAAGCAAACCGAGTTAATGGCGGCTCAGAAAATGAATTTTGACTCAAGCGAAATGCCAATAATTTCGGCTACATTAGAGAAAACTTCAGAGACTGTTATTCAACCGACAGGTGTTACTGTACCAAATATGATTTCTCAAAGAATTGTTAAAGCTGATGAGAGTGCTTTACAGCAGTTATCAGGAAATAGCAACAACGATGAAAATCAGGATTTCAGTTCACTAAGCGAAATTGCAACAACATTGAACGCAAGTAATACTACACCAGAGATTGAATTACCTAAGGTGCAGAATTTAAGTAATCCTTTATTTGATAACTTTAATATTTCTGAACAGATTACAGATGGCGTAAAGGCAAACATAAATCTCGAAAAGACTGAGTTTACCGTAAAGCTAAATCCTGAATCTTTAGGTGAGGTAACAATCAAGCTTATCGAAGAAAATGGTAATATGGTGGTTAATATTACAGCGGCGAGCGAAAGTACAGCAAAGCTTTTAAACAGCGACTTGACTGCACTCAGAGATTCTTTAGGTTCTTTAAACCTTGAAATCAGAGAGGTAACAGTCGAAGCTCCTGAAAATATCGAAGAAAGTATTGCTCAGTTCAATATGACAAGTCAGCAATTCTCCGATAGACAAAAAGCTTTCAGAGAGCAACAGCAACAAGACGATAAGCCTTATTACGCAGCACAGCATGGTGTTTATGCTACCGAAGAAGTTACTGCGGATTATACTAGTAGAGTCAGAACGGCTGTTGACGGATTAGACACATATGTATAAAGGAGGGAATTAGATGGGCGATTATACTACAGACAGAGTGTTAGGTTCAACTGGTACGAAGTATAATGCAGTATTTACTGATAAAACTGATAACGCAACTCTTAGTCAGGATGACTTTTTAAAGCTTATGATTACAGAACTTACAAATCAGGATTTCAATAATACTATGGATACTAGCCAGATGGTAAACCAAATGACACAGTTTTCAAATATGCAGGCTATGCAAGAAATGCTTTCATATTCAAAAACAAATTACGCTATGTCCTTAGTTGGTAAGACAGTTACTGCTTCTCGTTACTCAGTAAGCGGTGAACTTGATACAACAACTGGTAAAATCGACAAGGTTTCCTTAGTAGATGATGAATATGTCTTTTATATCGGCAGTAAAAGATATACACTTTCACAGATTATGACTGTTCAGGATTCAAATTCTACTACAACAATTGACCCTACTAAATTCAGTGTTTCATCGAGTGATGTTACTGAAAGTACGGTAAAGCTTAATTGGGAGCTTCCTACAGAAGATGAACTCGTTTCTGCGGGACTTAAGTACAGTGTTTATTACACAAAGGGTACTGATTTTAATACTGTTGATGATATTCTTAAAAATGGTACATTAGGTGCTGGTGAATTAAAATCACAAGAACAAATCATTACAAATTTAGAACCAGATACCGCATATCTCTTTAACATTATTGTTGAAGATTCTAATGGTAAAAAATACTGCTATAATCCAATTAAAGTACAGACAAAAACTGCTGAATAATTAAACAGAGTAATAAAAATTCAAGAAAGGTGAGTTTATCATGGATGATATTCGTTTCAAACACTTTTCGCCTATCGTAACAGGTACTCCGGGTGCGGGTCAGGGATTGTATCCGCCTTCAACGAGCACACAAGTAAAAGAACCATCTGTTTCATTCGCAGATGTATTGAAAAATACAATTGAGAAAAACAGTGAGGTTAACTTTTCAAATCACGCTATTAAAAGAGCTGTTGATCATAATATGGATATTACTGATGACGAGCTTAATAGATTAAATGAAGGTGTGCGACTTGCGAGCGAGAAGAACCTTGACGACACTCTGATTCTTGTTGGTGAAAAAGCGTTCGTGGTAAGTGTTAAAAACAACACAGTTATCACAACAGTAAACAACAATTCAATTCAAGGCAATGTATTTACAAATATTAACGGAGCTGTAATAGTGTAACTTATTACATAACTTTAAGCCGGACCTTTGGAGGAGGCTTATGGTATCTTGACCGACTGATAGATACCACTTCGTTAGGGTAAAAAGCTTACTTAAATTAGGTAGGTTCTGTTACCCTTTTTATGCCAATAGGTTACTTATGCATGGCTTCGCATAAGGAGAAATAAATATGAATAGAGCTTTGTTTTCAGGTGTGGCAGGTTTAAAAACCCACCAAACTAAGATGGATGTTATCGGTAATAACATCGCAAACGTTAACACATACGGTTACAAATCACAACGTGCTGTTTTCAGCGACCTTTACTATCAGGCTCTCAGAAATGCTTCTGCTGGTACTGCTAGCCAGGGTGGTAAAAACCCATCAGCTGTAGGTTATGGTTCACAGCTTGCTGGTATTCAGACTCAGATGTCACAGTCAAGTATGCAAACTACAGGCTATGGTATGGACGTTGCAATCACTGGTGAAGGTTTCCTTCAGGTAATGGATGCATCAGGTAACATCTTCTACACAAAAGCTGGTATGCTCGATTATGATGCAAATGGTTACTTAACCGATATCAATGGTAACTTTGTTCTTGGTACAACAGCTACTGGTACTGCAGATACTCAAAAAATCTGCTTAAGTAACATTGGTACTGTTAACCCAAAGAAAGCTTCAGTTACAGAATCAATTAATGGTATTGATTACACTATTACCGCATCTAATCCAAATAAATTCGGTAATATTGCAATTTCAATTTCATCAAGCGAAGGTCTTCCAGATGGTCTTCCTGCAAAAGCAGTTATCTCTTCTACAGGTGCTATCTCAGTTGAACTTAACGCTTATCATAAGTTCAATTCAATGAACGAATTAAATACCGCTATTAACGACGCTATTACAGAAGCTAACGGCGGTAACCAACACGCTGCTGGTACTTTCACTCTTACTGCTACTAAAAATATGTTTGGTACAGAGGCAAGTGCCGGTACATTTAAGGGTGTTGCAGTTGCAAATCCATCAGAAATCAAATTAGATGCTGGTGCATTTGAAGGTAAATTAACTGTAACTGGTTTTGACCCAGAAGAAACAACTCAGATTATTGCTGATGGTTCTCCTATTACAATCACAACTACAGCAGTTCCTAACACAGATCCAGCAGAATATACTATGACTGCGACAGTTAATGGTATTGATTATACTGGTACTGTTCTTGGCACATCAATTTACCCAGTAAACCTTACATCAGCTGGTGGTGGTACAATTCAGCTTAATACAAAATTAGGCCAGAAATTCACAGATGCAGACTTACAAAAGGCTGTGTTACAACCAGCAACTGGTACGGTATCTGCTCCAGAATTCTTCCTTGGTGGTGCACAGATTACAAAGGTTAGCGAAAAATTCCCTAACTCAAGCAATATGGATTTCGCTATTTCAAATCTTGACGCTACTACTCATCAGTTTGATCTTACAGTTACAATAGCAGGTATTACTTATAAATCAGAAACACCTGCAATTCCTGGTCAGGAGATTACTCTCAAAACTGACAATGAAGCTGATGGTTCAATTACACTTTCTATTCCAGCTCTCACAACAATGGCTGAGAACTATGGTTTAGATATAAATAGTGCAAACTTTAATGCTGCACTCAACGATTTACTCACAAACAGTATTGATTTACACTCATACGCATCAGTTGCTTCTAAAGAAGCAATTACAGAGCCTCTTACTGGTGCTGAAATTGCTGGTACTGACTTCTCTGTTACAACAGGTCAGATGACAGGTGCTGTTGAAGATGGTTTCTTCGGTGGCGGTATGTTATTTATGCAAACAAGCACAGACTTTACAGGTAAAGGCACTGTTACACCTGATAAGTTTACAGCAGCTTATGTTCAGGGTGTAGATGAGGGTAACTCATACTGGACAGTAACTCTTGATATTGAGGGTACAGAATATACCACAACAATTTCAGAGGGTACAATCGCTTCTTCATTACTTCTCAAAGGTCCTGAGGGTGACTACATTCAGGTTACAAACCCAGGCTTTGAGGGTATGAATGATTATTTCAGAAGTCAACAAAATCCACCTCGTGACCCTGCAACTGGTGATACAGTTCAGGCTATCAATGGTAATAATACTATTGAGGTTACTCCTTCTGTTGCTTCAAGAGAAATGGGTCTTTCATCAAAACCATTCACTCTTGCTGGCGGTACAGATGGTGGCGTTGTTACTCTTGATGAAATCAATAGCATTGCTATTGCAGGCGACGGTACAATTACTGTTTCTCATAACGAGCTTGGTAATGTTGTAGCAGGTAGAATTTCCCTTGCAAGCTTTGCTAATCCAGCGGGTCTTTTATTACAAGGTACAAACTACTTTGCAGCAACTGCAAACTCAGGTGAACCAAATCTTTGCGACCCAGGCTCAGATGGTACTGGTTCTCTCGTTACAAGCGCTCTTGAGATGTCTAATGTTGACCTTTCATCAGAAATGGCAGATATGATTACTACACAAAGAGGTTTCCAGGCAAACTCTCGTATAATCACAGTTTCTGACTCAATGTTAGAAGAACTCATTAACCTCAAGAGATAATTTGGTAGTTAGTTAAATAGGGTAATTTAAAGTAAAAGTTGTTGATTTATTTTAAGTTTTAACTACATACCATAAAATCTTTTTGAATATATACCATAAATCTTAAATTATTAATTAATGCATTTTGGTATGTTATTCAGAACGTATCGGGATGCATTTCGGTTGAAAATCAACCTTAATAAAGTACCATAAATCTTTTAAATAATACTGCGACAACCTCTTTGGTTGTTGTGAGGTTGTCGCCAGTATTAAGATATATTTATTAACTCAATCAGACTAACAACCAAAATAAGTATTGTGGGGAAAAGCTATGATTATTTTAACTAAGTTAAATAACGTTCCGTTTTCTTTAAATCCGGATTTTATAGAAACAATAGAAGAAACACCGGATACAACAATTAAATTAATAACAAAGAATGTAATTATTGTTAAGGAACCTATGCAAGAGGTATTGGATAAAATTTATAAATACCGTGCTATTGCCGGTGGTTCTAAGACAAATGTAATTCCTAATATCGGCGATTTATAAGAACTGATTAATTTAAATTAGGATAATAAATTTAAAGGGGCGTATTAGGCTTTATGAAACGTACAGTAGATATAATGTCAATTATAGGCGTTATTCTTGCATTTGGTTTGATGGTTTTTGGTATTGTTTTTGGTAAAGATCCAGAAACAGAAAAATACGTGGTTACTTTTGATACAATTACAAACTTTATTGACCCACCAAGTATAATAATTGTTGTTGGTGGTGTTATAGCTTGTTTGATGTTCAGTTTCCCTATGTCACAATTTGCAAAAATACCGAAGCATTTAGGTATTATCTTTTCTCCAAAAGTATATAACCCTGAAGTTTATATAGCCAAAATAGTAGAATGTGCTAAAAAAGCGAGAGCAAATGGTCTTTTAGCACTTGAAGAAGATACAAACGAAATGACCGATGCCTTTATGAAAAACAGTTTTCAGATGGTAGTTGACTCGGTTGACCAGGAAAAAGTTAAAGAACAAATGGATTGCTGGCTTGCAAATCTTGATGATCGTCATAGTTCAGACAGAAGTTTCTATGACAAGGGTGCAGAGCTCGGTCCTGCGTTCGGTATGATTGGTACATTGATAGGTCTTGTTAATATGCTTCAGAATATGAGTGATATTGATTCATTAGGTCCTAATATGGCGGTTGCGCTTATTACAACCTTCTATGGTTCACTCTTAGCGAATGTAATATTCTTACCTATTTCAAATAAATTAAGAGTTCGTCACGAAGAAGAATATCTTTGTATGTCAATTATTGCAGAGGGTGTTCAGGCTATACAAGCTGGTGAAAACCCGAAGCTCGTTCAGGAAAGACTTATACATATGTTACCTGAGTATAAACAGAAGAAGTTTAGTACAGGTGATAGCGGTTCATCAGATGATGATGGCGGTAAAAAGGGTAAAAAATAAATTTATCCAATAACTATGTAAAGGTTGGTAAAAAATGGCAAGACAAAGAAAAGCCCCTGAGGGCGGTGGCGGTCAGGCTTGGCTTAACACCTATGCCGATATGGTTACCTTGCTTCTTTGCTTCTTTGTTCTTATGATTAGTATGTCAACAATTAACGAAGAAAAGTTTAATGCTTTCCTTGAATCATTCCAGAACATTGACAAAGAAGTGCTTGAAGATATAATTCAGGCAACACAGCAAGGTGGCGGTGATGGTGGTGGCAACAGTCAGGATGTGACTGAGGCTGCAATGGATACTCTTTTTGAAAAGTTAGAAGAGTATGTTGAAGAAAATAATATGCAAAGCTCTGTTTCAATTGCAAAGATTGAGGATGTTATTTACGTCCGTTTTGACAGTGCTATATTCTTTAAACCTAACGAGTACACTCTAAGAGACGATGCCTATGACGTGTTGGATTTTATAGGCTCTGGCTTAAAGGAATACGAAAAAGAAATTAAGCTCATAAATATTTGCGGTCATACTGCTAAGCCTTCTGTTGAACAAGACCCTGAAAGAACATGGCGTCTTGCAGGCGAAAGAGCTGCAGTTGTTGCAAACTATTTTGAATTAAATAAAAAAATCGATAATATGAAAATTACGGTTTTAGGTTATGGTGATAACTTCCCGGTTGCTTCTAATGATACAGAAGAGGGTATGAGAAAGAATCGTCGTGTTGAGCTTGTTATTATCGGTAAAAACAGTAATGTTAATACAAATATTTACGATGCCCTTGAGGAACTTTATAACAGCGATGAATACCCAAAAGAAGGCGATGTAAATGATGTATTACTTCCACAGTTGTCAGGTAAAGATTCAAAAAAATGATTTTTATACTATTATTTCCAAGAAAGGAGTTGAGTAGCTGAATGGCAGAAGCGTTATCCCAAAGCCAGATTGATGAACTTTTGCAACGTATGAAAAGCGGTGCACCGGTTGAAAGTGAACCCGAAGAACGAATTAAAGTCTATAACTTCGCATCGCCTAAAAAGTTTACAAAGGACCAGCTTAAATCGTTAAACAACTTTCTTGAAACCTTTGCAAGAATTGTTTCTTCTTACTTTACTAACGCTCTTCACAGTATATGTGAAGTAAACGTCAGTCAATTAGAAGAACAAAGATACTTTGAGTTTAACAACGCTATTCCCGATAGTACATTAGTAGGGATTATCGGTTTTGAGCCTGAAGGCTCAAGCTACGGCGAAACAACTATGCTTCTTGAGTTACCTACATCTTTCGGTTATTTGTTAATCGACCGACTTATGGGAGGTAACGGAGAGCCTACTATACTTCAAAGGGATTATACAGAAATTGAAATTGCATTACTTGAGCATGTTATGCAAAAAGTTGCAAGGACGATGAAGGATGCTTGGCAGACCTATTTCCCACTTGAAACTTCCTTTAAAGGAATTCAGACAAACGGAAGACTTATTCAGGCATTTTCACCACAGGATATTGTTCTTATTGTTTCGTTTGATATAAAAGAAGAATTTTACGAAGGTACGGCAAACTTGTGTATGCCTGCTGATAAATTTGAAGAAGTCATTAACAATCTAAGCCAGAAATATTCTCAGGGCATAAGACAGCAAGATCAGGATAAGGAAAAACAAAAGCAAGAGCTTCTTATGGATTACCTTAAGAAGTCAGACCTTAATATTGAAGCTTACCTTGATAGATGTACAATGTCATTTGAAGAGGTTACTGACTTAAGAGTAAATGATGTTTTAATGTTAAATAAGCGTATTGATGACGATATAGAAGTCCACATTGAAGGAATGCCTTGGTATTCAGCAAGAATGGGCGAATCTAACAACAAAAAAGCAATTAAGCTTGTTAAGTCATTAGGCGACCAAAAAGAAGAAAAACAAAGGGAGGATGCAAACGTTGAAGACTGATAACGAAAAATATTTATCACCTGATGACCTTGATGCCATTGGTGAAGTCTTAAACATTAGCATGGGTGCTGCGGCTACTGCGGTATCTTCAATGTTGGATAAGAGGGTATTAATAACAACTCCTAATGTTGAATTAAATACTTTTGACACAATAGACTATTCTAAACTTGAGCCTGCAATCTTAGTTAAGATTAACTATGTTGAGGGTATTGAGGGTGCTAATGTAATTATTCTCAGAAGAAACGATATGAGAATAATCTTAGATATCCTTATGGGTAATGACTATACTCAAGGTTCAGAAGAGGAATTTGAATTTGATGATATGAGCCTTAGTGCTGCTTGTGAGGTTATGAATCAGATGATGGGTTCATCTGCAACTGCACTTTCAGAAATCTTAGGTATGACTGTTAATATTTCTACACCTGAGTCAAAGCTTGTTACATCAAAAACGGATGTTCTTGAATCCTTTGAAGCAGATGGACATAGTGAGGAAAATGTTGTAGCTGTTTCATTCAATCTTAATATTGAAGAGGAGGGTGGCTCAGCAATAGTTGATACAGTTTTCACTTCATACTTATCTATTGACTTAGCAAAGAAAATTGTTTCAATTATTTCAGGTGGAGAAGAGGTAGTTGAGGAACCGGCACCAGTTGCAGCGCCAGCGCCAACACCCACACCAGCTCCGGCTTCAACGCCAGCACCGACACCAGCTCCGGCTCCAACTCCAGCTCCTGTTCCACCAGCACCAACACCAAAT
Source organism: Acutalibacteraceae bacterium (assembly GCA_045613085.1). GTDB lineage: Bacteria > Bacillota > Clostridia > Oscillospirales > Acutalibacteraceae > DTU089. Next base: position 128,432 of record JAZLAG010000003.1, on the reverse strand, counting down.
CCTGTGCAGGAACAACCAATGGGTGCTCAGGCAATGAATCAGGGTATGCCTAATATGTATGGTCAACCACCTATGTATAATCAGGAACAATATATGGCACAGCAACAGGCTATGTATCAGAACCAATACCCACAAGGTATGATGCCAAATATGCAAAATCCGTACTACGGAATGCCAATGGGTCAGCCAATGGGTTATGGGATGCCAATGGGTCAGCCTGACCCGTCTGTAACAATCAAAACTGCAGACTTCCCTGATTTTGGCAAAAAGGTTGGTATGCAGGCTAATCCATATAGTGGTAACCTTAACTTACTTATGGGCGTTCAACTTGATATTTCAGTTGTAATAGGTCGTTCAAAGAAGAAGATTAAGGACATTATGGATTTTGGTCAGGGTACTGTTATTGAGCTTGACAAGCAAACAGGTGCTCCTGCAGAAATCATTGTTAACGGACAGCTTTTAGCTTATGGTGATGTTATTGTTGTAGGCGATAACTTCGGTGTTCGTGTAACAGAAATTGTTGGCGCTAAAGAGCTTTTAGACTCACTTGGCGGAACATTATAATTAAGTTATAAAAGATAAAAATATAAAGATTATATGTTCCATATAATAAAAAAATTATAATCAGAAATGAGGAAGATTTTATGTATAAAATTATGTTAGCTGATGACGCTGGTTTCATGAGAAAAATGATTCAGAACCATTTAAGTGGCGCTGGTTACACTGACTTCGTTGAAGCAGGTGACGGTGCACAGGCTGTTGAACTTTATCAGGAGCACAAACCAGACTTAGTTCTTCTTGATATTACTATGCCAAATATGAGCGGTATTGAAGCTCTTGCTGCTATTAAGCAAATTGACCCTAACTCAAAGGTAGTTATGTGTTCTGCTATGGGTCAGGAATCAATGGTTATGGAGGCTATTAAATTAGGAGCTCTTGACTTTATTGTTAAACCTTTCAAGCAAGACAGAATCGTTCAGACTGTTACTAAGATTTTACCATTATAATCAAAAATCATACTTTATAAGCGAGGACTTTGTATGGGGCAAGATTTTATGACAATTCTTACAGGAATTGGTACAGTTGTCCTTATGCTTGCTGTTTTCGTTGGAGCTTATTATTTCTCTAAATTTATTTCAAAAAAATACCAGCCAAAGTATGGTAGTGCGAAAAATATTGAGATAATAGAACGAATGGTAGTAGGCAAGGACCAATCACTTGCTTTGGTAAAGGTTTTAGATAAAGTATTTCTTTTAGCATTTACAGCACAAAGCGTTACAAAGATTGAAGAAATGGATGCTTCACTTTTCCCTGTTAATACGGATATTGAAAAAATGGGGGATATCAGCTTTATGTCCATCTTCACAGACGCATACAACAATTTGTTGAATAAAAAGAATGAGGGGAAGGGGGAAGACAGCAGTGAAAAATAATCAAGCTCTTCCAAAGAAGAAAAATTCCCAACATTCTAAGCAGATAAAACGGTTGTGGGGACGGCTAATATTATTAACGGTTGCCATAACTGTTTTTACTATTATTTTTGCAGTTACTGCAAGTGCTGCTTCAGTAAAGGTCGATGTAAACAGTGATACACAAGACGGGGCAATGAGCGAATTACAGCTTTTATTCCTCTTTGTTTTACTGGCTTTAGCACCATCCTTGCTGATGATGATGACAAGCTTTACGAGAATAGTAATAGTTCTGTCGTTTTTAAGGAATGCTATAGGTTTACAGCAAACTCCACCTAATCAGGTTATTATAGGACTTGCTTTAGCACTTTCTTTATTTATTATGACTCCGGTTATTTCTACAATAAACAAGGAGGCTATTGAACCTTTGCAAAAAGGTCAGATAACTGAAGAGGTTGCTTTAGACAGGATGCAAGACCCGATAAAAGAGTTTATGCTTAAACAAACTAAAGATAAAGATTTAAACCTTTTCTTATCTTTGTCAGGTGAGGAAGATGTTATAGAAAGCGGTAATACAGAATCATTAAAAGAATTAAAACTTTCTGTTATAGTACCAGCTTTCATTACAAGTGAATTAAAACGCGCATTTACAATGGGCTTCTTATTGTTCCTGCCGTTTTTAATAATCGATATGATAGTGTCAAGTACCCTTATGTCGATGGGTATGGTTATGTTACCACCATCAATGATTTCGCTACCATTTAAGCTTATGCTTTTTGTAGTGGTTGATGGTTGGAGTCTGCTTATAGAAATGCTCATAACGAGCTTTAAGTAGCTACGCTAAAGTTTATAAATAATACCAGATGAAAGGAGAGCTTGTGATGTCACAGGAAGATGCACTTGTCATTTTCAGAGAATCTATATTCTTAATAATAAAGCTTGTAGCACCAACACTTATTATAAGCGTTGCAGTAGGTCTTATTATTGCTATTTTTCAGGCTGCTACACAAATTCACGAGCAAACCCTTTCGTTTGCACCTAAAATTCTTATAATCGGTGTCATACTTATTGCAACAGGCTCGTGGATGATATCAAGTATGCAGGAGTTCTTTCAATATATATTAGGCTTCATGGCGGGGTTGTAGTAAATGTCAGGTCAGATTTTAGTTGAAGGCTTAGGTGCATATATTCTCGTATTTTGCAGAATGGGCTCAATGATTTTTTTTAATCCTTTGCTTGCAAGAAAAAATGTGCTTTCGTCAGTGAAGATAGCGCTTGCATTGGGTTTAACGCTTATAATTACACCAACGCTTGATGTTTCACAGATTGAAGGCTTTGAGGGACTGGTATTCCTTTTTAGTATGGTAAAGGAATTTATGGTCGGTTTTGCTGCGGGACTTATTTTCCAGATTTTTTACTATATGCTTTTTGCCGCGGGTGATATAATTGATATGGGCTTTGGTCTTTCAATGGCAAAGGCATTTGACCCAGGTACAAATATCCAGACATCTTTCTCTGGCAGACTCTTTGAGCTTTTATTTGTGCTTTATTTCTTTGCGACAGACAGCCATTTGACTTTTATAAGGATAATGGTTTCTTCTTACGATGTGGTATCAGTGGGTGCAACAGCAATAGGACAAGACACAGCGCGATTTATAATGACAATGTTTGTGTCGGCGTTTTCTCTTATAATAAAGCTCTGTGCTCCATTTATGGTTGCTACATTCGTATTAGAAGTTGCTTTAGGTGTATTAATGAAATTGTCTCCGCAAATCAATATTTTTTCAATACATTTCCCAATGAAAATTATTTTAGGCTTTATTTTACTTTTTATTTTCGCCGTTCCGGTAGGAAATTTTATGGAAAACTATATCGGAATTTTGAATGATAATCTATATAATTTATTTACTTCTGTATAGTTGAAATTAATTTTTATATTCTTACTGTGAAAAGTGGTGGTTAAAAATGGCGGGTGAGAAAACCGAAAAGGCGACGCCCAAAAAGCGAAAAGACGAACGAAAGAAAGGTAATGTCTTTCTGAGTAAAGATGCAGTTACTGCTGTGTCGCTTATCGTGTCATTTTATGCATTGAAAATGTTTGCACCTACCATTTTTCAAAGTTCTCAGGATTTAGTTAAGCGTTATATAAGCTTAGCAGGAACAAAAGAAGTTTTTTTAACTTCAGATATAGCAACAACTTTTGTTGATTTAGGCATCGTATTTATAAAATGTGCTATGCCATTGGTGCTTATTTCTGTTCTTGTTGCAATAGTCGTCACTATGGCACAGACAAGGTTGCTTTTTTCAACAAAAGCATTTGCACCAAAGTTTAACCGTATTAATCCGCTGAATGGTATAAAGAAGATGTTTTCAATAAGAGCGATAGTTGAACTGTTAAAGTCGCTCTTAAAGATTGTTGTCTTACTTTATATGGTATATACAGTTCTTATTGATGAAGTTACTACATTACCAGCACTTATAGATATGACCCCTGTCTCAGCTATAAATAAAACAGGCGAAATTATAATGGATGTAGTGCTTAAATCAGGTATTGCTTTCGTATTCTTGGCAGCAGCTGACTACCTTTATCAGTGGTGGGATTTTGAAAAGAATATGAAAATGAGCAAGCAAGAAATTAAAGACGAATACAAACAAATTGAAGGTAACCCGCAAATTAAGGGTAGACAAAGAAACATTGCACAACAACGTTCTCGTCAGAGAATGATGCAGAATGTTCCTGAGGCTGATGTTGTTATCCGTAACCCTACTCACTTTGCAGTAGCCCTCAAATTTGATCGAGATAAAGACAGAGCACCGAGAGTTATTGCAAAAGGTATGGACCAATTAGCTCTCAGAATTGTTAAAGTGGCAGAAGATAATGATGTTTATGTTACTGAAGATAAGCCACTTGCACGTGCTCTTTATGATGCGGTAGAAGTCGGTGATGAAATTCCCGAGGAATTCTACAAAGCAATTGCTAAAATCTTAGCATTTGTATATAACCTTAAAGAAAAGAATAAGAAAAAATCTTAAAATAACTAGAAAAGGAGGTTAACGTAAATGAATATGAAATCAAGACTTAAAACAAGTTCAGTTGCATTTTTGATGGTTGCGGTTGTTTCACTTCTTATTATTCCGCTTCCTACAGCAGTTCTTGACTTTATGTTTATTCTTAACCTTACTATTTCTTTAGTTGTTTTGTTTATAACAATGTATATTAAGGAAACCTTGGAATTTGCAATTTTTCCATCGATGTTGCTTATTACGACGGTTTTTAGGTTGAGCCTTAATATTTCATCTACAAGGTCTATTCTCACAAATGGTGGTTACGCAGGTGAGGTTGTTAAAACCTTCGGTGAATTCGTTATTCAAGGAAATATTGTTGTTGGTCTTATTATATTCTTAATTTTAGTTTTAGTTCAGTTTATTGTTATCACTAAGGGTGCTGAGCGTGTTGCTGAGGTTTCAGCAAGATTTACACTTGATGCTTTACCTGGTAAACAGATGGCTATTGATGCTGACTTAAGCTCAGGTCTTATTACAGAAGAACAGGCAAGAGAACGACGCTCTAAAATCCAGCGTGAAGCCGATTTCTTCGGTGCTATGGATGGTGCTACGAAGTTCGTTAAAGGTGATGCAATTATTTCAATTATTGTTACCTTGATTAACTTAATTGGTGGTATTGTTGTGGGTCTTATAAATGGCGAAGGCGATTTTATGACCATCATAAATATTTATTCAATTTCTACAGTGGGCGATGGTCTTATGAGCCAGATTCCGTCGCTTTTAATCTCAATGGCAACAGGTCTTGTTGTTACTCGTTCTTCATCTGAAGCAGACCTTAACTCAGATGTTCTCAAGCAATTTTCAAATCAACCATTTGTATTGCTTATTGCGGGTGTAGTTTTACCATTCCTCACATTTATAGGATTCCCAGTATTCCAGACATTTGTTATTTCTATAATCCTTATAGTCTTAGGTGTAACACTTTTGAAAAAAACAAAGCCTGCTACTGCAGATGGTGCACCAGACCTTTCAGACCTTCCTTCAACTCAGGAGGTTACAAGCGAGGTAAGCTACTACAAGAATCTTGATAATGTTTATAATCTTTTAAATGTTGATGCTATTTGCGTTGAGGTTGGTTACAGTCTTTTGCCTATAGTTGACGAAAGCAGCGGTGGTAACTTCCTTGACCGTGTGGTTATGTTGAGAAAGCACTTCGCTGATGAAATGGGTATGGTTATTCCCGCTATCCGTTTAAAAGACAGTTCACAGCTTAACCCTAACCAATATGAAATTAAGTTAAAGGGTGAGTCTGTAGCAATAGGTGAGGTTTTGCTTGATCACTACTTAGGTCTTGTTCCAGCAGAAACACCAGAAAACGATGTTGATGGTATTGAAACTGTTGAACCAGCGTTTGGTATGCCAGCTAAGTGGATAAGCGACGATAAAAAGATTAAAGCAGAAATTGCGGGATATACACTTATTGACCCAACCTCTGTTATGGTTACTCACTTGTCTGAGGTTATAAGAAGACACGCAAGCGAGCTTCTCAGCAGACAAGAGGTTAAGAGAATGGTTGATAACCTTAAAGAACATAACGAAAGTATTGTTGAAGATACAGTTCCGGCAATTGTTTCGCTTAATGAACTCCAAAGAGTTTTAAGAAACCTTTTAAGAGAAGGTATTCCGATTCTTGATATGGAAACAATCCTTGAAACACTCGCTGATTATTCACCGAATGTCAAGGACCACGATATGCTTACAGAATATGTAAGACAAGCGTTAAGAAGAACTATTACACACAAATTCTCAATAGCAGGTCAGTTAAAGGTTGTAAGCCTTGATGCTGAAATAGAAGATTTGATTATTAAAAGCATTAAAAAGATTGAGGGCGGTGCTTATTTAGCACTTGAGCCTGATGCTATTCAAAAAATTGTTACAAGTACAACAGAACAGATTAATCAAATGAAAAAGCTCGTTCAGGAGCCGATTATTATTACATCGCCTGTTGTAAGAATTTATTTCAAAAAGTTACTTGACCAATTTTATCCTGATATTACAGTGTTGTCATTTAACGATATTGACACATCTGTTCAAATTCAATCTCTCGGTACAATTACACTCTCATAAAGAGACGGTATTATGATAGAAAAGGGGTGATAACAGTATGAACGGCATAAGTGGTATTAAAGAAGTAAAATTAGATAATCCCGAAAAAGTAATGAGCGAGTATAAGGCTACAGGTAGTGTTGATTTGAGAAACAAGCTTGTTATGCATTATCTGAACCTTGTTAATCTTGCTATTTATAGCATGCGTTCTGTATTGTTATCAAATGTGCCCTTTGAGGATTTCTTTAATCAGGGTGTTATTGCCTTGATTGACTGTCTGGAGCGTTATGACCCTACAAGAGGGGCAAGCTTTGATACTTACAGCTATTTAGCAATTCGTGGCTCTATTTTAAAATATATGAGAAAGCAGAATTGGCTTACTAACAGAGCATGGGATGCACAAAATAAAATTGCTCAGGGCAGAAAGCATTTAGAGCAAAAGCTTTTAAGAGAACCTACTGATGCAGAGCTTGCCGAATATTTAGGTATAACTGAGCACCAGTTGAATCAAAGAATTGTTGAAATCGCTTCAATTGACACAATCTCTTTTGAAGAGATGATTGAGCAAGCTTGGGAGGGTGTCATTGAGAAATCGATGGATAATTCAAAATCTCAGGTTGATAGCGATTTATTGGAAAATGAATTAAAGGGTGAGCTTGCTAAAGCAATTGACCACTTAGACCCAAAAGAAAAGCAAGTAATATCGCTTTATTATTACGAAAATCTTAATTTAAGAGAAATTGGCGAGGTTTTAGATATTTCTCAACAAAGAGTATCACAAATCCGCAAAAAAGCACTTGACAAAATGTACGAAATAATGAAAGAATATAGATGTGATTAAATAATTTGTATTCTTTTTATCATAAATAACGGAGGAAAACTTATGTATTCAGGTTTTTATACTCTCGCTTCTGGAATTCTCACAAGACAAAATGAAATTGATGTTCTTGGTAACAACATAACAAATATAAAAACACCAGGCTATAAAACTGACAGAGTTGAAACTTCTGCTTTTGAAATGGAGTTAATGGTCAGAATGGAAAATGGTCAGGCGGATGTTTTAGGTGATGGTGTTGGTCAGGTTTCTTCGATAATTCAGGATATTCACACAATTATGGAACCAGGTATTATTGAACAGACTGACAGAGAGCTTGATGTAGCAATTAATGGGGATGGATTCTTTAATATAAGAACTCAGGGCGGTCAGACTGCAATTACTAAAAATGGTAATTTTGACCTTGATAATGAGGGGTATTTAACACTTAATGGTGTTGGTAGAGTGTTAGGTCAGAATGGTGAAATATATATTGGTGAAAGTGGCTTTAAAATCAGTCCTAATGGAGCAATTACATCAGCTAATGGCAATTATATAGACACTCTTCTTATAAATAAGCCTGCTGAGGGAATTACAGCAGAAAAACTTGAAAATTCTTCATTCTTAATTCAAAATGGTAATGATTTAATCGAGGCTGAAAGTTTCACAGTTATTCAGGGTGCATTAGAAGCATCTAATGTAGATATGAATGTAGAACTTACAAAGCTTATTGATGCACAAAGGTCATTTCAGCTTTATTCTTCAGCAATGAGAATAATCGACCAAATGGATCAGAACTCAGCTTCTAAAATAGCTTCTGTATAAATTTAAGTGAAAGGAAGATAAATGTATGAGAACAGCATTTTATGCCGGTAAAAGTGGTTTGCTTGCAAACCAGAAGGCGATGGATAATATAGCAAATAATGTTGCAAATGTAAGTACAAATGGCTTTAAGCCTCAAAATATGTCTTTTCAGTCACTTATTTATGATGAAATGTATGTTAACACACCAACAGACCCAGAAAAAGGCAATGGTGTAAAAAGTGAGGTTAACGATGTGAACTTTAATCCGAGTTCATTAGTACCTACAAATTATGATCTTGATTTTGCAATAACAAGTAATGCTTTATTTGCAGTTGAGAAAGATGGTCTTACTGCTTACACAAGAGCGGGTAACTTCAATATTGGTATCCTCGGAGACACAGGCTACCTTGTTACTCAAAACGGCGATTTTGTGCTTGATAAAAATGGTCAGAGAATAGTGCTCCAGAAACAAGCTGGTACAAATAATTTTGATACTTCTAATTTATCAAATAAAATCGGTCTTTTTAATTTTGCAAATCCTAATTACTTAACACCTGTTCAAGGCACTCTTTATGCAGTTTCAAATAAGAGTGGTGAAGGAGTTGCAGTAGAAAATAACGCGGGTCAGCTTATTCAGGGGGCACTTGAGCAATCAGGTACAAATTTAGCTGATGAAATGGCGGAAATGATTACAGTTCAAAGAGCATTCCAATTAGCCGCAAGAGTTGTAACAACTGCAGAAGAAAATCAACGAACAATAAATGACCTTAGGAGATAATTATGGCTTTTGAAAATTATGAATTAAATGAAATGCAATTTGATGCTTTAAAAGAAATTGGTAATATCGGTTCAGGTCACGCTGCGTCTGCATTGTCTTCAATGCTTGACAGACCAATTGATATTAATGTTCCACAGATTGATATTCTTGACTATACAGAGGTTGTTGAGAATTTAGGTGGTCCTGAAAATGTACTTGCTGGTATATTAATGTCACTTACAGGTGATGTTTCAGGTATGATTATGTTCCTTATACATAAGCCTTTTGTTAAGATTCTTTTAAGCAATCTTTTAGGTATGGATATTGAAGATAACTTTGACCTTGATGAGATGAGCCAATCTGCAATTAAAGAGGTGGGCAATATTATTGCAGCTTCTTATGTTAATGCTATTGCTGAACTCACAGGTCTTGCAATTGAAATTTCTCCACCAGAGCTTTCAGTTGATATGGTTGGTTCAGTTTTAAGTCTTCCTGCTATTTACTATGCAAACATAAGTGATAAAATTATCTTTATTAAAGATGAACTTGATAAGGAAGATGCAGCATCATCTCAGATTATATTGATTCCTGATGTTGATTCTCTCAAGAAAATTATGGAAAGTTTGGGGTTGGCTGATATATGAGTCAGAATGTTGTAGTAGGCATATCTGACTTGAATATTGCTAAGAATGGCGATATTCTTGTTACCTATGCGTTGGGGTCTTGTATAGGAATCTGCCTTTATGACGAAACAGTAAAGGTTGCAGGACTTTCGCATATTATGTTACCCACAAGCGAGGGATTTAATCCTCAGGGTAAAGAAATATGGAAGTTTGCGGATACAGCAATCCCAGATTTGATAAAAAAGATGGAACAAGCTGGTGCTAACAAATTCAGAATAAAAGCAAAAATTGCTGGCGGTGCACAGATGTTCCCTGGTTTTAATAATACATCACTTTCATCTATTGGTGAAAGAAATATTATTGCGGTAAAAGAGTGCTTGAAACAACTTCGTATTCCTATTTTAGCAGAGGATTGTGGTAAGGATTATGGTCGTACACAATTCTTCGATTCTGCTACTGGTCAGATGAAAATAAAAGCTGCATTACGCGGTGAATGGGTATATTAAAATGTAAAAACTCCAGAAAGCAAATTCGCTTTCTGGAGTTTTTGTACTTTTATTATAACTTATTAAAAAACTTCTTATATGTAACAGTACCTAAAGCGTTGGTTAATTCAACAGTTGAAAGTTCAGGTTCTGCAATTGTTGATATTTTAAGGTCTGCTTCAATATCAACAAAAACCTCTGTGGTACCTTCGGCATTTAATTTTACAGATATCGTGTTACCACCATCAATAACTTTCCAGAAATCATCTGTAAAGGTGTAAACGAGTTCTCCACTATCACAAGTGATTTCATCCTTTGGAGTAGTAGTAATATGAATTTTTGCAGTTGAAGCAGAGTAGGTTGAAATAAGACCTAAAAACTCAGTGCTTTTTTCACCACGAACATAGTCGGTGATTTCAACAGTAACATCGTAATATGTGTTTAAGTTTTCTAATGTGAGTTGTTTTGATTCTTTAGCGGTCATAAGAAAGATTGATGTTGCCCCTACGGCTACAACAAGTACCGCTACAATTACAGCAATAATCGTCTTTTTCATTTCCAGTGCTCCTTATTATTGAATTTTTGCTTCATAGCCAGCTGCTTTAACTGCTTCAATTAAGATATTTACATCAACATCTTCTGAAAGAGTGGCAGTTGCAGTTTTATTTTCTACATCAGCTATAGCATCTGTAACACCGTTTACAGCTTTTAAAGCGGTTTCAACATGTGCTTTACAGTGGTTGCACATCATACCATCAACTGAAATAGTTTTTGTCATAGTAACATCTTCTTTCTGCTCGTTGTTTTCTATAATTTCTTTTTCTTCTGTGTCTTCAGAAAAAGTAAATTTTGTTTTGAAAAATCTTAATCTTAGGGCATTGGTAACAACACACAATGAACTCATACTCATAGCAAGAGAACCAAGCATTGGTGTGAGCTTTATCCCCCATAATGGATAGAATACACCTGCCGCAACAGGAATTCCTAAAGCATTATAGAAAAATGCCCAGAAAAGATTTATTTTAATATTCTTTATAACTGCTCTACTTAATTCAAATGCGGTAACTGCATCCTGTAAAGAGCTTTTCATAAGAACAATATCCGCTGAATCTATAGCAATATCAGTACCCGCTCCGATTGCAATACCAATATCAGAAGAAATAAGTGCAGGGGAGTCATTAATTCCGTCACCGACCATACATACTTTTTTGCCTTGTTCTTTTAAATCTCTTATATATTTTTCTTTTTCAGTTGGTAGCACTTCTGCTATATATTCATCGGCACCAACTTCATTTTTTACAAATTCTGCAGATGACGAATTATCACCTGTAAGAATTATAACTTTTTTGTTAAGCTTTTTCAAGGCTTTTATAGCAGATTTGCTATCACGCTTTACTGTGTCAGAAATAGCAATGATTCCTACGACTTTTTTATTTTTAGCAAAAACAAGACTTGTTTTGCCTTGCTTCATAAACTCTTCGCTTTTTTCTTTGAATTCACCCTCTGCGATTCCGTTCTGGAGCATAAATTTATAATTACCAGCAAACCAGAAATCACCATTTATTGTAGCACTTACGCCTTTACCAATTTCAGCAGAGAATTCTGTGGAAGGTATTAACTCTATCTTTTCTTGCCTTGCTTTTTCTTTAATAGCGTTTGCAAGTGGGTGTTCACTACCATTTTCTAAGGAATATGCAAAAGCTAAAAATTCTTTTTCGGTAAAATCTTTGTTTAATACAAATATATTAGAAACAGACATTTCACCAGTTGTTACAGTGCCAGTTTTATCAAGAACTACAGTATCTATTGAAGAAAGATTTTCAAGTGCTTCAGCAGATTTTATTAAAATACCATTCTCTGCAGCCTTGCCAGTACCCGCCATAATAGCAACAGGAGTTGCAAGACCTAATGCACAAGGGCAAGAAATAACAAGAACAGTAATTCCCGTAGAAATTGAGAAATCAGGTGTTGCACCAGTTATGAGCCAGACTGCAAATGTTAAAATTGCAATACCAATGACTATTGGTACAAATACACCACTTACTTTATCAGCAAGTCTTGCAATTGGTGCTTTAGTGTTGCTTGCGTTATCAACTAATTTAATTATCTGAGAAAGAGTTGTATCATTACCGACTTTAGTAGCAACTATTTTAAATGTGCCATTTTTGTTTATTGTAGCAGAAATTACAGTATCGTTCTTTTCTTTGTCAACAGGGATACTTTCGCCTGTAACACTTGATTGGTCAATTGAACCATTTCCCTCAATAATAATTCCATCAACGGCAATACTTTCACCAGGTCTTATTATAAGTGTGTCACCTGTTTTTACTTCTTCTGCGGGGATGGTAATTTCCACACCATTTTTAATGACATTTGCAGTCTTTGGTGCTAAATCAATTAATTTCCCTAAGGCATCGGAGGTTTTTGCTTTGCTTTTTGTTTCAAGATATTTGCCGACTGTAACGAGCGTTAAAATCATAGCAGCAGATTCAAAATAAAGCTCGTGCGAGTATTTGTGAACTAATGTGAAATCACTATGACCTGCACCATAGCACATAAAATAAAAAGAAATAAGACCATAAATAAACGATGCAGAAGAGCCTATTGCAACTAATGAATCCATATTAGGTGCTTTGTGGATTAATGCTTTAAAGCCAGAAGTGAAGAATTTTTTATTTATTATCATTACAGGTACAGTCAGAATTAACTGTGTCAATGTGTTTACTAAAGAATTTTCAACACCCGTAAGAAACTGTGGCATAGGAAATCCTAACATTCCACCCATAGCAACATACATTAATGGAATTAAAAAGCAAACAGAAGAGAAAAGCCTTGCTTTCATTAATTTCTGTTTCGTTTGCTCATTGGATTGCTTCGTTTCCCAATCACTTCTTATTGTACTTTTTTCGTCTTTGTTATTGTTTCTAAGCGATGCACCATAGCCAATAGAAATAACAGTATTTATTATTTTGTCATCTGTTATTTCTTTTTCATCGAAAGATACCGACATATTTTCATTTAAAAGATTAACCGATACACTTTCTACGCCAGAGAGCTTTTTTACAGCTCTTTCAACATTCGCCTGACACGCAGCACATGTCATACCAGTTACATTAAATTCTTTTTGTATCATTTAATCAGCTTCTCCATTTTTACGTGTGGTACATTAACTTCATAAAAAATGTCACTTACTTTCTTGTAACCACATTTTTCATAGAACGGGTGTACCGAAAACTTCGCTTCTAAAAAGAAATACTTGTAGCCTTGTTTTATAAGTTCTTTTTCAGCAAAATCTAAAAGTAGTTTTCCAAAACCTGATTTTCTATATTCAGGTAAAAAGCAAAAACGTTGAATTTTAACAGTATCTTTTATTGTAAGATTAGCTCTTAATGTGCCAATAGGTTTGTTATTATATAAAGCTAAAAAATGAAGACAATTTGAGTCGAGAGTATCGAACTCATCAAGCTCGATACTCTCAGGTACATTGTGTTCTTCTACAAAAACCTCACGCCTTATTCTGAGGGCGTTTTCTAAATCTACGGTAGTTTTTATTATTCTGAAATTTATCATAATTATTTCTGTGGAGTTAATTCAAAGAAAACAACAGCGTGTGGGTCTAATTCTGTGTTAATAATAAGCTTGCCATATTCAACAGTTGCAGTAGAATCAACAGGAACTAACTTTGAAGCCTCTGTGTATTTTGGATAAAGCTCGTTAAAGTAAATGTTTCTCGCATTTTCATCCATAAGAGTTGTTGGGCTGTCAATCTGTGGGTCCTGTGGCGACCAGTTAAAGCAATCTTTTGTGATGTTGTAAGTTTCTCTGTCTTTCATCCAGTCATCAAAATAGTTACAATCATCATCAATAACATACGCTCTTACATTGAATTTCTGACCATCATATTTTGGAGCATTTATAACAAATTCTGTTTTGATTTTTGTATCATAATTAAGGTCGTTTTTAAAGTTGTAAGCCATAACACGAATTGTGCCGGTACTTTCATCTATTGCAGAAACAGCACCGATATCAGCACCGCCAATATCACCAGCCTGTTGCTTTGCAGTAGGTAAAAGTTTAGTGCCTTCAAATTTAGCAGCATTTTTTGCAACGTGGTAGCTTACAGTAGGGTTACCCTCTAAAAGACCATTTGAAAGGTAGCCCCAAGCAGAGAAGTAGTCAATATCATTATTAAACATCTGAGCAATAAGTCTTGCATCGTAAGAAGCCTGATAGGTATAACCAACAGTTCTTGAGAGAAGCTCGTCGTTGTTAGCACCACTTACAGTACCAACAAGAAGCCTACCTTCGTCAATGCCGTATTCTAAATCGTTAAGACCATATTCTTCTGCCGTTTCTCTTAAATTATTGATTGTGCCAGGAAGGTCGTAACCACTTGTGTATTCACCTGGAGCATAGTCATAGAATGAACCTGAAAGATAGCAGAGTTTTGAACCTTTTTCACCAGTTTTGTAGTTAGTACCCACTGCACAATGCTCAATAAAATCTCTTTCGTCCCACTGACCTTCAGTAACTGACATTGCGTGAGCACCTACATAAATATCTTCACCAATAACATCAATAAGTGCCTGTACTGTGTAGTCATAAAGTTTGCAGTATTCTGTAAATGCACTTTTTGCATTACCATCATTTGCAATAAACCAGTCACCATTTTCAAATTCTGTCATAACGCCAAAACGCCATGAGAGAACTTCTTCTTTGCCAAATTCATCAACTAAAGCAGTTGCTAAAGCGTGAATATAGTTATAATAAACATTATAGTCATCTGGTGGATATGGATTAATGCCAAACCCGTGTTCTGTGGTAGCTTTTTCTGAATATTTAAGTGGAACACTACCTAATTTAAGCATTGGCTTTGCACCTAAATTCACTACTCCACGACAGTTGTCTATAAGAACTGTAAAGTCATAGTCATCAAGAACAGTTTTATCAAGTGGATTTATGAATAAATCCCGTGCCTCTGTACCGCCAGAGCATTGCATAAACTGCACATATTCTACGAATTCAAAAATATTGTTTTCTTCGTTAACTTTTGCATCCTTAAAAGGATTGCCCTCGATAGACCATACATTGACATTGTTTACAACATTTGGCAAAGCGTCACCAGTTGGTGCATTTGCGTTGATTGTAAATTTGATTTCGTCGTCTGGACGATCAAAGTTTGTGTTAAAGCTGAATGAGCCTAAAAGTGTTACTAATGATGCTAATAACGCCATAAGTCTTTCAAAAATCGTTGCTGTTGCCATAAAAATACTCCTTTTAAATTTATTTTTTTATTGTGTTAATCCCACTCGGCACCTGTTACGGTGTCCATATCAATACCCTTTGTTTCATTTGCTTTCTTTAAGAGCGCTATAAATGCCGCAATAAAACCAGGTACTAAAAGTGCAAATGATACAACTCCTGTTACGCTGTTTCCTAAAATAGTGATAAGCGGAAGACTTACTATGTAAGAAACTACAACACCAGCTGCAGTAACAATGAATTGTGCTGACATACACGATGAACGAAGATTTGTCGGAGAGCTTTCACCAATCATCATAATTAATACATCGTTGGTTGAGTAATAGCTACCAATTGCCGCACCGCATAAGAAGCCTACAATGTAAGGGTCAAGAGCAAGTCTTGAGCCTACAGAGAAGCCTATAAAGGCTAAAAGACAGTTAAAAGCAGTAACTACTGCGGCTGGCTTTCGTCCTTTCCAGTCAGAAATAAAGCCCATTATAACTTGAGAGACCGCACAACCAATAGGGAACATAAAAAGTGCAGTCGTTACAGGTCCTACGCTTACTGCATTCATAACCTCTTCGCCCAAAGAAGTGAAAAGACCATTTTCAACATAGTTCTGTGCGTAGCCATAAGACAAAATAACCTGATAATTAATAGTTCCAATAAAACCAATGTTAGCAAGAGCAGACGTGATATAAAGCCACTTTAATTGTTTATGCTTCAAAGCGAATTTCAAAGCGTGAACTAAACCACCCTGAGCATTTTCGCTTGATTTTTTTCGCTTTTCTTCTTCTCGTTCTTCGTCGGTCATTCTTAAGTAACGAAGTCTCGATTCAATAAATGTGTCAGTTTCTCGTGCGGTCATAAGTGCTATAAACGAAGAAACTAAACCGATTATTGCAGGAATAAAATAAACATTTCGCCACTCTGAAGCTTCGGTCATTAAAAATCTTCTTAAAAGAGGAATAACCATAACAGACATATTAGCTATAAATTTAATTGATGAATAAACTCTCGCTCTGTGCTTGGAGGGAGAAGACTCCATTATATAAACAACGTGCATATCATGTGGAATAAAGAACTGAACTAAAGCAGCACCCACGAAGTATAAGAATAAATTATTTGATAAGAAAATTACAAGAAGAGCAATGCTCATACCAAAGGTGTTTATAATTAAGAATTTTTTTCTGCCCCAACGGTCAGCAAGTGGTCTATATAAAAGACCTATAGCCTGAAATGGTACTACAAGAATTGAAAGAACATCTAAAATACCAACGGAGCTTTCACCAAATTTGCTTAAAAGGTCATTTGCGATTTCTGTTTTCATTAAGGTGCCTATTTGAGAAGCAATTTCATCAGTGCCGTAAATAAGCGTAATAATGAAAACAAGGTAAGCAAAATAAAGGTTGCGTTTCGGTCTCGCTTTTTCTTTTTCCCATTTTTGGATTTCTTTTTCTCTTTTTAAAGCTTGTTTTTTTAGTTTTTCAGGGGTCAGTGCTTTTGACATTAAATCACCCTATTATAAAAAATTTAATATATATATTCTATCACATAATTATAATATTTGCAAATATATTTAATTGACTTGCACACTATTAAATGATATACTTTTTACATCGAATTTTTTTCAATATTGGAGTATTCTTATGGATTACAAAAACACATCACTTTCACCTGAAGAAAGAGCTAAAAGTCTGCTTTCAATAATGACTTTAGAAGAAAAAGTTGCACAGATGGATATTATAAGAGGGGTGGAATTTTCTACCAAGCCTCACAAATTATATCATTGTGCTGTTCATACTGATTCGGAAATAATGGAAGATAAATTAAAGGAAACTTTAGGTAACAGAGGAATTGGCTTTATTCACGATTGCTATTCTCACCCGGTTCTTTTTAATAAATTACAGAAATTTGTTGTTGAGAATTCAAGACTCGGTATTCCTTGTATGTTTACAGGAGAAGCATTACACGGAATTCTTTGGCCAGGTGCTACAGTATTCCCAGTACCACTTGCATTAGCAGCAAGCTTTGACAGAAAAAATGTAAATTCTATAGGCAGAGCAATTGCGAGTGAAACCCGTGCTTTAGGTATGCACGAGATTTTAGCTCCAAATCTTGATGTAGCAAGAGAACCTCGCTGGGGCAGAGTTGAAGAAACCTTTGGTGAAGATACTTATCTTTCTTGTGAACTTGGCTATCAGATTGTTACAGGTGAGCAACAGGATGGTAATATAGAAAGACCCGATGCAGTTGTGTGTGAGCCTAAGCATTATTGTGTTCATGGTATTCCTGAAAATGGTATAAACTGTGCCCAGGCACGCGTAGGCAGAAGAGAAATTGAACAGAGCTATTTGCCTGTATTTGAAACCGCTATAAAAAAGGCGGGAGCCTACAATGTAATGTCTTGCTACAACGCTATTGACGGTGAGGTTGTTTTAAGCTCTAAGTATTATTTAACCGATATCCTTCGTGAAAAATGGGGGATGAAAGGTTATGTAAGAGCAGACTGGGGTTCAGTTGTAAGACTCGTAAATCGTCATTTTACTGCTGCAACTGATGAAGATGCAATTTGTGATTCAATAAATGCTGGTCTTGATATGCAGGGGTGTTGCGATTACGACACGAAAATATGGGAAGAAACAATTATAAAGAATGTTAAATCTGGCAGAATCCCAATGAAACGAATCGACGATGCTGTTTTGAGAGTACTCAAAGTAAAATTCGAGTTAGGACTTTTTGAAAATCCCTACACAGACGAACACTTACACAAAAGTGTAATAAGATGCGAGAAGCATTTAACTGCATCACACGAAGCGGCAAGAAAGTCTATGACACTTATTAAAAATGATGGTATATTACCTCTTCAAAAAGAGAAGTATAAGAAAATTGCTCTTTTAGGTCCATCTGCAAATCGTCAGAGATTAGGCGGGTATTCTTCTGTTCCTGATGGTTATGAATTAAAGTCTGTTTTGGATGAGTTGAAAACATTATTGGGTAACGAAGTGGAAATTACATATTGTAATGGTTGCGGTATTCCAAAGGACCTTCATGTAGAAACACAGGAAGGACAACCACATCTTGTTGAAGTATATGATGAGGATGAAAAGGAATGTATTCCTGAGGCTGTAGAAATTGCAAAAAATAGTGATATTGCTATTATTGTTTGTGGTGACAATACATTCACAAGTAGCGAGGGTCATGACAGAGCTGATTTAAAATTAGCGGGTAAGCAACGCGAATTAATTGAAGAGGTTGCTAAAACAGGAAAGCCTGTTGTTCTTGTTCTTGAAAATGGCAGAGCAATTGACTTATCTGTTGAAAATTGTATCTGTAATGCAATTTTGGTTGCTTGGTTCGGTGGTGAAACTGGTGCTAAAGCAATTGCTGAAACACTTGTTGGGTTAAATAACCCTGCAGGTAGATTGCCTGTGTCATTCCCACAGGATTCTTACAGAATCCCATGCTATTACACTGTTTTACCTAATAATACTGAAGTTATGTTTGAGGGTAGCAGAAGACCGCGTTATGAATTTGGTTTTGGTCTTTCTTATACAAGCTTCGAGTATAAGAATCTTAAAATTCAAAAACAGAGTGAATTAGATTATATTGTTTCAGTTGATATTAAAAATACTGGTAAAGTAAAGGGCGACGAGGTCGTTCAGCTTTATGTAAACGACAAGGTTTCTTCAATTATTACTCCACCTAAAGAACTCAAAGGCTTCGAGAGAATTACACTAGAAACTGGTGAAACAAAAACAGTAGAATTTAAGCTTGATTTCGATTCTTTTAAGCTTCTCGACAGACACTTCGAATGGGTTGTTGAAGACGGTGAGTTTGAAATTTTAGTTGGTGCATCCTCTAACGATATAAGACTTAAGAACACAATTACAATTGCGGTAAATTAAAATGAATGAATTAAGTGAAATATTTTTAAAAGTCAATGATAACGATACAGTAGTTTTAGAAAAGAATAGAATCTACGATGTAAGGCAAGATGACTCTTTTTTGCTTCAAGGTTATTATTGCTCAAATACTGCAAAAAAGGAAGAAAATCCTGATGGCACACGCTATACCGCAGTTTATCTTAAAAATCAGAAAAATATCACAATTGATGGTAATGGTGCAACTATATTAGTTCATGGTAAAATGACCCCAGTTCTTTTTGACCACTGTGAAAATATTACTGTAAAAAATCTGACTTTAGATTACGCGTGTCCGACAATGTCTGAGTTCAAAGTTCTGTCGAGCGAAAATGGCGTTTTTGATATTAAAATAAACGAAGATTGTCTTTACACTATTCGTGGAAATGAACTTTTCTGGGTAGGCGAAAACGACAAAAATGGCAAGCCGTATTGGATTGATAGCTATCACGGTAATAAAAGGCATATTAAGGTGTTCGACCCAGAAAGCTTTGAAACTCGTGATTTTAGACGAGCAGATTTGAATTTTTCAAAAATAGAGAATCTCGGTAATAATGTTCTGAGGGTACATTTTAAAAATCCCGCTATTTCTTTCAAAGTTGGTACTACAATCCAGACAAGAAATATAATTCGCGACCAGGTTGGTAGTTTTTTTGAGAGATGCAAAAATCTCAGATTCGAAAATTTAAGAGTGAAGTTTATGCATGGTCTGGGTATGGTTTCGCAATTCTGTGAAAATGTATCATTTTTAAATTGCGATTTCACACCAGCAGAGCACAGAACTATTGCAAGCACTGCCGATTTTTTTCAGTTTTCGGGTTGTCGCGGTCAATTAGAGATTAAAAATTGTAAAGCCTTTGGTGCTCACGATGATTATATAAATGTTCACGGAACCCACCTGAGAATTGTTAAAGCGAATAAAAAAGAAAAATCAATTATAGTCCGATTTATGCACAATGAAAGCTGGGGCTTTCAGGCATTCGAAATTAGTGACGAACTTGAATTTATAAAATGGGATACATTAAAGCCATATTATACTGTAAAGGTTTTAAACTTTACTCAAATCAACGATACAGATATAAAACTTTATCTCGACAGAGAATTACCAAAACTTAATAAGAAAAAAGATGTTATAGAAAATGCTTCGTGGATACCCGATTTATTAGTGCAGAACTGTTCTTTTTCTCAGACTGCTGGTAGGGGAATACTCGCGACAACACGCGGTAAGGTTGTTATAGAAAATAATACGTTTTTCAAGTTGTGGGGTCCAGCACTTCTTATTGAAGATGATTGCAATTTCTGGTTTGAGTCAGGCTACACTAAAGAGATAGTTTTTAAGAATAATATAATTGATGCGTGTGATTTTGGTCCTACATTCTCTGGTGCACCGACTATAAGATACACACCAAAGGTTATGGATGAAGAATCAAAAGAATTTGTTCACGGCAAGCTGATTCTTGAAAATAATATTTTTAAAAATTGCTACGGTGACACCCACTTGATACATCTTGAGTATCTGGAAAATGCAGAAATAAAGAATAATGTGTTTGATAAAGAGTTTAGAATTGAGGGTATTTGTGTTGGCAATATTATTAACGAGAATAATGTGTCAAACAGTCTTTAATTGACTTTCATAGTGAAATATAGTAGAATATTGTGTAATTTATTTTGGAGGGTTTTTATGAAAAAACTTAAGTTTCTTTTTACACTTTGTGTAGGAAAAGCATTAATGCTCTTCTGTAATATTTTTGCAAAAGGCAGAGGTACAAATATGCCTGGTGCAAAGGCAAATCTCCTAATGCCAGATTTTATTAGTCATTTTAAGGGTATAGATGTTGATAAAGTGATTTTTATTACAGGCACAAATGGTAAATCTACCGCAAATAATATGGTGGTTCACGCTCTCAGAAGTGCTGGCAAAACAGTTTGCTCTAACCTTGAGGGTGCTAATATGATTGGCGGTATTGCTACTGCGTTAATCCGTAATTCAACCCTCACAGGTAAAATGAAAACAGAATATTTTTCTTTTGAAATAGACGAACGCTCTATGGAGCATATATATAAATATATTCCTGCTCGTAAGGTTTGTGTTACAAATTTACAAAAAGATCAGGTACAAAGAAACGGCGAACCTGATTATATTGTGCAGAAATTCAAAAAGGTTTTTAACTCAGATATGACTCTCTTTCTTAACGATGGTGAGCCCCGTGCAAAAGCGTTTGAGGATCTTACTGAGAGTGTAGTTTATTATGGTGTTGGTAAAACTAAGTATTCATTTACAAAGGACAAGTTTTACGATGTAACAATGCCTTGTCCGAAATGTAATGACAAGATAGTTTTTGATTATTACAATGTAGATAATGTTGGTAAATTTCATTGTGCTGGTTGTAGCTTTGCTTCTGAGGAAAAGGTTGCATTTATGGCTGAGAATGTAGAATTTTCTGACCGCAGTAGCTTCGATTGTAATGGCTACCGCTTCACAGTAACTAACAATGAGCCTTTCTATATTTTCAATTATGCTCTTTGCATTGCGGTGTGTAATAGCGTTGGAATTTCTAACGATGAATTGCAAAAAGCATTTTTAAACTTTAAAAATATCAGCGGTAGAATGGAAACTCTTAAGTATAAAACAAAGACATTAAAATATATTCGTATAAAGCAAGAAAATCCGGAAACACTCCAGACTGCATTAGACTATATTGCTAAAGACCCAGATGAAAAAATTCTTTTGATGGGATTAGAAGAATTAAAAGATTTTGACCCGTATTATACAAATACCTTCTATGCTTTTGACGTTGATTTTGAATCACTTAAAAAGAATAATATCAAGCATTATATATGCTTCTCTGAAGCAGTAGCTTATGATACTGCAAACAGAATGATTTATGCGGGTATATCTCCAGAGGATATTTCAATTTTACCTAATGATAGCGATGAAGCTATTTTAAGTGAGCTTGATAAATTCCCGATTGATAATGTTTATCTTATAACCTGGCTTAAGAAATATAATGAACTTGAGGTTTCTACTAAGCAATATGGAGGAGAAAAATAATATGAATAACACATTAAATATTACTTGGCTCTATCCTGACCTCTTAAATCTTCACGGCGACAGAGGTAATTTAATGGCGTTTGAAAAGGTTGGCAAAAAGATGGGGTTAGAGGTTAAAATCAACCGCATTGACACCTTTGCACAAACCATTGATTTCGAAAATTCTGATATTATATTTATGAATGCAGGTGAATTGAAAACCGTCTCTTCAATTGTAGAAAACATAAAGAAATATGATAATGCTATTTATGATTTTGTAGATGCTGGTAAGCCTGTTATTGCTATTGGCACTACAGGTGCAGTGTTAATTGATAAAACAAAGCGTGCTGATGGTAGTGATGTTGAAGGTTTAGGGATCATTCATGCTGAAGCAGTTGAAAGAAAAGCCATTTACGGTGATGACCTTCATTTCTGCCTTACAGAAGACGAAAGCTTTGAGTTGATGGCAGTGCAGATTCATTTAGTCGATTTCTTCTTGAAGGATGAAAATGATGCACTTGGTAAGTTGATTTATGGTAAGGGAAATAATGATACAGATACTACTGAGGGCGGTAAATATAAAAATGCAATATTTACTAACGCGTTAGGTCCTGTGTTTGTTAAAAACCCTTGGTATACTGAAAAAATTATAAACGAAGCACTTAAGGCAAAGGGTGCAGAACCTGTGGCACCTATTGAAGATTCATTTTTTGAAATAGAGCGTAATTCATTTAAAACGATTGGTGCATTTATTAAACAAAAAACGGAGTAACTTATGTATCCTTGTATTGAGATAAAAGTTGATGGTATTATTGATAATATCAATATTCTGAAAAAAGCCTGTGATGAGCGTGGGATTTTCATTTCTCTTGTTACAAAAGTTTTGGCAGGGGACTCGGCTCTTGTTGAGAAGATTATAAGCAAGAGTGATGTGAAAACAATTTGTGATTCCAGACTCCAGAATCTTATTAAATTTAAAGATATCAATGCAGAGAAGTGGTTGATTCGTTCACCGATGATTTCTGAGGTGGATGAGGTTGTTAAGTATGTGGATGTCAGCCTTAATACTGAAAAAGATATTTTATTAGCACTTAACGAGTCTGCTTTAAAGCAAACTACAGTTCATAAGGTGATACTTATGTGCGAGTGTGGTGACCTTCGTGAAGGGTGCTATATAGACGAATTGGTACAATTGGTTGATTTGTGTAACGAACTTCCGGGAATTCTGGTTATTGGTATTGGTACAAATCTTAGTTGTCTTAATGATGTTGTTCCAACTAAGGAGAATATGTCGGAATTCATTTCAAATGTAAATGTTTTAGAAGGTTATATCAATAAGATGTTTCCTGTTATTTCTGGCGGTGCTTCAAGCTCAATTCCGCTATTATTATCAGATGGTCTTGATAAGAGAATTAATAATCTCAGAATTGGTGAAGCAGTTTATCTTGGGAATATTCCTGTTTATGACGAATGCTTTGAAGGAGCCAAAACTGATAACTTTATTTTAAAAGCTGAGATTATAGAGTTAAAGTCGAAACCTAAAGATGTTAATGAATCTGTTGATTCAGCAGAATTTATTGACAGAGCAATTGTTGCTATTGGTAAGCAGGACATTTATCTTTCAGGACTTTCTTGTGTTGATGTAAAAATGCAGATTGTGGGCGGAAGTAGTGACCATGTTGTACTCGATGTTACTAATTGTGATAAGGTTTATAAAGTAGGCGATATAGTGGAGTTTAAAATGAATTATAATTGTCTTCTTAATGCAATGACTTCGGAATATATTGAAAAGAAGATTATATAAAAACAAAACTCTCAGGTCAATTTGACTTGAGAGTTTTGTTTCTTTTTATATTTCTTTAATAAGCATAAATGAGAAAGGTTTGAGGGTGAATTCTAAGTTTTCGGTCACAGTAATAAGCTCGCCGTTCTTTTCATTATCAACAAGATATATTTCATACGTCCTTTTTTGTTGTATCAAATTTAAGAACTTTCATAATTTTATCCATTTTGTTGTTAATTAATAAGTGAAATTTTATACAATTCAAGTTTATAAAATAGGTTATACCATACACCTGGCAAATTGTAAATTATGGTTGCGGATTTTTTGATGGTATGATAGAATGAAAAACGGTGATATTATGCAGAATTATGAAAATGAAGTTCGTGAACGTTTTGGAGATACTGAAGCATATAACGAACACAAAGATAAAACAAAAAATTATACAGATGAAAAGTGGTTTGCTCTTGCAGATGAAATGAACGCTATATTCAAAGAATTTGCAGATTGCAAAAATAGTGGTGCAGAAGTTTCTTCAAGTGAAGCACAGGTACTTGTAGCAAAACTTCTGAATTTTATAAGTGAGAATTATTACACTTGTACAACTGAAATTCTCAAAGGTCTTGGTCAGATGTATGTTGTTGATGAGCGATTTAAAAATAATATTGACCAGCACGGTAATGGCACAACTGAGTTTGTGTCAAAGGCAATTGAAATTTATTGCGGGTGAGGAAAAATTTATGAATGTAACAATGAAAAGAGCGTTTTCGGGGTTGCTCTCTTTAATAGTGTTTTTCACTTTAACTGCTTGTAAAGCAAGTGAAGAAACTTCGGTTACATTAGAGAGTACAACAATTTTTAATGGTACTGTAAATGAGGTTGTTACAGATAATATTTTGAACACTGAAACACCAATAGTTGATACTACTGTTGAAAATAATGTTCAGGATTCTTCTCAAATTACAACTACCCAGTCAACAACTATTAATGCGGAAGTGGTTACTACTGAAACAGACGATGATCCTGCCAACTGGTCAAAAGAAAGAATTGTAGAAGAATATAAAAATGCTGCAAAAAACTCCAGCGAGTCTGAAAAGTCTTCTCAAAAAATCGTTATGAAAGAAATCAATATTAACGATGGCGAAAATGAAAAAATGATGTCTTTCATAAAGTCCATAATTACCAAATTCCTTGAGAGTAATTCAACCGAAATAAACGGAATTACTGGTAGTTACGAAAATCTTGTTGCAGATGACGTAAGTTCGGCAAAAGCTTATAAAGTCAGTAACGGTGTCGCAATAGAAATGCTTATGAATGAACAGACTTCGGGTACAAAAGAAGATGTAAATAGCGGTAGCGTCGGTCACGCAATTTCTACTATCGGCGATATAAGTGATATTGTTAAAGATTTAAACGACAGGGGACTTTCAATAGAACTTTCAGAGAATGAAGAAGATACAAAAATATATTACACAAATCCTACTGTGAACGTTGTTATTGATGAAAACGGTGAAATTGTAAGCGGAACGTGGAATTGCACCGTAACAATAAGTATGGATAACCTAAAAGCATTTGGCAAAGACGTAGAGAACGTAACTATTGTCATGGATAATACGATTACGGTATGAAAATAAGATAAAGTGGTTGTAAAAGTGTAGAGTTTTTTACAACCACTTTTTGTTGTGATTTTTACTAATTTCAATTGTTTTACTATATACAAAACGCTGATTTTCATAAAATTCCAAAATTTTTATGTAGCTTTTGTCGATTTTCGTCATATATAAATGAGGGTAAGGTGACGGGAGCCAAACACCGCACGGTTTTGGAAGACAAAAATTTCCACTAACATCGTCAAAACTCTTGAAATACGACAGTATTCCTGCGAGTTCTTCCTTGTTATTGGAAATTTTTTCGTCTTACAAAACTGCTTGCATCTAAAATTGTAAAGATTTTGGTGCAGTAAGGTGTTTCTTTGGCGTAGTCATACTGGCGTATAACAAGACAAAAAACGGCTTAATGTGCCGAAAGATTTAAATTTTAGGCGTACGGGGTTCGACTCCCGTCACCTTAAACCTTCGTATTAAAAATACAGGATGGGTTTTATGAGTTCAGTAGTTTATGATATGGCGAAAAAAGATGAAACAACGGAAAAAGTTATTAAACTTTTAAATGATAATGAGATATCTTTTGAATTAACAAATTGTTGTGGTATAGAAAAAATTTGTATTAAATTGAATGGTGAAAACGAGTTTTGCAATAAACCTTGTTGCAACAGAGATTTGATTGTTCAGACAAGTAACAAGGATGTGTGTAGAATACATCCAAGTGAAATTATTTACATAGCAATAGAAAACAGAAAATCTGCGGTGTATGTTGATGGGAAACGAATTGAGACAAATTTTTCTTTAGAGTATTGGAAAGATACACTCAATCCGAAAATGTTCGCTCAACCACACAGCAGTTACCTTGTGAATCTTTGCTATGTTGGAGAAGTAACAAAAGATTTTGTGAAAATGAAGTGTAAGGGTAAAGAATACTCAGTTTATACATCTACAAGAAAAGTTAATGATTTCAAAAAAGCGTTTTTGGAGTTTGGTAAATGAAGTGTTGATTTGTACATTTCTAAATATTGACTTTCTTAAAACATAAGAGTATAATTATTGAAGATTATTTAAAGGTAGGTGGACGAAATGACAATGAATACTATGTTACGAAACAGAGATGCCATTTTGTCCATTTGCGATTGATGTAATATATCTTTCTGTAAATTTAAAAGGCATCTCCGTTTCGGAGGTGCCTATATTTTTTACAGGAGGAAACTATTATGGATATTAAAAATTATAAACTTGTTATACCAGACGAAACTTATGAAAAGCAGTACACAGAAATGATGGATAAATGGGAGTCCATTGAAGATAACATTCAACCTCAGTTGTTACGCAGATATAGTAAATTATTGGGAGAAAATGTTTCGTATTCAAAATGGTTGGAATGGTGTGAGGATGACCGAATAACAGGCTCAATGCTTTCCACAGGAGTTCCGTGTACACTGTATTTTCTTGTAGATGATAATAAAGAGATATTTGGTGCTATAGTTATAAATAGTTCAAATACTCACAGAGGACATCTTCATTCAGGGCTTGCTCCTTGGCATAGAAGCAAAGGTTTAGGAACAATTATGTTGCGTCTTGCTTTAGATATTTGTAGAGATACTGAATTCAAAAGTGTAGAAATCGTTCCTTATGAAAATAACCATGGTGCAATTAAAACGATATTGAAAAATGGCGGCAAACTAAAAGAAAAATTCTGTGATGATGGTAAAACTTCATTGCGATTTGAAATTGACTTGCAGAATCAATATGCTGTACGACCATTTACAGAAAAAGATGTTAACTTCATATACAATCTTATGTCTGAAGAAAATAATCTTTCTGCTTTGCATACAGAAATTATTTCATTGGAAGAATGGCAAAAAGCATTTACAGAACCACAAGCTTCTGACGAAGAAAATTTTATTGTTTGTAAAAATGATATACCATGTGCTTGGTTGAAGTTGAACGGATTGCAAAATAAAGAGGTTGCCTGGATTTCAATGCTTGTTGTGTCAAATGAATTCAAACATCAAGGTGTTGGAAAATTTGCAGTAGAATTTGCAATTCAATATCTGAAACAACGTGGATACAAACAAGTGAAATTACATACAACGAAAGATAATTTGGTAGCAATAGGACTTTATAGTAAATGTGGGTTTAGAATTGTGGATAAGTCTGAAGCAGAGATTACTATGTGCAAAGAGGTGTAGTTATGGAAATTTGGGATGGATATCATAAAGATGGAACTTTAGCAAATATAGATTTAGTCCGTGGTAAACCTATTCCAGATGGAATTTATCACCTTGTTTGCGAAGTGCTTGTTCGTCATACAGATGGTGATTATCTTCTAATGCAACGAGATTTGAAGAAAGATATTTACCCAGGTTTTTACGAAGCAACAGCAGGTGGTTCTGCTCTTAAAGGCGAAAATGAAATCGATTGCATAAAGCGTGAATTGTTTGAAGAAACGGGGATAGTTTGCAACGATTTTAAAGAGTTTGCTTATTATACTTTCGATGATGATAAATGTTTATTTCATTGTTTCTTATGCACTACAAATTGTGATAAAAATAATGTAAAACTCCAAAAAGGTGAAACAATATCTTTCAAATGGGTTAGCGAAAATGAATTTATTGAGTTTGTTAATTCCGATAAAATGATAGATACACAAAAAAGAAGATACACTAACTGGTTCAAAGAAAAAGGATATTACAATGATTGATTTTATAACAAAAAAATCCATAAACAAAGGTTGGTCGGGTGACAAGAAATATTGTGTCACAACTGCTGACGGTACAAAATATCTTTTACGTGTTACACCTTTTGAAAAGAGTGCAAACCGTGAGAATATGTACATTATGCAAAAGCAAGTTGAAAAGCTTGGTGTGCCTATGTGTAAGCCTGTTGACTTTGGCAAGTGTGACGAGGGTGTTTATACATTGCAGACTTGGATTGATGGCAAAGATGCAAATGAGGTTGTTCCATATCTTGCAGACTCTGAACAGTATGCACTCGGACTTGAAGCAGGCAGAATTTTAAAGAAAATTCACTCAATACCAGCACCTGCAGACCAACCAGATTGGGAAGAGCGATTCAATAGGAAGATGGACAGAAAAATACAGATGTATAATGACTGTCCTGTGAAATTTAATGGTGCTGAATATATAATTGATTACATAGAAGCTAACCGACATTTGCTGAAAAACAGACCTCAAACTTATCAGCACGGAGATTATCATATCGGTAATATGATGATTGAAAATGGCAAAATCGTTATTATTGATTTTGACCGATATGATTTCGGTGATCCGTGGGAAGAATTCAATCGCATTGTATGGTGTGCACAGTCTGCTCCGCTTTTTGCATCAGGTATCGTTAATGGCTATTTTGAAATGCAAGTACCTATGGATTTTTGGAAACTCCTCGCACTTTACATCAGCAGTAATATGCTTTCATCAATCCCGTGGGCAATTCCTTTCGGTGATGGCGAAATTCAGACAATGCTGAATCAAGCAAAGGATGTGCTTGATTGGTACGACAATATGCAGAACCCTGTGCCAACTTGGTATATAAAAGGAGTATAATTATGATAAGAAAAGCAATACATAACGATTACTTAAGCAATAAGGATTTTATAACTTCTAAGGAGTACAAAACACATTTTCAAAGACTTTATGACAAAAATAAACTAATGCTAATTATGATATGTAATGATATAGTAGTTAGAATTAATCATATTGAATTATTATGTGCATCATATTCTAGTTTTAAAAATTGTTACCAATCATTGTCTAATGATGAAAAATCATACTATTCAGCAAAATTAAAAGATTTTATTATTGTTGAAGATATAATATATCATGCACGAAAAACAGTTGATCAAATGATTTATGGTTTGTGGATTAATAAAGTTGGAGTTAATAATATTAACGATAAAACTAAAGAAATTGATTCGATTGGAAAATATCTTAAACGACAAACTAAATATAAAGTTATAGATGAACTTGATTCATTTTATAACTTTATAGACAACTTAAATGAGATATCTAATTCTTATAAACATTCAGTCAGTGATTTTTCACACATTGAAACGGATTTAAATAACAATCAAACTAACCCTGAATTTTATTCATATACTTTTAAAGAAAATGATAAGGACATTAAGATTGGACAATATGAATTGATTGAACAGATTAAAAAAATGTTTGATCATTTTCTTAGTTGTATATAAATCAGTAGTTAAAACCAAAATCTCCAGTAGGAATGCAGACAAACCTGCAGTTTTATAAATCTTCATATGCTTACTAAAAATACTAATGCTATTTCACTTTATGAAAAACTCGGCTTTATACCAAAAGCACAGGAGATGTATTGTAAATTATAAAAGAAGGTGTTGCTTATGGCAAAAGACTTAGTAAATGCAATCAAACTGAATACCGAAACAATTTTCACTAATGCTGATATAATGCTTCAGACCTGTAATATGGACTACATTCTCTGCGATATGCCTATTTGGAAACATTGTTATCATATGCTACACAGTTTAGACCAATGGTACATAAATCCTAAAGAATATGCGCATCCGCCATTTCATACGGAGAATTTAAACTCTCTTGATATTGCAAGTGAAGAAACATTGTCAAAAGAGCAGTTACAGGAGTATTTGCAAAGCATAAAAGCAAAAATCACAGATTATTTGAATAGCCTTGACGATGAAATGTTGTATGAGATACCAACCGGTTGTAAGCAAAACCGACTTGGCTTGATAATGTCGCAGTTCCGTCATTTCTATGCACATTTAGGTAATATAAATGCAACTACAATAATTGAGACTAACCAATGGCCAAGAGTCGTAGGCATTACAGGTAAAAGTGGTAAATCAACTTCAGGATTGTGGGAGTGATTTTTTGAAAACACTTATTATAAATGGTTCTCCGCATAAGAACGGAGATACTGTAAGTTTAATCAATGAATTAATAGAACAACTAAATGGAGAATATAAGATTGTTGATGCTTATTATTCTAATATCTCACCCTGTGTAGATTGCAGATATTGTTGGAGTAATGATGGATGTTCAATCAACGATGAAATGTCAAAAATATATGATTATATAGTTGATTGTGACAATGTTGTGTTGGCATCACCAATATATTTTTCTCAGTCTACAGGAAAACTTCTTGATGTTTGTAGTAGATTTCAAACATATTTTGCTGCTAAACATTTTCGCAATCAAGTACCTTTAATCAAATCAAAGAGAGGTGCTATAATCCTTGTCGGCGGTGGTGATGGTAACCCCCAAAAAGCCTACGAAACATTGTGCGGAGTTTTAAACCATATAAACACTACAGAAATTTATAAATTAGTAGGTAGTTTTAATACAAATGAAGTTCCTGCTATTGAAGACGACAATGTTATAACTGAGATTAAAAATATAGCTGATTTTTTGAATAAGTGAAAAAGAGTCCAACCCACATCGTAGTTAATTATAACTATGATGTGGGTTGTTTTTTGATTTATAAATGTCGAAAATATAGCGTTTTTGTCGAAAATGAAAGCATTTTTGTGAATTTAATTGAAAGAATGAGAAAATAGAAGTATTCTTTAAAGATAGAATTAAGTTGATACTATAATGTATATAAATTAGTTTAAAACCAAAACTGTTAGGTGGAGAAACATTACATAAAGTTGATTTAGGACCTAATGTTTTTAAGTTTATTTTTAACATAAAAGAGTAATTTAGGAGGCTAAGGAATGCAATATATAATACATTTGGATGGAAATTTGACTTCATACGTATTCTATAATGAGGTATTAGGAAAATTGCATAATTATTACATTGAAGGAAAAAACAAACAGTTAATATTCGATTTTTCAGAGGTAAAAAGTATTGATCCTTCGGTAATTCCTAATTTGCTTTGTGTAGGTTATATTGTTTCAGAATCAACTGGAGCTGCGCCTAAAGTATTTATTCCCAATAACATTTCTGCTGGGAAATTAAAGAGATATTTGTATGATATACAATTTATAAATTTCGCACAAAAATATGGTTGTTTTTCTTTTGATGATTCAATATGGGCTGGTATGTCTGAGAGTAATATGGATAAACTTAACACTACAGTTTTTTTTAATAAAAATGAAACGGAACAAGAATCGTGGAACAAACTATGCCGTTACTCGCGTGGTTTTACTAATAAATTTCTAGAAAAATACAATTCTTATGTTGTTCCAGCAAACTTAATATTAGAATTGTCTCATGAAATAATAGAGAATTCTAAGAAACATGGAGATAGTTTTTGCTTTATGACAATACAGTATAATTATTCCAGAGAAAAGGTGTATATATCATATTCTGATTGTGGTAGAGGATTTTTAAATTCTTTTAAAAGTAAAGGAAGCGTAGTAGAAAATGAATTAGACGCTATAATAAAAGGTGTTTTTTTAAGATACGAAAAACCTTTTGGTTTATATAGTGTAATAAAAAAAACAATATCTTTAGGCGGTGTTGTTAGAATACACTCTAACAAAGATCAACTTATTTTAACTCAAAATATGATTATCCCATTTGAATTGTCAAATACAGATTTAAATATGAGAGCATTGTTATTTTCAGAAAATTATAAAAATAATATTCGAAGAAATTTGAAGTTTTCAGGTGTTCATATTGAAATAGAAATACCATTGAGTAAAGAGGAGGTAAATAGAAATGTTTGATTTTTATTGTATAAAGAATGATGAAATGTATTTAATTCCTCTTGCATATAATACTTTTATTTTTGTTTTTAAGAATAGTACAAAGATGCCACAATATGAAAGAGATATTGCATTATCAGATCAATTTATCAATGAACTGAAAATTTATATTGAAACACTTTATTCTAAAAACAAAACTTCTAAAATAATCTTAGATTTTAAGAATATAGTGTTTTGTAATAGAGCTTTCGAAAATTATAATAATAGTAAGTTTATAGATAATCTTTTTTTTGTTAATGTTGGAAATGATTTATTAATAGGAGAAAGAATAATTGAAAGCATTAATGGGTTGCAAAATGAAAATGATGTTTATGGTAAAAATATAAACGATTTGAAGATTGTTGAGAAATTGGACTATAGAAAAATATATTCAATGCATATTATGGAGATATTACAATTAAATAATGTAATAGAAACTGGCGGTATCAAATTTCTTGATTCATCTGGTATATATAGTTCAACATACACCCATATCAATAGAATTTTTTACGGTTTTAATTCTTATATGTTTATAATATATGAACTTGCTAAACATATTTATGATTTTGGTATTGATAAAATTGATGCTCTTATTAGCACAAGTAAAACGGGTGGTATTATCGCAACTTTAGTAGGGAAATTACTAAACAAAAAAGTTGTTCATTGTCTAGGTTTGGGGCCAAAAAACACCTCAATATCAAATATATTTAATAAGATTAGAAGAGATAAGTCGTATTATGTTGTGAGCGATTTTGTATGCCTTGGTACCGAAATTAAAACTTTAAATACCATTATAACTCTTGCTGGAGCAAACCTTATCGGAGGTATTTCTGTAGCTTCGTATATAAATACAACTTCAGATAAATACGCTGAATCTATTTTAAATAAAATTATCTCACTTGTTAATACAAAAGAACAGAACATAGATTACATAATTTCTGGCTTTAGTGATGATTTAGGAGGAGCAAATGATTAAAAAGGATTATACACAATACCAATGTTATATATTGATGGAAAAAGAACATCAGGAATCTTTTGATAGATTGGCTGAGCATTACGGGGAACTCCTAAACAGGGGGTGCCCTATAGGTGAAGTTTTGTACACTGCTCATGATTTCGATAAGCACTGCAACGATATATTCAGAATTATAAGTGAAATAATATTGTTACACGCTGATTCAAATATGTTTACATCTAAAGAACTCTATGTTTTACATTTATCGGTTCTGTTTCATGATATATCTATGGCAGTAAATAAAAATTGGAATAGAAATACACATTCTAAAGAGTCTGCAGATTATGTAAAGGATGAAGAGAATAATCAATCATCGCCACTAGCTCAAGAAAAACAAAGAAATAATATTACACATAACGATATAAGTGTTATTAGGAAAATTATTACAGCACACAGTGATATAAAAGATGGTTCTGTTGAAGACGAAAAAAACGGAATAAAAAATCCTGAATTATTATTCAGAATGAGTGGGGGAATTAACGGGAAAGCAATTGCTGCAATTTTAAGATTAGCAGATGAGTTTGATATCACTTCAGACCGATTAGGAACTGAACTATTTGCAGATCAACTTTCAGTAGAAAATGAAAAGGAACGAATATCGATTAAACACTGGAAACGATTACATTATTTCAGTATGATGGATTATACTGAAAATGATTTATCACAAATAGAAATATATTGCGATGATGAATATATAAATTTAAATAATGATGATATTTCAAATATTGTTTGTGAGATAATGGAAGTGCGAAGCAAAATATTAAAAGAGTTAACAACTGCATTAAATCTTGTCTTCAATAAACCAGAAAATTCAAAAATTGGTTTTCGTAGCGATAAGATTAAAATCGTATCTGGTAATGAAATTGTTAATAGAGAAATAAATAGTATGTTGGATCCAATATCTTCCTTTAATAATCTTAAGGAATTAAGCACAATTATCAATGCTGAAGATAAAGCCATAGTTAAAACAGAATTAATAGAATCTATGGAATATGAGTATCCAGATGTTTTACATGAACATACAAGTAATATTTTGAAAGAATATATTGAAAACAAAAATTTGTTAGATGGTGGTCATTATAAAATAAATAGCAAATATTGTTCTCGCGATTGGATTGACACAAATGAAATAATTGAAACTGAAAAAATTTGTGATATATGTATAGAAAAATTCGCTGAACATTGCACAAAAAAAAGCTTTAATGAGAACGCTATAATTATTGGCTTGGATTTAGAAGGTTCAATATTAGCAGCTCTTTTGGCTATGAAACTCAATCTTCCGTTTCAATATGTTATCCCAGCGAAATCTGAAGATAAAAATTCTACGAATGATATAGAGCAAGTGTTACCCAAAGATAAAAACATAATTGTTGTAACGGATGTGATATGTACATATGATACAGTAAGTACAACAATTGATAAATATGAATTATCTGATCGTGTCGTTGCTATATATACTTTATTATACAGAGGGTTAAAATTAAAAAAATCAAACGAAAATAGTTTAGAAAAAATTACATTTTGCATTAATAAAGAGTTTCCGATTGAAGTAATTGAAAGTAAAGATTGTAATTATAGCAAGTGTATAGCTAAAAATAAAAAACAATGAACATAAACCCAAAAATCTTAAGTATTACGATTTGAGATTTTAGGCGTGAATATTCGTACAGTATCAATAAAACCAGGTGTTCATTCAGTATTTGAATGAACACCTGGTTTGGTACACCTGACAGGACTCGACGGCGCTCGCTACGCTTTGCCGTCAGAACGGCAACGATTTTGTTCACCTTCGGTGAGAGCAGGTTCAAGTCCTTGGGTATGTTTCTAAGTAAGATAATAAAAAAACAACCTTGGTAATTCTACCAAAGTTGTTTGGTGCGGGTAGCAGGACTTGAACCTGTACACCTTTCGGCACAAGAACCTAAAGGTCACGCCACCTTGGGGACAAGCTCAAGAGTGAGTGTATTTGAACCAAATATGCCTTAAATGTCCGATTTCACGCACCCTTTGTGTTTTTTTGTCTTGATATACGCCAGTATAACTACGCCAAAGAAAACCCAAAATGCACGCAAACTCGAACATTTAAGGTTCTGCGAAGTTTAATACTTGGCAGTTTTTTCTGTAACAAGGCAAAACTCGTAGGAATACTGCCGTATTTCAAGAGTTTTAACGATGTTACAGGGGAAAGTGACTGTATTAAACCATATCTGGTTCGAACACACTCACTCTAATCCCAATAGAATCAAGGGGTTTCGTGTTTTGCCTTTTTCTATATCTGCATAATAGTATATAAAAACGGAATTGTCAAGAGGATATAGATACTTAACCGTATTTTTATTTTATCTGCGATTTGTTTTGTTCGCCAAATCACCATAAAGTGGTGTTGCAAGACCAAATCCACCAGAAACGGTTAATATCTGACCAGTGGTGTAGAGTGAATCATCACTTGCAAAATAAACTACTGCAGAAGCAATTTCTTCAGGTTTACCCATTCTGTTAAATGGTATGTGGCGAAGAAACAACTCTCTGAATTCACCGGTAAGATTTTTCTCGACTGCATCAGTTGCGGTCATTCCTGGAAGAACCGCATTACAACGGATGTTGTTTCTTGCTTCGTGTACGGCAATAAGTTTCGTGAGGTAATTTATTGCCGCCTTGCTTGTGCCGTATGATACTTGTGAAATATCAGGCACAAGACCACCAACAGAAGAAATGTTAATAATACTTCCGCCACCTTGCTTTGCCATATATTTTACCGCTTCTTTACTTGCGGCAAAAACACTCCTGAGATTGATGTTGACAGTATCAAGGAAAACATTGACATCGGTGTTTGAAAAATCAAGGTCCTGACCGGGTTTTGATGTTCCGAAATTGTTTACAAGAACGTCAATATGACCAGTATCTTTTACAACATCTTCTATCATTGTAGTAAAAGATTCA
Organism: Acutalibacteraceae bacterium; assembly: GCA_045613085.1. Classification (GTDB taxonomy): domain Bacteria; phylum Bacillota; class Clostridia; order Oscillospirales; family Acutalibacteraceae; genus DTU089. The sequence goes on along the minus strand of JAZLAG010000003.1, from coordinate 92,173 downwards.
GGCTTACTTGCATCATTAAAAACATATTTAACACTATACCCCTGTGCATTGAGTTTGTCTGCTTCTTCTTTTGCAAGGTCTAAATTTCTTGCCGCCATATAAACGACAGCACCTTCTTTGGCGCACGCTTTAACACAAGCTAAGCCTATACCTCTTGTAGATGCGGTTATCAAAATAATTTTATCTTTTAATTTCATATAATTTCTCCTTCTTTATTGTGAATTCTTGGAAGAAAAAGTACTGTAATTATGCCAATTGCAATACACGCAAATTCAACTAAAGCTAATGTTTTTACTGAGTCAATAGCGGCAGTAATTTCAGTTGCCCCTGAAGTTATAAGGGCAGAGGCTCTGTTAGTAAACATCGGTACAAACACGGCAACGCCAAATGGTGCGGCAAGGTCACGGAAAAGTCCGTAAGTTCCTGTTCCTGCACCTGAGTTTTCAAGTGGTACACCGGACAGCACAACTTTCATAAAGATTGTACCGTTTCCACCAAGCCCAAATCCGAGCAACCCAAGTGAAGCTGCAAGCAAAAGAACTGAAGAATTTTCTGTGAACAGTAGCATAATTGCACTACCTATTCCTGTAAGAGTAAGAGAACCTGCAAGCACTTTTTTAGGTTCATATCGGTCTGCAAGTGGTCCTAAAATTACAGCTCCGAGAGACATTCCTATATACATAATAGAGATTGCGTAACCAGATATAACAGAATTCTGTGGCTGAGTGTAGTTTACAAAAATAATAACGTTAGTCATATTTGCTTGCATAAGTCCTTGTGTAAGAAAAAGTGCAATAACAGAAAGTATGAACGCTTTTCTCTTTATAAAAAGCCATTGTATAATTGGATTTATCGCTCTTTTTTCTGCTATACATAATCCTATACCTGAAATTATTGAAGCAATGAGAACTATTAAAAATTGCTTTGATTGCCAACCGAAATTCTGACCAAAAGATGGTACACAAAGCAGTAGACTAAAGAAGATTAATATAAAAACAGCACCTATACTATCAAAATTCTTTATATCATTTTTTACAGTCGGCTTTTTATTACCAATCATAAGGCAAAGTAAAAATGTAATTACCGAAATAACGACACACACCCAAATCATTGTGCGCCAGTTAAAATATTCGATAATCAAGCCACCAAGCGTCGGTCCGAAAATTACAGAAATACTCGAAACAAACATATAAAGTGCAAAGCCTTTTGCGATTTTGTCTCTTGGGAATTCTGTGACTATATACGACATTACGACAGGTGCAATAGCGGCAGTTCCCATACCAACAATAAAACGTGCTAAAAGCATAAATAAAAGCGAAGGTGCTATTGCGGTGAGAACATTACCGAGTGCAAAAACAACTATACCTATTAATAAGGTTACTCTTCGCCCTATTATATCGCCTAATTTACCCAGTATTGGTGCAAATGCGGCGGTTGACATAGCCATAGCAAGTGCTGTCCAGGTTGTATTGTTGTATGGGAGATTTAATTCTTCAACAAAAGCAGGGCCGAGTAAAGAGGTGAAACCACCAACTAAGCCTACAAGAAAAGCAGCAAGACCAAAAGGAATAAAACCTTTTATATGTGGCTTTTCTAAAATTGTTTTCATAAACGTCACTTCCAATCTGTTTTTAGTATAACCAAGACAGAATGTATTTATTTAAGAAAAAATGACATACTAAATACAGAAATTAAAAAAAGGATGGTTTTTACTATGTCAATTATTAATAAAGAAGTTTCAAATTTTAAAGCCAATGCATTTCACGCTGGTGAATTTAAGACAGTCTCAAAAGATGATATTCTTGGCAAATGGAGTGTTTTCTTTTTCTATCCTGCAGACTTCACTTTTATTTGTCCTACTGAGCTTGAAGATTTAGCAAACAAGTATGAAGAATTCAGAAATGTCGGTTGTGAAATATATTCAGTTTCTACTGATACTCACTTCGTTCACAAGGCTTGGCACGATGCTTCTGAAAGAATTAAAAAAATCAATTTCCCAATGCTTGCAGACCCTACACACGAAATTTCAGAAGATTTTGAAGTTCTTATTGAATCTGACGGTTTAGCAGAGCGTGGTACGTTTATTATTAACCCAGAAGGTAAAATCGTGGGTTACGAAATAACTGCAGGTAACGTGGGTAGAAATGCAGAAGAACTTTTCCGTAAGGTTCAGGCTTGTCAGTTCGTTCACGCTCACGGCGATGAGGTTTGTCCTGCTAACTGGAAACCAGGTGCTGAAACACTTAAACCAAGTCTTGACCTTGTAGGTCAGTTATAATGGATTTACAAAAAATAAATAAGGATAATTTATATGATGTAATAATAGTTGGTGGCGGTCCCGCAGGACTTACCGCCGCTCTATATCTCGCCCGTGCTAAATACAGAGTATTATTGCTCGAAAAAGAGCAGTTCGGCGGTCAGATTACTATTACAAACGAAGTTGTAAATTATCCTGGTATAGAGAAAACAAGTGGTAAAGCACTTACCGATACAATGCGTCATCAGGCTGAAAACTTTGGTGCAGAATGTTTAATTGCAGAAGCTAAAGGGTTCAGTGTTACTAATGAAATTAAAACGGTTCATACCGACCACGGAGATTTTTATTGTTTCGGTGTCTTGATTGCTACTGGTGCACACCCAAGAACAGTTGGTTTTAAGGGTGAAGAAGAGCACAAAGGTCGTGGTGTTGCTTATTGTGCTACTTGTGATGGCGAATTTTTCACCGACAAAGAAGTGTTTGTTATAGGTGGCGGTTTTGCTGCTGCCGAAGAAAGCGTTTTTTTAACTAAGTTTGCAAAGCATGTAACAATTTTTATAAGAAAAGATGATTTCAGTTGTGCCGCTTCTGTAGCAGACAAGGCAAAAAATCACGAGAAAATAACTGTTGTGCCAAATACTGTAGTTGAAGAAGTCTCAGGTGAAAGTGGGCTTAATTATATTCGTTATAAAAACACAAAAACAGGTGAAATTTCAGAATATCGTGCTGAAAACGGAGACTTTTTCGGTGTGTTTGTTTTTGCAGGATATTCTCCTGACACAGAACTTGTAAAAGATATAATTGAACTGAATGAGCACGGATATATTATTACCGACTCTGAGCAAAAAACAAATGTTGACGGAATTTATGCTGCAGGAGATGTCTGCATAAAACCGCTCCGACAGATTGTAACCGCTACTGGTGACGGTGCTTTGGCTGCTACCGAACTTGAAAAATACGTTGCCGAAATGCAACAAAAAACAGGGCTGTATCCGAAACAACCGAAAGCGAAAATTATTGAAAAATCAAAAGCTTCAGAAGAAAATATTTCTCATAATTCAAACGATGCTTTTTCAGATGAAATAAAGCAACAGTTATTAGATATTTTCAGTAAGTTTGAGCGTAATCTTGTGTTGAAGCTTTATTTAGATAATCGTCCTGTTTCAAGTGAGTTAGAAAGTTTAATCGAAAATATCTCAGCTCTTACAGATAAAATTACAGTAATAGTTGCTGAAAAAAATGCTTCATCAGATGTAGCACCATGTGTCCGTGTTTTTCTTGAAGATGGTAGTGATACAGGTATTGCGTTTCATGGTGTTCCGTCCGGTCACGAGTTCACAACCTTTGTGATTAGTCTTTATAATGCATCAGGACCAGGTCAACAATCAGATGAACAAACTATTCAGGAAATTAAAGAAATAAAAAGTACTGTAGATATGAAGATATTGGTGACTTTATCGTGTACTATGTGCCCTGATTTAGTTATTGCTTGTCAGCGTATAGCAACGTTAAATCCAAATATCCGTGCCGAAGTTTACGACATTCAGCATTTTGATGAATTACGAAAAAAATACAATGTGATGAGTGTTCCGTGTCTTGTTATTAATGATGACAAAGTATCTTTCGGTAAGAAAAATATAAATCAGGTTTTAGAATTGATTAGTAATTGAATATATAGAAAAACGCAACTGTTTAGTTGCGTTTTTTTATTAAATAAACTAGAATAAAATCAGAAAAAATTAAATTGAAATATCGAATTTAAGTGTAAAAACTCAAAATTACTTGAATTTTATATAAAAAAAGTTATAATATAATTGTATTTGATATAAAATAAAAAAGAGGCTTCAAATATGAAAATTATGTGCAAATTTTTAAGACCGGTTAAATCAATTTGTTGTATTTTATTGTCTTTGATGGTTGCTTTTTTAATAGTTCCGCAAACCGTCTTTGCTTCAGAAGAAAAGGTGGTAAGAGTTGGTTATGACAGCAACTCTCAGTTTATTAAAGAAAGCGACGGACACTATTACGGATATGGTGTTGAATATCTTGAAAAAATCGCTGAATACACAGGTTGGAAGTATAAATATGTCAAAGATGATAGTTGGCACGATTCGCTAGAAAAATTGCGCAATGGCAGTATCGATTTGATTTGTACTGCTCACTATACCGATGAGCGTGCGGCAGAATTTTTATATTCGTCAATGCCTATCGGTTATGAGACATCTATTCTTTACGCAAAAACAGATAGCAAATATTTCTACCAAGACTACGAAACGATGCAAGGAAGTAAAGTAGGGTTGCTTGAAGAAAGTTATTCTGCTTCCGACTTTGAAAAGTATGCAAATGAAACGGAAATTTCATTTGAGGCTGTTTATTTTAATAAAGAAAACGAGATGAAGGCTGCCCTTAGTAACGGCGGGATTGATATGATGGTGGTTGGTAGCCGTTATGCTACTTCAGGACTTAAATTAGTTGATATTTCTGGTACTGACCCATTTTATTGCATTGCACAATTTAAAAATCAAAATTTAATTAATGAGATAGATGACGTACTTCACGAAATTATGTTAGACGAGCCTTCTTTTGAAGGTAATTTGAGGGCAAAGTATTTTAATCACGAGTCAATAAGCAGTATGCCTCTTTACACAAAAGAAGAGTTGAATTACATTAAAAACCTTGGAACTATAAAGGTTAAGCTTATTCAGGATCAACATCCATCTTGTTATATGGAAAACGGCGAAACCAAAGGTATATGGGCAGAGGTTATAAAACTTCTCTCTCAGAAAAGCGGTATCAATATTGTTCTTGAAGGCGGAGATGTTGAAAATTACTCTCAGGAAACCTACAAGGACTTTATGAATGATGGTTACCTTCTTTTACATACACAAAATGCTTTACAGTATATGAGTGATTTGGAAGATACTATTCTTTCGAATTCTATTACAAACGTTTCCGTTTCATATGTTAAGCGTAAAGTTGCTTTTGTTGAAGATGAATATGTATCCCATATTATTGCTTTAACAAAGGATTTAGCATATTTAGAACCAATGCTTCTTGAGGAAAATCCTGACTACGAGATTCAGTATTTTGATGATGCTAAATCCTGCTTTGAAGCTCTTACCGATAAAAAAGTTGGTGTGGTAATTCAAAATACACACCGTGCAAGTTATTTAATGCAGAAACCTGAGTTTTCAGATAAACTTACGGTTGTTCCGGGGGTTGACCACGGAAATAATGTGTGTTTAGTAGCATCAGAAGAACAACAGATGCTTATAGATATTATAAATAAAGCAATCCACCACATTACTTACGACGAGATTAACGAAATCGTAAAACGTGAATTGCTTATGTCACCGTATCCACTTGAGAATTCTGACTTTTTTTACCAGAACTGGAAATGGATGATTGTTGTAGTTTTAATTTTGTTATTTGCAATAATTGGTTATGGAATTTTTACAAACAAATTAGCTGATGCAAAAATACAAAGAAGAGAGTTTGAAATATTACAGAAAAAAGCAAGAGAAGATGAGATTACAGGTCTTTATAATCGTTCTTATTTCTATGAAGAAGCAGGGAAACTTATTAAAGAATCAAATGAACTTTTTTATATTATCTCTATGAATATCTGTAATTTTAGGGTTGTAAATGAGCACTATGGTATGAGTGCAGGTGACCAGTTGTTAAAAGAAATTGGTGCACAGTTGCAGAAATTAGATGTAAATCAGCGCATAATTTTTGCTCGTTTTATGATAGACAATTATTATATGTGTATTCCAAAATCTGAGTTTGAAAAAATAGAACTTCCTAAGAATTTTAAAACATTCCTTGATGATATTGATGTTCGAGTAGTTTACGGTGTATTTTTGGCAGAAGATAAGGAAATGCCTGTTAACGTTATGTGTGACAGGGCAATAGAAGCGACCCGTAACAAAAACTACACATATACGGAATATATCCATTTCTATGATGATAACGTACGCAAACAAGCTCAGTTAGAACAAGAAGTTGAGTCTGAAATGGAGCAAGCTTTGGCAGAACGCCAGTTCTTTATAGTTGTTCAGCCTAAATATGATTCGATTACTGAATCAATTGTCGGTGGTGAAACGCTTGTTCGTTGGCAACATCCTCAAAAGGGACTTGTGTCACCGGGTGTATTTATTAATATATTTGAACGCAACGGATTTATCGACCCGCTTGACCACTTCGTTTGGGAAGAAACTTGTCGTTTCCAGTCAGAATTAAAGAAAAAAGGGATAAAAACTGTTCCTATTTCTATTAATGTTTCACGAATCCACTTCTATGGTAGTGAATTGCGTGGTCAGTTCAGAGAGTTGATTGAAAAGTATGACTTGGAGCCACAAGATATTGAGCTTGAAATTACAGAATCACTTTGCAGCGAAGATTCAGGGAAAATTTTCGATACAATTCGTGAACTTCAGGCAGATGGTTTCAGGATTGCTATGGATGACTTCGGTAGTGGTTACTCATCACTTAATATGTTAAAAGAAATGCCATTGGATATTATTAAACTTGATTTAAAATTCCTTGATGGTGAAGGCGACAAGAGCCATGTTATTATGAAAGCGTTAATCGAAATGGCACATACTATGGATTTAGACGTTGTTGTTGAAGGTGTTGAACTTCTTTCGCAGGTTGAGTTCTTGCGTCAATTTGAGAATTGCTATTTACAAGGTTATTACTATTCAAAACCAGTACCAACAGAAGTTTTTGAAGAAATGTTGTGTAAAAACTAACAGTAAAATAAGAATTATGACAAAACACCGCTACCGAAATGGATGCGGTGTTTTTTTATTGTTCCCAAAGGCGTGGAACAATAAAAAACAACCTTGGTAATTCTACCAAGGTTGTTTGGTGCGGGTAGCAGGGGTCGAACCTGTACACCTTTCGGCACAAGAACCTAAATCTTGCGTGTCTGCCAATTCCACCATACCCGCATATTTTATAAATGGGGATTTTAGAAATCCCCATTTAATTTTTTATCTTACGCTATAGAGCATTTCGGTGTAGCTTGGGTAAGGCCAGTCTTCACGTGCTACTATAGTTTCTAACTCGTCAACAATTTCTCTTAAGTTATTCATTGCAGGGAGCATTTTGTCGTTGTAATAATCTGCTTCTGCCTGATTAGTTGAGAAGTCGTCGCTCTTTTCTGTGAGTTGTTCAAGTGTTTTAAGTGCTCTGCCTAATTTCATAGATAACTTTGAAATTTTTGCTAAGAGAGTTTTTTCAACTGAACAATCCATTTCAGGACCGATAGCTGTAAGTGAATTAATTTCACTTGCAACCTTGCCCTTGAATTTTATAACTGCAGGGAGAATATCTCTCTTTGTCATTTCGAGCATTGTGAGTGCTTCAATCTTTAATGTTTTTGAATATGTATTGAGTTTAACGTCACGTCTTGAAATGAGTTCACTTTCTGTGAATACCTTGTGCTTTGAGAAAAGGTCAATAGCCTTTTTATCAGTAATATATGGTAATGCCTCAGCAGTTGAGTTAAGAGCAAGCAAGCCACGCTTTTTAGCTTCCTTGTGCCACTCGTCAGAATAGTTATTACCATTAAAGATAATTCTTGAATGCTTTTTAATAGTCTTTTTAATAAGCTCAAGAACGTCTGTGTCAAAATCTTTTGAGTTTTCAAGCTCATCAGCAAATACTCTCAAAGATTCTGCAATTGCAGTGTTAAGAATTGTGTTTGTATCTGCAATAGAAGCAGAAGAACCGAGCATTCTGAATTCAAATTTATTACCGGTGAATGCAAATGGAGAAGTACGGTTTCTGTCTGTTGTATCCTGTGGTAATTTAGGAAGAACTCTTGCACCGATTTCGAGGTCAGATGGCTTCCTTTCTTTATAAAGTTCGCCTTTTTCAAGTGCCTCAAAAATTGCTGTTAATTCGTCACCTAAGAAGATAGAAATAACTGCTGGTGGTGCTTCGCCTGCACCAAGTCTTCTGTCGTTACCTGCAGTAGCAACAGATGCTCTTAAAAGTTCCTGGTAATCATCAACCGCTTTAATAACTGCAGTAATGAAAAGTAAAAATCTTGTATTCTGTGATGGAGAATCACCAGGATTTAAAAGGTTAATTTTATTATCCTCACAAATAGCCCAGTTGTTGTGCTTACCGCTACCGTTAATTCCTTCAAATGGTTTTTCGTGAAGAATACAAACCATATCGTGTCTGTCTGCAACAGTTTTCATCATTTCCATAATAAGCTGGTTGTGGTCTGTTGCAACGTTAGCAGAAGTGAAAATTGGTGCTAACTCGTGCTGTGCAGGAGCGGTTTCATTGTGCTTTGTTTTAGAAAGAATACCTAACTTCCAGAGTTCTTCATCGAGCTCTTTCATATATGCTGAAACACGCGGCTTGATTTTACCAAAATAGTGGTCATCAAGCTCCTGACCTTTTGCAGAACGACAACCGAAAAGAGTACGATTGCAAAGCTTTAAGTCAGGTCGTTTGTTATAAACTTCTTTATCTATAAGGAAATATTCCTGCTCGGCACCAACAGTTGTTGTAACTCTTGTAACATTATTTTCACCAAAGAGTCTTAAAACTCTTAATGCCTGCTTGTCCACAGCTTCCATAGAGCGAAGAAGCGGAGTTTTTTTGTCAAGAGATTCACCACCGTAAGAGCAGAAAGCGGTAGGAATACATAATGTATCATCTTTAATAAATGCAAATGATGTAGGGTCCCATGCAGTGTAGCCTCTTGCTTCAAATGTAGAACGAAGACCACCATTAGGAAGAGAAGAAGCATCAGGCTCACCACGAACGAGGGTTTTACCTGAGAACTCAAGCATTACCTTACCACCAGAAACCGGGGTAATGAAGCTGTCGTGCTTTTCAGCGGTAACATCTGTCATAGGTTGGAACCAGTGTGTAAAATGTGTTGCTCCTTTTTCAATAGCCCAGTCTTTCATAGCGTTTGCTATGACGTTAGCTGTATCAATATCAAGAGTTTTACCGTCTTTTATTGTCTTAATAAGTGAACGATAAGTATCTTTAGGTAAACGGCTCTGCATAACAGTTTCGTTAAAAACCTGACAGCCGAATATTTCCTGAATATTTGTCATTTCACACACTCCATTTTGAAAATTGAAATTTAAAATAACTATACAAATAAATATACCATTTTTTGTGAAATATGTCAATCACCAATTATCAATATGACTACGTTTTATTGCACCTATAATTTTCTGCGGAACATCTTCATATTGTTCGTTTAACTGTTTTATAAGAATTTTTACGTCTTCACGCCTTGTGTTTTCGTCGGCAGGGCATTTGCTTTTAACAACTGGTAGGTTAAGTCGCTTAATAGCAAGCTCTACGTCATTCTCAGTTAAATGAATGAGCGGTCTTATCATAGTAATATCTTTTCTTGAAAGATATGTAACAGGCTGAAAACAACCAATTCTTGCTTCACTTAAAAGATTCATTAAAAACGTTTCGGCAGCATCGTCAAGGTGATGCCCCAGTGCAATTTTGTTGCAGCCTAATTCTTTTGCTGTGTCGTGAAGAATTCCACGGCGCATTCTCGAACATAGACTGCAAGGATTGCTTTCTTTTCGCACGTTGAAAATTATATCGAAAAGCTCAGTTCGTCTTATTTCGTAATGAACGTTATATTCATCGCAGATTTTCTGAATTTCAGAAAAATCACCATCAACGTTATTGAAACGCATATCAAGAGTGATAGCGACTATTTCAAAATCTACGGGGTAAAATGCTTTTAAGCCACAAAGTGCCTTGAGCAGTAAAACGGAGTCTTTACCACCAGAAACACCAACGGCGATTTTGTCACCAACTTCAATCATATTGTAAGTGTCAACTGCATTTCTGACACAACCTAAAATCTTTTGCATTTTTACCACCACGCTTTTTTGATATGTTAGTATTTTAGAATTTAGAAGGGGATTTGTCAATAGTTAGTTGTCAGTAGGTCAGTAAGTTGTTAGGTGTTGGGGCTAGGGATTAGGGATTGCTTGACAATAACGATGAATATATTTACAATAAAATAAAAACAAAGGAGAAAAGTATGCTGGTTTTCACAATAACTTTTTGTACAATTATTTTTGTAATTTATATACTTGATAATTTTTTTATTATTCCGAAAACAGAAACAGTGACACTAAAAGAAAAATTGTGGTCAGGTCACAATAAAGGATACATAAATCGGGCTTTGCACCTGTCAGAAAAGAAAATAAAAAAAGGTCAGGTATGGCGACTGATGTCGTCGTCACTTCTTCATGTGGGAGTGTGGCACATTATTTCAAATATTACTGCAATGCTTATCGTCGGATATGCAGTTGAGTCGCAACTTGGTTTGCTAAAAACTGCAATTTGTTTTAGTGGTTCTGTATTAATATCTGGTTTATATATGGCGTTCGTTTATAAATTGCAGGAGGGCGAGGGTGCATCAACGGGTATTTATGGTCTTATTGCCGTATTTATTATGCTCGCTTTAAAAAGTGAAACGATTATGTTTTCTGGATTGCCTTTAGTAGCAATTGTTATACTTGGTATTTATACAATAGGCGGAATGCTTGTAGGTAAAGTTACTGCTTTTGAACATATCTCAGGTTTTATAGGGGGGTTGTTGATGGGATTTATTTCGATTTGTTGACGGGTTGAATGAACTCAAAAGGATAGTTGAATACATAGGAATAAAGTAAAAAAAGAAATCTATCGTAATTGATAGGTTTCTTTTTTTGAGATCATATTTGGTTTTAGTGATGCCCTATTTCCTGAACATTAATAACCGAAAGGATTAAAAGGGAACTGTTCAAAGTAATCTTCAGCAGATTGCTGTTGTTGCTCTGTTACAGGTTCGTTATAAACTGTATTGCCTTTATCTTCAACTAAAGTGATTTCAGCATCAAAGGTAGTAGCAACTGCACCGCTGTTGTTAAGACGAACAACTGTGAGTGTTAATTTATCGCCAACCTTTGCGTTTTCAATGGCTTCTAAAAGAATTGCTGTATCATCAAGCTTTTTGCCGTTAACTGCTGTAATAATATCACCAGCTTTAATGTTTGTTTCATTAAGACTACTGTTAGTAGCAATACCAGCGATAACTATTGAGCCGTAAGGAAGATTGTTTTTCCATGCAATAGCTGAGTAGGTTGAATCAGTAGAAACTGCATAATAAGTTATACCAAGCATTGGTCTGTTTGTAACATAACCATGTTCAATAATCTGGTTGTAAATTTCGAGAACTTTTTCAGATGGAACAGCAAAGCCCATACCTTCGTATTCTGTGTCTGCAATTTTTGAAGAGTTAATACCTATAATCTGACCAAACTCGTTAACTAAAGCACCACCAGAGTTACCAGGATTAATTGCAGCTGTGTGCTGAATGCAAGGTAAGTCGTAATAGCCGTTTGAAGAAGTAGCTATTGGTCTGTCAAGAGAAGAGACAATGCCATCTGTAAATGAACCAAAGAATTCTGTACCACCTGGGTTACCAATAGCGTAAACAGCTGTGCCGATTTTAAGTGAATCAGAATCGCCAAAGGTAGCAGCCTTAAAGCCTGTTTTCTTAACTCTTACAACACCGATATCTGTTTTGGTATCAATACCGACAATTTCTGCATCTAACTCTGTTGAATCAAAAAATTGTACTTGAACATCTACGCCTTTGTCTGCAATAACATGAGCACATGTAATTATATATGTGTAGCCTTCCTTTTCGCCTACAATGACGCCCGAACCCTCGCCAGCCTGTTGGTTCTGGTAATAAACAAGAATACCAACATTTGATTCTTTAACAGTATCATAAATCTGAACGGGTGTCATAGAGCCTTTGCCAGAATATTCTTCTGCCGCATATGGTGATTTCTCTACATCAGGGGTTGCACCAGCGATTTTGTCAGATTCATTCTGTGAAGCTATATTACCGCTGTTACCCAATGGATTGTCACCTGAAATAGAAGTACCTATTAAAATCGAAGCAACTGCTATGCAAAGCACAATTAAAATTGCGAAAACAGTTTTGCCGGTTTTGGATTGTTTCTGTTTTACTGGATTCTGAAAAGGTGAGCTTTGGTAGCTTTGAGTATTAAATGGTGTTGTGTTGTTTGGAGAAGTACCAAAGCCTTGATTATTTGGAGTGTATTGAGGGTTTTGTGCATATCCGGCAGGGGATGTCGGGTACGACATACCACCTTGAGTGTAGTTGGGTTGTTGCGGATTTGAATACCCCATATAATTATTGTTTTGTTGAGGTGCAGTTGTGTTCTGTGCACCTGTGTTTACATTAGAATTCTCATTCGCTTGGGAATAGTTTTGTCCATTATTGAATTCGTCCATTAAAAAATCCTCCGTTTCTGTTATTATGTTATAAAAATAACAGAAGTATATTGAAATAAAATTGAAGTTACTTTGGTAATTTTACAGTGAACTCAGTGAATTTATCAGATTCACTAATAACAGTAACCTTACCGCCGTGAAGTTCTACAATGCTTTTTACTAAGTGTAGTCCAAGACCAGTGCTTTTTGTGTCGGCACTTCTTGACTCGTCAACTTTATAAAATCTATCAAATACATTCCTTATATGCTGGGGTGGAATACCTTTGCCTGTATTTGTTATTGAGAAATAGCAAAAATCATTATCTTTTTTTGTTGTAACACTTATTTTACCATTTTCATTGGTGAATTTAACTGCATTATCAATCAAGTTATAAATAACCTGATCGAGCATTGATTGGTCACCAGGAATAGATAGTTCATCTAATTCCTCAAGCCCTTCTATAGTAATATTTTTCTCTGTTATAAGCTGTTCAAAGGTTAAAAAGGTATTTAAAAGATTTTTTGAAACATCAAATCTTTCGATTTTCAGATTCAATTTTCCAGTTTCAATTCTCGAAATGTTGAGCATTGCGTTAACCATTTTAGAAAGTCTTTTTACCTCAGAAGAAACAATTTCTAAATAATAATTTTGTTTTTCGGGAGGAATAGTACCATCTAGAATGCCATTTATAAATCCACCGATTGTTGTCATAGGTGTCTTAAATTCGTGCGAAACGCTTGAAACAAAGTTCCTTCTCGAATTTTCAAGAGCCTCTAAAGAATCTGCCATTGAATTGAATTCAACAATAAGCTCGGTCATTTCGTTTTCTTCATCTGGTTCAGGGACTCTGTATGAAAAATCGCCAGAAGAGTAACAACGAGAGGCTTTTGCTAGTTCTCTTATTGGCTTGGTCATTTTGTCTGCTAAAAAGAAAAGTGCTAATGTTAAAATTACAAGAGCAAAAATTGCAGCTGTTAAAAACGATGTTAAAAGCTTTATAAAATAACCAGCGAGCTGTCCAGAAATAGGTGAGGCACAAATTGTGAAGCCTGCAATTTCTTTTTCAACAGTTATTGGCGAAATAGCAACTGCGTGGATTTCCTCGAAAACACCGCCCAATTTGGTGTAGTCTGCGTAGCCTATTTTCTCTGCTTTTACAATATATCCTTTTGGTATGTGCAGAGCTTTATGTTCTTCACATACCGCGTGTTCTACTATTTTCTCTGGGGATTTTACCGTGTCATAGCAAGCAATAATATCACCAGTGCTATTGCACATAAATATCATATCGCCACTGGCATCAGCAGTTGTGTTTAAATTATTATAAAACAAAAGCGCAGTAGCTTCAGGATTATGCAATGCTAAATCTGAGCATAATATTTCTGATGTGAATTTTGAAATATTTATAGAGTTTTTGCTTAAATTAGCAAGAGTTTCTTGCTTTGAATAATTAAAAACAAAAACCATAAGTGTAAGACCAGTAATAAGAAAGCCTATTACAATTATTAACGCCAGAATAACAAAATATTTAAGAAAGAAAGCTCCGCGCTTATTACTTTTTAATTTTGATTTTAGTCTTTCCATAAGTTAAGCTTTTGTATCAAACTTGTAGCCTACGCCCCAAATAGTGCGTAATTCCCATTGGTCTGAAACGCCTTCTAATTTTTCTCTTAAACGCTTAACATGAACATCGACAGTTCTTGAGTTGCCATAGTATTCAAAGCCCCAGACCTCATCTAAAAGCTGGTCACGGGTGTAAACACGATTAGGGTTACTTGCAAGGTGATAAATAAGCTCTAATTCCTTTGGCGGAGCGTCAACATATTCGCCATTGATTTTTAATTCGTAGTTAGTAAGGTTAATGGAGAGTTTATCGTAATTAACAACCTTATTGGTATCTTCTGCTACAGGCTGTTGGGGGCTGACGCGTCTTAAAACAGCCTTGACTCTTGCTATAACCTCTTTAGGCTCGAATGGCTTAACAATGTAGTCATCGGCACCCAATTCAAGACCAAGAACCTTGTCAAAAACCTCGCCTTTTGCCGTGAGCATAATAATAGGTGTCTGAGAAGTTTTTCGTATTTCTCGGCAAATCTGCCAACCATCAAGACCTGGAAGCATAATATCTAAAAGAACCATATCTGGCTTGAATGTTTCGAAAACGCTTATTGCGGTGTTGCCATCGTTTACAACTTGTGTAGTATACCCCTCTTTTTCGAGGTACAACCTTAATAATTCGCAAATATTAGCTTCATCATCAACTATAAGGATTTTTTCTGTTGCCATAAAAACACCCCTTTGTTTAGTTATTAGCTGTTAGCTATTAGTTGTTAGCCGTTATTATAGACTAAATTTTGGAAAAAATTATGAACGGAATTTTAAAAAATATATAATTCTAGTATTGGTAAATAATCGTTAAATTATTTTTTCTTCTTATCTTTCTTTTTTTGTTTTGTATCTTCTTTTTTTACAGATTTTGTTCTTCTTCTCTTAACAGTCATTCTGTAGTAGATATATCCGCCAATTGTGGCAGCAAGTACAAGAAATGCAGAAAAATAGATAACTATAGATTTAATTTGTTCCTTATCGAGTGCGGGAGAATCTGTAGAGTCAAGAGTAGTTGTAACCTCATCAAGCTTACCTATAGTAACAACACCATTTGCATCTAAAATATAGCCGTACCCTTGAGGAAGACTTTCTTTTACAGAGTCGCTGATAACATTACCCTGACTGTCCACCAACTGTCCTTGGTCATTGATATGTAAAATCTGAGGTGTAGGGTTAGGAACAACATTGTTTACATTGAGTGTTGGGTCAAGATAGTCGTAGCTAGGAGTAACAGGATTTTTAAGGTTAGGAGCAATTTCTGTGCCGATATTTGAAATTACACCAGTAACATTTTTGTCCTCGGCTACTTCCATTCCTTGATAAATATTGAGTCGATACGTGGTAGTTTCAGCTGATTCACCGTTGTATTTTACATTAACCATAAGCATTTGTGTTGGTTCATTGGTTAACGGAATATTTGTGTATTGTGAAAGGTCAACTTTTTCATCATTGATTTTTACGGTAAGTAAGCCGTTATCAATCGGTGTAGGGTTTATATAAATCGATTCTCTGAAGTAATCGAGATAAACATTGTACTCATAAATATCTGAGTAAAAAGTTTTTTCAAGGTCAAAGCGATTTGTTTTCTTTAATACGATGTCAAACGCTTCTTCGTATGTATATTTGGAGGAGGAGAGTGCTAACCCCTTGTCCTCATAAGCCATTCTCTGAATTATGTAATGGTGAACTGTGTTTTGTCTGTTAGCTTTAAAGGTTGAGTCTGGGTCTAATGTAACATTATACTGAGTACCAAGCATAGCCGCCATATATTTAATTTGTACTTCTTCATCAGTGGCGGTTTTGACATCGACTGAAATACCCGCATTAGAAATTGACATTATAGCAAGTCTTCTGAATACCTCGTTACGTTCAATTGTAGTAATTTCACGAGATGTTACATAGCCGTTAGTATAAAGTGCAAAAAGACAAGTATAGTAAACATAATCCTCAAAATTTACAATTTGAGTTATGTTGAAATATTTATCTAAGAATGCTATAAGAGAGCGGTCGTCTCTGCCGAAGCCTACCATATACATCATAAGAGCTGCTTCGAGCGTTGTTCCAGCTGGTATTGTTAAACGTTCACCCTCTAATACATAGAAAAAGTCATTTTTCCATAAAGCGTAAAGTGCACTTATCATAAGGATGGACTCAGGGTCTTTTTCTTCCTCTTCTGTAATAATGATGCCTTGCTCTCTTAACCACTCAACTTTTGACTGGTCGGTAGCGTCAGGGTCAGCTATTATAGAGAGTGCACCTAATTGCTGGAAAACATAAATGTAAGCAGCTTTTTGTGATTCTTCGTCTAAAGTGTAGATTTCTACATACTCGCTTACTTCTTCTTTGAAGGAAGGTGCATCAGTAATATAAGGGTAAGAGGTAACAGGGTGCATAGCTTTCTCTGTTACAATACCATCAACTGAGAGCATATTTTCTTTAATTACAAGTTGACGAAGCCATGAGGGCTTGTTTGCTTCATATTCATATTGAGTTTTAACCCCAATATTGGTGTTGATTTTTTTAGCGAATTTTTTAGCTGAAGCAACAACAGTCATTAGTGATAAACAACTTGCAACAGCTAAAATTGCCGCAATTAAGCGGTGTGTTAATTTCATCATTATCCTCATTTCCAGAAATGGTTGTTTTTGAGACATAATTATACCAAATAAAAGCAATACAGTCAATGAATGGAGGATTTATTAACAAAAAATTATTATTTGGCAGAAAAAGCAAAAACAGTTTTTGAAGAGTATTCTTCGCCTGCATCATATACACACTTACACCAGTCCTGATGGTTTGGTGAGTCAGGGAATACCTGGGTTTCTAAGCAGAATGAACATCTTTTTGTAAGAGGCTTTTGTGCTTTACCAATAACAGTACCATCAAGGAAGTTTCCTGTGTAGAACTGAACCCCTGGGAGAGTTGTTTTAACTTCCATTGTAATACCTGATTTATCACCCTTTGCAATAGCACAGGTTTTTAACGTACCATCGAAGTCGTTAATAATAAAGTTGTGGTCGTAGCCATTACCATTTTTAATCTGAACACAGTCGGTGTTGTCAATTTCTTTTCCGATTTTTTTGAATTCTCTGAAATCAAATGGTGTGTTCTCTACAGCCTGTGACATAGCAGTAGGAATACTTGTTTCATCAATTGGTGTGAAATAATCTGCATTGATTTTTAATTCGTGATTTAAAATGTCACCTGAATCAAAGCCGTTAAGGTTAAAGTAAGCGTGGTTCGTAAGATTAATTACAGTCTTTTTATCTGATACTGCGTTGTAAGTAAGTATTAATTCATCATTGTCAGTGAGTTCATATGTAACACTTGCATCAACGTTACCTGGGAAGCCATCAGTACCATCCTTACTAAAGAATGTAAAGGTTACAGCCTTGTCAGATGTAGCTTCACCACTCCAGATAGCCGAAGAATATTCACCACCACCGTGAAGACAGATAATTCCGTTATCATTCTTTGTGAGGTTGTATTCTACGCCGTCTATTGAGAATTTACCGCCTTTTATTCTGTTAGCGTATTGACCTACAACAACGCCCTGATAGTCGCTTCTTTCTACGTGACCTTCTAATGTGTCGTGACCAGATAAAACATCAAGAAGAGAGCCGTTCTTATCTTTTACAAAAAGCTTCTCTAATGTAGCACCTTTTTCGATTATTTCGGCTTTCAAACCATTTTCGTTTATTATTGTAAATGAATTTACCTTTACGCCATTTAATTCGCCATATAATGATTTTGTAACTGCCATAACTGCCTCCAAAAAAATAATATATTCTAATTTTACAATACCTTACAATACGTTGTCAAGAAAGATTGATTATTTTAAATTTTTATTGTATAATAATATGATAATTTATGAAAGGATGTGGAAATATGGGTATCTTTTTTGATGCATTAACTACAGTGTCAAGATATGCGCTTCTCCTTATTGCGCTTTATGTTGTTGTAAGAGTAGTTATTTCTATGTTCTTTAAAAAGGCTACAAATCCAATTCGCGGTAGACTTATAAACGATATAACAGGTGAGGTTATTACTCTTAGGGATAACGAATTGTCAATTGGAAGAAACAAAGCCTGTGATATTGTTTTAGGTTTTGATACAATTTCACGACTGCACGCTGTTATTGCTTTCAGAAACAAGGGGTTTGTGATTTTTGATACAAATTCTAAAGCGGGTGTTACAGTAAATGGAGAAAAAATTAAAAGAAAAGCAAGTATTTATGATGGTGACAGAGTGGGCTTCGGCGGTCTAGAATATACGCTTTCAGTAAATAAGTTTAAATATATCAAAGATAAGAGTCTTAAAATTGCAAGACCGAACTATCTTTTTATTCTTATTTTTATTTCGATTTTTAATTTGTTGGAAATGGTTTTAACATCGTTTCCAGATGGCAAATTTGACTTTTTTGTTGCAAGTGCTTTTCTTGGAATGATTATACTCACATGGGGTTATTATTTCTTTGCTTTAATAGTTATGAGAATTACAACCTTTGAATTAGAAGCAATAGCATTTTTGTTTTCGTCAATTGGTTTAGGTATTGTTGCAAGTATTTACCCAAGTGGTGCTTTAAAGCAATTTTTTGCAATAATTATAGGCGTTCTGGGATTCTGTGCTTTATTGACAGTTTTAAGGTTTATTGATGCTATTAAGGTGTTCAGATATATTGTTGGTATTGGTGCAATAGGCCTTTTGGCACTTACATTAGTAATTGCAGAGCCAACTAATGGTGCGTTGAGTTGGGTTAATATAGGTGGTGTATCTCTTCAACCATCAGAGCTTGTAAAGGTTGCGTTTATTTTTGTAGGTGCGGTAACGCTTGAACGCTTACAATCTGTAAGACACCTTACGCTTTATATGATATTTGCTGCAGTATGTGTTGTTGAGCTTTTCTTAATGTACGATTTTGGCGCGGCATTGATATTTTTCTTTACATTTATAGTTATAGCTTTCATGCGTTCAGGCGATGTCAGAACACTTATGCTTATATGTATAGGTGCGGCTCTGGGTGCAGTGCTTATAATACTTTTTAAGCCTTATGTTGCTTCGAGATTCTCTGGGTATTTACACATATGGGAAAATATGGATACAACAGGCTATCAGCAAACAAGAACTCTTATTTATTCTGCAAGTGGCGGACTTTTTGGTCTAGGGCTTGGAAATGGTAAATTAAGAAATATATTTGCTGCCGCAGAGGATTTGGTTTTCGGTGTAGTCTGTGAAGAATTTGGCATAATTATGGGATTTTTAATTCCCGTGACTTATGCATTAATTACTGTCGCAACTATTATAAATGCTCAGAAAGCAAAATCTACATTTTATGCTATAAGTGGAGTTGCAACAGTTTCTATGATTTTGTTTCAGACGATGCTCAATATCTTTGGGGTGACAGATTTATTGCCACTCACAGGAGTTACATTGCCATTTATCAGCAAAGGCGGTTCAAGCATTATTTGTTGTTTCTGTCTTTTGGCGTTTATAAAATCAGTTGATGTCAGAACATTCTCTAATTTTAAGCCTGATTTGGAAAGACCAGTGCCAAAGCAGAAAAGGAGGGTGACAGATGAAATCGACGACTAGAAGAGCCTTTGTTGTAGTTTTGCTTGTTGCATTTTTTGTTTGTGGCCTTGTTTATCTTGCAATAAATCTTGGCGTAAATGCAGAAAAATGGGCTACGCTAAGGGTCAACTCTCACCTTGTGAATGGTGGTAGCTTTATAGGTGCGGGTAATATTGTTGACAGAAATGGCGAGGTTCTTGCAGAAACAAAAGACGGTAAAAGAGTTTATAATAATTCAGAAAGAGTAAGACGCTCAACGCTTCATATTGTAGGTGATAGTGAGGGGTATATAGCGTCTGGCGTTCAGACTGCATATAAAAGAGAACTTATAGGCTACAATCTTGTGACAGGAATTTACTCTTTGAAAAAATATGAACGCGGTAATGATGTTACTTTAACAATAGACGCATCACTTTCTGCGACTGCATTAGATGCTTTAGGTAGCAGAAAAGGTGTAGTTGCAGTTTATAATTATGAAACGGGCGAAATGCTTTGCTCGGTTTCAAGTCCTAATTTTGATATCCGTAATAAACCCTCTGTGGAAGAAATAGAGAAAAATGAAAACGGCAGATATGAAGGTCTTTATTTAAACAGACTCATTGACGGAGTTTATACACCTGGTTCAATATTTAAAATTATTACTACGGCATGCATTTTAGAAAATATTCCTGAGATTGATTCTTGGGAGTATGAATGTGATGGCGAAATGTTTATTAATGGCGTAAGCGTTACTTGTCCAAAGAAACATGGTGATGTTGATTTAGAAAAAGCACTTGTAAATTCCTGCAACTGTGCATTTGCAGAACTTTCAAAAAAGCTTGATGGTACAAAGCTACAGAATACCGCAAAGCAATTCGGTTTTTCAAAAAACTTCAATTTTGGTAATGGTGTAACAGAAGAAAGCGTTTTAAATCTTACAGATGCAAGTAGCTCAGATTTAGCGTGGGCAACAGTAGGTCAATACACAACACTTGTTAATCCTTATCATATGCTGACTGTTGCAGGTGCGATTGCAAATAATGGCACTGCAAAATTACCATTTGTAGTAAAAACTATTGCATCACCATCGGGTAGAATAATAAGTGAAACTACTGCAGATGAATGTATTTACACCACAGAAGAAACTGCAAAAACTCTCAAAAAATATATGAGAAGCACAGTAAAAGATAACTATGGTGACTGGAATTTTTCGGGTATTAATATGTGTGGTAAGACAGGTACGGCAGAGGTATCAGAAGACGAAAAGCCTCATTCGTGGTTTTTAGGCTTTTGCGAAGATAAAACGACTCCGCTTGCCGTAGTGGTTGTTGTAGAAAATGGCGGTTGGGGAGTAAGTACCGCGTTACCGGTAGCAAGCAGAGTTATGAAAGAAGCTGTAAAAATAGTTTCGTAAAACAGTAAATATTTACGAATTGTAAATTTATTTTTTATTCCTTATTTTCATTGACTAAAATTGTTATTTATTGTAGAATGTAGGATGATTTTGCTTAAAGCTTTTAAGCGATAGTTTATAAAAGATTTTGAAAGGCTGAATTAAATGAGTTTTATAGAATTCGATTCTGTTTACAAAACCTATAAAATGGGTGAGGTTACAATAAACGCTGCAGACGGTGTTACATTTAATATTGAGCAAGGGGAGTTTTGCATTATTTTAGGTGCTTCTGGTGCTGGTAAAACTACTATTCTTAATATTTTAGGCGGCATGGACGATTGTGATGATGGTAAAGTTCGTGTCGGCGGTGACCTTATAAATGAATATGATAATAAAAGTCTTATTGAATACAGACGCTTTGATGTAGGCTTTGTGTTCCAGTTTTATAATCTTGTACCAAACCTTACTGCACTTGAAAATGTTGAGCTTGCAACACAGATAGGTGATAAAGCACTTAATCCTGTTAAGGTTCTTGAGAGAGTTGGCTTGGGTGAAAGACTTGACAACTTCCCTGCACAGCTTTCTGGTGGTGAACAACAGCGTGTTTCTATTGCCAGAGCACTTGCTAAAAACCCTAAGATTTTGCTTTGTGACGAGCCTACAGGTGCTCTCGATTACAACACAGGTAAGCAGATTTTAAAGCTTTTACAGGATACAAGTCGTGAGTCTGGTATGACAATTGTTGTTATTACTCACAATGCGGCATTGGCACCAATGGCTGACAGAATTATTACTGTTAAAAGTGGTCGTGTCGTTAAAAATGAAGTGAACGAAAATCCTGTTTCTGTTGAAGAAATAGATTGGTAATTTTAGTTTTATTGTTTTTAGAAAGGATTTTTGTGTGATGACAAGAGCGTATGCAACCGATACGATGCGTTCCATCAAAAAAACAATAAGCCGTTTTATTTCAATCGTAGCAATTGTTGCGTTGGGTAGCGGTCTTTTTGTGGGACTTAATTCAGTATCTACTGATATGACAGAGTCTGCAGATACATACTACAAAAAGAATAATCTTATGGATTTGAGACTGCAATCCTTTATAGGACTTTATGAGGAAGATCTTGAAAAAGTTCGTCTTATAGAGGGTGTTAAAGCTGTTCAGGGTATGAAATTTGTTGATGGCTTTGTTCAGACACCAGCAGAAGATGGCGAAACCTTTGAAGGTATTGTTGATATCGACGGCTCAGAGCTTACAGTTCGCGTATTTGGCATGGATATGAATCAGGTGTATTCTTTCCATCAGGGTGGCGTTGATGATGAGAATTATATAAACAGACTCGAATTAGTTGAGGGTAGATATCCTGAGAATGCTAACGAATGTATTGTTACCTGTAGTGCACTTACAACACCAGACCAATTTAAAATTGGTAACAAGGTTAAGGTTGTTGGTGATAATGAAGAAATTTCTTATTATTTAAGAGTTAATGAATTTGAAATTGTTGGTGTTGCTCTTTCACCTTATTGGGTTTCTTACGAGCGCGGTGCAACTACTGCGGGTAGTGGTAAATTGGGTGACTTCATTTATGTTTCTAATGAGGTATTCCAACCAAGAATTGACTATTATAGTGAGGCATACATCACACTTAATGGTACAGATGATTTAATTGCTTACACAGATGAATATAATGAATATGTTGAAGAGATGCAGAATACAATTCTTCTTGCATCTGAATCAATTGTTAAGGATAGAGCAGCTTCTTTAAGTGTAGGACTTCCACAAAAGCTCATAAGTGCTAAAAATCAGATTTCTCAGGCAGAGGCTGGTGTTGATGCACAGCTAGCAGATGCAAGACAACAAATTGCAGAACTTAAAGAGCTTGAAATTTCTGGTGAAGAAAAACTCAAAGCAGCTCAGAAAGAACTCGAAGAAAAATATGCAATAGCACAGTCTCAGCTTGATTCAGGTAGCAGTCAGTATTTAGCTGCTGTTAACGAATATAACTCGAAAATTACTATTGTTGCAGAAAGGCGTGCAGAGCATACTGCAAAAACAACAGAGTACAATAATAATAAGGCGAAAGCTGACTCAGCTAAAGACCAGCTTGATACTGCGAATAGCGAGCTTTTAGCAGCTAAGCTTAAAATTGAAACAACAGAAGCGTTAATTGGTAGTACCCAGTCAACTCTTGACAGTATTAAAAATAATCAGAATGTTTCTCAGGAAGACCTTGACTTAGATAAAATGGCAGAACGTCTCGAAGAAACAAACCCAGAGCTTGCAAAAATTCTTTTCTCAGCTTCTAACCTTACAGCTCAGGGTATGGCTGCCGATGTTGTTGTAGAAACAGAAGCTTTACTTGAGCAATACAACACAGAGCTTGTTGTAGCGGAAGAAACTTATCAGGAAAGTAAAGCGGTTTATGATGAAAAATACGCTGAGTGGTATGATGCTGATCAGCAATTAAAGGCAGCGAAAACCCAGCTTGATAATGCTGACGCACAGTTAGAATTAGCGGAGACTCAATTGTCACAATTCAAGGACCAGATTCAATCAAGTGGTTTTGACCTTCAATTCGGTTCTTTAAAGGCTCAGACAGAGTATAATAACGCTCAGACCCAGCTTACATATCAGACAATGCAGCTTCAGAATATTCAACAAATTCTTGAGGGTGCAGAAAAGAAATTGGAAGCAGCTGAAGCAGAAGCAAACGCTAAATTAGGCGTAGTAAAAACAGAATATAGTAAGGGTATAGCTTTACTTGAAACAATAAATAATGGTGCTTCGTGGTCTGTTTATGACCGTGGTGATTCACCAGGTTATACTGGTTATGGCGAAGCGGCTCAGAATATGCAAAAACTCGCATATATCTTCCCGACATTCTTCTTTATAGTTTCAACTCTTGTTTGTCTTACAACTATGACAAGATTAGTTGAAGAGCAAAGAACACAATTAGGTACTATGAAAGCATTGGGTTATGAGGATAAGACTATTATCAGTAAATATCTTATTTATGCATTTTCTGCTAGTACAATTGGTACCGTAATCGGTGTTCTTGCAGGCTTTTCAGGTCTTCCACACGCTATATTTGCTGCGTGGGGAATTATGTATGAGATACCAAAGCTGACAGTTCAGCTTCTTCCAGGTTATATTATTTTAGGTGCAGTTATTTCAATTGGCTTAACAACTTTTGCGGCTTATCTTTCTTGCTCAAAAGAGTTGAAAACTCCAGCTTCAATTCTTATGAGACCAAAACCGCCAAAGGATGGTAAGCGTGTTTACCTTGAAAATATACCATCTATCTGGTCAAGGCTTAACTTTACTTCGAAGGTTACAGTCAGAAACCTTTTCAGAAATAAAAAGCGTTTCGCAGTTACTGTTATTGGTATTGCAGGTTGTACAGCACTTATGCTTTCTGCATTCGGACTTCAGAATGCAATTAGTACTGTTATTACAAATCAGTATGGCGATGATGGTGTTGCACAGTATGACTTGCAGGTTGTTCTAAAAGATACTAATGAAAGCTATACACCAAACAGTGATGTAGTTAAAAGTATTACAAATCTTGACGGAATAGAAACTTCAATGTTAGGATTCCTTAAAGTTTGTGAGGGCTACTCTGACAGAACTGACAAGGTTATGGAAGTTGATGTTTTGGTTCCACAAGCACCTGAAATGCTTAAGGAATTTGTTAATTTGAAAGACGGTAATAAAGATGTAGCGTTTACCGATGACGGTGCAGTTATCACAAAGAAATTTGCAGAAAAGACTAAAACTGAAATTGGTGATACAGTTAAACTTTCATGGACAGAGGGTTCTAAAAAGGTTGAGTACGAGGTTAATGTTACAGGTATTTCAGATAACTATACATTCCATTATGTGTATGTTACTCCTGCAACATATTACAGAATGACCAATACTGTTCCTGATTACAACTATTTATTCTGTTCAATTACTGATGGAATGACAGTAGAGAATAAAGCAACCCTTGAATCACAGATAAGTGAAGTTAAAAATGTAAATGGTACAGTTTATACAACTGTTGTTATCGATAACTTCAATAATATTATCAATGTTCTTAATTTAGTTACACTTGTGTTTATTATTGCAGCTATAACCCTTGCATTTGTTGTTCTTTACAACCTTAATAACATTAATATAAATGAAAGAATTAAGGAACTTGCTACTCTTAAGGTTTTAGGCTTCTATGACGACGAAGTTTCAGCTTATATTTATCGCGAAAATGTTATTTTAACATTCTTTGGTATTGTAATAGGCTTATTTGTCGGTATATTCTTAAATATTGCTGTTGTAGGTGTTGTTGATATTGATACTGTTACATTCAGCACAACTCTTAAATGGTGGAGCTTTGTGTTGGCGGCTTTCTGTACTATAATTTTTGCGATTATCGTAAATCTCATGATGCACAAAAAGTTAAAGAAAATCAGTATGGTTGAATCACTAAAATCAGTAGAATAAAAGCAAAAATGCAACCACAACAAAAACACCAGTTTTTTGTTGTGGTTGTAAATTTTAGCACCCCAACTATTTTTATGAATCGTTGGGGTGCTTTTGTGTTTTATTCATCGTCTTCTTGGGAATATGATGAGAACTTATTTTTTGCAAAAAGTGAACCACTTATATACATATTAGAAATAAAATCTGCCATAACATCAGGGGGGATAATCATACCATCGTCCATCCAGTCAACAACAGTGCCGGTTAAAGCGTTGAGAGCGAAATTTAAAATGAACCTTCTTGGGTCATCTTGTGCATAGTTTTCTTTAGCAACAGGAACATTTTTTGCAAGAAGCTTTTTTATTCTCGTTAAAACCTTGTTGTTGTTATACTCGCGCGTGATAACAAATTTAGCGATGGTTGGATTACTTTTGCAGAACAACAAAATGTTTTCAATGTATTTTGCAAATGCTTCAGGGGAGTTTACAGAATTCTCTGTACCGTTTAAAACATCCTCAAACATTTCGTAGGCTTCGTTCTGAATCTGGGCTAACATATCTAAAAGATCGGTGTAGTAAAAATAGAATGTCGCACGGTTGATATCGGCAATATCTGTTAATTCTGTAACTGTTATTTCATTTATTGATTTTTGTTGCAAAAGAGTAAACAAAGAATCTCTTAAAAGCTTTTTTGTGCGCTTAACTCGTCTGTCGCTTGCATTGACTTTGGTTGAACGCTCGTCCTTGTTTGACATATTACCCCTCACTTTTTGTTAAATTATACTTTTATCTCTCTATTAAATTTAATATGTTATTAGTCATTTTAACACAAAAGTGTTGGATATTCAAGTAAAAAATGATATTATGTTAAAATTCTTAAAAATTCTTAATAGTGTTTTTCGGAGTGGGATTATTTGGCATTAGCAAAGGATTATATTGGTGATAAGATACACTTGATTTTTGTGAGTATAATTGTTATAATTATGCATGTATTGATTTATTATATAGATAAAAAGTTGAATTATCTAAGGAGTTGTTTAAATGAAGTACGATGTGGCAGTAATAGGTGCGGGAGTTGTAGGTTCGCTTATTACAAGAGAGCTTTCAAAGTATAATTTGAAAATTGCATTGTTAGAAAAAGCTAATGATTGTGCAATGGGTGCAACAAAAGCAAATAGTGCAATTGTTCACGCTGGCTTTGATGCAAAGCCAGGTTCATTAAAGGCAAAGCTTAATGTCCGTGGTGTTGAGCTGATGAAAACAACTTGTAAAGAGCTTAATGTTCCTCTTAAAAATATAGGTGCTCTTGTTGTTGCTTTTTCCGAGGAAGAAGTTGAGCATTTAAAAGAACTTCTTGAAAGAGGAAAGCAAAATGGTGTGCCTGAGCTTTCAATTGTGTATAGAGATGAACTCGTTAAAATGGAGAGGAATATTGGGGATGAGGCTGTTGCGGCACTCTTGGCACCAACTTCTTCAATAGTTTGTCCTTACGAATTGACAATTGCTGGTGTTGAAAATGCTGTAACAAATGGTGCTGAGTTTATAAGAAATTGCGAGGTAACAGCTATCAGTGATAATGGTGATAGCTTTACACTTAAGACAAGCACTGGTGAAATAGAGGCTACAATAGTTATAAATGCTGCCGGTGTTTATTCAGGTAAGGTAGCAGAAATGATTGGTGATACATCAATCGAAATTAAACCAAGACGCGGTGACTATTATCTTCTTGATAAATCACAAGGTGCATTAGCATTCAGAACAATATTCCAGTGCCCTACAAAGATGGGTAAAGGTGTTCTTGTTTCTCCTACAGTTGATGGTAACTTAATAGTAGGACCATCTGCTGTAGAGCACGATGATGGTGATAATGTTGATACAACTGCAGAGGGGCTTGAGAGTGTTTATAATTCAGCTATTAAGAGTATTCCTGCGGTATCATTAAGAAATGCAATTACATCATTCAGTGGTAACCGTGCTCACTGCACAGCTGATGATTTTATAATCGGTTCATCCGAGAAAAATAAGAATTTTATAAATGTTGCTGGTATTGAATCTCCTGGTCTTTCTTCCGCTCCTGCTATTGCTGAAATGGTTGGTGGTATTGTAACAGAGCTTATAGGCGATGTCCAAAAGAAATCAGCATTTAACCCAATAAGACCTGAGCCTGTTCGTTTCAGAGAAATGACCTCAACACAGAGAGAAAAGCTTATTGCGAAAAATAAGGCTTATGGCAGAATAGTTTGCCGTTGTGAAACAATTACTGAGGGTGAAATTATTGATGCTATTCACGCTCCAGCAGGTGCAAGAGATGTTGATGGTGTTAAAAGAAGAACCCGTGCCGGAATGGGCAGATGTCAGGGTGGCTTCTGTGGTAGCAAGGTTGTTGAAATTTTAGCAAGAGAATTAAATGTTCCTGTTAATACAATAACTAAGTTCGGTGGAAATTCAAATATAATGTACGATAAAACAAAGTAAGGAGGCAGGAAAGATGTTAAATTATGATTTAGTTGTAGTTGGCGGTGGTCCTGCTGGTATGGCGGCAGCTCTTCAGGCTAAGGAAGAGGGCGTTCAGAAAATCGTCATTTTAGAAAGAGCTGAAACACTCGGCGGTATTCTTGAACAATGTATTCACACTGGCTTCGGTCTTCATTATTTTGGTGAAGAGCTTTCAGGTCCTGAATATGCTGGCAGATTTATTGCTGAGGTAGAAAAAACTGATATTGATGTTTTTACTGATACAATGGTTTTAGATATTTCTAAGGACAATGTCGTTACAGCTGTTAATAATAAAGATGGTCTTATTAAATTTCAGGCAATTGCAGTAGTTCTTGCTATGGGTTGTCGTGAAAGACCTCGTGGTGCTCTGTCAATCGCAGGTTCTCGTCCTGCTGGTGTTATGACTGCTGGTACTGCACAGAAATATGTAAATATTGATGGATATATGCCAGGTAAAAAGGTTGTTATTTTAGGTTCTGGTGATATAGGACTTATTATGGCAAGAAGAATGACACTTGAGGGTGCAGAGGTTAAGGTTGTTTGTGAGCTTATGCCTTATTCGGGTGGTCTTAAAAGAAATATTGTTCAGTGCCTTGACGATTTTGGTATTCCGTTAAGACTCAGTTGCACAGTTATAGCTACTCATGGTAAAGAAAGACTCGAGGGCGTTACTATTGCTAATGTTGACGAAAAATTAAAGCCAATTCCTGGTACCGAGCAATATATTGAATGTGATACACTTCTTCTCTCAGTTGGTCTTATTCCTGAAAACGAGCTTTCAAAGGGCGTTGGTGTTGACCTTGACGGAATCACAGGCGGACCTGTTGTTGACGAATACAGAGAAACACTCCATAAAGGTATTTTTGCGTGTGGTAATGTTTTACAGGTTCATGACCTTGTTGACTATGTTACTGAGGAAAGTAAAATTGCTGGTAAAGGTGCTGCAAATTACATTTTTGGTAAAAAGCAAGAGGGCACATATGTAAACACTAAAGGTATCAATGGTGTTCGTTACATTGTTCCACAAAGGGTTGATATAAAAAATGAAGAGGGCGTAAAGCTTTATTTCAGAGTGGGACAAGTTTATAAAGGTGCCAAGGTCGTTGTTGAATGTGATGGCAATATTCTTTCATCTAAGAAGAAGGTTATGTTAGCACCAGGTGAAATGGAAAATGTTTTAATTACACCTGAGATGCTTAAAAATATGAATGAAAACAGTGAAATCACTGTAAGAATAGAAGAATAAGGGGGTACTGAAAATGAAAAAGAATTTAATTTGTGTATCCTGTCCGTTAGGTTGTCCTATTGAAGTGGAGATTGAAAACGGCGAAATTCTTTCTGTAACAGGTAACACTTGTAAACGCGGTGACGCCTATGCAAGAGATGAACTTACAAATCCAGTAAGAAGCCTTACAACAACGGTAAAGCTTATAGATGGTGCTTTGCCTGTTGTTCCTGTAAAATCTTCAAAGCCTGTTCCTAAAGATAAGATGTTTGATTGTATGAAGCTTATAAATGAAGCATCTATAAAAGCACCTGTTAAAATCGGTGATATTGTCATAAAAGATATTTTAGGTTCGGGTTCAGATATTGTTGTTACAAATAATGACAATGGTAAATAATTAGTTTGATGTTGCAAGGTGACGGTGTCCGTTGCCTTGCAAAATACTGAAGAAGGATTTTTACATATATGAAACCTTATGAAATTGCGGCAGAAATAAAGCCGTCAAAACGCCAGTTGGAGTGGCAGAAAACAGAATTTTACGGCTTTATTAATCTTGGCCTTCCTACGGTTATTAACAGAGAATGGACTGACGGTAATGTTGACCCTGTAAATTTTGTTCCTGAAAAATTTAATGCAGAAGAATGGGTAACATTTTTTAAGGAAGCAGGATTCAAAGGAATGGTGCTTAATGTAAAGCATCACGATGGTTTTTGCCTCTGGTACTCAAAACTTACCGATTATACAATTGAAAAATCTGTGAATTGGGAAGTAGAGGACAGAGATATGGTTAAATTGCTTTCCGAAGAATGTAAAAAACAAGGTATTAAATTCGGTATTGCAATTTCACCACTTGACAGAAATTCTGAAAGCTATGGCAAAGGTGAGGAATATAACGAATATTTCAAAAAACTTTTAAGAGAAATTCTTACAAATTATGGCGACATATTCTATGTTCGATTTGATGGTGCGGCAGAAGATAATGGCAAAGGCTACACTCAGGAATACGACTGGGAGGGTTATTATAAGGTTGTAAGAGAATGTCAACCTGATGCCGTAATTTCACTCGTTGGTCCTGATGTTCGTTGGTATGGCAATGAATGGGGTGTAATCCGTAAAAACGAGTGGAGCGTAGTTCCAAAATATTACAGTATTGAAGAGGCTATCAAGAGAAGTAAAGAACCACCATCAAGAAAAAATAAAAAACGCGAGAAGAAGCATAATATGGACTTAGGCTCAAGAAAGGCAATTAAAAAAGAGTCTGAGTTTATATGGTATCCTTGTGAGGTTTCTGTTTCAATGAGAGACAGATGGTACTACCATAAGGAAGATGAGTACTCTGCAAAAACTAAAGATAGATTACAGAAACTTTATTTAGAATCTGTTGGTGCAAACTGTGCTTTGATGTTAGGTGTGCCACCAATGAAAGATGGTAGCTTTGCAGAAATGGATTATCAGATTTTAATGGCTTTTGGTAAAAGTCATAAACAAAGCTATGCTTATAAGGTTTCAAGCATTGCAGAAATTACTGCAAGTAGTTCACTTTCAGGTGAATATGACGTTAAAAATCTTATGAATTCCCAAGAAGATAAAACTTGGAAGCCTGCAATTGATGATAAAGAGCCTGAAATTATTTTTACCTTTAAAGAAAAAGATATGTTTGACAAAGTGCTTATGATGGAGCATATAGCTAACGGTCAGCACGTCGAAGAATACGAGCTTTATCTTGATACTGGTGATGGTAAATTCAAAAGGGTAGATAAAGGCGGAATTGTAGGTTACAAGAGAATACATAAAATAACACCAACTGAAATCAAAAGAGTGAAAATAAAATTCACATCTTTCAGAGGTGAGTTGGAATTACAGGAAGTTACACTTTATTAATGAAGAACAGCAATTATAGTAAAGGAGTTGTTAAAAATGAAACAGAATTTAAAAAGAATTGCGATAATAATTGTTGCAGTTATGTTAATTGCTGTTACTTGTTTACCTATGGTTGCTTTTGAGGTTAAGCGTTATTACGGGGATGTTGATAACGATGGTGCGGTTACAGTAACAGATGCAAGAAATATACTGAAAACGGCTATTGGAATTTCGGAGAATAATTTAAGTGAGCACGACTTTTCGGCGGCGGATATTGATTGTGATGGTGAATTAAAGGTTGCAGATGCAAGACTTGCTTTGAGGATTGCGGCTCAGCTTAGAGCAAAGGAGTATATGCCTGCTTACGAATTTAATAAGCATGAAGAAGAAATGGTGGCTCTTATTAATGAATACAGAAAGGTTCAGAGCGATAATTCATTAAAAACCTTAATAATTTCTGAGGAGCTTTCAAAAATAGCAGATCAGGCGGCTTTTGAGTTTGTTACACAAACTGGTACAGCATTAAGACGCGGTGACGATACATATTACAATACATTGCTTGACCAGAATAATATTTCTTATAAATGTGCCGATAAAGTAATGTGTGTTTCAACAACAAGCTATGGTCAATGTTTTGACAAAATGCTTAAAGAAGCACAAAGTTGTAAAGCGTTTAAGAGCCAAAATTTCAGTGAAATAGGCGTTGGTGCTTATTCTAAAGATGGCAGAACAGTTTATTGGTGCATTGTTCTTGCTGGTTAATTATTAAATTTAAGTTGCTCGAAAGGAGATATTAAAATGAGCGATTATAAAATAGAAACAAAATGTGTGCAGGGTGGTTATACACCTGGTAATGGCGAACCAAGACAAATTCCTATTTACCAGAGCACAACTTTTAAATATGATACAAGTGAAGATATGGGTAAGCTTTTTGACCTTGAAGCAACAGGCTATTTTTACTCAAGACTTCAGAATCCTACTTGCGATTTAGTTGCAGCTAAAATTGCAGAACTTGAAGGCGGTACAGCAGCAATGCTTACAGGTTCAGGTCAGGCTGCTTCATTCTATTCAGTATTTAACTTAGCATCTAATGGTGACCATGTTGTTTCATCATCTGCTATTTATGGTGGTACATATAATCTCTTTGCAGTTACAATGAAAAGAATGGGTATTGAGTTCACATTCGTTTCTCCTGATTGCACAGAGGAAGAATTAAACGCTGCATTTAAACCTAATACAAAGGCAGTATTCGGCGAAACTATTGCAAACCCTGCTTTAGCAGTTCTTGATATTGAAAAATTTGCAAAGGCTGCTCACGCTCATGGCGTTCCGCTTATTATAGATAATACATTTGCAACTCCTGTTAATTGTCGTCCTATTGAATGGGGAGCAGACATTGTTACTCATTCAACTACAAAATATATTGATGGTCATGGTGCTTCTGTTGGTGGTTGTATTGTTGATTCTGGTAAATTTGACTGGATGGCACACGCTGATAAGTTCCCTGGTCTTTGTACACCAGACGATAGTTACCACGGCGTAACTTATGCTGAACGCTTTGGTAAAGAAGGCGCATTCATTACAAAGGCTACTGCACAGCTTATGAGAGATTTAGGCTCAGTTCAATCTCCACAAAGCGCATTTTATATCAATTTAGGACTTGAAAGTCTTCACGTTCGTATAAAACGTCACTGTGAAAATGGTCTTGCAGTTGCAAAATTCTTGCAAGAAAGCGACAAAATTGAATGGGTTACTTATGCAGGTCTTGAGGGCGATAAATATTACAGTTTAGCACAAAAGTATCTTCCAAATGGT
This sequence comes from Acutalibacteraceae bacterium, assembly GCA_045613085.1. Taxonomy (GTDB): domain Bacteria; phylum Bacillota; class Clostridia; order Oscillospirales; family Acutalibacteraceae; genus DTU089. The sequence goes on along the minus strand of JAZLAG010000003.1, from coordinate 59,208 downwards.
ACTTGTGGTGTTGTTAGCTTTGGTGTTAAAGGTGGCAGAAAAGCTGCTGAAGAATTTATGAAGAAGCTTAAAATTATTGCTATTGAAACTCACGTTGCAGATGCAAGAAGCTGTTGCTTACACCCAGCAAGTGCAACTCACCGTCAGATGAATGACGACGAGCTTCGTGCAGCAGGTGTTTCACCAGATTTAGTTCGTCTTTCTTGCGGACTTGAAAATGCAGAGGATTTAATTAACGATATTAAACAGGCGTTAGGAGATTAATTCGGAATGCATAATTCGGAATTAAGGGCCTGCGGTCGGCATTATAATAAATGAAAGGGGCAAGAAGGTTTGCCTATTAAAATTCCAAACGGACTTCCAGCAGTTGATATTTTAGCTGAAGAAAATATATTTGTTATGACGGACACAAGAGCTATAACTCAGGATATTCGTCCGCTTAAAATATTACTTTTAAATTTAATGCCTAAAAAGATTGAAACTGAAACACAGCTTTCAAGACTTTTGGGTAACTCACCGTTACAGGTTGAGTTTGAGTTTATTCACACAGAGTCACATACTTCAAAAAACACTTCTCAGGAGCATTTATTTGAGTTTTATAAAACTTTTAAAGATGTTAAGCACAGAAAATTTGATGGTCTTATTATTACTGGTGCACCAGTAGAAAAAATGGAGTTTGAAGAAGTTGAATACTGGGATGAACTCTGCGAAATAATGGAATGGAGTAAAACTCACGTAACAAGCACATTCCATATCTGTTGGGGTGCTCAGGCGGGGCTTTATTACCATTATGGTATTAAAAAATATCCGTTAAAAGAAAAACTTTCGGGTGTTTATAAACACACAGCAGATTATAAGAAGTCAATTCTTTTAAGAGGCTTTGACGATGAATTCTGGGTTCCACAGTCAAGAAATACAACTGTTAAGCGTGAAGATATTGAAAAAGTTCCAGAACTTAAAATTATTGCTTCATCAGAAGATGCTGGTGTGTATATTGTAACAACTGATAATGGTAAGCAGATTTTTGTTACAGGTCATTCTGAATATGATGCAGATACTCTTAAAAATGAATATTTAAGAGATTTAGCTGCTGGTATTAACCCTAATATTCCAGAAAATTATTTTCCCCAAGATGACCCCGAAAAAGAGCCACAGGCAAAATGGCGTTCACACGCTACACTTCTTTACAATAACTGGCTTAACTACTTTGTTTACCAGACTACACCTTATGATATTGAAGAGATAGAATAAAAAACTCGGCTCAAAGCCGAGTTTTTTTATTCAGTGGTCAGTAAGTAAGTCAGTGGTCAGTAGTCAGTTGTAGGGGCTTAAGCTTGGTCGCCCGTCAGAATTTGAATTCTACTGTTTTTGCTTCGTTTTCTTTGAATTCAATTTCTGTTATATCATCTGAAAGTCCACACGAAACTGTTAACGATTGTGCTATTTCAGAATGAATTGTAGCAGTAACAGTTGATGTGTTCATATCCCATTTTAAGGAGTCTATTACACAACGGTTTCTTGTTCTTAAACCACAGATTTCACCAGTTTCAAAACTTTCAGGAATTGCAGGTAAAAGTTCTATTTTGTCATTATAAGAGTAAACAAGACTTTCGTTTATAATTCCTAAATAACCTATTGTAAAGTCGGTGCAATAACAACTGTTCCTGTCGTAGTCGTGGTTTGTCATCATAGAATCATAATATATTCCGTGATTCATAAGATTTACAAGAGAATCTTCAACTGCAACTGAATCTTTGAGCCTTGCACCAATCAACGCTCTGTGTACTAATGCGTGACTTGCCTGGTTTTCACTTGCTCTGTTTAAAATTGCCTGGTCACACGCTTTTTTGAGTGCGTCATCGTCTTGTGTTTCAAACATTGGCCAAGCACAGTAAAGGTGGCTTAAATGTCTGTGAAGATTATTTTCTGTGAATTCATTTGCCGCCCATTCTTTGAGTGCACCTGTTTCATCGTAAAGGTATGGCGGAAGTTTCTCTAAAAGGTTTTCCCAATAACTTGTGTCAGCGTTTTCATCAACACTTTTCATAATTTCAATGAGCATTAAAAGGTTGCTTTTACAAGCAGAAATATCTATTGCCGCATTTGCAACAGATGGGCTTGGGTAGTTTTCTGGATTGTTTTCAGGTGAATAACTCGGAAGAATTGCATAAGTTTCGTTTTCAAGCAAATCTTTTTTGCCTTTTTCAAATTGAACTTCACCATTTTTATCGGTGTAATATTCAGGGGTCATTATTTGGTTCCAGTAATTTGCAGATTTAATAAGTAAAGGTAATAGAATTTCACTTCTTAAATCTAAATATCCCTTTTCTTCGAGTGCATTTATATCTTCGTCGGTTAAATCTTCTTCTGTTACCGAAAGTACTGATTTTAATTTGTATAAATCGAAATCTTCTGAAATCGGAATTTTTACGTCACCGTATGAAAGTAACGTTTCGTAAAGCGGGTTTAACATCCACGAAGCACCCGCATTCCAGTAACGGAAAGGGTAAGGGTAACAGGTTTCAGTTATAACCGCCGTGTCACCATCTGTGTTTACTGGAGCCTGAATTGCATCCCTGAATCCGTGGGTTGCTTTAGCGTTTTCTTCCCAGTCTGGCATTTGTCTTAAAAGGAATGTTGCGTAGCCTAAGTAGGTAGAGTTCATATTGCTTGTGTTAAGCGAAGAAGTCTGCAAATTTACATTCGCATCCATTGTGTATTTGCTGCCCCAACCAGGTGCCCATTCACCAGTCCACATACCACCAAGTCTAGACGTTGAGTAGCCTGCACAGCAAAGATAAGCATATCTACCAGAGTAGTATGCTCTTTCGGCTAAATCGTTATTAATGTTTTCTTTGCCAATTTGCTTTAAAATGAGTTTTTCGTTTGAAACAGTGTTGTTGCTGTCGCCAAGGTTAAAAGTGACTTTATTGTATTCGTTAGAGAATATTTTTGCGTGTTCTTTTATTGAAGCATTGTAACTGAATTTTCCATCTTTAGTGTATTTTTTCTCAATTTCTGAAGCTTTAGTAGTAATATCACTTATTAATTTGTAGTTAGTTGCTTTTGTGAATTCTTCTATAGTTCCAACGTTATGATTTCTTTCTGAAATCGCAATAAGATAAACATTGTCGGCATCAGTTATTTTTAAGCCTGGGTTATCCACACCACAGTATTGTGTATCTTTTACGTCTTTTAAAGTAACTTTTTCTTTTGTGCCACCTTCTGTTATTACGTAAACAACAGTAGCATAAGCACCATTTTTTAGTTCGCTTTCTTCATACTCAGGGTAGTGTGCAATAAAAGAGATTGTGTCAAGATTTTCCGAAACTAATTTTTTGTATTTTAAATCTACTTCAGAACCATTCTCAAAGTTTGCAAAAGTAGAAATGTTGTCGAAAGAAAGTGTTAAATTAACTTTTTTACCTTTTGAAGACTCAGAGATTTTTGTAATGGTTGCATTATCTGTCTGAGAAGTGAAAGAAAATCTTTCCCACGTACCACCGAAATTTGTATATTCAACACCTGCTTCAGCAGTTTCGTAATTTGTGTATCTGTAATATTTTATAGTTGGTTGCCATGATTGTTTGATTCTTAAAGCACCGCCTGGGTGGAAAGAATAAACGTCATCGTAACTTGCAGTGTCAACAATGTCTTTACTTTCAGCAATATTCTGTTTTACGGTTTCTAATTCTTCTGACGTGTCAGGGCAGTAACGTACTTTTTCATTAGGCATAATAAAATGTATATTTTGATAAATAAGTGAATCACTGTAAGGTGCACCACTTGTAATAACACCTTGAAGTCCGTTCCCTGAAACCATACCATTACGCCATGTGTCAGTATTATTTTTACGTGTTTCTGAGATTTTGTAATATCTTTCTGAATAGCACGCCTTATTTGTAGTAGTGAAAGATTCTTTTATGTAGTCGAAACTGTCACCAGGAACAATAAACGAACCAATAAGTTGGAAAACTGTCAGGATTAAACTTAATATCATTCTTACAACACCCATAATGCACCGTCCAAAATTAAGATGCATTTATTGTAGCATAAAAAGGGGATAGGTGCAATTGATAAAAATTATTTTTAAAATTCAAAAAAAGCATTGACAATTTGTTTTTCGTGTGTTATTATATCATCCGTAATAATTGCAGAGGTACCGAAGTGGTTATAACGGAACGGTCTTGAAAACCGTCGTACGGCAACGTACCGTGGGTTCGAATCCCACCCTCTGCGCCAAAGCCTTTCTTTATGAAAGGCTAATTTAATAATAACCAGACAGGTTACCAATGGAGAAGTACTCAAGTTGGTGACGAGGCGCCCCTGCTAAGGGCGTAGGTCGGGAAACCGGCGCGAGAGTTCGAGTCTCTCCTTCTCCGCCAAAATGAATCCTATACAACCACAGTGTTGTGTAGGGTTTATTTTTTTGTTCAAGATAGGGGAGAGACTCGAACTCAACTCGGCGAAGCCGAACACAATCGGTTTTGCGAAGCAAAGCAAGGCAGAGCCTTGCGAGTCTCTCCTTCTCCGCCAAAATAAAAATCCGTTCACAAAGTGGACGGATTTTTGTTTTGTATTATTCTCTGTTCTATATTCTTTCTTATCTATTCTCTAAAAATACTTTTCCACTAAAAACGATACTACAAACCACAAAGCTCTCCTTCCTACTTAATACCACACTTCTCGCAATAATTTAAAACTATATTTTTAAAATGCTCGTGCTTAAAGTTATTTTTTATGTCTGTTACATCAACATAAGCACCCATACTCAAACTTTGAATAATTGTTTCTGTAACAAATGCTTCAAATGCGTAGTCATCTTTAAATGCGGCTTCAATATCGGTGTTCATATTTTCATTTATACCTTTAATTGCATTGAGATATATTAAATTATCTTTTCCCAAATATTCACCCATATCTTTTAGCGCTTTTATTCCGCTGATCATATCAGATACATTTATTTTTCCTTTAAATTCGACCCTCTTTTCACCACCATTTAAAATGTAATCAATAGTAGTGCATAAAACACTTGCTAAATCGGGTAGAATTGCTGTATCAGGTAAAGTTTCACCACGTTCCCATTTGCTCACAGCCTGAAAACTGACGCATAATCTTTCACCTAAATCATTTTGTGTTAGACATTTATTTTTTCGTAATTCTGCGATTTGTAATCCTACTTTTTCAATATTCATATTATCACCTTTTTTGCGTTTTGAAACGTTTCATTTATTTTATAACACAATAATACACTATTTCCAATAACCAGTTAATTGAATATAATCAAATTTAATTCTACCGCTTTCTGTTTTCTAACTACTAATTTCGGGCGACCACAGGTCTGCCCCTACAAACTAACACCTAACACCTAACACCTAACAACTAACAACTGAGCACTAGCAACTAGCTACACTAGCCACTTGAACACTACCCAGTTAATATGCTATAATTAAAATATTGGCGGTGATTAAGTGGAAAGTGCTAATTCTATTGATAAACATTATAAATTTATGACAGAAACGCCTGTAGGTAAACTGATTATAAAATTAGGTATTCCAACTACAATAAGTATGCTTGTAACTAATATTTATAATATGGCCGACACATACTTTGTTGGTACGTTAGGCACAAGTGCAAGTGGTGCTGTAGGCGTGGTGTTCGGCTTGATGGCTGTAATACAGGCTATAGGCTTTATGTTAGGACATGGTGCCGGAAGTATTATTTCGAGAAAGTTAGGTGCAAAGGATACAAAAACAGCAAGTTTTGTTGCCTCTGCATCATTTTTTACATCTTTGTGTGCGGGTCTTGTTATTACTCTTGTGGGACTTTTGTTTTCTACACCATTTTTAAAGTTGCTCGGTAGCACGCCTACTATTTTACCTTTTGCTAAGGATTACGCTTTGTGGATTCTTTTTGCCGCACCAGTAACTATGGCAAGTTTCGTGCTTAATAATATACTTCGTTATGAAGGTAAGGCGGCTCTTGCTATGGTAGGGCTTACAGCAGGTGGCATTCTCAATATATTTGGTGACTTCGTTTTAATAAGAATATTTGATTTGGGTATTCACGGTGCTGGTATTTCAACTGCTGTTTCTCAGCTTATAAGCTTCTGCATTTTACTAAGTATGTTTTTAAGGAATAAAACACAAAGTAAGCTTTCTGTTAAGATGTTGAAAAACGGTTTGCCACAGCTTAAAAATATTTGCTTTACCGGTTTACCGAGCCTTATGCGACAAGGTCTTTCAAGTATATCGACCATGTTGCTCAATAACGCTGCAGGTGTTTATGGTGACGCTGCAGTAGCAGGTATGACTATTGTTAACAGAATTTGTTTCTTCATTTTTGCTGTTGGTCTTGGTATTGGACAGGGCTTTCAACCGGTTTGTTCGTTTAACTACGGTGCGAAGAAATATAAAAGGGTAAAAAAAGGCTTTTTCTTTACGTGGGGAGTAGGGGAGTTGCTTTTGAGTGCCTTGGCGGTTGTTGGTCTTTTTTTTAGTGATCATCTCGTAGGCATTTTCAGAGATGACCCACTTGTTATAGAAATTGGTTCATTTGCTCTTAAGGCTCAACTCATAGCACTGTTTTTTCAGCCCTTAAGTATATGCTGTAATATGATGTTCCAAAGTATTGGTAAAAACAAAATTGCAACATTTTTGTCTGCTTTGAGAAGTGGTCTTATATTTATACCAATACTACTTGTACTCTCAAGTGCTTTTGGCTTAACTGGTGTGCAGATATCGCAAACAGTAACAGATATAATAACATTTTTTGTTTCACTGCCGTTTATGTTGACTTTTTTCAAAAATTTCAAGGAGGAAAAAGCGTAATATTAGAAAAATTATCCAATAGTATTTATTAGTTAAATATTGCAATTTAACGTGAAATAGTGTAAAATAAACCCATCTATTTTTTGGAGTGATACTATGAATTATAAACTTACAAAGAAACAAGCAAAAGAAATGCTTGAAAACAGACTTCTTCATTTCTTTGGTGTTTCTACTCATAATGCTACAAATGAGCAATATTATAGAGCAATCGCAATGATTCTCAGAGATATGATGACAGAGGGCAGAGGCGAAACAGTTAAGAAATCTGACGAAAGCGGTAAAAAGAACGTTTACTATCTTTCAATGGAATTCCTTATGGGTCGTTCTCTTAAAAATAACCTTTATAACCTTAATCTTACAGATACTTTTAAAAGTGTTCTCAAAGATTTAGGTATTAAATTAGATGACCTTTATGAATGTGAACCAGATGCTGGTCTTGGTAACGGTGGTCTGGGTAGACTTGCTGCTTGCTACTTAGATGGTCTTGCAACACAGGGCTACTCAGCACGTGGTTACTCAATTCTTTATGAATATGGTATTTTCCGTCAGAAGCTTATTGATGGTAAACAAACTGAGCTTCCTGACAACTGGCTTCCTGGCGGTGACGTATGGCTCGTACCAAGAGAAAGTAGCTCAGTAGATATTACTTTTGAAGGTACTGTTAAAGATACATGGGATGACCAGTATCACCACGTAGAAATTGAAAACGGAACAGTTATTAAAGCTATTCCTTACGATATGTTTGTTCCTGGTAAGGATGGTAAATGTGTAAGTATTCTTCGTCTTTGGACTGCAAAAGCACCTGAGTTTGATATGAAACTCTTTAACGAAGGTGATTATATTCGTTCAATGGAACGTCAGGCTATGGCAGAGGTTATCAGTAAGGTTCTTTATCCATCAGATAACCATCCAGAAGGCAAGGCTTTAAGACTTCGTCAGCAGTATTTCTTAGTATCTGCTTCTGTTCAGGATATTGTCCGCCATCACTTGAGAGTAAACGGCACACTCGACAATTTCTCAGACAGAGTTGCTATTCATATTAACGATACCCATCCTACAATGGCCATTCCTGAGCTTATGAGAATTCTCCTCGACGAATGTGGCTATGGTTGGGATGATGCATGGAATATTGTTACAAAATCTATGGCTTATACTAACCACACAGTTATGAGTGAAGCACTTGAATGCTGGAGTGAAGAGCTTGTTAAAAGACTTATTCCACGTGTTTATGAAATTATTAAAGAGATTGACAATCGTTTCAGAGGTTATATTTGGGAATCAACACACGATGCGGATTATGTAGAAAGAACTGCAATTATTTCTGGTGGCGTTGTTCGTATGGCAAACCTTTGTGTTGCTACTTGTCACAGTGTTAACGGCGTTTCTGGTCTTCACAGTCAGATTCTTAAAGATTCACTCTTTAACGATTTCTACCGCTTAATGCCAGATAAATTTACAAATGTTACAAATGGTATTGCACACAGACGTTGGCTCTGTCAGGCAAACCCAAGACTTACTGCTTATTTAAAAGAACTCTTAGGTAACGATAAATTCGTTTACGATGCAGATAATCTTTCAAAACTCAATGATTATAAGAATGATAAAGATGTTCTTAATAAGTTAGCAGAAATCAAAATGGAAAACAAAAAAGATTTTGCAGACTTTATTAAGAAAACAACTGGTCAGGAGCTTGATGTTAACTCTATTTTTGACGTTCAGGTTAAACGTCTTCACGAGTACAAACGTCAACACCTCAATGCATTCAACATTGTGCTTGATTATCTTACAATCAAAGAAAATCCAGACAAAGAATTTACACCACACACTTATATTTTCGGTGCAAAGGCTGCTCCTGGTTACCACGTAGCACAAAGAATTATTTCATTCATTTTAGCACTTGCTGATTTAATAAATAATGACCCTGATGTTAAAGGTAGACTTAAGGTTCTTTATGTTGAAGATTACAATGTAAGTAATGCTGAAAAGCTTATGCCGGCGGCAGATGTTTCAGAGCAGATTTCTCTTGCGGGTAAAGAGGCAAGTGGTACTGGTAATATGAAGCTTATGATGAATGGTGCTATTACCATTGGTACACTTGATGGTGCTAACGTAGAAATTCACGAGTCAGTTGGCGATGATAATATGTTCTTATTCGGTATGAGAACAGAAGAGGTTAACTCTTTAAGAAGTCGTGGCTATGACCCAATGAGCTTCTATAACAATAACGAGGATATAAGAAAAGTGCTTGACTTCATTTCTCACGGAATTAATGGTCAGAACTTCTCAGATATCAGTGGTACTATTATGCACCACGACCCATTTATGGTTCTTGCAGATTTTGCAGATTACAGACGTGCTCAGCAAAAAATGGTTGAAACATTTAAAGATAAGAAAAAATGGAACCAGATGATGCTTTCTAATATTGCAAACTCAGGCCGATTTGCCGCTGACAGAGCTATAAATGAGTATGCAAAAGATATATGGAATGCACAAAAAATCTAAGGTTTATTAGTCTTTTTGACGATTTTAAAAAAATATTTACAAATCATTAATGAATTGTCGAAAAAATATTGACTTTTTTACGATTTTAATGTATCTTTATTATGTGAATGCGTGTAACTACGCTAATATTTGGATGTCTTTCCAAAAAATTTGAAAGGGGTATTTTTACCAATGAAAAGTTCAGATTTAAAAGTAGTTGCTATTATACTCAGTATTGCTTTATTTTTCACAATCATCACAAGTAATGCTGTTTCAATAGCTTCAGTTGTAATTCTTGCAAAAGGTGGCTCAGGTGCTGCTGTTCAGACTGTTGCTCCTGGTACAGGTGATACACAACAGGGTACACAGACAACACCAGGTGGCAGTACATCAACAACACCAGGTGGTAGTACATCAACAACACCAGGTGGCACAACATCAACAACACCAGGTGGCACAACATCAACAACACCAGGTGGTACAACACAGACAACACCACAGGGTGGCACAACATCAACAACACCACAGGGTGGCACAACACAGCAAGGTGGCGCAACACAGCAAGGTGGTGCAACACAGCAAGGTGGCGCAACACAACAGGGCGGTAACGCTGCTGATGCAAACGACCCAGTTTTAAAAGACCCACTCGGTTTCTATCAGAAGGCTGCTAAAGAAATTCACTTAAACGGTACTGCAGGCTACAACAAAATTGGTTGGCAGAAGATTTTAAAAATCGAAGGTCTTGGTATGCTTAGTAGTGCAATTGAGGGAATTATTGCTGGTTTTATGACAACAGAAGAAGAAGCTGAAGTAAAAGAAAATCCAAAGGGTTCAGATGATGCTAAAAATCGTATGCCTATCAGTGATTGCGACAAGAAATATGTTAAGAGCGCAACAGCTAAAAAAGATGGTGCAAACTATGTTGTTACAATCGTTTTAGTAGAACAGACTAACCCATCATACAAAGATGCAGATGGTCTCGTTAAAATGTCAAGAGAATTCCTTGACTATGGTGATGTTCAGGAAGCAGTTAAAGATATTTCTATAGTTAAGAGCCTTGATGGTCAGATTGTATATAAAGATTACACAATTACAGCTGTTATGACTGCAGATGGTAAATTTGTAAGCATTACTCACCGAGGTGTAGGTTATATCACAGCAACTCTTAATGGTTCAATCAATGCTAATGGTGAACTTGAGTTTAATGCTAAATACACAGATTTCAAATATTAATTTGTAAATTAAACTACATAAGACCAATTCGTGCAAACGAGTTGGTCTTTTTTGTAATATTTAACAATATGTTAAATATGGTATTGACTTTTTTAGAAAATTAAGGTAATCTATTACTATTGAGAAATATGCCTATTATTGTGGGCAGAAATTGAAAGGGGTATAATACCAATGAAAAGCTCAGATTTAAAAGTAGTTGCTATTATTCTCAGTATTGCTTTGTTTTTCACAATCATTACAAGCAATGCTGTTTCAATAGCTTCAGTTGTAATTCTCGCAAAAGGCGGCTCAGGTGCTACTGTTCAGCAGGATGGTACAGTAACAACACCAGATGGCACTACATCTACAACACCAGGTGGTAGCACCTCTACAACACCACAAGGTGGCACAACATCAACAACACCAGGTGGCACAACATCAACAACACCAGGTGGTTCAACATCAACAACACCAGGTGCTTCAACTTCAACAACACCAGACGGTTCTACACAGGCAACACCAGGTGGTTCAACTTCTGCAACACCAGGTGGCTCTACACAGGCAACACCAGATGCAAATAAACCAGCTGGCGATAATCAAGCTACCGATAAAAACGCATGGAGTAAAGAACAAGTGTTTGATTTTTATAAGAAATCTGCTCATGAAATGGCAACTACAGGTAAAGCTGGTTACAATAAAATTGAGTTCCAGGAGCTCCCAGTTCTTGATATGGGTGCCGCTGGTACAGTACTTAAACCAATTATAGATGGTTTTATGACAAAAGAAGCAGACGCTGAGGTGCAGGTTCAGGCTAAAGGCTCAGATGATGCTAAAAACCGTTTCCCAGACTGTACACTTACAGACTTATCAAAAGTTGCAAGTGCTACAAAGAAAGACCTTCCAAATGGTAACTATGAAATCACTATTATTATGATGGATGAAGATACTCCTATGAATGAAGAATCAAGCTTCTTAGCACAGGTTACAAGCTCAATTCTTTTCTGGGAAGGTATTCAGGAAACAATTGATGGTCTTTCAGTTATTAAAGCAGTTAACAGCAGATCAGTTTTATATAACGACTATAAGATTGTTGCTGAAATGACAAAGGATGGTAAATTCGTTTCTCTTGGTCACTTTGCAACTGTTGATATTAATGCTAATGCAAAGATTTCACTTATTGGTGATGTTGCTCTTTCAGGTCAGCTTCTTAATACTTGTAAGTATTATGATTTCCAATATTAAGTTTATAATTAAAAGCCATCTCTTATGAGATGGCTTTTATAAAATCAGGTGGTTTTATGAAAATAAAAGTATTATCAATAATTTTTGTAATTATTTCTTGCGTTTTACTTTTTCTTGTTCCTGTCAGTGCAAGTGATGAATTTCAATTTACAGTAGATGTAAATGAGCGTTATACTGACATCAGTTATGTAGATGAAACAAATGCTTTAGGTGAGGTTGTTTCAGATGAAGAAGATGAGGTTATGGAAAGCAAGAAACACACTTATATTGTAATTCTTTTGGTTTTACTTGTTGTATCGGTTATAATCTTGATTGTGACACTAAAAAAGGCGAAAGAAGACAAACTTCTTCCAGAGGAAGAAGTTACCGGGACAAGGGACTAGATGCTAGGGATTAGGTATCAGATATAAAAATGCATTCTATCATATTCAGTTTATGGTAAACTGTAAATGATAGAATGTTTTTATTTTATTCGATTTTCTAGTCCCTATTCGCTAGTTTCCTTAAATCAAAGATGCTATGCTTCTTTGATTTCTCCTGCCTTTTTAAGACAAATCTTAGCAACTGCAGGGCCTACAAGTTCATAAACTAATGTACCACAAAGAATTATAGTTCTTATTTCTTTTGCGTATTCAGGTAATACGTTCGCAGCGGCAAGTGAGAGACCTATTGCAACACCAGCCTGTGGAATAAGTGCTGGTCCTAAATATTTCCTGATATTTTTATCTGCCTTACACATAACTGCACCAAGAGTAGAACCGAGCATTTTACCGAATACTCTGAATACTATGTAAACAACACCTGCAACGCCAACTGATGGAAGAACAGAAAGTTTTAAGTCTGCACCACTTGCTACGAAGAAGAGCATAAATATAGGTGGTGTTATTTTGTCACAAAGTTTCATTATGTGTCCTACATCACTTGAGAAGTTTGCAACGATTGCACCCATTGACATACAGAAAAGAAGTGAAGAGAAGCCACATAATTCAGAAAGACCTAAGCCGAAGAAAATGAAACCGACTATGAGTGCCATCCTATTGCTATCTTTTTTGAAGAATTTTAATGGTATCAAGAATATAAAACCTAAAATAGCACCAACAACCAATGCACCACCAATTTCAATTACTGGAGCTAAAACTAATTCTTTAGCTGAAGCTGCAGTACCAGCCAAGGCACTTGCAAGAGCAATTGAAAGTGAATACATTACGAGTGCTGTGGCATCATCAATGGCAACAACAGAAAGTAAGGTTTCACTAACAGGACCTTTTGCTTTGTATTGCTTGATAACCATTATTGTAGCCGCAGGGGCGGTAGCTGCCGCAATGGAACCTAAAACAAGTGAGAATGTAGTTGAATGACCAGTAGCCATTAAGGAAATAACAACAACAAGAACTGCAAAGAATGATTCTAAGCAAGCTATAACAATCGGAGTTGAGCCTACACGCTTAAAGTAGCTTATTTTAAACTCATTACCAATTGAAAAGGCAATAAAGCCTAAAGCACAGTCAGAAATTATTCCGATTCCTTCAACAAATTCATCAGATAAAAGCCCCAAGACACCTGGACCAATTAAAAGACCAGCTATTAAGTAACCAGTAACGTTAGGTAATTTAATGAGCTTCATAAGTCTGCCAACTGCCATACCAACGAAAATCATAATACCTAAATTTAAAAATGTATTAAGAGAGATTGAAGATAACATCAGTGTGAAAGTCCCTCCAAATAATCAATAGGCAAAGTGAAAAGAATTCCTGTATCAGGCTTATCTAAACCGCCTGTAACATCATTTGCGATTTTTGAAATTTCTTTTACACGTTCTTCCTTTGTAACCATAAGAATTGTTTTGTTTTCTGTGTGTTCAGGGTTGAAAAGACTTCTTAACGAACCAATAAACTTAAATTCATCGTGCTCATATAATTCCTGAAGCATACCTTTACTATCAATGATAGTAGCACCTGAAATATTGTTTTCAGTAAATGCTTCTAAGAGTTCCTCAAGACATTCAGTTTTGTTTAAAATAATAACTAAGAGTTTCATATTTTGCTCCTTTCGCCGTGTTGTTATTTTTGAATAAATTTTATCACTCGACTTAATATTTTGCAAGATTATTATTGTATAAAGTTAAAGTTATTGATAGTGGATTTTTATTAAAAATAACAAGTACGTAAAAAAGTTTCTTGGGTGCTATATCAACCTCCGCGAATCAATTATACTAAGTGCTAATAATAAAGCACTCTCATTCTTTTTTGCTGAATGAGAGCGCTAATTTAAATTTATTTGTAATTATAAAGAATATGGAATCTTACCCTCTGCAATTCTGATTAAAAGCTCAGAGAAGAGGCTGTTTGACCATGCAAACCAAGGACGAGTAAATTCCTTTGCATCGTTCTTATAAAATGATTCGTGCATAAGAAGTGTTCCGGCATCGGTTGTAGTGAGCATTTTTATACACTCTTTGATTTCATTTTCATCTGTGCTTGTAAGTGCTTGCATTGAAAGTGCAATATGCCAGATTTTATCCATTCCTGTGTGTGGACTGCCGATACCCTTTGCAGCACTACCCTCAAAATACCATGGATTACTGCTTGAAAGAATGAAGCTGCGGGTGTTCTTGTAAATCTCATTATCTGGTTTAACATAACCTAAATATGGTGCAGAAAGAAGACTTGGTGAGTTTGCATCATCCATAAGAACAAAGTTGCCTTTGCCGTCAGTTTCATAAGCGAACATCTTTCCGTAACGCTCGTTATCAATCACGCCGTATTCCGTAATACCATCATCAATGTCAAAAGCAAGAGAGCGACATTCACTTTCAAGTTTTGTATCTTCGTAGCCAATATTAGCCATTTCAGCGGCTTTTTTAAGTGCGCACACAGCCATCATATTAGATGGAATTAAATAGCCTAATTTACAACGGTCGTCAGATGGTCTAAAGCCGGACCATGTCATACCAGTAAAAGAAACATCCTCACCCTTGCCATCGTTAGATAATGTGTCAATGACAGGACAATTCTTTCTATTGAAAAAATATGTAGAATTCACAAAATGATTTTGTTCTTTTTTAAATGTTTCATAAATTTTTAGAAGCATTTCGTGAAATTGCTCTGTAAATATAGAGTCATCAAGAGTGGTCTGGTAATATTCATAAGATAAATAAAGAGGAGCACACAAAGAGTCAACCTCGTATTTTCTTTCCCATATAAGCTCGTGATAAAAGTCAGTTTCATCCTTTGCGGAGTCTGGGTTGGGCTTTGCATTAAAAGCATTTGAATAAGGGTCAAGGCACACATAGAAAGCGTGCTTTTCTATAATACTTCTAAGAATTTCTTTTAATTTTTCATCTTCGTTGGCGTAGCGGATATACGGTTTAACCTGAGCCGCACTGTCGCGAAGCCACATGGCAGGAATGTCACCTGTAATGACAAAGAAACTACCATCTTCTAATTCTGTAACGGTTGTTTCAATAGTGTTTAAAAAGCATCCTTTAAAAAATGGTGCTGCTTCGGGGCATTTTTCTTTGAGAACAGACTCAATTTCTTCTGCTTTACTTAAAAGAATCTTTGGAATATCCATAAAAAATCTCCTATAATAATATATAAATAAGTATATCACATATTGAAGTTGAAAACAATATAATCTTGAAATATATATTTATTGTAAGTATATTGACAAACTAGTGAAAATAGTGTAATTTATTATTAGATACTTATAAAAGTTATCTACATTGTAAAGCGTATTTGTGAACAAATCACAAATTAATTGTAAAATGTTAATTTTTAGGAGGAGATTCCCATGGCTCAAAGAATAGTTTTAAACACAATTTCATATCACGGTAAAGGTGCAATTAATGAAATTCCTAACGAAATTACCGCACGTGGTTACAAAAAGGTTTTTGTTTGCACAGACCCCGATTTAATTAAATTTGGCGTATCAAGTAAGGTTACTGATATTTTAAGTAATGCATCAATTCCTTACGAAATCTTTAGCGATATTAAAGCTAACCCTACCATTGAGAATGTACTTGATGGTGTTAAGTCTTTTAAGGCTTCGGGTGCAGATTCAATTGTTGCAATTGGCGGTGGCTCTGCTATGGATACCGCAAAAGCAATTGGTATTATAGTTGAAAATCCAGAGTTTTCTGATGTAAGAAGTCTTGAGGGCGTAGCTCCTACAAAAAATCACGCAACATTTACCATTGCGGTTCCGACTACTGCGGGTACTGCAGCAGAGGTAACAATTAACTATGTTATCACAGATGTCGAGAAGAAACGCAAGTTCGTTTGTGTTGATGTTCACGATATTCCAGAAATCGCAGTTGTTGACCCAGATATGATGGCAACAATGCCAAAAGGGCTTACAGCAGCTACTGGTATGGATGCTTTAACTCATGCTATTGAGGGATATATTACAAAGGGTGCTTGGGAAATGACCGATATGTTCCATCTTAAAGCTATTGAGCTTATTTCAAAGCATCTTCGTGGTGCTTGTGAAAATACAGAAGCTGGCAGAGAGGGGATGGCTCTTGCACAATATATTGCTGGTCAGGGCTTCTCAAATGTTGGTCTTGGTATTGTTCACAGTATGGCTCACGGCTTAGGTGCTCTTTACGATACACCTCACGGCGTTGCAAATGCTATCATTTTACCAACAGTAATGGAGTATAATGCTGAATGCACAGGGGAGAAATATAGAGATATTGCAAAGGCTATGGGTGTTAAAGGCACAGAAGCAATGACTATTGAGGGTGCTCGCACTGCTGCAATTGCTGCAGTTAGGAAATTAGCAACTGATGTAGGTATTCCAGAAGACCTTAAAGCAATTGTAAAAGAAGAGGATATTCAGTTCCTTGCAGAAAGTGCTTATGCAGATGCTTGCAGACCAGGTAACCCGAGAGATACAAGTGTTGAAGAAATAGTTGAGCTTTATAAAAAGTTAATGTAATAGTGATAACCGCCTCTACAAATTGAGTTTGTGGAGGCGGTTGTTTTTACTTGTTAATAAAAAAAGTTATAACCTTAACAGCGGTATAAACAATTAAAAAAACAGATAATACTTTTTTGAGAAAGTAAATTGATTTGTAGGCTTTAGTTAGCTTTTCAATATTTTTTAATGTTTTTAAACAATAGTTCATTGTACCCTACTCTCCTTAATCAGATGTTAATAATACTCCATGTGCTATACCAGGTACGCTTTCACCTTGTAGTGACGAGGTGGGCGAGAGCAGTGCACCCGTGCCTACGAAAAGGACCCTTTTTAATTCCTTTTTGCGAAGCTTGTTTATAATATAAGAGCAGACAACGCTTGCGCTACACCCACAGCCTGAACCGCCTGCGTGAACATCCTGTGAGTCTAAATCAAAAATCAAAAGACCACAGTCGTTATGAACTTTGGAAATATCAATATTATTTTCTTTTATAAGCAACTCTTTTAAAATATCACTGCCTACTTTTCCTAAATCCCCTGTTAATATCAAATCAAAATCCTCAGGTGTAGTGTGGGTGTCATTTAAAAATGTGCTTATTGTTTCTGCTGCTGCGGGTGCCATTGCGGCTCCCATATTATTGACATCTGTGATTCCTAGGTCTCTGATTTTACCGAAAATCACGGCGGCAATATGTGGATTATCTGGTACTGAGCTTTTTAAAACTGCAGCACCAGCTCCTGTTACTGTCCATTGAGAAGATGGGGTGCGTTGTCCACCATATTCAAGGGGATTTCTGTATTGTCTTTCAGCGGAGCAGAAATGTGATGAGGTGCAAGCAACAGCGGTTTCTAATGCACCAGAATCAATAAGTGTTCCAGAAAGTGCCAATGAGAGTGCCATTGTAGAACAAGCACCATAAAGACCAGAAAACGGCATACCAAATTCGCGTAAACCAAATGATGAGCCAATGCATTGGTTTAAAAGGTCGCCTGAAAAGCAACAGTTAATATCCTCTGGGGTTTCATTTGCTTTTTGTAGCGCTCTTGTCACTGCATCGCGTACGAGCTCGCTTTCTGCTTTTTCAAAAGTTTCTTTACCTAAGAATTCATCTTCGTGAATTTTATCGAATTCCTTGAAGAGTGGACCTTCGCCCTCTTTTTTTCCTACAACTCCAGCGTTACCAATTATGCTTGGTAGGCTAGGTAGCATTATTGTATAATTTCCTATTCTTTTAGGCATTTTTATCACCCCAAATAGCATTACCATAAAAAACAAAAAAATCAGGAATTTTCAAAGGAAAATTCCTGATTTTAAAATTAATTTTTGTGAGTTTCTAAATATACCTTATTTAAAACCTCTATAAGCTTGTCGATATCGAGTGGCTTCGGAACATGCTCATTCATACCCGCATCAAATGCATTTTTTCTATCTTCATTAAATGCATTAGCTGTCATAGCGATTATAGGAATATCAGCTATGTCGGTATTGTCAGAACCACGGATTTTTCGTGTTGTTGTGTAGCCGTTCATAATAGGCATCTGAATATCCATAAGCACAAATTCGTAATAGCCCTTCTGAGTTTTTTCAAGCATTTCTACAGCAATGGTACCATCTTCTGCTTCATCTATTACAAATCCTTCTTCTTCTAATAATTCACGAGCAATTTCGCGATTTATCATATTATCTTCTACTATAAGAATTCTCTTTCCCTTTAGTTCAGGAAGAAGCTCGGTAGCAACTTCTTCAGAAACAACTTTTTTCTGAGCTTTTGTAGCTTTAAAAGTAAGTGTGAATTCTGTACCAAAGCCCAACATACTGTTATATGTAAGTGTACCGCCTAAGAGAGTAACAAGCTTTTTGGTAATAGCAAGACCTAAGCCTGTGCCCTGAATACCACTTTTTGTTGTGTTATGTTCACGCTCAAATGCATTGAAGAGATGCTTTTGGAATTCTTCACTCATACCAACTCCGTTGTCTTCAATGCGTACCTGGAAGTACGCATTTGTATCGTCAGGTGATTTTAATTCAGAAACCTGAAAAACAACTCTGCCACCTGAGTTGGTGAATTTTAATGCGTTGCTTAGAAGATTGGTTATAATTTGCGATAATCTTAAAGAGTCAGTATAAATGGCTGGCGTAGTTATGTTAGAGATAGTCACAAATTCAATGCCTTTTTTCTCCATATCGTGAGAGAACATTTCTTTGAGTTTTTCTACTAACTCGCTGAAATTAACTATTTCATTGTTAATTTCGAGTTTACCACTCTCAATTCGTGCCATATCAAGAATATCATTGATGATACCGAGCATATGCTGACCAGAATCCTTAGCCTTTTTAAGTGCATCAAGAGCAACTTCTTTATTATCAATGTTTTTCTCTGCAATAGTGTTAAAGCCTAAAAAAGCATTCATCGGTGTGCGGATGTCGTGTGACATATTGAAAAGGAAGTTGGACTTAGCTTGTTCGGCTCTCTTAGCCTTGTCGAGTGCATCAATAAGAATTCTATGTTGCTTGATTTGTTCCTCAACAGTTTCTTCGATGCTCTTGAAAGCCCACACTTGCTCGTGAGGTTCGCCAATACGAGCAATAAATATCTGGAAGTGAAGAAGCTTGTTTTCTGATAAAACCTCGAAATTGATTCTATAGCAATTCTGCTCTTTCAATTTACTCGAAACAAGCTTTAAATCTGTTTGTGATTTAACATATTCGCGTTGATTTGGAGCAACATCATTGTCTATATATTGGTGGAAATATTGTGTGTAAGGAATCTCGTGGAATAAGAAATGCTCTTTGTATTCATCTGGCCATTGGTCAGAAACGAGATAAGGAATACCTACATCACGATTTGCATCAACATAGTAAAGTGTTTCATATTCTGTGCAAAGTGCTTCAATAACACTCAGACGCTGATTAGAGTCATTAAGAAGTTTTTCGATTTCTTTGCGTTGTGCCAATTCTTGTTGAACGATTTTATCAATACAACGGAAAGCGACAATAACCTTTGGTGATTCACCATCTGCAAATATTGGAATAAAGCGAATTTGCATATGTTTTGTAGTGTTATTATCAAGTTCTCTGTAGTTTAATTCATAAGGAACACCGGAACGAAAAATTGTTTCAGTTACAACTTCTAACTTTGTACCTTCAAGGAATAATTTTTTATCATCAGGATGAACCTTGTTGTTAGCATAAAGTTCAAAAATAGAGTCGTAACTCGTCATAGCAATATCGGTTGTTGAGTATGTGTTAGCTGAGTTCTCGTCGTAATTCTTTGTGCATTTGAAAACACCATTTTCCTCGTATATATAGTAGATAGAAGAGTATTCCTCTGAAAGTGTCTGGATAATGGAGTTTCTGTTGCTTAATTCCTTTTGTTGCATTATGAATGCATTCATTTCATCGGTATCATATTTAGTCAGCATATTAGGTGAAGCAACTTCCTGAATTAAAACGGAATAGCAATCTTTGAATTCAGGTGTGTTGATATTTGTAAACGCCGCACCATAACGGCTGAAATTAGGCGAATTAAACAACAATTTACCCTTCTCAAGATTGTTTGCAACAGGGCAGAAATCACAAGGCTTAGTTCTGTTTGAAATAGCCTCATAACAAAGAGCACCCTCCACAACCTTAGGGAAAAACACCTTTAATGTATCGTTAGCATAGCGGATTCGAAAATCGGTACCTACTATATACATACCGTTTTCAAAAGTTGTGTTGTTCATAGAACTTTCACCTTACTTTGAAAAATTCTCATTATAAGAAATTATTGCTTCTTCAATAATTGATACTGCTTCTAAAACACCCTTGACTTCATCAATAGCAGTCTCTTTCTCTTCAAGTGTTTTATAAACTGAAAAGAAATGCTTCATTTCATCAAATACATGGGTGGGTAATTGGCTTATGTCCTTATATGTGTTATAAGTCGGATCATTAAACGGAATAGAAATAATTTTGTCATCGGGAGCACCATTGTCGAGCATTGTAATAACGCCGATAGGGTAACACTCAACTATTGACATAGGTTGGATTTGTTCAGAACAAAGAACAAGAACATCCAAAGGGTCATTATCTTTTGCATAAGTTCTGGGAATGAATCCATAGTTTGCAGGGTAGTGAGTAGAGGTATAAAGAACTCTGTCAAGTCTTAAAAGACCAGTTTCTTTATCAAGCTCATATTTCATTTTGCTGCCTTTACTTATTTCAATAACAGCAGCATAAGATGAACGCGAAATGCGATCTGGGTTAATGTCGTGCCAAATGTTCAAAAAAATCGCCTCTGATATTATTAATTAAATTTCGCTTGACTCTTCTAATTGTTTTAAGTAGTCTTCAGGAAGGTCATCGTAATACATAAACATATTTTTACCATTTTTCTTTGAATAATAAAGTGCTTGGTCGGCTTTTGCCATTACCTCTTCATAGGTTGCACCGTTAGATGGGCATTTTGCAATACCGATACTAGCGTGAAAATCTATAGAAGTATCTTCAATTTTTATATTCTCATCCATAAGACTCAAAAGGTCTTGTGCACGGGTTGAAACGACATCATCATCAATAGGGTGTGGTAAGAAAATAATGAATTCGTCACCGCCAAAGCGACCTAAAATATCTGTATGACGGAAAACTCGTCTTATGCAATCACCGAACTCGTGAAGGACATCGTCACCGACTGCGTGACCATATGTATCATTAACCTTTTTGAAGTTATCAAGGTCAACAAACATGAATACGCCAGTTCCACCTTTATTTATATGATTTGAAATCTCTCTGCCAACAGCCGCTTTGTTGTAGAGTAATGTAAGAGGGTCAGTATCTCTGTCACGCTCGATATATCTTCTTAATGTAAGTTCTTTAGCTTTTGTTTTAATCATATAGGTGTTAAGCACAGCGCCTAAGAAATAAAAGCTTACTGCATTTAAAATATCTACTGAGGCAACAGCCCAGTCCTTTATGTAATAACTACAAATACAGAAAATAACTACCTGAACAGCGTTAAATGAAATAAGTCGCCAAGGTCTGTCGATTATTATCATAGGAATTGCAATTAAGAAAACGCAGAAAGTGGTGCTTGTAATTGTAGGACTGTTAAATGTACCTAAAATAATTGCGTAAGCGAAGATTGCGAATATTGAAATGTAAGTAATAGGTGTGATTAAGTCAGGCTTTTGCTTTAAGAATTTCCAGGCACAAAGTAAAACTAAAAATTCGCAAACGAAAAGTGAAAGATATAAAAACATATTATGCTTATATGAGTTTTCGAAGAAAGATAAAACAAACAAGGCTAAAAATACAATTGTGCCTAAGCCTGAGGTTACAAAAAGAATACCTTTGTTTTTCTCTTCTCTTGCAGACCTTATTGCATCATATTCCTCTGGGGTTATTCCCGCGTATATGAAAGTAGAAATAAGAAATTCTTTGATTTTAGTAAACATAAGCTCCTCCAAATAAAGTGTAGACAAAAATATTGAAAATACTTCACCAAATTTAATCTATTTACAAAATTATACTATAAAACTGTGTTAAAAATCAACAGTTTTTGAGAAAAAACATCAAAAAATCTCCGTGATTTCATTAGGAATTTATAAAAAATAAATAAATTGACGAAAAATTATATTTGTGTTATAAATTTTGTTGGTAGGTGATATCGTGAATGAAAAAATAATAACACCAGTTGCAGTTATAAAAAATGGGTATAAAGAGAAATTTGGTGTTCCACGCCAGAGTGGACTTGCACCATCTGTAAAATCTGAAATAGTGTTTTTAAAAGAATTCAGTGATGAGAATATGATAAGAGATATCGAGCAATATTCTCATTTGTGGCTTATCTGGGGCTTTTCGGAAAATGAGGGTGAGTGGTCTCCGACTGTAAGACCACCCAAATTGGGTGGGAATAAAAGAACAGGGGTATTTTCGACACGTTCTCCCTATAGACCAAATTCTTTGGGACTTACTGTAGTAAAACTAGAAGAAGTGAAAAACGCAAAAACGGGGAAAATGCTTGTTGTAAGTGGGGCGGATTTAGTGAATGATACCCCGATTTATGATATTAAGCCTTACCTACCTTATGTTGACGCTATACCCGAGGCAAAGGGTGGTTTTTCTGAAGAATATAAAAATGATGTTTTGAAAGTAAACATACCTGAAAATATTAAAGAGGGTTTGTCTAAAGTAGAAATAACTGAAATTACTGAACTTTTGTCGCTTAACCCAAAACCTCAATACCAATGTGATGAAGAAAGAATTTATGGACTTTCTTATAAGGATATGTCGGTGAAATTCAGATATTACAATGAAGAAATTTTAGTTGTAGGTGTTAATAAATGAGATATATAAGTCCTGCATTTTTTGATGATTTTAAGTGCACAGCTGATAAGTGTACCGATTCTTGTTGTATTGGTTGGGAAATAGATGTTGATGAGGAAACTAGGGCGCTTTATGAAAAAATGAACACACCATTTGGTGAGAAACTAAGAAAAAATATTATAAAATCTGTGGATGGGTGCTATTCATTTAAATTAAAAGAAAATGAGCGTTGTCCGTTCCTTAATGATAATAATCTTTGTGACATCATTCTTAATTGCGGTGAGGAGAGTATTTGTTATATATGTAAAGAACATCCGCGTTTTTACAACGATTTCAGCGAAGTTACAGAATATGGGCTGGGTCTTTGTTGTGAAGAGGTTTGTCGCTTGCTTATAGAAAATGATGAGCCTCTAGAGTTTGTTGTTGAGGAAGATGATTACTATTATGCAGATGGTAATAATGAGACTGCGTGTTATAATGAACTTTATAAAGTGCGGAAAGAAATTTATGATGTGCTTTCTCTCGATATGCCATATAATGAAAAGATTGAAAAAATATGTGCAATTGCCCAGACTTTATCAGGTGAATTATTTGAAGTCGAAAGCGATAAAATGATTTTGGAAAAGTATGAAAAAACTGAGCCAATAAATAAAGAGTGGAGCGAGTATTTTGATGATTTAAGTGAAAAAATAAAGTTGGTTCTTGAAAAAGAATCACCGCTTGACAAAAAGTCAAACGGTGACAAAATTTATTCAAAACTATTGGCTTACATAATTTTCAGACATCTTATGAATTCTATTCGTACGGACAGACCGAGTTTTATAGAATATCTCAGCTTTTGTATTTCAGGTGTAAGATTTATAAAGCTTTGTGATATGAAAACGCTTTATGAAAAAGGTGAAATAACACTGAAAGATAGAATAGATAACATAAAAAGATGGTCAAGTCAGATTGAATATAGTGAAGAAAATATGGATTTACTTACTAATTAGCTTAGTGCTATGTTTACCACATTTTGTAATGAGTCTACATCAATAACATTCTTTGATGACATTCCGTTAGCAGCGTAACACTCGTTTGCTGACGGAATTCTGTTATTTGTACTGCAAAGTTCTGCCAAAGCGGCATCAATAACATCGCAAACGCTGTCGCCGTTAAGGTCGCCATTTACAATGATTGTATATTCTTTGACTTTTTCACCATTTTCGTAAATTGAAACAATACTACCTGTGCCCAAAAATTCTGTTGCAGAATTTTTGAGACTAGCAGAAACCTCGTAGGTGATATTATCAGAGAATTTTACGAGATTTTCAATATTTTCACACACATCTATGGTTGTGAAAACAAAGTCGTTTTCTATTGTAGTACTTGTGCTTTCAACTGCATCTAAGAAAATTCTTGGTATTGCTTCTGTATTTAAAATTATCTCACAGTTAAGGCATTTTTGTAGTTTTTCACCCTCTTCTGTGAGGGTAGGTTCTTTTGTGGTTATCCAGTCAGATGGTGTATGAACATCAACAGTTACTGTGTAGTTTTTTCTGACATCCACTGTGTAGTTTGGTGTGTTGAATATTTCACAAATTATTTTACAATCAGAGAAAACCATTCCATAAATCCAATAACCAGCACCATAAGTTGTTAAATCAGGTTCAAAAACGACTTCTGTGGAATCATTTTTGGGGTCATATCTGAAAACTTTATTTTTTGTATTGTAATAAAGGTAACGTCCATCCCCTGAAAATTTCACATAGTTTCCAGGCCAGTACCCCCCGTTAGCAGTAGTCCAGGTGCTTGGGGGAACAGATGTTAAGACTGTGGATTCACCAGTTAATATGTTACTTAATTTACAAATTTTATTTGTTGTAGCATCGTGGTAGTAATATTCATTATCTATAAATTGAAATGCACTATTGGTGTTTTGCCAGTAATAATCATCGTAAGTGGTGTCAGTAGGAAAACTGAAAAAATCTGTTGCGGTATGTTCAGTTGCTTTCATGCCCGCAGTTGAACGCAAAAAATTATCATGAGTAACTCTTCCGTACATATCCCAAACTGGGTCGTCCCATGTAACATCTACATGGTATGGTTTGTCATCAATGTAAACTATATTCCAAGCATGGTTAAGTGTATCAGAAGAACAGTAAAGTGTTTTTATTCCAACTTGTTCTAAAAGATAGTCGTATGCTAAAGCGTAGCCCATACAGACCCCTGTTTTTAAAGCAATGATTCCATATGCATTACGAGCACTTATTGGTAATGAGTTGTTCTGTAAATTTTCGTAATCATAAGAACAATGCAAGGCGAGTCTGTCATGTAAAATAAGAGCTTTTTCTACATCTGTTAGTTCAGTGTTATCTTTAATACCTGTCAATAATTTTTCTGCTTCTGCCAACATTTCTTCGTGCATAACACTGTATTCTTCTTTGGTGTAACGTGAATAAAAATGAATTTCAGTATAGTTGCTACCGTAATAATCAAATCCCATAGCACCGATTCTGAAAAGTTCTGGTGAGTTGTACCAAATAAGTTCTTGTAATGCTAAATTTATCGCATCGCTTTTAGGTATATTAAATTTACTTATATCAATAATTGATAAAGTAGTGGAATTACCATCAACAATTTTTAATTGCTGAACTAAATAATCGTTGAATTCTTCAAGGTTAAAGTAAGTTGAGAGGTCCAAAGTAGATGATGCAGCATCATAAAAAACAGGTGTTTCAATTTTTACATCTGGAGAAACGATTTCTACCGCAAAAGCAGAGTTTGTATTTATTATCAAAAGAATCAAACTAAGGATTATAACAAGTAGTTTTTTGGTCACTTTTTTCATATAAAACACCTCTTGTAGTCATTATAGTTTAAAAGTAATACGACAGTCAATTCATTATATATATGAAATTTTAATATTCTGTTTATGAAAAATGCACACCACAAAAGTGATGTGCATTACTAAATTAAAGATTTTCAATTTTATCAGAGAGCTTTTCTAACCAATCGCCCTCGAAAAGCTCGATAGTACCAGCATCAACTGCGGCGGCTAATTTATTATTGATTGGTAATTTTGCAACTGTGTCAACTGAATGTGTCTTTGCAATTTCGTCAATATGGCTGTCACCAAAAATGCTGTGACGCTTTTTACAGTCAGGACATTCAAAATAAGACATATTTTCAACAAAGCCTAAAACAGGAATATTCATAAGGTTTGCCATTTTTACTGCTTTTTCAACAATCATACCAACCAATTCCTGAGGGGAGGCAACAATAACTATGCCATCAACAGGAATGCTCTGGAAAACTGTGAGAGGAACATCACCTGTACCAGGAGGCATATCGACAAACATAAAGTCAACATCATTCCATATAACATCTGTCCAGAATTGCTTTACTGTACCCGCAATAACAGGACCACGCCAAACAACAGGGTCGGTTTCGTTTTCTAATAAAAGATTTACAGACATAATTTCAATACCTGTTTTTGACATACAAGGGAAAATTCCTTGCTCAGAGCCCTGTGCTCTTTCTTTAATGCCAAAAGCCTTTGGGATTGATGGACCTGTAATATCAGCATCAAGAATTGCAGTAGAAAAACCACGTCTTTTCATAGAAACAGCGAGAAGCGAGGTGATAAGTGATTTACCAACGCCACCCTTGCCGCTTACAACGCCAATAACTTTTTTGATCTTAGAAAGCTCATGTGGCTTTTCAATAAGACTCTGAGGTTCTCTTGAAGAGCAGTTCTGACTGCAACTGCTACAATCGTGTGTGCATTCGCTCATTTAAAATCATCTCCTAATAATGTAGATGTTATGATACCACAATAAGCGGAAAATATCAAGACATCACAAATTTTAATTCAAATTGCACTATAAATTGAAAATAAATATCTATAATTTGTGAATGAAAAACTATTGACTTTTTTGTCTTATTTTTATATAATGCAATGTGCTACTGCCTAAAATTTAAGTGGCAGAGACTAAATTTGTAAAACAGGTTATTATTTTACCCACTACTTTCACTTCTTAAATAATTTACCTGAATAATAGATAGGAGTAAATAAAAATGAAAAGAACTTATCAGCCTAAGAAAAGACACAGAAAAATGGAACACGGCTTCCGTAAAAGAATGGCAGACAGAAACGGCCGCAAGGTACTTGCTCGTCGTAGAAGAAAAGGCAGAAAGCAACTCACTTATTAAGTTTTATTAAGGGTTATCCTTAAACTCAAGGAGAGAACAAGTGTCAGACTTCGTCACACTAAAATTAAACGGCGACTTTCGCCGACTTTATAATAGAGGTAAGGCTGTAACGAATCCTGCGTTGGTTATGTATTATTCCAAGAACCGCGCGGGAAATTGTCGTATAGGTATAACCACAGGCAAAAAAATTGGTAATGCTGTAGAGCGTAATCGCTCAAGACGAATTATAAAAGAAGCTTTTCGTTCTGTTGTAAAGAGTATAGACGGGAATTATGATTTTGTTTTTGTTGCAAGAAGCAGAACCAAATATCAGAAAAGCACATATATAGAAAAGGTTATGCGTGATATGATGCAAGCTGAAAATATTATATCTTCACAATGTGAGGGTGTTAATAAATGAAAAATGTGCTTTTAAGATTTATTGCTTTTTACCAAAGACGAATTTCACCACTTTTTCCGCCAAGGTGCAGATTTTATCCGACTTGTTCACAATATGCAAAGGATGCTATTGAAATTCACGGAGTTTTTAAGGGCTTAATTCTTGCCATCTGTCGTCTTATGCGTTGCAATATTCTTTTTCCTGGTGGTGTGGACCCTGTTCCGCCCAAGAAAGAGAAAAAATGCAATTGTAAAGACAGACATTAAAACGAAAGGAATTACATCACAATGTATGATGCAATAAGAGCGCTTTTCTCGCCAATTTTAAGTTTTCCGCTTAGCTTGATTTATGAGTGGACAGGTAGTTACGTATTAGCAATTTTCTTATTGACACTTGTTATAAGATTAGCTCTTTTACCTGTTACAATAAAACAGCAGAAAAACTCAGCAAAACAAACACGACTTAACGCAAAAGTAAACAGAATCAGACAAAAGTACGCAAATAACCAACAAAAAGCACAACAGGAAATTCAGGAGCTTTATCAACGTGAAGGTTTTGGCGCAGCTAATATGGGCTGTATGCCTATGGCGATTCAGATGCTTGTTATGATTGGTCTTTATGGTGTTATGTATACACCGATTTCAAGCGTTTTGAGATTCGGTTCAGAAAAAATGGATGCTATGAAGACAATTATGGCTTCCGTTATTGAAACTGGTGACAAAAACTCAAGAAGTGCTAATATGTATGAAATTGTAATGCTTAAGAATTATAAAACATACGAAGGCAAACTTTCAGAGGTTTTAAGTGCAGAAGACTTTGCAGATTTAGCAGATTTTGCTGAAAAATTCAAGTTTTTAGGTCTTGACCTTTCAGTTACACCAGATGCTAAAGACCCAAGTGCATATTGGTTAATTCCGATTCTTTCTTGTATTACTGCTTTGATTTCATCGGTTTATATGTATTTAAAACAAAGAAAGCAAAACCCTGAAATGGGTAAAAATCCGGCTATGGGTTGTATGACATTCATGTCACCGGCTATGTCACTTATGTTTACATTTATGTTCCCGACCGGTGTTGGAGTTTACTGGATTATTTCAAACATTCTTTCATTTGTACAACAAGTGTTTACATCGTTTGTTTATAGTCCTAAAAAGGTTATTGCACAACAAATGGTTGATGAAACTGTATTAAGACGTTCAAAAGAAAACACTACTAAATTACGTGTAGAAAACGAAAAGAAATAAGGTGTTACAATGATTAAAGAAGCAATTGGTATTGCTGCTACTATAGACGAAGCAAGAAAAATGGCTACAAAAAACCTTAATGCACCTATAGATGCAGAGGTTAAAATTGACATTATAAGTATGCCAAAGAAAAAAGTTTTAGGACTTTTTGGCGGTGCCGATGCAAAGGTTAAGGCTTATTATGATGATGGTGTGGAAGAAGTTAAAAAAGCACCTGAGAAGAAGCCAGAACCTAAAAAGGCAGAACCCAAGAAGGAAGCAAAGCCAGAGCCTAAAAAAGAGGCACCAAAGGCTAAAGAGCCTGAAATTGACCTTTCAGGTATTGAAGCAAAAGAAAATGATGCTACAAATTATTTAAAATCAATCCTTGTTGGTATGGGCTTTAATGATGCTAATGTAACTGTAAAGGAAACAGAAGAGGATTTATTCTTTGAGATTACTTGCAGTGAAGATTATGGCAATATTATCGGCAGACGCGGTGAAACACTCGACGCTCTCCAATACCTTACAAGACTTTATGTAAACCGTGCAGATAAAGATGGTAAAAGAGTTTCCCTTAATGTTGGCGATTACAGAAAACGCCGTGAAGAAACTCTCAAAGCACTTGCAAAGCGTCAGGCTCAGAGAGCTATTAAATATCGCAGAAGCTGTGTGCTTGAACCAATGAATCCGTATGAACGCCGTATTATTCATACAGCTATTCAGGAAATCAGCGGTGTATCCTCACACTCAGTTGGTGAGGGCGAAAACAGAAGAGTTGTTATCGTTTCTGATGATTGTGACAATCAAAGACGCGGGGGCTACTCAAAGGACCGTCGCTATAACAACAATAGACGCGAAAGAAGACCACAATATGTTCCTGAAACTCCAAAAGAGCCAAGAGAACAAAAGGTGGATGCTACTGGCTCTTCACGCTACGGCAAAATTGAACCAAAGAACACACAGGGTGAATAATAGAAATATTTTCACTTGACAACCCGAAAAAATGAGTATAATATAATCTATATAGTAAAAATCTATGATTAAGAGAGTAGAAACGGAGCGTTTCTTCAGAGAGCGTGTCGGTTGGTGAAAGACACGAGTAACACCGTTTTGAAGACCACTTAAGAGTGCTTTGTGAAGCGTTTTAGTACGATAAACATAGCCGTCTGTGTCGCGTTAAGACATCTCGAGTGGCAGTATTATACTGCAATTTGGGTGGAACCGTGGAGTTTATCGCTTCATCCCATATTTATGGGGTGAAGCGTTTTTATTTTTAAATTTGTAATTTGTGAAAGGTGGAATATATATGATTAAGGTTACACTTCGTGATGAAGTAAAAGAATTTCCGAAAGGAATAACACCTGCTGATATTGCAAAAGAAATCAGTATGGGTCTTTACAGAAACCTTTGCGCTTGTACAGTAAATGGTGCAATGGCAGATGTAAGAACAGAATTAAATGAAGATTGTGAGGTTAATCTTCTCACATTTGAAAGCGAAGAGGGTAAACATGCTTTCTGGCATACCGCATCTCACATTTTAGCACAGGCAGTTAAAAGACTTTATCCAGAAACTAAGCTTGCTATTGGTCCTGCAATTGATAACGGCTTCTATTATGATTTTGATTCTGAGGTTTCATTTACACCTGAAGCACTCGAGAAAATCGAAGCTGAAATGAAAAAAATTGTAAAAGAAGATATTGAACTCGAAAAATTCCTTGTTGAGCCACAAGAAGCAATTAAGCTTATGGAGGAGAAAGGCGAAATTTACAAGGTAGAGCTTATTAAAGAACATGCTGGTAAAAATGAGCCAATCAGCTTTTATAAGCAAGGTGAATTCACAGATGTTTGTGCTGGTCCACATATTCTTTCAACTGGTAAAGTAAAAGCAATTAAGCTCACAGCTTGCACAGGTGCTTATTGGCGTGGTGATCAGAACAACAAAATGCTTCAAAGAATTTATGGTACAGCATTCCCTAAGGCATCTGAATTAGAAGAGCACCTTGAGAGAATTGAAGAAGCTAAAAAACGCGACCACAACAAATTAGGTAGAGAACTCGAGATATTCACAACAGTTGATTCTATTGGTCAGGGCTTACCAATTCTTCTTCCAAAAGGTACTTTTATAGTGCAGACACTTCAACGCTTTGTTGAGGATGAAGAAGCAAGAAGAGGTTGGGTGCGTACAAAAACACCACTTATGGCAAAGAGCGACCTTTATAAAATTTCAGGTCACTGGGACCACTACAAAGATGGTATGTTTGTTCTAGGTGATGAGGAAAAGGATGATGAGGTTTTTGCACTTCGTCCTATGACTTGTCCATTCCAGTATCAAGCATATTTAAACAGAGCACGTTCTTATCGTGACCTTCCTATGCGTCTTGCCGAAACATCAACTCTTTTCAGAAATGAATCTTCTGGCGAAATGCACGGACTTATCCGTGTAAGACAATTCACGATTTCAGAGGGTCACCTTATGTGTACTCCTGAACAGCTTGCGGATGAATTCAAGCGTTGTCTTGACCTTTGCATATTTATGCTTAAAACCCTCGGTCTTTATGAGGATGTTTCTTACCGCTTCTCTCAATGGGACCCAGCCGATAAAGAAAAATATATTGGTACAGATGAACAATGGAACGAAGCTCAGGGCATTATGAAAGAAATTCTTGATGACCTCAAAATTGACTATAAGGTTGGTATCGGTGAAGCTGCGTTCTATGGTCCGAAGCTCGACATTCAGATTAAGAATGTTCATGGTAAAGAAGATACTTTAATCACAATCCAGATTGACCAGATGCTTGCAGAAAAATTTGGTATGGAATATGTTGATAAGGATGGTACAAAGAAAAATCCTTACATCATTCACCGTACATCTATTGGTTGCTACGAAAGAACTCTCGCACTTCTTATTGAAAAATATGCTGGTGCATTCCCACTCTGGTTAGCACCTGAACAGATGAGAATTCTTCCTATCTCAGAAAGACATCACGATGCTTGCTATGAACTCAAAAACAAGCTTGAAGCAAATGGACTTCGTGTTACTGTTGACGACAGAGCAGAAAAGACAGGATATAAAATTCGTGAAGCTCAGCTTGAGAAAATTCCTTATATGCTCATTCTCGGCGATAACGAAATTGAAAACGAGTCCCTCTCTGTAAGAAGCAGAAAGAATGGCGATATGGGCTCAATGAAAGTCCAGGAATTTGTAGCTATGGCTTTGGAAGAAGTTGAAACAAAGAAACTTTAATAGTTGGCTAGGAAATAGGAAATAGAATGTTTCTATTCACTAATAAAATTTGCTTATAGGTTTTAATGTATAAAGAAAAGAACTTATTATTTAAGGTTTTGATTAAACTGAAAATAATAAGTTTTTTTATTTGTTTTATTAAATGCTAGAATTTTTCTTTTTGACTATTTACTAATAACTAATAGCTAGCAACTAAAAAAATATTGACAAATCTTACTAAAGAGGTGTATAATACTTGGGTAATCAAAATAGCACGATTGTGCGTGGAAAATACGGAGGTTAGTTATGAAAAATACAGTTAAAAAGTCACTTTCGGCTGTTCTTGCTGTGTTAATGCTTGTTTCTTGCTTTGCTTTTTCAGCTTATGCTGAAGAAGGCGACAA
Organism: Acutalibacteraceae bacterium; assembly: GCA_045613085.1. Classification (GTDB taxonomy): domain Bacteria; phylum Bacillota; class Clostridia; order Oscillospirales; family Acutalibacteraceae; genus DTU089. The sequence goes on along the minus strand of JAZLAG010000003.1, from coordinate 26,787 downwards.
ATCAGGTTATATAGTAGAACGCCAGAGCTGTACTGTTTATGGTGACACAAAAACACAAAGGGGATTTTCTTGGTTCACACCTGATGATTGCGATTCAGTAGCACAGGTTGTTAAGGCTTCTGATTACCTCGTTACAGGTTTTGAAAATGCTATTACTTTTGAGGGTACATCAAAGAGCTTTCAGGATTACTACAATCACAAAGTTGTTGCTACAGGCCTTAAAAAAGGTACTACATATTATTACCGTTTAGGCAGTCTTGAAAATGATGTTTGGGGTGACGTAGGTTCATTCTTTACAGATAATGGTGACAGTAGCTTTACATTTATTGCTATTGCTGATGTTCAGGCAAGTAATTATGAAAACTTCTACAACGCTTCACTTGTTATGGATGCTGCAGTTAAAAAATTCCCTAAAGCTGAGTTAGTTGTTAATATGGGTGACTTTGTTAACGATTGTACTAACCAAGAGTGGCAGGACTACAGCAAAGCATTCAGCAAATATAATAACAAATTAACTCTTGCACCTGTTGCTGGTAACCACGAGGGTAATATTACAAATAAATTAAATGTTGGTTGGTTCAATACAACATTTAATCTTAAAGGTGAAGATGGTCTTTTGAATGGTACTAATGGTACTTTCTATTCATTTGACTATGGTACTGCTCACTTCTGTGTGCTTAACACAAACGATATGTACCCAATGACAGAGGCACAAAGAAACTGGATTATCAATGACTTAACCGCTTCAAATGCACAGTGGAAAATTCTTTTAACACACCGTGCCCCATATTCAGCAGGTAAAAATATCAATAAGCCAGATACAGTTTTATTACGCGAAGTTCTTATTGAGATTATTGACCAGACAGATGTTGATTTAGTTCTTTCAGGTCACGACCATATGTATATGAGAACAAAACAGGTTAAAGGCGATGCAGTTTGTGAAGATACAAAATATGTAACAGAGGTTTACAATGGTGTTGAAACAACATTTGCTCTTAATCCTGATGGTACAATTTATGCTCTTCCAAGTACAGCAGGTACAAAGAGATATGGCGTAAATAGCGATGCTATGGACCCAATCTTCCAGTGTGCAGATGTTTATTCTACCACTCGTTCTGAAAAAGATGAAGAGGGTAATGAAACTAACCCTAACGCTGGTGGTTGCTTCGCTGGTATTAAAATTGATGGCGACAAGCTCATTTACGAAGCATATGTATTATCTGATGTAAATGAAGATAAACCAGAAGAAAAGCAGAAGTTAACAAAGATTGACGAGTATGCTATTAAAAAGACTAAAAAGGCAGCAGATATAGAGGACACATATCTTCCTACTGACCCTGTTGGTACAATTGACCAGACAATTGCTAACTTCTTTGTAGCTATTCCAAGTCTTATTGTTACCTATGTAAAAATGTTACTTGGCGGTATTCTTTAATAAAAAAATAAGTCCCACAAAAGATTTTTGAATCTTTTGTGGGACTTTTGTTTTTAATAATCTTTTCCCCAATTCTTTCTCTCATAGAACTTTTTGTCGTGCATATTTTTATATCGTCTTTCGTCGAAATATTGCCACTTTTCTTTTAAAGTTCTCTTGTAGCTGAATTTTCTTTCGGGCACTTCTTCTAAAAGAGGTGTCTTTATTTCTGCAATTTCACCATTTGTAGCAGTAGCAGAAATTATAACAATATCACTATCAGTTGGTAAAGTGATTTCTTTTTTATCTGCTACATTGAATGTAACTGTGAAGAAATACATAATCTTCGCTATTTCGTCTTTACCATCTTTGTGACAGTGAGTACTTTCAAATCCAACCTCGCAATTTTTGATTCTTGCAGTTTCTTTGAAATCATACATATCCCAACGAGCAATTCTTTCGAATGTATCAGGAATATATCTTGTTTCTTCTTGTGATTCAACTTTGAATGTAGCGTTTTTATCACCTTTAAGTGAAGCACAAAGAAATGTTAATTTTTTTGCGTTTTCAGGAACTTTTATTTTTTTTCCGTTACAAACCAAGGTGTTTTTACCATCTTTATTTATATTGAATTCAATACCATTTATTGTGAATTTATCAGGTGTTATTTCATAAGGTAATGTGAATTCAAAATCAGCCTTTTCGCCTTGCTTTGTAATAATGTTTTTGTCGTAATCAAGAGGGATTTCAGTAGATATAAGGTTTTCGCCTTTAATATCGCTTTGCTTTAATTTTAATGCGAATGATTTTATTTCGTAAGGCTTGAATGAGGTTAGTAGTTTGCCGTCGACTACTGTTGCGTCCTTTATGTGCTCTTCACTTGAATATATTTCTCTTGCAGAAATAATGCCATTACATAATTTTAAGGTGTAGTTGTCTACATTGGATTTTGCACCCTCGTTAAGACGTACAATTATCTCATCGCTGTTTTCAGCCTTTTTAATTGCACGAATTATAATACTGCTGTCTGAAATCTCACAGAATGAGTATTCAGTATCCAGAAGACCTGAGTGTTTTTTACATTCAATTGCAACTAAGCTTTGAGTGAAAAATCTTGCTTCACTCTGGGTTTCCTTTGAAACCTTGCCCCTGTGACCGAAAATTGCGTAAGAATATCTGTTAAGACCTAAATCCATCATAGATTGCATTGAGTCAATACGGTAGTTCTTTTTAGGTGTATGAACAACTGTCAAGCGAAGTGTGTTAATATCAAATTTATCCCAACCATATTTACATTCGCTTAAAACAGAAACACCATATTCTTCATCCTGACTTGTAATGTCAGCCCATTTTTGTGCCGGTACCTCAAAGAGCTTGTCGGACATATTACTTCTTTCAATAGCACCTAATCCAAGGTCAAATGTTGCTTTGTCATTAATTGCGGTTAAGGAAAAAATGTTTTTTGCCATTGTACGAGTAGATTGCCATTCAATTTCAGACTGAACCTTTACAATTTCACTATTATCAGAAAGTGAAATAATATTTGTGAAAATGCTTCTGTCATCTTTTTGTACTACCTTAATAGCCACTCTTGCTGGACCATTTTCTATGATTTCTTTTGAAACTAATTTTGGAATTCTGTCTGGCTTTTTGTTAGCTTCATCATAATTCATTTCCCAAGCAGGCCACGGCTCTGAACCAGTGTAATTGAAAAGTCCTGTAACAATAGGAGCCTTTAAAAGCTCACGATTTATTTTTTTATCAAAAATAGATTTGATGTCTCCGTTTTCGTTGAGTGTTACAGAATATTTTGCATTTTCTAAAGTGTTTACATTTACAGAAAGTGAGGATATTACATTACCGGAATCATTACTTTCCCTTATGTCGTACACTTTTAAAGCAAGACCTTTCATATCTGCAATAAAAATGATTTCTACTTTAGTTTCGCCAAGCTTTTTAGTTTGTGATGGTACTTCATTTTCGTTAGCATCAAACACTCTTGCAAATTTTGCTTTGAAATCATCAAGTCTTACTGTTACAACACTTTTTCTTGGTAACTCAATAGAGTTATAAACAACAATAGCTCTGCCTTTGCAGAAATCTGTTTTCATAAGAGCGGTAAGTGAAGCAAGTGAAGAATTCATTTCATTCCTGAATTGATTCATTGAAACGAACAAATCATTCCATGAGCGTTTGTAAACTCTCTGACAGGAGGTGCCCGGCATATCATCGTGAAATTGGTGAGCGATAGCACGCTTCCATGCACGAGTTAAGGCTACTGTGTTATAATCCATAGTGCCGAAATAATTGGAGATTACAGAGCTTCTTTCTGCCATATCAGCAAGCTCTTCGTAATGGCGATTCCAACGTTTGCTCATTACTCTTGAGGTGTAACCGCCAACAGCGTGGTTTTGCATTACTAATTCGTTTTTCCATAATGGAAGTTTTTTCTTCTCTTCGTCGCTTAATTTATCTAAATCGTAATAAATTTCATCAGCAGAAGCAGGGTGGATTTCTAACTTGTCATCATTCAATTTAACGGCTGCTTCTAAAAGCTCAGCGCTTTCTTTTTTTGTAGCACCACCGCGGTCGCCTGTGCCGTGGAATTGGTAATCCCAGTTAAGACCAAATTTTTCGTTTTCTTCTAATTTGTTTTTTATAAAATCCCAATCACGAATTTTTTTGAAAGGACGGGAATATGAGCCGGGATTTAAAACCGCGAAAACCTCATTGCCGTCAACGCCACGCCATCTGCCAATATTATAAGGCATACCATAAGCTGAACCCCAGGTGAGCTTCTGAGTTGTAAAACCTTTTAGGTTAGCATGATTCATTACGCTGGGTAATGCCCATCCAAAACCAAAACAGTCAGGTAAGAAAATATCGACTGAACGTTTACCGAATTTTTCGTAAAAATATGAGTTGCCGTAAAGAATGTTTCTTGTAAGTGCTTCAGGCGAAGGCACATTTACATCACCATTTTCAAAGGCAGAACCGCAAACATTCCATCTACCTTCATCTATATATTTTTTCATTCTTTCATAAAGCTCAGGATAATATTCTTCCATAAGCTCATAGCGGTATGAGCCTTCAAAAGAAAATGTATAATGCGGATAATTTTCAAATAAAGTGAAGTTTTCAGTAAGAGTAGCCTTGATATATTCTCTTATTGATTCTTCTAAATCCCAGCTCCAGACAGTATCTAAATGTGAGGTTGCGACTGCATAAACCTTTTTCTTTGCCATATCCAAAAATCCTTTCAATTTCTTCTTCAATTACTATACAATAATTGTAAAAGTATTTCAATATTTAATGTAAAAAAAGAAGAAATACTATTGAAATATATTGTAGAAGTAGTATAATATTTAAATGTATATAATCAATATATAGGGGGTATCCTTATGGCAAAATTAAGAGTTGGAATTATAGGCTGTGGCGGTATTGCAAACAGCAAGCATATGTCAGCTCTTAAAGAGATTGATGAAGTCGAAATGGTGGCATTTTGTGACATCATATTAGAAAAAGCAGAGAAAGCAGTTAAAGAATTCGGAACACCTGATGCTAAAGCTTATGAGGATTATAAAGAACTTTTAAAGAACGAAACAATTGATGTTGTTCATGTTTGTACTCCTAACCGTTCTCACAGTTTTATTACAATTGATGCTCTCGAAAGTGGTAAACACGTAATGTGTGAAAAGCCAATGGCAAAAACCTATGAAGAGGCAGTAAAAATGTGTGAAGCTGCTGAAAGAACTGGTAAAAAACTTTCTATCGGCTACCAGAACAGAAATACTGCAGAAAACCTCTATGTAAAAGCTTGTGCCGAAAAAGGTGAGTTTGGCGATATGTATTACGCTAATGCTTATGCAGTTCGTCGAAGAGCAGTACCAACCTGGGGCGTGTTCCTTAATGAGTATGAGCAGGGCGGTGGTCCACTTATCGATATTGGTACTCACGCTCTTGATATGACCCTCTGGATTATGGATAACTACGAGCCAGAAATGGTAGTAGGTCAGACATTCAGAAAATTAGCTGATAAAGAAGAACAGGGTAATGACTGGGGACCTTGGGACCCAGAAAAATATACAGTTGAAGATTCAGCATTCGGATTTATTAAAATGAAGAATGGTGCAGTTATAAATCTTCAGTCAAGCTGGGCACTTAATGTGGCTGACCCTAACGAAGCTTGCTACACAATTTGCGGTGATAAGGGCGGTGTTGATACCCGTGACGATAAGGTTGTTGTTAACTACATAAAAAATCAACGTCAGGTTATTGAAACACCAAGCTTTGAAAGAGGTGGCGCAGCATTCTTTGAAGGTATTAAATGCGACGACCCTAAGGATGTTGAAGCGAGAAAATGGGTGAGTTCAATTCTCAAAGATACAGAAGTTCCAGTTCCCCCAAGACAGGCACTTTGTGTTACAAGAATTCTTGAAGGAATTTATGAATCAGCAAAAACTGGTGTTCCAGTATATTTTAAAGATTAAGAGGTAACTAATATGAAATTTGCAGTTCAATTGTATTCAGTTCGTGACCATATTGAAAATGGTAACGATTTATTAGATGTTTTAGGTAAAGTTAAAGAAATCGGTTTTGATGGCGTAGAGTTCGCTGGTTACCAAGGTATTTCAGCAGAAGTTTTAAAGAAAAAATGTGATGAATTAGGTCTTACAATAGTTGGTACACATTTAGGTCTTGATGCTTTTGAAAAAGAAAATCTTAATAAAACTTTAGAATTCCACAAAACACTCGGAACAAAATATTTAGGTGTTGGTGGTGCACCACATTCTACCTACGAAGAAGCGAAAAACACTGCGGATGTTTTAGGTAATGCAAATATTGAAGCTGAAAAGCTTGGTATGAATACGTACTATCACAACCATACAGAAGAATTCGAAGATATTAAAGATGGCAAAACTGCTATGGATATTATCGGCGAACAATGTAAATTAGAAATTGATACATACTGGAGCTTCTGTGCCGGTATTAAAAATTCAGAATATTTACCGGCACACAAAGACCAGATTGCTTTAATTCACATTAAAGATGGTAAAAATCGCAAACCAACTGCTTTAGGAGAGGGCGAAAACGATTTACTTGATGTTGTAAAAGGCGTAAAAGCAATCGGTCTCGATTGGGTAATTTTAGAAAATGATGACCCTGTACCAACAGGACTCGAAGATATAAAGAGAAGCTATAAATGGCTTAAAGAAAATTTTTAAGGAGAGTTTAAAATGAAATTAGGTGTACTTACAAACCTTTTAGGTAGCGTATCTTTAGAAGAGGCATTAAAATATTTTTCTAAATTAGGTCTCGAAATGGTAGAAATTGGTTGCGGTGGTTACCCTGGTAAAGACCACGCTGACCCAGATATACTTTTAAACGATGAAAAAGCATTAGAAAACTTTAAAGAACTTCTTAAAAAATATAATATGGAAATTAGTGCTCTCAGCTGTCACGGTAACCCCGTTCATCCGAATAAAGAAATTGCAAAGAGCTTTGATGATGATTTAAGAAAAGCAGTTATTCTTGCTGAAAAATTAGGTGTTCATCAGATTAATACTTTCTCAGGTTGCCCAGGTGACTGTGAAACTGCAAAATATCCAAACTGGGTTACTTGCCCTTGGCCAAATGATTTTGGTGAAATTTTAGAATGGCAATGGAACGAGGTTCTCATTCCTTACTGGAAAGAATTTGTTAAATTCAGTACAGCTCATGGTGTAGATAAAATCGCACTTGAGCTTCATCCTGGCTTCTGCGTATATAACACCGAGAGCCTTTTAAAGCTTCGTAATGCAGTTGGTAAAGAAATTGGTGCAAACCTTGATTTATCACATCTTATCTGGCAAGGTATGGAGCCTGTTGCTGTTATTCGTGCTTTAGGTGATGCTATATTCCATTTCCACGCTAAAGACACAAAGATTGATAAAATCAACACAGCAGTAAATGGTGTATTAGATACAAAATCTTATGCAGATGAAATTAATCGTTCTTGGATTTTCCGTTCAGTAGGTTATGGTAATGACGAGCTCTTCTGGAAAGACGTTATGAGCAATCTTCGTATGGTTGGCTACGATTATGCGATTTCAATTGAGCACGAAGATTCATTGATGAGTCAGAACGAAGGCCTCGAAAAGGCTGTAGAGCTTCTTAAAAAGTGCATAATTAAAGAAGAATTAAAAGATGCATGGTGGATTTAAACTTAAATGAGATACTTCGAGTTGGGTTGCTGAAATATGATTATAATAGCATTACAGACCCGAAACTCATCACTCATTACTAATAAAGAAAAGAGATAGGAAATATGGAAAAAATTAATACCGTCGTTGTCGGTTACGGTGGAATGGGTAAATACCACGCTGACAATATTGCTGAATTTGAAAACTTTAATCTTGTTGGAATATATGATATTAAAGAAGAAAGATGCAAATTAGCTGAGGAAAACGGCGTTAAAGCTTATGACAGTTTTGAAGATGTGTTGAATGATGAAAGCGTTGAACTTATTGTTTGCGCTACATATAACGATAGCCATAAGGATATAGCAATTCGTGCTATGAAGGCAGGTAAAAACGTTATTTCTGAAAAGCCTGTTACAATGTGCTCAGCAGATTTAGCTGAGATGATTAAAGCTTCAGAAGAAACAGGAATGCTTTTTACAGTTCATCAGAACAGACGTTGGGATAACGACTACAGAACTATTAAAAATATAATTGACAAAAACGAATTAGGTAAAGTTTTTGCTATTGATTCACGTGTTTATGGCTCACGTGGTATTCCTGGTGACTGGCGCCAGGAAAAAGTGCATGGTGGTGGAATGGTATTTGACTGGGGTGTCCACCTTCTTGACCAGATTCTTATGATTAATGAGGGTAAGACTATCGAGTCTGTCTACGCTACAGTTACACATATCACTAACGATGAATGTGATGACGGCTTCAGAACACTTATAAAATTCAAAGATGGTCCTGAATGTGTTGTTGAGGTTCTTACAAACAACTTTATAGAAGCACCTCGCTGGTATGTTTGTGGTGAGAATGGTACAGCAATTATTTCTGACTGGGATTTAAATGGTAAAATTGTTAAAATCAAGGATTGGGAAAAAATTGATGCAGTACCGATTCAGGCGGGTGCTGGTATAACAAAGACAATGGCACCAAGAACTGACGAAACAATAAAAGAATTCCCACTCGAAAAAATTGAGGTTAAATGGGCAGATTATTATAATAATATTTATGATTGTTTAAGAAATGGTGCCGAGCCGCTTATTACTCACGCACAGCAAGTAAGGCTTATGCGTCTTATGGAAGCAATTTTTGAATCAGCAGAAAAGAATATAGTTATAAGATTTGAATGATATAATAATTATTGATTGGAGTTTTTGCCATGGCAGTTTTTAAACCGTTTAAAGCATTACGCCCAGTGAGTGAATATGCAAGTAGAGTAGCAGCGTTACCTTACGATGTTATGAATAGTGAAGAAGCACGCGAAATGGTAAAAGGAAACCCTTATTCATTTCTTCATATTGATAAGGCTGAAATAGATTTAGAAAAGGGTATCGATATTTATTCAGCCGAGGTTTATAAAAAGGCTAAAGAAAATTTAGAAACACTGGAAAAAGATGGTATTATGAAACAGGATGAGAAAGCTTGTTTTTATATCTATCGTCAGATAATGAATGGTAGAGAGCAGACTGGTCTTGTAGGCTGTGCTTCAATTGATGATTACATTAATAATGATATAAAAAAGCATGAATTAACCCGTGCCGATAAAGAAGCTGACAGAATTCGTCATGTTGATACTTGTGATGCAAACACTGGTCCTATTTTCCTTTGTTATAAGGAATGTGACGAAGTGGATAAAATCGTAAATGATTTTAAAAACAATAATAAGCCCGTTTATGATTTCCAGACAGAGGATGGTATTTCTAATACTGTCTGGGTAATTGAAGATGAAGCTATAAATAATGAGCTCTCTTTACTTTTAGCTGGTGCTGGTGCATTTTATATTGCAGATGGTCACCATCGATGTGCTTCTGCCGTTAATGTTGGTAAAAAACGCCGTGAAGAAAATCCACAGTTTACAGGTAAAGAGGAATTCAATTTCTTTTTAGCTGTGTTGTTCCCAGCAAAAACTCTTTCAATTATGGATTACAACAGGGTAGTTAAGGATTTAAATGGTAACACAGAAAACGAATTTATTGAAAAAATCAAAAGTAAATTCGATGTTGCAGAGAGTGAAAGCTTAGAGCCTTACTCACCAAAGGAAAAGCATACATTCGGAATGTATCTTAATAATAAATGGTATATTTTAAAGGCAAAGCCTGACACATTCAACGAAAATGACCCTGTAGAGCGACTTGATGTTTCAATTCTTCAAAATAATCTTCTGTCACCAATTCTAAGTATTGGTGACCCGAGGACTGATAAGAGAATAGATTTTATCGGCGGTATAAGAGGTCTTAAAGAATTAGAAAGACGAGTAAGTGAGGATATGACAGTTGCATTCTCTATGTATCCAACAACACTAGATGATTTAATGGATATTGCAGATGCAAATAAAATAATGCCACCAAAATCGACTTGGTTTGAGCCAAAGCTTTTAAGTGGCTTATTTATACATAAATTAGGTGATTAAATGTTAAAAATAGGTTGTCATTTATCAAGCTCAGGCGGTTATCTCGCAATGGGTAAAGAAGCAAAAAAAATTGGTGCGAATGCATTTCAGTTTTTTACCCGCAACCCACGGGGTGGAGCTGCAAAACCGCTTGATTTAGATGATATAAAAGCATTTGAGGAGTACAGAAAAGAAGCGTGTATTGTTTCAGTTTTAGCTCATGCTCCATATACAATGAATGCTTGTGCTAAAGATTCAGGACTTCGTGAGTTTGCTAAAAATACAATGCTTGACGATATATATAGACTTGACAATATAGAGGGTGCGATGTATAATTTTCACCCGGGCAGTCATGTTAGTCAAGGTGTAGATGTTGGTATTGATTATATTTCTTCGATGTTAAACGAAGTTATAAAAAAAGACCAGAAAACTATTATTTTACTCGAAACAATGGCGGGTAAGGGTAGCGAGGTTGGCAGAAGCTTTGAAGAGATTAAGTCAATTATTGATAAGGTTCAGATTAATGGAAAATTAGGTGTTTGTCTCGATACTTGTCATGTTTATGACGGCGGTTACGATATTGTAAATGATTTAGATGGTGTATTAAGCGAATTTGACAGAATAATTGGTTTAGACAGATTAAAGGCAATTCATTTAAATGACACAAAAAATCCATTTGCAAGTCACAAGGACAGACATGAAAAAATTGGTGACGGTTTCTTAGGAATTGAAGCAATAACCAATATTATAAATCACGAAAAATTAAGGGATTTACCTTTCTTTTTGGAAACTCCGAATGATATTGATGGTTATGAAAAAGAGATTGCACTTTTAAAGACACTTTATAAAAATTAAGTAAAAAAATGTGTTTTTGTTGAATTATTTTTTTATCTATGATATTATGAGTGACAGAGGTGATTTTGTATGAAACTTTTAAAGAATAAAAAAGGCTTTACTTTGACCGAAATTATGATAGTTATTATCGTAATGGGTATTTTAGTTGCAGTTGCAGTACCTGTCTATACGGGTATTTCAGAAAGTAGAAGGGTAGACGATTGCTTTATGAATAGAGAAATGATTTCGGCTGTTGTTAAAGAAGCAATGAACGGAATGATTGACAACGGTAAGAAGCAACCTGCAATATCTATGGATAGTGTAGCAGCTACTGGTTTTGTAACAACTTCGCCTGCCGATTTTCCAGCCCCATATGCTTCAACATATTGCTTAGTGCTTAATGATATGACAGTTGGAGGGGCGGTTGTGCCCGCAGCAACATTAGGTGCTATTCGTGGTGGCTACAGAACTGAGGGTGACTATGATGATGGTTGTGATAATGGAAATTATTTGAAAAGAGCGGATTTAGCAGGTGTTAAGTTCTATACAAAATTAGCTAATCAGGAAATCCCACAGTGTGCATTTGAGGAAACAGATAAAGTTGATTACAATTACTATATTTTCAGCGATGGTACCGTTTTGTGTGATTGTGAGAAATGCTACGAAGCAATGAAATAAATTTTAATAAAGAAAGAAGAATTAAGAATGGCTAAAAAAGAGAAAAAGGCAAAGAAATCAGGTAAAAAGGCTTTACTTATTGCAATTTCTGCAATTCTTGTAATTGCAATTGCAGCGGGTAGTGTGGTTTTTGTTAAGTATAAGGAAATGACAGACCCTAGTAATATGGTTGAGGATACATTAACTTATGACTTTGATGAGGACGAGACAGTTCCTGAAACATTAGCGTCTGACCCGATTATTGACACAATTTATGAAGAGACAGCGTCAAGCTTTAAGGCTGCACTTAGAGATTGGGCAACTAATGGTGGCGACATTATGTATAACGACAATGTTATCAACATTTTGTGCTGTGGTGTTGACACAAGAAATCCAAATGCAATAGCAGGTCTTACTGACAGTATTTTGATTTTATCTATCAACACAATTAATCATACTATTACAATCACTTCTATTATGCGTGACTCTTTTGCATACATTGAAAATCCTGATGGTAATGGTGGTACTTTTAATAAGATTAATGCAGCATTCCCATTCTATGGTGTAGATGGTCTTATTCCTGCAGTTGAAAATAACTTTAAAATCCGTATTGATGGTTATGCACTTATTAACTTTGCACTCTTTAAGGCTGCAATTGATACATTAGGTGGCGTTACAGTGCCAGTTCAACAGTACGAAGCAAATTATATGAACGCTACTTATGAAAACTGCAGTATTGAAGCAGGTGAAGCAGTTACATTAACAGGTGATGAGGCATTAGCTTTCTGCCGTAGCCGTAAATGTGATAATGATGGTGATAAGAGCAGAACTCGTCGTCAGCGTCAGGTAATTATGGCAATTCTTCAGAAATGTGGCGAAATAGAAACTTCAGAAATTGATAATTATATAACCAAATTCCTACCATACTTACAAACAAGCTATTCTGCAACAGAGATTGCAAAAATGGCGACAAGAGCTATAAATGAAAGCTGGTCTATATATGAGATTCAACAAATTTTAGCACCTTGTGATGAAGCACTTAAAAGTATGAATACTTCTATGTGGTATTGGGCAGTTGATTACCCTCTTGCAGCACAGGAAGTACAAAAAGCAATTTATGGCGAAACAAATATTCAGCTTGCTGAGGATAGAGTTTCTGCAATACAGTTGCTTACGAGATATGGTGAATATTAATTTATGGAATTTATAGAAAATGTAAAAGTACAATTAAAAAAATCTGCTGAAGAGTTGATTGAAAAAGCAAATCTCAAAAAAGGAGATGTTGTTGTTATTGGTTGCTCTTCAAGTGAGATTTTGGGCGATAATATGGGTACTAATTCAAGTCCCGAGCTTGGTGAACAAGTATTTTTAACGCTTTATAATGTTTTTAATGAAAAAGAAATTTTTGTTGCATCACAATGCTGTGAGCACTTAAATCGTGCCATTATAATTGAAAATGATGCGGTTAAAGGCTTTGAATTAGTCAATGTTGTGCCACAACCAAAAGCTGGTGGTTCATTTGCAACTGCTGCTTATAAGCATTTAAAAAATCCTGTTGCAGTAGAAAGTATAAAAGCAGATGCGGGTATCGATATTGGTGGAGTTTTAATTGGAATGCATTTAAAAAATGTTGCAGTACCAGTAAAACTTTCAGAAAAAAGTATTGGTAATGCGGTGCTTTTAGCGGCACGAACAAGACCGAAGTTTATTGGTGGCGTGAGAGCGAATTATAACGAAACTTTGATATAAAAAAACAGTTGCAGTTTTTAAACTGCAACTGTTTTTTTATTGCTTAGATTTCTGGAATGTTGATTTCAACTTCTCTGCCTAAGTCAGATGAACGAGCAATACCATCGATAATTGCCTGATTGTAAATAATCTGACTTGTAGGAACAGGGGATGGAAGATTAAATTCAATAGCGTCAATGAATGAACGGATTTTCTTGTCGAAGTTGTCTTCCTTGTTTTCACATTCAGGAATAACAGTTTCAACACATTCACCAGCAATGTTGTGATAAATTGTCATAGGACCACCGATTGAGCCGTTCCAGCATTCTGTTGAAGGAATTCTGAGACCGCCTTCTGTACCCATAATGATTGTATCACCAGGAGTGTCGCAGTGCATAGCCCATGCAATTCTGAAGTCGAGAACAATGTCATTTTCAAGACGAACGTAAGCAGCAGCAAAGTCGTCAACACCGAATACTTCTGTGTATTCAGGCTTTTGGAGGTATTCAGGTTTTTTACCGAAAATACCAGCTTTAAAGCCTGTAACTGTGAGTGGCTTCGGATAACCGATAGCGTTAAGTACCATATCAAGTGAATAACAACCGATATCACCTAAAGCACCAAGACCTGCTGTATCCTCTTGAATGAATGATGTACCGAAAGGTGTTGGTATACCCATTCTTCTACCTCCACCTGTCTGGATGTAGTAGATTTTACCGAGAACGCCACTTTCACAGATTTTCTTAACCATTTTCATATTCTCGTCAAAACGTGGTTGGAAACCGATTGAGAGAATTTTACCGCTCTTCTTTTCTGCCTTGCAGATTTCAACCGCTTCTTCTAAAGTAACACACATTGGTTTTTCAAGAAGAACGTGAACACCGTGCTCTAAAGCGTAAATAGCACAAGGTGCGTGTTGTCTGTTGTATGTACAAATTGAAACAGCGTCAATGTCTTTTTCGTTATCGATAAGCTCTCTGTCACTGTTATAATATTTTGCACCTTCAATGCCACATTGTTTTGCGAATGCTTCTGCTTTGCCTGGGATAATATCAGCTAAAGCAACAATTTCAACATCTTCGCATTTCATAAAACTTTGTGCGTGAGCTTCAGCAATCCAACCGCAACCGATAATTCCGACTTTGATTTTTTTACCTGCGTAAACTCTTTCTTCTGTGTGCTTTTCTTTAAAAGCATCTAAAATACTTGCCATAATTAACCTCCTAATCTGCAATTAGCAGATAAAATTTACATAATAAGATTACCATATAAAAGCATTTCTTTCAATAGTAAATTAAGTTTTCATATAAAAAATAATGCACAAATAAACACAATATATTGTGTGAGAAATTACATATAACCAATTTGTTGTGATTATATTTTAAATAAAAATCTATTGTTAACAATTTGTTCACATTTTCACAACATAACAGTAGTAACCAATGGTTACTATATAGTTGCCAATACGAGTACGCAAGAGAGTAAAATCTCTTCTATTCAAGAAAAACCCGTCTGCAAGGTGCGACGGGCTTTTTCTTTTTTACTTTTAATTTTTTAATAAATAAGATATTGCTTTTTATGTTTTTTTATTATATTATTAAAGCCAATCGAAAAATAATATACTTTCATATATACATATATAATACAGTAGGTGAAAAGCTTGATAATTTATCCTGATGCTTTTGGCATTAAGCCTGATACAGAGGTTACGGTTGCCTTTAATAATCTTTTGAATACAGCGTCAGAAAACCCTAAATCAAAAAGTCTTTTGTTAGAAAAGGGCAATTATGTATTTTTAAGTAAATATGCACCTGAAAGGGAGCTTTATATAACAAACACAATTTCAGATAAGGAATATTCTGAAAACGAAAGAAAGCATATTCAAAAAATTGCATTGGATTTAAAGGGTATTAATGATCTTGAAATAGATTTTAACAACTCAACCGTTATTCTTGATGGAGTTATGACAAACCTTGTTATAGAGAACTGCCAGAATGTTACACTTAAAAATCTCACAATAGAAACGGTTTGTCCTGATGTTCATAAAATAACAATTTTAAAGGCTTCTCCATTTTATGTTACCTTTAAAATTGATGAGACCAGCAATTATAAAGAAGAAAATGGCGAGTATTTCTGGTATGGTACAGATTATAAGCTTGGCTTTACCGAGAATAAAAATACTGGTGCGTGGATTCCGACTGCAATGCCATCAAACTATAGCCATCTTACAAGACATGGCTCTCATCCATTTTTCGGTGTGTCTTCAATAAAAGAAATTGCTCCCAGAGTTTTCAAAGCGAGATATATTATTCCTAAGGACTTTACTGAGGGACAAATTTTTTATGTTTTTCCGAAACCACGAAAAAATGTTGGTATTTTTGTTGATGGTAGTAAAAATATAAAACTTGAAAATATTACACAACGTTTTAATTATTCATTGGGCTTTGTTGCACAGAATTCTGAAGATATTTCACTCGAAAGACTTGATTTCTCACCGCGTGAAAGTGCTGAGGTTGATTTTTGCTCGCTTGCAGACTGTATTCAGATAAGCTCTTGTCGTGGTAGTGTGAATGTTAAAAATTGCAATTTCAGTTCGTCGGGAGATGATTGCTGTAATGTTCACGGAATTTATTTTAAAATTCTTGAAGCGTTGGGCGATGAAATCGTGGTGGGATTTGGTCACAGAAGAACCTTTGGATTTAATCCATTAAGAGTTAATGATACAATAAGCTTTGTTGACCCTAAAACACTTGCGGATTTAGGTACATCTAAAATTTTAAAAAGTGAAATGGTTGACAAGTATCGTATTAAATTAAAACTTTCTACAAGAAATAATCCTGTAGGAGCTGGTGGTGTTATAGATGATATTACTGCCTCACCAGATTTTGTGTTCAGTGAAAACACCCTCAATAGAATTTCAACGCGCGGAGTGCTTGTAACTACACGAGGTAGAATTCTTATTGAAAATAACAAGTTCTTAAATACAGGTATGAGTGGTGTGCTAGTTTTAAATGATGCACTGACCTGGCACGAAAGTGGTAGAGTATTATCAATGATGATTCGCGGCAACGCATTTATGAATTGCGAAAATAATGCTATCTTGATCGCTCCTGAAAACAGGCGTTTTGCAAGCTTTGTCCACGAGAATATTTTTATTGAAAATAATCTTTTTGTGCTTAATGGAATTCATGCGCTTAATGTGAACTCAACAAGAAACATTGTAATGCGCGACAATGTATATAAGGGTAAAGCTTCGTTTGGTAAATATGTAATCTCAAAAAATGTAGATGGCCTAGTTACCGATATACCATAAATAATTGGCAGATTATTCTTTTTAGAATAACCTGCCTTTTTGAATAAAATTATTTTACTTCAAAAGATTGGCAACAAGTGTTGTCACTTGTTTTTGCGCAAGAACTACAAGCAGTTACTTCAATTGCATTTTTTGTGCAGTAATTAGCACTTTGTGCGTGGTATTTACAAGTGTCAACTGTACAACCGATAGAATTGTTTTTCTGTTCCATAATAAATTACCTCCTTAATTTTGAGAGTGTAAAACACTCTTACGAGTTTATTATGTACAAAAAAACGAAAAATAAACGAAAGGTTAAATAAAATGAAAAAAGAAGAGGTTATTTTAAGCTGTTATTCACTTTTGAGAAAAGAAACACCATTAAAATTTGATTGTGGAAAAATTTGCAGTGGGAAATGCTGTAAGGGTGATGAAAATACAGGAATGATTTTATTTCCTGGAGAAGAAAAATTTTTAGATAAAAATATAAAAATCAAAGAATCTGAAAGTGGTTTGAAAATTGCAGTTTGTAATGGTACTTGCAACAGAAATAAAAGACCCTTGTCTTGTAGGATTTACCCATTATTTCCAATTATTACAGAAAATGGAAAAATTAAAACTATTATAGATATAAGAGCGGATTGTCCTTTGAAAACAGGGGTGTACAGATTTAACGAAGCATTTGTAAGAAAGGTGAAAAGGGTGGGTAAATACTTATTATTAAACGAAGAAACAAAATCAGTTTATCTTGAATTATCTGAAGATATAAACGAACAAATTGAACTTTTAGAAAAACTTAAAAAAATTTTTTAAAAAACTATTGACAAATTTCAAAAAATGGTTTATAGTAATAACAGTAATTGTTACTACTTATTCGGAGAGCGGGGTGAGTGAATGAGAAAATCAAGACAAAGAGATGCAATTCTTGATTATATTAAATGTTCAACTGAACATCCTACTGCTGATGTGGTATATGAAGCGGTAAAGCAGTCAATACCAAATATAAGTCTTGGTACAGTTTACAGAAACTTAAACCAACTTGTAGATGAAGGTTTTATTACCGTGGTTGAAACGAGTGATAAAAAAGTTCACTATGAAGGTAACTTAAACGAACACATTCACTTGCTTTGTAAAGAATGTTGTAATATTACCGATGTATTTAGAAAAACCGAAGTTCCTGATGTATATGAAGAAACAGGTTTTAAAATACAGTCACAAAAAACAGTTTATTATGGTATCTGTAAAGAATGCCAGAATACATAGGTGAAAACCTATAATATATTATTTACATGAAGGAGTTTTTAATTATGAAAAAATGGAAATGTTTAGTTTGCGGTCAAATAGTTGAGTCAGAGACAGCACCAGAGGCTTGCCCACTTTGCAAAGCACCAGCAGAAAAATTTGTAGAAGTAAAAGACGAAGAAATGACTTGGGCTGCTGAGCATGTTTTAGGTGTTGCTAAAGGCGTTAGTGAAGAAATCATTGAAGGCCTTCGTGCAAACTTCAACGGTGAATGCACAGAAGTTGGTATGTATCTTGCAATGGCAAGAGTTGCTCACAGAGAAGGCTACCCAGAAATTGGTCTTTACTGGGAAAAAGCTGCTTTTGAAGAAGCAGAACACGCTGCAAAATTTGCTGAACTCTTAGGCGAACTCGTTACAGATTCAACAAAGAAAAATCTTGAAATGAGAGTTGAAGCAGAAAACGGTGCAACACTCGGTAAATTCGAACTTGCTAAAATGGCTAAAGAACAAAATCTTGACGCTATCCATGACACAGTGCACGAAATGGCTCGTGACGAAGCAAGACACGGTAAAGCATTCGAAGGTCTCTTAAAGAGATATTTTGGTTAATAAATTAAATTTTCGCTAGCAATTTAAAAGCCGATAGGAAAAGCCTGTCGGCTTATTTTAGAATATGAGGATGGTAAAATATGGATAATACTGCATTATTTAATTTATCTTATGGCGTTTATGTTATTACCACATGGGGTGAGGGGAAGGCAACTGGTTGCACAGCGAATTCTGCTATGCAAATAACTGCTAGTCCTGCGACAATTGCTGTTTCAATAAACCACGACAATTACACCAATAAATGTATTAAAGATACAGGCATTTTTGCGGTGAATATTTTAGGTGAAAATGTTGACCCGATTATAATAGGTTCTTTTGGCTTCAGAAGTGGTAAGGATGTTGATAAGTTTGAGGGTGTTGAGCCACTTGTAAAAGAATTTACACCAGTTTTACCACAAGCAATTTCTTACATAACCTGTAAAGTAATTAATACAATGGAGACAGATACTCACACAATTTTCTTGGGGCAGGTAACAGATGCCGGTAATCTTTCAAAGGATACACCAATGACTTATAGTTATTACCATAAAGTAGTAAAAGGTAGCACGCCAAAGAATGCGCCGACATATAAAGGGGAATAAACTTGACAATATATAGTCGTAGTGTTAAAATAATGTTAATTCTTTTACAAAATGTTAGGTGGCGACTATTTTGGCAAACAACAGAAAAGATTTAAGAACAGAGCTTCGTACAATGAAATTTGAGTTTGATTTATTACAACGAATTCCTTGTAGCGAAGAAGAAAACAGAGCATTTAAACGCTACTTAGAAGATGGTCAGGATTTACCACAAGGTGTTTTTCGTTATAGAAACTCTGATGGGAAAAATTCTGAAACTGAATTTTACACAGTTTATGAGCCAGATTTAAACGAGAGAGAGATTAACGAATTTCTCACAATGAGGAAAATGCAGATTTTAAAATCAATTAAAGGGGCAATTACACTTTTTGGTTCGATAATCTCTGTATTACTTCTTATTTTAATAATTTTAGGACTTGTGTGAGTGTAGGAAATAGGAAACAGGAAACAGTTCGTAGTTAACGCTGTTTCCTGCGTCCTGTTTCCTATTTACTAAAAAAATGAATAATTAACCTTTTCTTTGAAATAATAGTGAAAAAAGAAAAAGGTGATAATTTTGAGTATAGCTTTGAATTTATACTATAAAGGCAAGAATGGTACTGCAAAAATGTTTATGGAAGAAATGGAAAAAAGTGGTTTAGCCGATAATATTAGAAATAAAGCTGGTAATGAGTGTTATGAATATTTCTATTCTGTGAGAGATAAAGAAACTATTTTACTTGTTGACCGCTGGAAAGATGGTGATGCTTTACATTTTCACCACAATTCAGAGGATATGAAAAAACAAGCAGAGCTTAAAGATAAATATGAGCTTGAATTAAAAGTAGAAAGATATGTTACTGAGAGCGATGGATAATGATAAAACGAGGATTGAATTTTGTCAATCCTCGTTTTTGTTACGTTTAATAGATTTTTATCCAGTCTAATTCAACCACATCTCTTGCGGATGTTATCTGGATTTTTAATGCACTTGTTTCAATATTTTCTAAAAACACAATTTTTCTGCTACCTATTGTAGTTTCAGATGATTTGAATTGCCAGAGGGTATTTTCGTCTTTTGCATAAATTTTGAAGGCTTCAACTTTCTGACCATTGGCGATTGTTTCGGCAATATCAATGTATTTTATAGTTTTCTTTTCTGGTAATTCAATTATAAATTCTGTCTGGTAAGAGTCAGGTTTTTTGTTTTCGGTAATTTTCGCATTTTCAGCAAGATTAACGCCGAGTTCCGCATTGATTTTATCACCTAATTCTTTAAGTCTTTTCACATCTTTTTCATTAAATTTACCATTCTTCATTGGTGGAATGTTGAGATTGAATGTAGTGTTACCACCAACTGTTCTTATATATGTATCGAAGAGTCTGTCTAAAGAGTGTGGCTCTTCATCTTCGTGATAAAACCAGCCCTGTCTTATTGACATATCTGTTTCAGCAGGGCAGAATGTGAGTGCCTTTGAATACATAATATTTGCAATTGAACCTAGAATTGCTTCACTGTTTCTTATATCGTCAAGGCTACCTTCCATTAACGGCTCTATTTCTGTTTTGTGCTCTGAAATTGAGCAGAGTTCATAAGGCACAACACACCATTGAGCGTGTGCAGCAGAGCCTGCTTCATTACCACACCAACGCATACCGCCTTTATCATTGAAAAACGTAGCATTCGGTTGGTATTTTCTTATAGTTTTTATGTATCTGTCAAAGTCATAAACTTGCTTTTTGCCGTTAGGACCTTCGCCACAAGCGTTGTCAAACCAAACGTGGAAAATCTCGCCATAATTTGTGAGTAACTCTGTAAGCTGATTTACATAATAGTCATTGTACTCATCTGTGCCGTAATATTTTGAATTTCTATCCCACGGAGAAAGGTAAAAGCCGAATTTGATTCCGTACTTTTTACATGCTTCTGCACATTCTTTTACAATGTCACCCTTACCATTTTTATATGGTGAATTTTTCATAGAATGTTCAGTGTATTTTGTCTGCCAGAGGCAAAAGCCATCGTGGTGTTTTGCGGTGAGAATAAGACCTTTCATACCAGCAGATTTTACGGCTTTAACCCATTGTTCACAGTCAAGCTCTGTCGGATTGAAAATCGAAGGGTCTTCTGTGCCATCGCCCCATTCCAAATTTGTGTAAGTGTTAGGGGAGAAGTGAACGAATGCATAAAACGGAGTTTCTCTAAGTCTTTCTAATTGAGTGTGGTCAGGCTTAACATTTGCCGCTATCTTTAAGAATTCTTTAAGTTCCATAATAAAACCTACTTTGTAACAAATTCTTTTACTTCTTCTAATTGCTTTAATGCAGTTTCTCTGCCGATATCATAAGCAAGCTGCAGTTTTTCAGGGTTGTGCTCTACTCTGCCAACAGGCAATTTTTCTGGTGGTCTTATAACTAAAACATCACCATTTTTTTCAGCTTCTTCAATCTTTTTAATTGTGTCGTTATAATCATTGTGCCTGTTTTGCATTGTTTTATAAACATTAGGATATTCTTTTAAAGAAGCCTTAATAAACGGCAAAGCTTTGGTTGGCTTTTTTATATAACCTTTTGGTTGAGTAAGAATAATTACATTTTTGTTGTAGCCGATGCTCTCAAAATATGAGAGTGGAATTGAGTCAGAAATACCACCATCAAGAAGCTTTACACCATCTGCTTCAACAACTTTTGATGCTATAGGCATTGACGCTGATGCCCTTATCCATGTTAAATCTTCGTCACGCCCGGTAATGCATTTTCTGTAAAGAGGTTTGCCTGTTTCAACATCTGTGCAAACAACATAAAATTCCATTGGGTTCTCAAGGTATGCCTTGCAATCAAATAAATCTAATTCATAAGGAATTGTTATATAGCAGAATTCTGCACCATACAAGTCACCGGTTTTAATAAGTGAACGAATACTGCAAAAACGAGGGTCTTTGCAGTATTTTTTATTATAGCGAAGAACCCTGCCTATTTGATTTGATTTTATATTGCAACCGAAAGCGGCACCGGCAGAAACACCAATTGCACCATCAAAGTGAATTTCGTTTTCCATTAAAACGTCCATTACTCCGGCGGTGAACATTCCGCGCATTGCTCCGCCTTCCATAATTAAACCATATTTGTTCATTTTTTCACCAATAATTTATTATTTTATGTAGAGGTCAGCGTAAATCGGGAAGTGGTCAGAAACATACTTTCCGTCAATGCCCTTGGTTACTACTCTATAAGTATCGGCAGAAAATCTGTCGTTAATCATAACGTAGTCAATAATAGATTTTTCTTGCTCTGATGGGTGAGTGTCGTGATATGTGAGATAGTTCACGCTGTTTTCAGCTTTGTATTTTGTATCATACATAAAGCCTGAATTAACAAATTGAAGGTAGTTTTCTTCGCCCTCTAAAATGTTCATATCTGCAGTGAATACTGCTGGAATGTTATTGTATTTTTTGAGATGTTGGAGCATAAGTTCTACGCCGTTTCTACGCGCTAAAACGCCAATGTGGTCAAGGTGAGTATTTACGTGTACAAATTTTTCTTTTGTTTCTTTATTTTCTAAAACTGCCCAGGTGCAGATTCTGTAACAAGCAGCATCCCAGCCTTTAGATTCTTTTTCGGGTGTTTCAGAAAGCCAGAAGTTACCGCTTTCTGTTACTGTGTATTTATCTTTAAGGTAGAATATAGATGAATATTCTCCATCTTCTTCACGGGGGATTCCTACGTAGTCATATTTATCGCTTAAAGCAGTTTTTAAATATTCCATCCACTTTGGGGTTGCTTCCTGAATGCCAACAGAATCTGGCGTACCTTTAAAAATAGTATCGCTTACAAGAGTGTATCTGGATTCAGCAGTCTGAACACCAACGTCACCACAGCGTATATTGAAAGACATAATTCTGATTGTATCTTCTTTTTTAGGAAGAAAATCGAATATTTTATCTTGCGGAACTAATTCAATTTCGCCACTTTCAATATCTCTTTTAACAAGTTCTTCGATTTCTAATAATTCTTTTTCAGTTAACATAAAACTCACGCTCTTTTTTGTTTGGAATAATATGTTAAAATTATATCACAGTTTTTGTGGGGAGTAAAGAAGGATTTCACAGTTTATCTTGATTTGATTATAGTAAAGTGTTAGAATAATCAAGGTGATGTTTAAATGACTGAAAAGATTTTAGTTACGGTTAGTACCGATGAAGAAATAAGAGAAGAATTTTTAGAATGCTTCAGTAACAGGGCAGAGATTATTTTCTGTGATGGTGAAATAAGTGAAAACGACCTTAAAACTGCAACTGTAATTGTTGGTGAGCCTGATGAGAATGAATTAGCATTGGCAGAAAATTTAAAGTTGTTACAACTTACCTGGGCTGGTGCTGATAAGTTTTTGAAAATGAAAAACTTCCCGCAGAACACTACTCTTTTGACGGCAAGTGGAGCGTTTGGTGAAGTTATTTCAGAATATGTAATTTGCGGAATACTTGCTCTTTACAGAGATTTTTCGTTTTATATAGAAAATCAGCAGAAGCATAGTTGGCAAAAAAGAGAGACAGTTGAAACTATAAGTGGCAAAACTGTTCTTATTTTAGGTACAGGCGATATAGGCAGAACAACTGCTAAAAAGCTTAAAGCTTTGGGTGTTAAAGAAATATTTGGTATAAGAAGAAAATCGAAAGAAGATTATTTAGAGCATTTTGACGGAATTTTCGATATTATTGAACTTGACACTTTGTTACCAAAAGCAGATATTGTAGTTTGCTGTTTACCAGAAACCAAAGCGACTATTGGTATCTTAAATAAAGAGACACTTTCACTTATGAAGGAAAATTCTGTTTTAGTAAACGTTGGTCGTGGTAGCCTTATAGTTACAAGTGACTTAATTAAAATTTTAAAGCAGAATAAAATTAAAGGTGCAGTTTTAGATGTTTTTGAAACCGAGCCTATTTCACAAAATTCAGAACTTTGGGATATGGAAAATGTAATTATTACCCCTCATATTGCGGGTCCGTCATTTAGTGGTGACGAAGCCACAAAGGATAAAATATGGAAAATCTGCTTTGAGAATATCGAGAGTTATTTGTGTGGCGGTACTCTTAAAAATGTTGTGGATTTTGATAGAGGATATTAAAAATAGCAAGGAATACAAGAGCGTGTTGCTTTTGGTATTCCTTGTTTGTTGTTTTTAGGATTGATTTATAACAAAAAGCAGTTAACCTTACGAAATCTTAATTTGATTTTGTAGCCGCTCTATGTTATCATTTAGAGTAAGTAAAGGTGGTAATGTAATGTCAGCAAAAATACTTTTAGTTGAGGATGATATATTTCTTCGTGACGGAATAAAGGAAGCGTTAAAAAAAGAGGGGTATTCTGTATTCACTGCAGAGGATTGCAAAACAGGAAAGGCAGAGTTTGTAAAGGAAAACCCTGACCTTTTAATTCTTGATGTAATGCTCCCTGATGGCAACGGCTTTGACCTTTGCACACTTTTTAGGTCACTTAATAAAAATGTGCCAATACTTTTTCTTACCGCCTGTGATGATGAGGTTCAGATTGTTCGTGGACTTGATTCTGGTGCAGATGATTATGTTACAAAACCTTTTAAATTACTCGAGTTGCTTTCAAGAATAAGAGCTATTTTAAGAAGAAGCAATAACACAATTCTCAATTCAAGTGACATTACAATAGACATAAGCAATATGACTGTAAAATGTAAAGGGCAGACTGTTTTTGTAACGCCTATTGAATTTCAGATTCTTTCTACACTTGTGCGTAACAATGGCGTTATAGTTACAAGAAGTGTGCTTTTAGAAAATATATGGGATAGTGACGGCGCTTTTATTGATGACAACACACTTTCTGTTCACATGAGCAGACTCCGTGAAAAAATCGGCGCAGAGCATATTAAAACTGTTCGTGGTATCGGCTACAGATGGGAGAATTAAAATGACAACTTTAGAAATTGTTTTAATATGTATTGTAGTCTTGTTGTGCCTTGTTCTTTTGAGTTTCGTTTTCAAAGCAATAAAAACAAAAAAGCAAATAACTAGCTTAACAAATAGCATTGAAAAATATTTAGAAGATGGTACTTCAACAAAATTCAGCACTGACGACAATAACTTTTCTTCTCTGCAAAATGCAGTTTGCGATTTAGAAAACGCTTTAGAATTACAAAAGCATAATACAGAAAACCAAACGAAGAAAAATTCAGATTTTATTGCAGATATTTCTCATCAGTTTAAAACTCCTATTGCGGGTTTGAAACTTTATATTGAAATGGATAATGAATTGAACCCGACTGACCACACAGAAAAAGAATTACAACTGATTGAAAAAATGGAAGAGTTAATTGGGAAACTCTTAC
This sequence comes from Acutalibacteraceae bacterium, assembly GCA_045613085.1. GTDB lineage: Bacteria > Bacillota > Clostridia > Oscillospirales > Acutalibacteraceae > DTU089. Next base: position 1,475 of record JAZLAG010000003.1, on the reverse strand, counting down.
ACCTTGAAAAAATTAAAACCGATGCTTACACAATGGATTTTGCAACTTGTGAAGTAAGCGAAATTGTGAGTAGTATTATAACAGATTTTAAACCGATTTTTAGTGAAAAAGAATTCAATATTACTGGTAGCAGTAATATGCGTTGTGATAAATCATGGCTTTTTGAAGCGATTGGTAACGTTATTAAAAATGCGTGTGAACATACTGCGGATAACGGAAAAATTGACGTTATAATTGAAGATAGTGAACAGTCAACTATTGTAACTGTTTCTGATAATGGTGGCGGAGTTGAAACGCAGGAACTTTCTAAAATATTTAACCGCTTCCACAGAACTAAAAAAGCTAAACCGCAAAGTGCTGGCATTGGTCTTGCGATAACAAAGGCAATAGTTGAAAAGCACCACGGAACTATAAGTGCAGAAAACACAGAAAAAGGTCTTAATATTATTATGTGCTTTCCACATTTAGATGGGTACGTAACTTATTAAAAATTAAGAAAGTGGCTTTAATCTTACGAAAATGTAAGATTAAAGTCACTTAAATTTAATGTTAGTGTTTTACAATAGATTTACAGTAAATTATAAGGAGAATTTTTATGAGTATTATTGAATGCAAAAATTTAACAAAAGAATATTTAAGTGGTGAAAACGTAGTAGTCGCTTTAAATGACGTTACAGTAAGCTTTGAAAAAGGCGAATTTGTAGCAATTACCGGTCCTTCTGGTTCTGGTAAATCTACGTTTTTACATTGTTTAAGTAGCCTTGAAAATGCTACAAGTGGTGAAGTTATTTATAATAACGAGAGTTTAAAAAGTTATAACGATAACCAACTTTCTATTTTAAGAAGAAGACGCTTCGGCTTTGTTTTTCAGGCTTATAATTTAGTTGAAGAATTAACCGGTTACGAAAACATTCTTTTACCTATTATGCTCGACAAGAAAAAGCCAGATGAAGAATACCTTAAAAAGATTATAGATATTTTAGGCATTGAAGACAGATTAAGTCACCTCCCCTCTGCACTTTCAGGTGGTCAGCAACAAAGAATTGCAATTGCACGTGCTTTAGCTAACAAACCAACAATTCTTTTTGCCGATGAGCCAACCGGTAACCTTGACGGCAAAAGTGGTAGAGAAGTGCTTTCACTTTTAAAATATGTAAGTAAAGAATTAGGTGTAACACTTATTCTTGTAACTCACGATTTAAATGTTGCAGAGCAGGCAGACAGAGTTATTACCATTGAAGACGGTGCAGTAATTAAAGATAGTAAAAATACTGCTGAATAAGTAGAGTGAGTGTGTTCGAACCAGATATGGTTTAATACAGTCACTTTTCCCTGTAACATCGTTAAAACTCTTGAAATACGTCAGTATTCCTGCGAGTTTTGCCTTGTTACAGAAAAAATTGCCAAGTATTAAACTTCGCAGAACCTGAAATGTCCGAGTTTGCGTGCATTTTGGATTACATTTACGAAGGGAT
>JAZLAG010000002.1:0-3332 GCA_045613085.1 Acutalibacteraceae bacterium | reverse complement strand
AGTATGTGATGTGAAGGGAGTGTTTGTGCTATGGTCAGCATTACCTTGGCAATATTCAAAAACAACTTGACCATCTTTAAGAACAAGCACTCCACCTTGAAAATCTCTCGGAATAATATTTTCAAATGGTTTCATAAAGATTTCTCCATCAAATTCTTGTTTATCGGGATGATTATAACACATTCAAAGACAAAAAGCCACCCTTACGGATAGCACAGATTAAACTTATATTTACCGGGATCTATACAAACAAGTTATCTTTTTGCTCGGCAACTGTTTTATCAGGGTTCTGAATAATAATCGCACTATCGTAATCGGAATCAGTACCAATAAAAGTATTATCTCTGATGCTGATATCATAAACCTGCGGTGTAAAGATTATGTATCCACGGCTTTTGCCTGAAAGCTGTGAAGGGCCGTCGAAAATATTACCGATGATTTTTATACCATTGTGAGCACAGTCTCCGTGATGCCCTATGGCAGGAAAACCTGCACACTTGAAAATATTGTTCCTGATTACAATGTTACGGCAAACAGTATCATCATTGCAAAAATCAATAAGCTCACCGTCACAGTTATACACAGGCCCGTACGAACCATAACGGGCAAGGTCAAGCTGAACAAGCTCATTTAAAAGCTCAGGATGAATACTCGTATAGCTGTGTCCGTCAAAAACACAGTTTTCTATCACAGCGTTTTCAGTGGAGTTGATTTCAATAAAATGCCACTGTGAGCAATGAACAAATCGGCAATTTTCAATGCGGATATTTTTGCAATGAACGGTATTTATCAACGTCGATTTTTCTGTGATGCTTACGTTGCCGTCAAAGACACCACCCGAAATCATCACATCGTGAGTACCCGAATATCCGTCCCACTCAGGCTCGGAATATGAGGCAAGGAGATATCTTGTTGTAGCTTCTCCATTATCGCTTCGCAGTATAACCGCTTTATCGGAAAATTTCAGGTGCTGATTTGAATAATAAATTAGTGTCGCCGAGATAAGATATGTTCCGTCAGGAAAATATACAGTACCGCCGTTTTTCACCTTGTCAATGCAATACTGCAAAGCTTTTGTGTCGTCGTGTATGCCGTCAGCATATACGTTTTTGTTGTCTGTAACCTTAATAAAGTTCATTTTTATACCTCATTTGTTTGGTAGTTATGGCTAATGAATTGTAGTTGGAATTTGCCTAACTCCCGATAATTCTTTTAAGAACCCAAATTGTTCTGTTGTAACAATACGCACTAATTCATCCATTGTTTGATGGTACTCATTCTCATAATGCGAAAATGTATCAGTTTTTTGTAGTTTAAAACCTATAGAAAGATATAAGAAAACAAGAACTTATTTTTCTGGATAATTATAACACATTTAAATACAAAATGCCACCCTTTAGGATGGCACAAATTCATTTATTAGTCATCGCAATCTTACCATATTAAATCTACCGTTATCTTTCAGCCACTTATTTCATCTCCTATATTTAGGAAGCACTTTCGCAGAAGGCACAAAAAGACCTTGAAACTTTTACATTTCAAGGTCATATAATCAAACGTGCGATTTTTTCGCATATTTTAAAGAGTACATATCATTTGATGTAAGTTTGATGTATGATGTAAATTCATTAGGTCCACCAAACAATAGAACAGTACGTTTTGGTAATATATAGTAACTTATAATACCGATAAAGATGCCTTATTTATCCAATGACTTCATTGTGGGGATTTGTTACCAAGGTAAAAAGGGGTATTTTTCATAACTTTTTACAAGTTTTCAAAAGGCTCCAAAATGCCCGCAACCCTTGTATTTACTGGGATTTCGGGAAATTTCCTTGTTCACATAACTTTTCGTTAAGTTAGTATAACGTCATGGGATTTTGGGGTAAAATTGGGGTATAAATTGGCTATGAATTTAAATCTGATTTTTACGGTTGTTTCCCCTACTTGACTTTAAATATTATAGCATATTTTCTTACGAATTGCAAGGGTGATTGTCAGGGTGGTTTCAGGGGTGATTATACGGCATAAATCCTTTGCATAATTATCTTCAATTCGTTTGCTCATTTTTTCACCTCAAACAAATTTGCTTTGTGGCAACTTTATACATAGTTGATTATTCGCCCATAAAAGTGTAATATATGGTTGATTATTCGCTATGTTTTGTGTATACCGAGGCAAAACATTAGTTTTGCGATTTTAACCCTAAAAACTTTCAAAACAGCAGCTTTTATTATGAAGTTCCGCATATTATTTTAAATTCATACTTAAACGGCAAAGTAGAATAACACTAAGAAAGAGTGGCAACCGCCACTCTTTCGTCATTTTATTAATTTGTAACGAGTCATCACAATATTGATAATCTCTTTGCTTCTCACTTTCATATTTAGTTCACGAAGAATACTGGTTATCATCTCTTCTGTAATTTCAGGTATAAACCTACGATACTGAGGATATACTGCAATAAGCTCATTAAAGAGAGTAATAAGTATATCTTTTTCTGTTGCCTTATTTGTAGGATAACCACGAGCTATGAGAGCCATATTGTTATCAAAATTAGGAGCTAAACCGATAAACTTGCCTATTTTGGTATCTCTGAGAAGACCGAAGTTGTTAGTGTGTCTGTCAGGATTAGCAGTAATCGTATCAAGGAAAATCATTCTGACATAATCTTCTATTGCTTCAGGACAGATGCTTTCCAAAGTCTTAACAACAGCTAAATAGTCTTCATCGTCACCCATAAAGGTTGAGGCAGGTTCAAAATTGACCTTTGCTGAATCGGTAAAATCCAAAGATTTAATAACACCATCACCACGCTCGTAATGAGCCATATTCATTCCAAGAGCTTTACCAAGTTCATAAATGAACAACTCGGAAAAAAGCTCATCATGAGTAGCTTTTTTATGCATCCACCACTTACCGTCACGAAGCTTCCAACATTTTTCAAAACTACCAATATTGGTAAGTTCAGGAGTTTTACTATACTTGCTCATTGCCGCTTTGTTAAAACTGTCATAGGTACCCTTAAGAGCAAGATTTGAAAAGAAGTCATTATCAAACTTTACATCATCATAAGTTAGATCTGAGTCGATTGGGCGTACCCAATAGTTATCAGTAATAGTTGCACCGTTAACATGGACAACAGTTGAAATATCGTCTCTTTCAGCAAGACGAAGAGCTTTTTTAAGAAGGCGTGAGTTGGCACGATGGCTATCTATCGCTCTACTCTCAAGCCACATTTCAGCATTATTTATTCGCTTAAGATACATAGGAAGCAGAGCATTATCGATAACACTAAGACAGTTATTTTCCCATACTGCCACAAGCGTATT
>JAZLAG010000001.1:0-35952 GCA_045613085.1 Acutalibacteraceae bacterium | reverse complement strand
TCACGAGAATTACTGCTGTACTTGAAAGTACATACTCAAATTAATCTTCAAGGGTTAATTTAATCAATCGTTGTTTAATTTTCAAGGTGCGTTGCGCTCGCTACTCGCGAGTGCTTGACTAATATATCACAACCAACTCTTAATGTCAACACTTTTTTTGAAATTTTTTTGAAAATTTTAAAATAATTTTTTGGCTGGCAAAATTTCACAATATCTTGTATAAAAACTCTCTACAAACCACAATTTTCTTGTTCATAACTTTGAAGAAAACATGTATAAAACTAAAAAAGCGAAAAATACTATAAAAAACTATAATTAAAAAGAGAAGTGATAGTATGAAAATCAAAAACCAAAATCCTCGTTTTTTAAAATTTTGTGCATTCGTTTTAGCATTGACAATTATAACCGCCAGTTATTCTTTTTATATTAATGATTATCATAGTCAGAATTCTATAGCTGCACTTTCTAAATTGGGTTCGCGTGGTGATGAGGTAAGAAGAATTCAGAATAAACTCAAACAGCTTGGCTTTTACAACGGAAATGTAGATGGAATTTATGGCAGCGCAACACAAAAAGCTGTAAGACGCTTTCAGTCATCTGTTGGAATTAAAGTTGATGGTGTAGCTGGTTCTAAAACGCTTTTATATTTAGGACTTGGTTCTTCTTCAGGTGGTGGAGGTTCTTATGGCTCTTACAGTTCCTCTGATGTCTGGCTTCTTGCAAAAGTAATTGAAGCAGAAGCTCGTGGTGAAAGCTACACGGGTCAAGTTGCTGTAGGTGCAGTAGTTTTAAATAGAGTCGAATCATCATCTTTTCCTGATACTATCTCAGGTGTTGTTTACCAAGCAGGAGCTTTTTCTGCTGTTACTGATAGCAACTGGTCAGTTTCTCCGACAGCAACATCAAGAAAGGCTGCCCAGGATGCAATTAACGGCTGGGACCCGAGTTATGGCTGTCTATACTATTATAATCCTGCAAAGACTTCTAATAAATGGATAAGATCTCGTCCTGTTGTAACAACTATTGGGTCTCACGTCTTCTGCAAATGACAGGGATCAGGGAACAGAAACCAGAAATCAGAATTCAGGTGTTCCAAAAATATTTCTAACACCTTGAAACTATAAAACTCCGATTTCTGATCCCTGATTTCTATTCCCCATATATAATAGTATAGAAAAAAGTTTGTCGAAAAATTCACAAAACACTTGTAAATTTTTCTACTTTATAGTATGATATAGTGGGTGAAATTGGAAATGATTTTTTATTTTTGTTCGCCCATTTTACTGTTTAATTTTTAATTTTATATATTCTGCAAAGGAGAAACGACTATGCAAAAGGTACAATTTACCGAAACTGTCCTTCGTGATGCTAACCAGTCACTCATTGCTACAAGAATGAAATTCTCTGAATTCCAACCAATTCTTGAAACTCTTGATAAAGCTGGTTACTACTCACTTGAATGTTGGGGCGGTGCAACTTTTGACTCATGCCTTCGTTACCTTAATGAAGACCCGTGGGAAAGACTCAGAAAAATTAAAAAGGCTTGTCCTAACACAAAGCTTCAGATGCTCTTAAGAGGTCAGAATCTTTTAGGCTACCATCACTATCCAGATGATGTAGTTCGTATGTTTGTTAAAAAGAGCGTTGAAAATGGTATTGATATCATTCGTATTTTCGATGCACTTAACGATGTTAAGAATATTGAAGTTGCCGTTGACGAAACAATTAAAAATGGTGCAATTGCTTCTGGTGCTATCTGCTACACAATCAGTCCTATTCATACTCTCGACTCTTATGTAGAACTCGCTAAAAATATGAAGAGCATTGGTTGTCAGACAATTGCAATTAAAGATATGGCTGGTATTTTGAGTCCTGCCGAAGCTTACAAGCTTGTTTCTGCACTTAAGGATGCGGTTGATTTACCACTTGTGCTTCACACACACAGCACAACAGGTCTTGGCTTTATGACTCTTTTAAAAGCTGTTGAAGCTGGTTGCGATGTTGTTGATACAGCAATTTCTTCAATGTCTGGCGGTACTTCTCAGCCTGCGACAGAGACTCTTCAATATACACTTGAAGAATTAGGCTATGACACAGGTCTTAACAGTGAAGTACTTAAAGAAATTGGTGATTTCTTCAAACCAATAAGAGCAGAATATTTAAAGAGCGGTCAGCTTAACCCAACAGTTCTTGCAACTGATACAAAAGCACTTAACTATCAGGTTCCTGGCGGTATGCTTTCAAACCTTGTTGCTCAGCTTACTGCGCAAGGCAAAATGGACAAATTCGATGAAGTTCTTCTTGAAACTCCAAGAGTTCGTAAAGATTTAGGTTATCCACCACTTGTTACTCCTATGAGCCAGATGGTTGGTGTTCAGGCTACTGCAAATGTTCTCGCTGGTGAGAGATACAAAAATGTATCAAAAGAAGTTAAATCTTACCTTATGGGTGAATACGGTAAAGCACCGGGTGAAGTTGATGAAGCAGTTCGTTCACAAATTCTCGGTGATGCTAAACCAATCGAAGGAAGATATGCTGACACACTCGAACCTGCATTTGAAACAGCAAAGGCAGAAATCGGTGAAAAGGCTAAATCTGATGAAGATGTTCTTTCATACATTGCATTCCCTGCACAGGCAGAAAAGTTCTTTGATTATAGAGAAGAAATGAAAGACAAGATTTACACTTATGAATTTAAGTCAGTTGAATAAGGAGGATTTTAAATGACTAATCTTCTTTTATCTACAGGATTTAATTTTTCAGAATATAAGCCGCTTATAATTATTGCTATTCTTGCTGTAGCTTTAATTATCTGGAAAATGATTTCTTCAAAAATCAAAAAATCAGAACCAGCAACTTCTGTTGCAGTTATTGGTGAGCCAGAAGCTACTACATCTATTGAAACAGAAGAGCCTAAAAGTACTGAGCCAGTTTATACAGGATATGTAAAGCTCGAAGGTCTTTCTGAACAAGATGCTGCAACTATTATGGCAATCACTTCTCATAAAACTGGCATTCCATTAGAAAAACTTGGTTTTTGCTCAATCAGACTTAAAAGCCCTGAGCTTATAAATATATCCGAACAAGATGCAGCGGCTGTTATGGCAATTACATCACACAAAACAGGAATTCCACTTGAGAATCTTTATTTTAAATCTATAAAATTATTGGAGGATTGACACTCATGAAATATGTTGTAACTTTAAATGGTAAAAATTATGAAGTTGAAGTAACTGAAACAGATGCTATTGTTACAGGCGTTACAGAAGTTCCTGTTATGGTAGCTGCAGCTCCTGCTGCTCCAGTTGCTGCACCTGCTCAGGCTCCTACTGAAGCTCCTGCAGAAGCACCAGCCGCTCCCGCTGCTCCAACAGCAAGTGGTACACAGATTAAAGCTCCAATGCCAGGCAGTGTTCTTGCAGTAAAAGCAAATGTTGGACAAGCTGTTAAAGCTGGTGATGTTCTTGTTGTTCTTGAAGCAATGAAAATGGAAAATGACATTACTGCCCCTTGTGATGGTACTGTTAAAGAAATCGTTGTAACAAAAGGTACAACTGTTAATACAGATGACGTTCTTGTTGTTATCTGAGCATTAAAATAATAAAACATATTAAAAATGGTTATGAATTTTAGAGAATTCATAACCATTTTTTTATTTATTAAATTCGCCCAACATATCGATTGATGCAAAATCTTCAAGCGGGAATTTTACAGGCAAGCCCGTTTTCTGACTTTTATAAATTGCAAGAACAATTTCTATAGCCCTTTTACCCGCATATAAATCAACATAAGGTTTTCTGTTATTTTTAATTGAGTCAATGAAATCGGCATAAAGACTTGTGTGACCATTGCCATAAACATTCTTTGCTTTTTCGTCGACTGCAATTGTTTCATCATCTTCGGGAAGATTATCTGAAAAACGCCATGTATCAACCTTATTTGCATAATGACCGCCGAGTCTTACAGTACCATTTTCACCAAAGATACACAAGGTCTGTTCAAAGTCTTCGAAACAATTAACCGTTCCCTCAATTGTTGCAAGCGCACCATTTTTAAAACGGACAACCGCAACACCTATATCTTCACCCTCAATATAGTTATGAAAAATGTTGTTAGTCATTCCATAGACTTCTACTACTTCTTCACCAAGCATCCAACTCATCAAATCAATTCCGTGAATACATTGATTCATTAAAGTACCACCATCAAATGCCCATTTACCTCGCCAATCATCATTACAATAATAATCTTCACCCCGATGCCAGCGGATATTTATAGAGCCATGTGAAATTTTACCGAAACGATTAGTTGTTACTGCATTATGTAAATGTTGGACCGCTATATTAAATCTATTTTGGTGTGAAACACAAGCTTTTACGTTATTTTTTTCTACTGCTTCTATTACTCTGTCAGCATCAGCTAATGACATAGCAAGTGGTTTTTCAACCACAAAGTTCACTTTATTCTGAGCACAATAAATTGCAATTTCAGCGTGAATACCGCTATCAGTTGCTATTGCAACAAAATCCGGTTTTACTACCTTAATCATTTCTTTATAATCAGTGAAAATTTGGGTTTCACTACTTAAAGAAAATTCCCTTACTAATTTTTCTGCCTTTTGTGGAATTAAATCACAAAGTGCTACAATTTCTAAATTATTAAGCGTAGCTGCTTTTATGTGATTTTTTGAAACTCTACCACAACCGATAAGTGCATATTTCATAAATCATTTCACCCTATGAGCGTGGTGCATAGGTTTCTTCATAATGCATAAACCTATCCATAATCTCTTCGTCTGCTTTCTTTTCAATTTTTTCTATAGCAGGACCTAAATTCGGTTTTCTGTCAGTAGTATTATGTGTATCTGAACCTAAAAAATCAATTGCATGATTTTTGATAAGCTTCAATGCTTTATGAGAACTGAATGCACCTAAAATATACTCACCATTCATTTGCATAAGAATGCCCTCATCTTTAAAATCATATATCCAGTTAAGATTTTTCTGATAAGAAAAATATCTTTCAATATGTGCCAGAACGGGAATAACATCAAGCTTTTCATTTAAAGATAAAACCTCTTTAATAACCTTGTCGGACCATTTTTCAAAAGGCATTTCTACAAGCAAAAGATTAGTCCCCTGATATGTGAGCTTTCTCAAATCTTCAACGCCGCTCATACCACGAAAATATTTTACCTCTGCACCACAAAAAATTTCAGGAAGCCCCTCGGTTTCTTTCATTTTTTCTCTCAACAAATTCTCAGCAGCGTTTCTACGAACTAAGAATTCCTCTGGTGATTCACCGCTTTGTGAAGCATAAAAATGCGGTGTTGCAGCAACTCTTTCTATACCTTGCTCTGCCATCATTTTAAGCACCTGAATCGACTCTTCGACAGTTTTGCAACCATCGTCTATACCAGGTAAAATATGTGAATGGAAGTCTGTCATTTCAGTTCCCCCTATCTTAGAGTAAGTGTATCTACTCTATACTAATAATTTAAGGTAACGAGATTTCTCCCGTCACCTTATTAAAATTATAAACATTATTAACTATTAACGACCGTAGCCTTTTGAGTATTTTTTGCTATAGTTATTGCTCTTTGCACCCTCAGCACTATTATAAACGAAGCCAAGTATTTTAACATTAGCAAATTCGAGCTGACGGATAGCTTCAGAAAGCTCAGCAGTAGTAGCTCTGCCACCGCGAACAACAAAAACAACACCACTCAAATATTTTGAACAAACAAGTGCGTCAGAAACAATTGTTACCGGTGGAAGGTCAATAATAATATAATCATAGTGAGCAGAAAGACCGTTTAAAAGCTTTTCCATACGAGCAGAACCTAAAAGCTCTGTTGGGTTTGGTGGTGTATTACCTGCTGGCATTACATCAAAGCCCTTATCCTCGAGTCTGTAAATTGCTTTTTCAACATCGTTCATCCCAACCAAAAGGTTTGAAAGACCAGGAGCTGCTTTAAAGCCTAACTTTTTATGAATTGTTGGCAAACGCATATCTGAGTCGATAAGCAAAACTCTTTTTCCTGCTTCTGCCATAGCCATAGCAGTATTAGCAGCTGTTAAGCTCTTACCCTCTGATGGAATGGTACTTGTAACACCGATAACATGGCACTTTGCATCATCAGAGAATGAGAAGAAAAGGTTTGTTCTTAAAAGGTTGTAAGCTTCTTTAGCCGCAAAGCTGATTCCGTTAGCGGTAGCTTCATTTTTGGTATAATAAGATTTTCTTTTTTTAGCCATTTATGATTCCGCCTTTCCACTTGTAGAATTAGCTTGTGCCTGAGCTTGTGCATTGTTTGAATAGTAGTTTTTCTTTTTCTTGTAATATTTCTGCTTTGAATTAGCATTCAAATCAGGGATAACTGCAAGAATCGGATATTTATAATGTTCAACAAGATATTCTTCAGAGTGAATCTTATTGTCAAGAACAAATTGTAAGAATATAAGTGCTACTGCAACAACAATACCTGCTAACACACCAATTGCAACATTTTTAACATAGCTTGGTGAAATTGGTTCTTCGTTTATTATTGCGTAATCAAGAATTTTAACAGAACTATTATCAACAATCTGAGTAATTCTACTTGGTAAAACCTCTGCTATTGTGTTTGCAATTTCTGCAGCCTCTTTAGCATCATTACTTACAACAGAAACCTCAAAAACCTCTGTTGAGTCAATAGCTGCAGCTGAAATCATTTCGTTTAATTCTTCGTAATCGTACTCAAGATTTGCTTGCTTAATAACCTCATTTAAGGTTGTACGGCTTTTAAGAGTAACAATATAAGTCTGAACAAGTTGTTTCGCAACAGTAAGCTCTGACTGTGAAACAACGCCTGTGTTTGTCTGGCTTGTATTATTAACATATACCTTTATATTTGCCTGGTATGTTGGTTCAATAAAATTATAAGTGAAACCGAAAGCAATACCACCCATAACTATTGCCGCGAGAACTATCGCCCAAGCTTTGCGCCATAAAATAAGGACAAGCTTCAAAAGGTCGATTTCTATCATATCTCGTTCTTTTTGTGCCACTACATATTCCTCCAATATACATTATTATATACCCTACGATTATAACTCATAAAAATCAATGTGTCAATAAGTCTTATCCCAAAATACGACAGATTTTGCATAAAATTTTGTAATAATTACATATATTTGTAATCCAGACTTTATTATGCTATAATTATAAAAAATGCAAAGGAGCTTGAAAATGAATGATTGGATGAAAAATATTCCTGATGATTACTTAATTTCTGAAATAAATCTACCGGGAACACATAACAGTGCAACTCAATTCATACATTTTAAGCATTTCAGTCGTTGTCAGAACAAGAATATTTTTGACCAATTACAAATGGGTATTCGTTTTCTGGATATAAGATTAAAGTTTGATGGAAAAGAATTAAAATTGAGTCACAGTATTTTTAAGTGTAAAAAAGCGAGAAATAAAAAAGAAGACTTGCTTTTCTCAGATGTTTTAAAAGATTGTGTCACTTTTTTAAAGGAAAACCCCACAGAAACTATTCTTATGTCTGTTAAACGTGAAGCGGGAAAAAATGAAGATGATACATTCGATTTTTTTTACAATAATTTTGTAAAGGGAAATGATGTTTTTTATTTAAAAAACTCTGTTCCTGCACTTTCTGAGGTTCGTAGCAAAATTGTTCTTTTAAACCGTTGTGGTGCAGATGTGAATAATTCACTTTATACGGACGAAAATACTGGAATAAATCTGACTGGTTGGGCTTATCAGAATTCTAAAAATGAAGCGTGTCTTCAAAAAATTCTTATCCCTTTGAGAAGCGGTAAAAGTGAAAGCTTCTTTTATCTTCAAGATTTTTTTAATCTAAAACCACAAAAAAAGTGGGAGATTGCTGTTTTACCAGCAATTCAGAATTCCCCTCAGGATAAAAATATTGTGCTAAATTTCTTTTCTGGTAGCAACGGTATTTCCAGCCCTAAAAGATATTCAAAAATACTATTTAAAAGATTTTTTGATTACGAGCTTTTAGCTATGAAAAAATATGGTTGGCTTATTTTAGATTTTCCTAATAAAAAAGTTATTAAAAAGATAATATTGTCTAATTATTAAAAATTAAAATCACCATTGAATTTACGAGAAAATTCATTGGTGATTTTTTAGTTCATTGATATATTTGAAAACAACCTTGCGACTTCTTTTTTTAGAGATGCATTTTCTTCATTTTCTAACGCGGGGTCTTTGTCGCAAATTTCTTTTGCTACCTTTTGTGCTTCATAAAGAGTTCTTGTATCTGTCATAAGATTTGCAATATGCATATCGGGAAGACCATGTTGTCTGCTACCGAAAAAGTCGCCTGGACCACGGAGTTCTAAATCCTTTTGTGCAATTACAAAGCCATCGTTTGTATCACAAAGAACCTGAAATCTTGTAAGAGCTTCTTCATTTTGTGCATCTGAAAGGAGTACACAGGTGCTCTGCAATTTACCACGACCAATTCTACCTCGCAATTGGTGTAACTGAGAAAGCCCGAAGCGTTCAGCATTTTCAATAATCATAACTGTTGCATTAGGCACATCGACACCAACTTCAATAACAACAGTTGATATAAGAAGCTGAATTTCACCTGAATAAAAACGAGCCATAACCTCGTCTTTTTCTTTTGGTTTCATTTGTCCGTGCAAAAGACCCAAGGTATAATTTTTGAACTGATTCGCTTTTAAATAATCATAATATTCAGTTGCAGGGACTAAATCACTTTCACTCTCTTCAACAAGTGGACAAACAATATAACCCTGCTGACCATTATCCATTGTTTTTCTTAAAAATTCATATAATCTATCGTGATATGGTGAATTAACTCTATATGTTTTAATCGGCAAACGCCCTTTTGGTAATTCATCAAGTACGGAAACCTCTAAATCGCCATAAATAACCATAGCAAGTGTTCTTGGAATTGGTGTTGCAGACATAACAAGAATATTAACATTTTCTCCTTTTTGAGAGAGGGCAGTTCTCTGCTCTACACCAAAGCGATGTTGCTCGTCGGTTATAACAAGACCTAAATTTTTAAAAATAACATCGCTTTGTATCATAGCATGAGTACCAACAACAATCTGACACTCACCACTTTCTAATTTTTCTTTAATTTCTCTTTTTCTTTTGGCAGTTGTCGATCCTGTTAAAAGCTCAACATTTAATTCATCATTTAAAAAACCTGTGAGTGTTTTAAAATGCTGATTTGCAAGAACCTCTGTTGGAGCCATAAATGCTGTCTGAAATCCATTTTTTACAGCAGTATAAATCATCGCTGCCGCAACGGCAGTTTTACCCGAACCAACATCACCCTGAACAAGTCTGTTCATTGGTTTTTCGCTCATTAAATCAGACACTGCTTCACTTACCGCTCTTCTTTGAGCATTTGTAGGCTCGAACGGTAATTTTTTATAAAATTCTTCGCTAAAATCCGCTTTTACAGGAACAGTTTTTCTTATTTCAAAAGAGCTCCTTTTTGAAAGCAAGCCAAGTTGAAGAATTAAAAGCTCTTCAAAAATAAGACGCCTTTTAGCTTGTCTTAGCATTTCTTCATTTTCAGGGAAATGTATATTTCTGAGAGCTTCTCCTAAAGACAAAAGCTTATATTTTTCAATTAAATATTGTGGCAGAACCTCTTTAACATTACCTTTTATTTCTTTTAAAGCGGTTTCCACTAATTTTTCAATATTTTTAGAAGTCAGATTCCCACTTGCTTTATAAATCGGTCTTAATCTTTGCTTGTCGCCCGCTAATTCAAATTTTGGTGAAAGCATAGTTCTTGAGCCGTATTTATCAAGTGTAACCTTACCAAAAAACAGGTATTCTTCATTTTCTTTAAGTGAGTTTTTTATATATTTATTATTAAAGAACACTAATGGTAATGTACCATTCATATCTGAAATAGTAGTCTTAGTTAAAATTTTACCACCCTTTATAGTTACCTCAGAAACTCTTTCAATTACTGTTGCCTTAAAACAAGCTGTTTCACAGACTACTGCTTCAGAAATTTTTGTAATATTATTCCAATCCTCATAGCGTTTGGGATAATAACGCAAAAGGGCACCTATGGAAAAGATGCCGAGTTTTTCTAAATGCTTAGCTCTTGTTTCGCCAACACCTTTAAGAAACTGAACTCTTGTATCAATCTCTACCATAAGCACCACCTGCTTTCTAGTTTCTATTTCCTAGTTCCTATTTTATACACGCTATTCCTTGTAAATCTTCAAGTTTTTCAAGGTGCTTGTTACAAATACATTTTTCACTGATAAGCTGAGAAATATACTTAACACCTTTAAGCTGAGTAATTGCAGAATTATCGTTAGGAATACAATAATCCGTAAGAACAATTGGCTTGATATCTCTTTCAAAAAGGTCGAGTGCACTTTTCATAATAGAAGTATCTGTACCAATACCACAAAGGAATAATTCCACTATATTATCGCCATCATTAATTTTTGTTACTTTTTCAACAAACTCATCAGAAACACAAGAATAAACACTTCTGTTTATAATTAAGTCTGCAGTAAGCTCATCTACTAATTCAATTTCTTTACCTTTGTGCATATCGTAATATCTGTGATATTTCGGGAAAACACCATCATCACGATTTACAAATTTTACACAAACAACTCTGTCAAAAATATGCTTTTGAGTTAATTCAATAATTTTCTGTGAAAGTGCAGTTTTTTCAGGTGTATTAACAAGCCCATTCTGCATATTCATAACAACTAAAATATTTTTCATAAAGCTTCTCCTGATTCAATTTTTTATAAGAAATTCGCCCGAAACTTTGCTATTTTAAATATATCAAATTTTTATTGGTAATTCAAGTGTTTTTTGTTTTTCAGTGGTCAGTGTTGTTAATAGTTAGACAAAAAAAACAACTCAGCTAATTGCCTAAAAATTAACCGAGTTTTTGTTTACTTAAATCTAACTACATCATTAGGTGTGCAGTTTATTATTTTACATATCTTTTCAAGTGTATTCATTGTTATATTTCTATTATTTTTTAAAGAATCAATCGTTCTATTATCTACACCGCTTTTTATTAACCTATATTGAGAAACACCCTTTTTCTCCATTGTTTTCCAAAGTGGACTATAATCTACTATGATACTGCACCCCTTTCTCTTTACTTTATTATTATAACTTCACAATGTGAATATGTGTGATTGTGATTGTTTTCACTTGTGTATTTAATCACAATGTGTTACAATAATCAAAAATATAAAGTGAGAAAGGAGTGTAATTATTTTGGGAAGCCTCATAAAGCAATTAGCAACAGAAAACGGTGTTTCAGAAGAAACAGTCGAAAAAAGTATTGAGCATATTATATCATCTACTATGGATACAATAGGTAACGATAAATATACTTTATGGAAAACAGTTTTTGGTGAAAAAATACCCTCTGTTAAAGAATTTTTAGAAAAAATGGATAATTTAACAATCAAAAATTAATTTTCTCATTCTTAAAACAAAAACAGGAAACGGAGTTCATTCCCTCTGTTTCCTGTTTCCTATTTCCTGAGCCCTGATTATTTAATAACTCCCTTTTTAAGAATAATATTAGCATATAAAGCGGACTCGCTTGTTGCAATAATTGCATAAGCTTTTTTTGCTTCATCGTAGAACTCAAAACGTTCAAATTGCCCCATTTTTGTTTCGCCATTATTTTTATTGATAATTTCCTGATACTCTGCCCAGATTGTTGGAGTTGGGTCACCTTTAGTTGTAGCCATAAGCATTGCAGGAGTTTCAACATAACTATCTAATGGCATAAGCTTTAAAATTGCATCTAAAAGCTCTGGAACATTGTGACCATCGCAACGAACTAGTCTTTGTGCATTAGATGCTGCTGGGAAGTTACCGTCACCAATAACAATTGTATCACCGTGACCCATTTCATCTAAGATTTTTAAAAGCTCAGGAGAAATAATATTTGGAATACCTTTTAACATAATTTTTACCGCCTTTTTTATTTTTTAATTTGTCTTATATCTGTTCCTATAAAGTTAATAACCTCAAAGGAATTAAGCCTTGAAACAACTCTTTGACCATATCTTTCTTCTAATTCACCAATTGAAAGATTTGAGCTTATAATCATTGGCTTAGAGTTTAAAATTGCATTATTTATTATCTGATAAACCGCTGTTTCTGAAAATGCAGTTCTGAATTCTGTACCTAAATCGTCGATTATGAGTAAATCTGCATTTTCAATTTCCTCTTCAATATCACCATTACTTCTGCCAAAACGCTCTTTTTCCATTTGTTTAATAATATTGTCAGCAGAACCATAAAAAACACTGTAGCCTTTTTCGGTTACCTTATTCATTACGGCAAGTGACAAGTGAGTCTTGCCAAGACCAGTGCCGCCTGTAAAGAAAAAGCTACCAGAATTTTTATTGAAGTTATCACAGTAAGATTTAAGAAAATCGACTGATGCCTCCATATATTCTCTTGGTGAGTAGCCAACATTCATATCCTTTTCAGAGCTGTAATATTTTAAATCAAATGTCTCGAATGTGCTCACAGCAAGAATTGAACTGCAAGAGTATTCGCTCATAGAAATCTTTTTAAGTAATTCGAGGTGACAGCTACAAAGCTTGCCATTTAAAATACCTGAATCATTGCAAAGCTTACAGGAATACTGTGGTTCTAAATAATCCTCTGGGTAGCCATTGCTTTTAAGTAATTCACATTTTTCTTTTTGAGCAGAAAGATTTTTTTCTGCAAGGCTATTAACATTAACTGACTTACCACTACCAAGACCTTTTATAACCTCGAGAGCGGCATCTCTTATAGTATTCTCAATTTCTAAAAGCTCAGGGAATTTCGCAATCAACTGCTTACGACGCATATCAGCAAGCTGTTCCGCATTGTCACGTCTTTTTTTAAGCTCTGCCTCTGCTTTTATGTAAACATCTTCGCTGAATTTCATACCGTTGCTCCCCTACTTTTCATTCTTTCTAAAACGCTGTTTCTACCAACATTTTCTACATCATAAGATTTTTCTACCTTAGAGGTAATTGTCTTTTTCTTTTTAATTGTTGCACTCTCTACATCGTGAATATTTAAAGCGTACCATTTTTTAAGTAATTTATTTGCTTCTGAAAAGCTTTTTCCACTTTCTTTTAAAGCGTGTAATATCATTTCTTTCGAAAAGCCCCAATTTACCGCCCACGCTCTTAAATATTTTGCCACTTGTGGTGACGGCTTTTCTGTATCGTAGCCAACAAAAGCTTTTATTTCTGTAAATGTCTTCTGGATTGTTTCAAGATAAGAAATTTCAGCAACCGCTGCTTCTAATGTGTCAATTCCATTTTTAACCCAATCTTCAGCTCTTTTTTTAATTGCAAGTGAAGATAAATTACCCTCACTTTTCTGGTAACTTAAAAGCATTATAATAAGGTCAACAGAAAAACCAAAATAGTCATAAATCATTAAAAGTAACGCTTGTGTGTCATAGCCAAAAGTACCAACTATTTTTTGTGCTTCTCTGAAAAGCAATGTTATATTTTCATCATCATTAATTCTTTGAGCTAATTCTCTTTGAGTCGGTTTTTTTACAGGAAGACTTTTAACAACAATTTTTGTTTTTTCTTCTTTCTGTCCTTCAAAAGAAACTCCGGAAATTTGCTTTACATTGCCCGTCGCTTTAGCAGCATTTTCTTCGTTTTTTTCGCCGTCATCAAATATAACATCATTTTGCTTCCAATATTCAATACAATCTTCTACATCACTTTCGGTGAGTCCCGTACACACACTTATTTGCTTTGCATCAAGAACACCATTCGGATTTCTTAAAATAAAGAGCAAAACTTTAAAACTTGCCGATGGGGCCAGTTTTAAATATTTATCTATTAAATCTGTAGGAATAGCTACAGCGCCATTTGAAAAATCTGACTTAATTTTTAACATCTGTTTACAACTCCGATATTATTCAGGGAATTTTACCATAACACCAGAAGCTTTACCATTACCACTATATGGAGCAATGTTGTTCAAATCAACATTATTCGAGAATGTTTCACCTGCTACAACATAGCCACCATCTGCACCCTTACAAAGTGCAAGTGCACCATCATTTTCTGTGCCGCCGAATGAACGCACCCAGATAAGTGTACCACTATTATTGAACGATGCTACGAAAATATCTTTTTTGCCTCGTGTTGTAACACCTTTGAAATCACGGGTTGATGAGTTTGTTGAGCCCGCTATAACATAAGTGCCATTATCTAATTCAACAACACTTGAAGCAACATCATTATTCTGTCCTCTTAATGGAGTTGCAAATTTAATAGTAAGGTCATTTGTATATTTAATAATGTATGAATCGTACCCACCGCGTGAAGCCAAATCATTTTTGAAGAAGCTGGTGCTGTTCTCTGCATCTGCTGAATTTGAAGAACCGCAAATAACTACACCGCCATCACTTGTAGCAGTAATTCCTTTGAATTCATCAATTCCGCTACCAGCAATTGCTGTTTGCTTCATTACTACACCATCACTTGAATATTTCACCAATCCAGAGTCACATTTGCCAAGAGCAGGAAACATTTTTCCTGAATAGAAATTACCAAGAGCCATAATTGAGCCGTCTTGAGTTTCTGCAACGCCAACAAAGGTATCCATATTACCACCGGCAAATTCTTTCCACAAAAGCTTACCTGATTTTGAATATCTCATTATAACTGCTTTTGATTCATTTGCTTTACCGCCTGAGTCAGATGCATCACCATCATTATTACCAGCAGAACCTACTACAACTGCATCACCATTTTTAGTAGTGATAACATCATTTAAAATATCAACAGTAGATGTTCCAAAGCTATTTACCCATTCAATAGCACCATCTTTGTTTATTTTATAGATAGCACCATCGTACCAGCCCTTTATTTTGAGGTCTTCAATAGCTTTACCGTAACCTACTGCATAAAAAGAGCCATCGCCACAAGGTGAAAGTGCAGCTAATTCAAGAGCACCTTTTGTTGAACCGTATGCTTTCTGCCAGATAACAGAACCCTCTTTATCAAATTTTGTGATAACTGAGTAAGGACCTCTCAAGCCTGCATCCTTATACTGAGAAAAATCACCATCTACTGAAGAAGTTACATTAAGTGTTATATAGCAACCATCTGATGTAAGAATTACATCCTCATATTTATCTGTTGAAGAACCACCCTGAGTATTTTTCCATTGTGTTTTTGCTGGTTCTATATTAATAGTCGGAGCTTCGGTAATATTTACAATTGTTGTTATAAGGTTACCTTGAGAGTCAACGCCTGTATTGCCCTGACCATCTGTTACAAGAACTGCTGTAGTACCAAGGCTTTCACCAGCATTTGTTGTATTACCGCCATTTGAATTCGGATTAACTGTAATTACCTCTGTTACAGCATTACCACTTGCATCAGTCACAAGCGCACCAGCCATATCAGTAACTGGCACTTTTGCGGTAAGCTCTTCATAGATAATTGTTGTAAGATTCTTCCCATCAGCATCTTTTATAGGATTTCCAAACGCATCAGTCAAAACTACAACATCTGTTTCTGGAGTAACTGTAATTACATTACCATCAACATCTGTCATAGGAACACCATGTTCATCGGTTACAACAACTGGCTTTGTTTTGTCATCACCTGAAACTAATACAACTGCGATTATAACCGCAACTAAAAGAACCGCAACTATAGGAATTATAATTTTAAGATTCTTTTTACTTATTTTTTCTTTGACAGGAACTGCTTTAATAACAGGCTTTTTATTCTCCGCTTTTTCAGGTTTTGCTACTGCTTTTGCCTTTTCCTTAATTTCTGGTTTTATTTCTTCCTTTATTTCAACCTTTGGTTCTGCTCCAACAGGAGCAATAACAGGTTCTTCCTTAACCTCAGTAGCAACCTCTTCCTTTATCTCTGGCACAACAGGTGCTGTAGTAGCCTCTTCCTTAATTTCTGGTGCCATTTTTTCTTCTTTTTTCTTTTTTGTCTCTTCTGCTTTTTTAGCCGCTTTAGCAACTGCAGCAGACTGTTCCCCTTTTTTCGCACGCTTCATTGGTGGTGGAGCTACTTTCTTCACCACTTCTGATTCATTATTTACACCATTTTGATTAATGTTTTTGTCCATCAAAATATTGCCTCCAACATAAATTTCGAGAAAACCCCGAGTTTAATAATCATATTCTTTTTTATAATACCATAAAATATATATTATTTCAATCTACAATCCTACAAAAATTAGAAGCAATTTTTTTCAGTTTTCACAATAATTAGTAAAATTTTGCTAAATGAATTTTTCTTTTTGAAAAAATACATAAAAACGAACTTGGTTTATTATGTAATATCAATAATTTTACTTTTTATTCGCATTTTAATCAAAAAAATCATTGAAAATGAAAAAAATATGTGCTATTATAACAAATACAGAGTTTTACACTGAATAATTATCATGCAAAATAATTATGTTAATGTAATAATAATTTATCTCTATGAGGGAGGAATTTTTTTTGGGCAAATATTCAATTGAAAATATCAGAAATGTCGCTATTGCTGGCCACGCAGGTAAAGGTAAAACAACACTTGCTGAAGCAATGCTTTTCGTTTCTGGTGCTACAGACAGATTAGGCAGAGTTGCTGAGGGCAACACTGTTCTTGACTTTGATGCTGAAGAAAAAAGAAGAAAGGTTTCTATTTCTTCAAGTATGGCTTTCACCGAGTGGAGAAATAGAAAAGTTAATATTTTTGACACCCCTGGTCTTTTTGATTTTGAAGGTGGCAGAAGCGAGGCAATGCGTGCCTGTGAAACAATTGTTGTTGTTCTTTCTGCTGGTAAAGGCATTGATGTTGGTGCAGAAAAGGCACTTAGTGCAGCTGGTAAAATGAATAAATCTAAATTTATTGCAGTTTCAAAATGTGACGGCGATGAAAGAGATTTTTATAAAACACTTGATGCTCTTAAGGTAAGATACGGTACAGCTATTTGTCCAGTTGTAGTTCCATATATACTTAACGGCAAGGTTGACTGCTATGTTAACTTCTTACAGAACAAAGCTTTTAAATACACCGATGGAAAAGCAACAGAGTGTGCAATTCCTGATGATGCAAGAATTAGCGAAATTCATGCAGCGTTTACAGAAGCTGTTGCAACTGCTGATGATGACCTTATGATGAAATTCTTTGAAGGCGAAGAATTTACACACGATGAAATTGTTATGGGTCTCGCAAAAGGTGTTAATGATGGTACAGTTGTTCCTGTTTACGCTTGCTCTGGCTATACAACAGATGCAGTAGATTTATTACTTAATGGTATTACTAAGCTCGCACCTGCACCAAAAGGTGAAGATGATATTACATGCGACGAAAATGGTAATCTTGCAGCTATCTGCTTTAAAACTGTTGCTGACCCATTCATTGGTAAAATGTCATTCTTCAAGGTTGTTTCTGGTAAAATCACACCTGACACTGCCCCTTACAACCCACGAACAGAGCAAGTTGAAAAAATGGGTAAACTTGTTTTTGTTAAGGGTGGCAAGCAAGAAGATACAACTGAAATCTCTGCTGGTGATATTGGTGTTGTTACAAAGCTTTCTGGCTTTAAAACTGGCGACACAATGTGCAGTCAAAAAGCTCCTGTTTCATTAAGTCCTGTAAACTTCCCAGCTCCTTGCTACTCAATGGCTGTTAATGTTGTTAAAAAAGGTGAGGAAGACAAGGTTGCTTCTGGTCTTTTGAAATTGGCTGATGAAGATGGCTCTTGCTCATTTGTTACTAATAAAGAAACGAGAGAACAGGTTCTCTCAGGTCTCGGTGAACAACACCTTGATACAATCGTTACAAAGCTTAAAAACAAATTTGGCGTTGAGGTAGAATTAACTGTTCCAAGAGTTGCTTACAGAGAAACAATCCGCAAGGTTGTAGATAAGCAAGGCCGCCATAAGAAACAATCTGGTGGTCATGGTCAGTTTGGTGATGTTTGGATTCGCTTTGAACCATATATGGGTGAAGAAGATTTTGTATTTAATTCTGACGAGGTTGTTGGTGGTGCAGTTCCTAAGAACTTCTTCCCAGCTGTTGAAAAAGGTCTTCGCGATTGTGTAGCACAGGGACTTATTGCTGGTTACCCAATGGTAGGAATAAAAGCTTGTCTTCACGATGGTTCTTACCACCCTGTTGACTCTTCAGAAATGGCATTTAAAATGGCTGCTCGTCTTGCTTTTAAAGCGGCAATCCCAGAAGCAAAGCCAACAATTCTCGAACCAATAGGAACTCTCAAAGCAATTATTCCAGATGATTACTTGGGTGATATTATTGGTGATGTTAACAAGCGTCGTGGTAGGGTTTTAGGTATGGCTCCTGCAGACCAACCAAAAATGCAAGAGCTTATTGCAGAAGTTCCATTAGCTGAAATGGGTGACTTTGCAATCACTCTTCGTTCAGTTACTGCTGGTCGTGGCTCATTCACAACAGAATTTGCTCGTTATGAAGATGCTCCAGAAGCAATAGCTAAGAAAGTTATTGAAGAAGCAAACATTGCTGACGATGATGAAGATTAATAAATAAAACAGAAATGTTTCACGAGAAACAAGCTTTATGTTTCTTGTGAAACATTTTTTATTTTTGTTTCTCGTGAAACAAATCTTGTTTAACAATTCGTTAACCTTTTTTAGCATAATGTTATCAGTTAATTCATTTTCTATTCATAATTATATCTTATACTATACACGTACTAAGAAAGGGAGCCGCACCCGAGTATTAGATACTTATCCTTATTTTTATAAGGATTGACCCCTCCTCAAGTAAACCTTGGCGTTGACAGTGTTATACTGGCGCCAGAAAACACCGACTGCCCCCTCAGTCGGTGTTTTCTTTTTTTATTTGAATATTTAATAAAAAAATGCCAATAACATAAATATACTTAAGAAAGAAGGATATTATGTTATGGATAATAAAAAGAAATTTGACAACAACAAAAAATTCAAAATTGCTTATGCTTTTACAGTCATTATTGCATTAGGGGCATTGATGTTTACTAAAATAACAAGTGAAAGAAGCTTGGGTAACATAAGTTCACTTGAAAACAGTACAACTAAAAAAGAAGTTACGACAGAAGCAACAACTAAAATTATTGAGGAAACAGTAAGACAAAACTTAACTGATATTCCAGATACAAGAGAACAGACAAGCGAGTCAACAGAAAAAGATAATTATAATACACCTTATAAAGATTACTATTGTTTACCATTTGGTAATCAGATAATCAAGGACTATAGTAATTTAAGCCCTGTCTATTCAAAAACCTTAGGTGATTGGAGAACTCATAATGGAATTGACTTTTCTGGTGAAGATGGTGGTGCAGTTGTGGCAATAAGCTATGGCGAAGTTATTTCTGTTTATGATGATGCACTTTTTGGCACTTGCGTCCTTATTGACCACGGCAATGGAGTCACTGCAAAATATTGCGGACTTAATAAAGATACCTTAACAGTTAAAGAAAATTCAACAGTCAATACTGAAGATGTGATTGGCTATTTAGGTGAAATCCCCTGTGAGAAACAAGAAGGAGCACACTTGCATTTTGAAATCACTCATAATGGAGAGCTTGTTGAACCACTCGAGCTTATGGGAAAATAAAAGCAAAGTAAATAAAATTAACGGCACGCTCTATTTAAGCGTACCGTTAATTTTTATTTTATTATATTTTTAAGAAACTCTACCGCTGCACGAATGTCTACCTCTGGCTTATCCCCTACTTCTCTTTCAATAGTAAGGAAACCTTTGTAGCCGATATCTGTTAAAGCCTCAAGATATTCTTTAAAAGGAACTGAGCCTTCACCTAATGGAACCTCTAAGAAAGAATCTTCTGTAACAATAACCTCTTGCTTCATACCATAAATAATTTCTGGGTCTTTATAGAAGATTTGCTTACCATCTTTTGCGTGTGTGTGAACTATGTATTTTTGAAGATTATAAACCGCTTTTACTGGGTCATCACCTGTAACCATAACTAAGTTTGCAGGGTCAAGGTTAACACCAACACCTGTAGAACCAAGTGAGTCAAGGAACTCTTTTAAAACTGCAGAGGTTTCAGGACCAGTTTCAATAGCAAAATGAGCATCAATTGAATCAGCATATTCAGCAAGCTCGTGGCAAGCTTCTTGCATTACTTTATATCTGTCGTGATTTTTATCGCCTGGAACAACACCAATATGAGTTGTAACAACATTGGTTTCGAGTTCTTTTGCAAGGTCTAAAATTCTTTTTGATTTTTCAATCTTTTCAGGATTTCTTTCTTTAAAAGAGAATCCGCCACCGCCTAAGTCGCCACAAAGAGCAGAAATAACAAGACCGTTTGATTTTACTAAATCTAAAAACTCTTTTCTCTTTGCACCAACAAGATTTTCAGGTGCCATTTCTCCAGATGTTGCATAAACCTGAATACCCTGAGCACCAACCTCAGCAGCCTTTTTTACTGCAGTTGGAATATCCGTTCTAAAGCTGTTAATAATTACACCAATAGGAAAATTGTACATTGTAATTACTCCTTTACATTTTAATATTTTTAATTATCTTCATCCAGATAATTTTGATATACTGAAATATCATACTCCTCGTCGCTTATCAAACCGAATGTTTTTTCATATAAGGTAAGAATATTTTTCCTTTTAAAATATTGCTTTCCAAAAAATACAGTTAAAACAGTAACTGCTATAAATGGTATGACGAAAAAGAAAAGTATAGTAAAGAAAACTGGTAATATGGAAACATCTATAGTTCCATTTTCTATTCCCTTATTCCAAAGAAGTTTAAATATTATTGCTAATATAATTAAAGCAACAGTCACAAAAAAAATTATTCTTTGCTTCTTACTTAATCTATTAATTATATTTTTCATTCTGTAATACCATCACTTTCTTCTGATTCTTCATCAATAAGAATTTGTGAAAAATCAGTATTATAGGTATCATCATTATTACTGCTATGATATTCAGGAACAAAAACAGAAGGATTATAATTATAGCTTTCCGGAGGTATGTCTTTCATATCTTCAATAACTTCTTCTGTAAAAACCACACCAAAAGTTTTTTCATAAAACTTTATTTTATCATTTGTTTTTTTACATTTATAAATAAAATAAGCCAGCACAAAAACCATCAAAAACAAAAGGAAAAAAATATTTAATAAAAAGTCAACTATTATCAATTATATCACCCTTTTATTTTGCTCCAATATTCCTTTGCTGCCTGTTCTTGCTTATTATCTCCAAATTCATAGTAATGGGCATTTTTAAGAGCATCTGGCAAATATTGTTGCTCTACCCATCTGTTTTTATAATCATGTGGGTATTTATAAAACTGACCTTTTACTTCTGCATCATCACCATCAAAATGCTTATTTTGAAGCTGACGAGGAATTGGTCCAGAATTACCCTTTTGTAAATCTGCCATTGCATCATTTATTGCATTGTGTGCAGTATTTGATTTTGGTGAATTACATACAAGAATAACTGCATCAGCTAAAGGTAATCTTGCTTCTGGCATACCAACCTGTAAAGCGATATCTGTTGCAGCTTTTACTATAGGTAAAATCATAGGATAAGCAAGTCCAACATCCTCTGCTGCACAAACTAAAAGTCTTCTTATTGCAGATGTCATATCACCTGCTTCTAAAAGTCTTGCTAAGTAGTGAATTGCAGCATCAGGGTCAGAGCCACGCATTGACTTTTGAAATGCCGACAAAATATCGTAATGCTCATCTCCCTCTCTGTCATAACGCATAGCACTTTTTTGCGTGAGAGCTTTTGCATTTTCTAAAGTAATAATTCTTTTTTCGTTTTCCTTAGGTGGATTTGCAGAAAGAACACAAAGCTCGACTGCATTTAAAGATTTTCTTACATCCCCACCAGAGGCAGTTGCAATATGTAAAGAAACACCATTCTCTATCTCGAATTGTTCCTCATATTCATCTTCTAAAATTTTAAATCCCCTTATTACAGCCTTTTCTGCTTCCTTTGGTGTTACTGCTTTAAATTCAAAAACAGAAGAACGGCTGAGAATTGCACTATAAACATAAAAATAAGGATTTTCTGTAGTAGAAGCAATTAAGGTAATTGAACCATTTTCAATAAACTCCAAAAGCGTCTGTTGTTGCTTCTTATTAAAATACTGAATCTCATCAAGATATAAAAGAATTCCATTTGGTGAATTAAAAGTATTAAGCTCATCAAAAATATCGCGAATATCCTGCGTAGAAGCAGTTGTACAATTTAATTTTCTTAAAGTCCTGTCGGTCTTTTTTGCTATCATTCTGGCAAGTGTTGTTTTACCTGTTCCAGATGGACCATAAAAAATCATATTAGGAACTGTGCCCGATTCTATTATATTTCTTAAAGGCTTGTTTTCTCCTATTAAGTGGTCTTGACCAACCATTTCATCAATAGATTGTGGGCGAATTCTATCTGCTAGCGGTGTCGCCATTTTTTATTCTCCTATTACAAATTCTGCTGAATCAAAGCTCACTTCAAAACCTGATTCTCTAGCTAATGGAACTAAATCGTTATAAACTAATCTACCATTATGTGAAAAATGATGAAGACAAAAGATAGTAGATTCAGTTGCATTTTTCTTTAAAAGTCTTTCTTTAACATCACAACATGCTTTTAAACCCATATGGTTACCATAAGCCTCGTCATTAAGAATAGAGGTACAATCGAGGGAAACAAATTGAAATTTAATATTACTATTTTCTATGTAATCCCAGGTTTCATCTAAAAAGTAGCCAGTATCGTGTGCATAAAGAATTGACTCGCCATTTTTTTCAATTATATATATTACTGGGTCTAATTTTTTCTCGTGGTCTGCTTTTAATGGAGTAACCTTATACCCAAAAATTTCATAAGTTGTAAAAGGTACAATTTCGTTCCAATTAATAGATTTTTCATCACGATTTTTTGTTTTTTCTAAGATGTGTATATATTCCTCTGCAGAGCTTTTTGTAGAGTAAATCTGTAGAGGTTGTTTTTCATTTTCATTCATAAAATATGCATAACCAAAACCACGATATTGAAAATCAAAAGGGTAAACATGGTCGTCGTGACCGTGTGTAATCAAGCAAGCTTTTATCTTTCTCAAATCTAATCCATAATTTAAAATATGAAGATATGTGTCTGCAGAAAAATCTATCATTAATTCATCATTAATGACCGTCTGAGAACGAGTACGGATATTTTTTCCTCCTAATTTTCTTGCTTTTTCACAAGTTTCACAAGAACAAAACATTCCTGGAAAACCTTCTGCAGCAGCAGTACCATAATACTTAATTTTCATCTTTTGTCTCTCTTTTCAACCACACAAAATTATATACAACTTTATTTAAAAATTACCAAAAAAAACATATTCTATAAAACCAACAATAACGGCAATAAACATAGGTGTAACGCCACATTTCGTTTTTAAATAAGACTTTTTCTGATTATCCTCTAATGGCAAATTCATAACCTTTTCTATGTTTTTTGTAAGCTTGTCTTTATAAAGCTTTGTTCCTAAAAGTCCCATAAAAATTTTCATTGCTATAGATACTCCTAATGTACCAAAAGTAATAACCGGAGAAACTTTAACATTTTCTATAATATCTATTAATTCGGCTTGATTTTTTGTAAAGGTTACATTCTGACCGGAATTATAAGAAATAAATTTTTCATAAAAGGTCGGGTCCTCTTCAACACACTGATAAGCCTTAGTCATAAGCTCTTCATTTGTAATAATAGGAGCAATTGTCACACCTGTAAGAGCAATGTATATAGCCAACACTAAAAATGAAAGTTTATACATTTTTCTATAGAATGCCCATGCCATAGGAAAAATAAAAGCACAAACATTTAAAAGAAACTTTTTCTGCGTACCTTCCATAATTAAAAATCTTGGCATATAGTAATTTTTATTTTCACCAATTGCTGCTTCATAATAGCTTGATGGTTTTTGGTTTATTAAAACCTGATCTGTTGTTTTGCCGTTTATATTTTTAAAAAGCTCTTCAATAGTGCTTTTTAAATTTTCGTTGTTTTTAGCATCGTCTCCACTGAATTCGACATTTACAACATTAACTTTTTCTTCTTTTTTATTAAAATTATCATCAATTAAAATATCAATTTTATTTGACTCTTCTTGTACTTTATAAGAAAAATTTTCATTATGGAGTGTTTTATTTTTACATTCACCTAAAGAATTATAACAATTTCTGTGGTGAGGTGTTCCACAATCAGGGCAAACAACAATTTCATCACCCTCATTAAATTTTTCATTACAGACAGGACAATTTTGATTTAAAAAACGCATTAAATTTACACTTTCCTTTTTTAATATTAAAAAAACAAAAATCCAAGATATATATTACAAGAAATATTTAAAAATTGCAATATTAAATGGTTAAAATTATCTACATTAGGTTGAAAAATTGTAGAAAATATGGTATACTGTCTAGGAATATTTATATTATATTTATATATATACTTATAATTGTAAAAATTTGGGGTGTAAAAAGTATGGATAATTTGACCGAGTTATGGTCTGCAATTTTAAAAGAATTAGAAAATAGCTTAGCACAGGTTGTTATTGAAACCTGGATTTCTCCTCTTGAACCTGTTTCTTTTGATGGACAGGAATTCGTTTTAAAAACAGTCAATTCATTTAAAAAAGAAATAATTACAAATAAATTTTTAGATAACATTAAATCAGCAATAGAAAAAACTTTGTCTTTCTCTGTTGATGTTGTCATAAAAACAGAAGAAGAAAGCATTATTAAAGCAAGTACAGATGCAGTAGATTCTTCAAAAGGTCTTGAGTTAACATTTGAAAAATTTATTGTTGCACCAACAAACCAATTTGCTTATTATGCTGCAAAGACAGTTGCCCAAAAACCTGGTAATGTTCACAACCCATTATTTATTTACGGTAAATCTGGCCTTGGTAAAACTCACTTGCTTAAAGCTATTTATTCTGAGCTTTCAATCAACAGACCTGACCTTAATATTCTTTACACAAATGGCGAAACATTTATGAATGAAATGATTGCTCATTTAGCAGAAAAGAATATGAAAGAATTTCACACAAAATTCAGAACTCCTGATGTTTTGTTGGTCGATGATATTCAATTCATTGAAAATAAAGTTCAGATGCAGGAAGAATTTTTCTACACCTTTGAAGAGCTTATAAGTCAGGGAAAACAAATAGTTTTAGCATCAGACAGACCTCCTAAGGATATTAAATCTTTAGAGGAAAGATTAAGCAGTCGTTTTCTTTCAGGACTTCTTGCAGATATTCAACCACCTGAAATTGAAACAAGAATTGTTATAATTAAAAAGAAGGCTCAGCTTCTTGATATGGAAATGCCTGATGATGTTGCTGAATACATAGCAGAAAAACTAAAAAATAATGTCCGTCAGTTAGAGGGTGTTGTTAAAAAGATTTATGCTATTTATTCAATAGAGAGAAAAAAACCAACTATTGCTCTTGCAAATGATGTTATAAAAGATGTTATTTATTATGCACAACCAACTGAGGTTACAATAAAAAATATTATTGAACAAGTTTCCCGTGCCTTTGGTGTTTCCGCTGAAGATATTCAATCTAACAAGAAAAAAGCAGAAATTGTTAATGCAAGACAATTTGCTATGTATATCGTCCGTGAAGTAACAAATCTTACTTTAGATGAAATAGGAAAACACTTTGGTAACAAAAAACACTCTACTGTTCTTTATTCCTGCGAAGCAGTTGAAGAAAAAATAGAAGAAAGTGCACAGCTTGATGCAATGGTTTCTGATATTATGAAAAACATTAAAGAAGAGTAAAAGTTATAAACAAATTAACAACAATTTACATTGAGTTATGAACATAATAAACATTTAAATTTTTTAAATGATTTTATGAACATCTATGAAAAATGAATTTACATTCACCAAGTTTAAATAACTTCAATAAACTCAACTATCAAGAAAGTTTTAAACAAATTTACAAGCCCTAATACTACTACTAAATAATATTTATTTTAAGAAGGAGAAAAATTATGAAAATTACTTGTAACACATCTATTCTTGCAGATGCATGTAATATAGTCCAAAGAGGTGTTTCTCAAAAAAGCACAATCCCTGCAACTGAGGGTATATATATGCAAGCTAAAAACTCAAGACTTACTCTTTCAGGCTATGACCTTGAGGTAGGTATTACTACTGTTATTGATTGCAGTGTAGAACAAGAAGGAAGCATTGTTCTTAATTCTCACTTATTATGCGATATTTTAAGAAGATTACCAAATGATTTAGTTTCTATTGAAATAGATGAGCATAACTTATGCAAAATTCATTCTGGAGAAAGTGAGTTTTCTCTTATAGGAATTCCTGCCGATGATTATCCTGAATTACCAACTGTTTCAGGTGGATTCCCATTTGTTATTAAAAAATCACTTCTTAAAGAAATGATTAGACAAACAATTTTTGCGGTTGCTGTTTCAGATTTAAAACCTGTTCATAAAGGAATTAAATTTGAAGTTACCAATAATAATTTAAGACTTATTTCTTGTGATGGTTTCAGACTTGCAATAAGAAATGAAACAATAGAATATGATAATGATGATTTAACATTTATTGTTCCAGCAAAAACTCTTTCAGAGGTTACAAAGCTTATTGAAGATAATGACGAGAAAATAACTCTTAATATTGGTAAAAAATATATTCTTTTTGAAATTGGTAATTACAGAATTGTATCTCGTCTTCTTGAGGGCGAATTCTTTAATTATAAAAATGCAGTTCCAGTAGAAAATTCTACAAAAGCAAGAGTTAATGTTAAACAGCTTATAAACAGTGTTGACAGAACATCACTTCTTATAACAAGTAAAATAAAAAGCCCTATTAGATGTGTATTTGAAGATAACACAATTAAAATTTCAAGTACAACATCACTTGGTGCAGCAAATGATAAAATCCCAGCTTCAATTGATGGTAAAAGAGTTGAAATCGGTTTTAATAACACATACCTTACAGACTGCTTAAAAACAGTAGATGTTGATGAAGTAAATATTGAATTAAATGGTCCTATTTCTCCAATTATTATTAAACCTCTTGAGGGAGACAGCTTTATTTTCTTAATTATTCCTATGAGATTAAAAAATGAGCCAGTAGGAAACTAAGGTGCTATAAATGAAAATTAAAGTAAAAGTTGCAAAAAAAGAAGAACAAGAATTCATTTTAAAAGGTGAATTTATAAGACTTGATGACCTTTTAAAAAATGTTGGCGTTGTGCAAACTGGAGGCCATGCAAAAATTGAAATTCAAAATGGTATGGCAAAGGTAAATGGCGAGGTTTGTACTATGCGAGGCAAAAAACTTCGTTCTGGTGACGAGGTTGAATACGAAAGAATTATTTACAAAGTAAAATAAAGCTATTCAGGAAATATTTATGAAAATAAATTCTATTTTACTTGAGGATTTCAGAAATATAGAAAATATATTACTTTTACCAGATAAAGAAGTAAATGTAATTTATGGTCAGAATGCTCAAGGAAAAACAAATATTTTAGAAGCTATCTGGCTTTTTACTGGTTGTAAAAGCTTCAGAGGTAGTAAAGATAACGAGTTTATTAAATTTAACAGTGAGTTTTCTAAAATTTCTTTAATGTATGAAGATAAAATAAGAGAAAAAAAGTCTGAGATTATTATCAGTGATAAAAAGAAAGCATTTTTAAATGGTGTAGAAAAGAAAAGTACAACAGATTTTATAGGTGAATTTTATGCTGTTATTTTTTCTCCCTCCCACCTTTCTCTTATTAAAGATGGTCCAGCTGTAAGAAGAAAATTTTTAGATACTGCAATTTGTCAGTTAAAACCAAAATATGCAAAAACTTTAAGTTCTTTCAGAAAAGTAATTTTAGAAAGAAATTCACTTTTGAAGGATATTCAATATCATAGTGAGCTTTACGATATTTTAGATGTTTTAGATGAACAATTAGCAAAATATTCTTCAATAATAATTAATGAAAGAATTAAATATATTAATTTACTTTCGAAGCATAGTAAAGAAATTTATTCTGGAATATCTGAAAATAAAGAAAAGCTTTCTATAAAATATCTTTGTGGGCTTGATTCTTTAGAAAAAACAGAAATAAATGATATTTATGATTATTTGACTATAAAGATTAATCAATCAAGAAAAGAAGATATACTTTTAAAATCTACTTCTGTTGGTCCACACAGAGATGATATTGAAATAAATATTGATAACATCAGTGCCAGGAGCTTTGGTTCACAAGGTCAACAACGTTCTTGTGCATTAGCATTAAAATTAGGAGAAAGTGAGATTATAAAAAATCTTACCGGAGAAAATCCTGTGGCACTTTTAGATGATGTTATGAGTGAGCTTGATGAAAAAAGACAGGACTATGTTTTAAATCATATTAAAGAAAGACAGGTTTTCTTAACTTGCTGTGACCCTTCACAAGTTTTAAGACTTTGTAAAGGTAAATCTTTCTTAATAGAAAAAGGCAAAATAAAAGAAGAAAAATAAAAGGAAAAATTTTATGTATATTCATATCGGACAAGATACTGTTATAATAGATGAAGAAATAATAGGTATTTTTGATATGGAAAATACTACTGTTATGAAAAGTACAGTTGATTATTTGAATAAGGCTGAAAAAGACGGAAAAGTAAACAATGTTGCTCCGTTTGAATTACCAAAATCTTTTGTTGTTACTGACAATGAAAAAGGAAAAAAAATTCACATTTCGCCTGTTTCAGTAGGAACTATTCTCAAAAGAACAGAGAGTAAAATACCTACTTAATAACTTAACTTTTTTATATAGATTTAAAAAAATACGTATTTAAAAAATACGGAATACGGAGGTTATCGTTTTGGACGAAAACATTTTAAAAACCGAAGCAGAATTAAGAGAAGAAGAATTAGAAAATTCAGTTGTATTAGAAGAAAGCAACATAGACACTGTTGTTACTGAAAAATACGACGCCAGTGCAATTCAAGTTCTTGAAGGCCTTGAAGCTGTTAGAAAAAGACCTGGTATGTATATCGGTTCAACGGGTCCTAAGGGTCTTCACCACCTTGTTTATGAAATTGTAGATAACTCAATTGACGAAGCACTTGCTGGTTTCTGTACAAATATTGAAGTTGAAATTTTACCGGGCGATGTAATTACTGTACGAGATAATGGTCGTGGTATTCCTGTTGGTATAAATGAGCAACAAGGCTTACCAGCTGTTACTGTTGTTCTTACAGTTCTTCACGCTGGTGGTAAATTCGGTGGTAGCGGTTATAAAGTATCAGGTGGTCTTCATGGTGTTGGTTCATCTGTTGTAAATGCACTTTCAGAATGGTTTGAGGTTGAGGTTTCTCAGGATGGTCATGTTCATTACCAACGTTTTGAAAGAGGTAATCCTACTTGCGACCTTAAAATTATTGGTGATACTGATAAAACTGGTACTTTAATTAGATTTAAGGCTGACCCTGAGATATTTACAGAAACTACTATCTATGAATTTGAAGTTCTTGAAAGAAGATTAAGAGAGCAGGCATTCTTAAATGCAGGTCTTTCAATTTCTCTTACAGATAAAAGAAACTTAGAAGAAGAAAAAGGTGAAGTTTACTGCTACGAAGGTGGTATTTCATCATTCGTTGATTTTGAAACTAAAAAGCGTGGTTTAACTCCATTACACGAAGAACCAATCCATTTTTCTGCTGTAAGTGGTGACAGAGAAGCAAATATTGCTCTTATGTATAACGATAGCTACAATGAATTAGTTTTAAGCTTCGCTAACAATGTTCGTACTATTGATGGTGGTACTCACGAAACTGGCTTTAAAACTGCTCTTACAAGAGTATTCAATGATTATGGTAAAAAATATAATCTTTTAAAAGATAATGATAAAAAACTTTCTGGTGAAGATGTAAGAGAAGGTCTTACAGCAGTTATTAGTGTTAAATTAACTGAAGCTCAGTTTGAAGGTCAGACTAAAGGTAAATTAGGTAATACTGATATTACACCGATAGTTTCAAAATGTGTTTATGAAAAATTGTTAACATATTTTGAAGAAAATCCATCTGTTGCAAAAGAAATATTCTCAAAAGCACTTGATGCATCAAGAGCAAGAGAAGCAGCAAGAAAAGCAAGAGATAATGCAAGAAGAAAATCAGTTCTTGAAAGCAACTCACTTCCTGGTAAATTAGCAGACTGTATTGAAAAAGACTCATCTAAAACTGAAATTTACATAGTAGAGGGTGACTCTGCGGGTGGTTCAGCAAAAATGGGTCGCGACAGAATGATTCAGGCAATTCTTCCTCTCTGGGGTAAGATGTTGAACGTTGAAAAAGCAAGAGTAGATAAAGTTATTGGTAATGACAAATTAACTCCTGTTGTTTTAGCCTTAGGTACTGGTATTGGTGAAGATTTCAACATTGAAAAACTTCGTTATGATAAAATTATTATTATGGCCGATGCCGACGTCGACGGTGCTCACATCAGAACACTTCTTTTAACATTCTTCTTCAGATATATGAGAGAGTTAATTGAAGAAGGACATATTTATTTAGCACAACCACCTCTTTATAGATTAAGTAAGGGTAATAAACACCACTATGCTTATTCTGATGCAGAGCGTGATGAAATTATGGCAGATGGTACTAACTATGCTATTCAGCGTTATAAGGGTCTTGGTGAAATGGACCCTGAACAGCTTTGGGAAACAACAATGAATCCTGAAACCCGTCTTATGCTTCGTGTTACTTTAGAAGATGCAGAAGAAGCAGACGAAACATTCTCTATCCTTATGGGTGATAAGGTTGAACCAAGAAGAGAATTCATTGAGAAAAATGCAAAGTATGTTCAAAATCTTGATGTTTAATCCCCTTTTTAAAATTAAGATAAGGAAGTATTTATAAATGGACGAATTAAATAATAATGTTGAAAATGCGGGTGTAACTCAAGGTGTTAACAATCTTCCTGACCCGTATGCAAACCAAAAAATTATAAATGTTGATATTAATAAAGAAGTAAGAACTGCATTTCTTGATTATTCAATGTCAGTTATTGTTTCTCGTGCCCTTCCTGATGTTCGCGATGGTTTAAAGCCAGTTCACAGAAGAATTCTTTACACAATGTACGAAAACAATCTTACTCCAGATAAAGCATATCGTAAATGTGCTGACACAGTTGGTTCTGTGCTTGGTCGTTACCATCCACACGGTGACGCTTCTGTTTACGATGCAATGGTACGTTTAGCACAGGATTTCTCAATGAGATATATGCTTGTTGATGGTCATGGTAACTTCGGTTCTGTCGATGGTGACCCACCGGCTGCTTACCGTTATACTGAGTCAAGAATGAGCAAAATGTCACTTGAAATGCTCACAGATATTGAAAAAAATACTGTTGACTTTGCACCTAACTACGATGACCGTCTTAAAGAACCAACGGTTTTACCATCTCGCTACCCTAACCTTTTAGTTAATGGTTCTCAGGGTATTGCTGTTGGTATGGCTACAAATATTCCACCACACAACTTAAGAGAAGTAATTGATGCAATTTGTTGTGTTATTGATAATCCAGAAGCAGAGCTTGAGGATATTATGGAACACATCAAAGGTCCTGACTTCCCTACTGCTGGTATTATTATGGGTCGTTCTGGTATCCGCTCAGCATATGCTACTGGTCGTGGTAAGGTCATAGTAAGAGCAAAATCTGAAATTGTTGAAGGTAAAAACGGCAGATTTAAAATTATTATTACTGAAATTCCTTATATGGTTAACAAGGCAAGACTTATTGAGTCTATTGCAGACCTTGTTAAAGATAAAAGAGTTGAAGGTATTGCCGATATCAACGACTATTCTTCAGAAAAAACAGGTATGCACATCGAAATTGACATCAAACGTGATGCAAATGCTCAGGTTGTACTTAATAAGCTCTTTACTTATACACAATTACAATCTACTTTTGGTGTAATTTTACTTGCCATTGTTAATGGTGAGCCAAAAATTCTTACACTTAAAGAAATTTTACAAAAATATATTGATTTCCAATGTCAGGTTATTGTAAGAAGAACTCAGTTCGACTTAAAAAAGGCTGAAGAAAGAAAGCATATTTTAGATGGTCTTAAAAAGGCTATTGATATTGTTGATGAAATCATTGCAACAATCCGTGCTTGTAAGGGCGGTCAGGCAGAAGCAAAGACTGCTATTATGGAAAAATTTGATTTTGACGAACCACAGGCAGCTGCTATCGTTGCATTCCGTTTAGGTCAGTTAGCTGGTCTTGAAATTCTCAAGATTACTAACGAATTAAACGAATTAGAAGCAAAAATTAATGAATACAGAGAAATTTTAGGTTCTCACGAAAAAGTTCTTGAAATTATTAAAGAAGAAATTTCTGTTATCAGAGATAAGTTTGGTGACGACAGAAGAACTGCTATTGAAAATGTCAGCGGTGAGGTTGATATTGAAGACCTTATTCCAGAAGAAACTTGTATGTACACATACACAACTATGGGTTATATTAAGCGTCAGCCCGTTGATTTGTTTGCAACACAAAACAGAGGCGGTCGTGGCGTTAAGGGTATGACTCGCCGTGAAGATGATGTTGCAGAAACAATGTTCATTGCTTCTTCTCACGATTATGTAATGTTCTTGACAACTAAGGGCAGAGCATTCCGTCTTAAAGGTTACGAGATTCCAGAAGGCAGTAAAAACAGTAAGGGTATGAACATTGTAAACTTACTTCCACTTGAAAATGGCGAAAAGATTTCTGCAATGCTCAGTGTTCCTGCTGATGATGAAGGCAAATTCCTTTGTATGTTCACAAAAAAAGGTCTTATAAAGAGAACTGCATTAAATCTTTACAAAAATATCCGTAAAAATGGTCTTAACGCTATTTCTCTTAGAGAAGATGATGAATTAGTATTTGTAAAACTCACTTCTGGTAGTGATGACTTACTTATTGCTACTAAAAAGGGTATGTGTATTCATATAAATGAAACAAATGCCCGACCACTTGGCAGAACTGCAACTGGTGTTAAAGCTATTACTCTTAAAGAGGGTGACGAGGTTGCTGGTGTTGCTGTTCTTCACGAGGGTGGAAAGGTTCTTACTGTTAGTGAAACTGGTTATGGTAGAAGAAGTGAAATTTCAGATTACCGTTTACAATCCCGTGGTGGTAAGGGTCTTAAAAACTACCATGTTGAAAAATATGGTGATGTTACTGCTATCAGCATTGTAGATGATGATGAAGATATTATTCTTATTTCTCAGGATGGTATTATTATAAGAATTCCTGCAGATGCAGTCAGAGTTTGTGCTCGTCCTTCAAAAGGTGTTAAAGTAATGAAAGTAACAGGTGAAGACAAAGTAGTTACTCTTTCAACTACTGAACACGATGAAGAAGAAGTAAACGGTGACGTTGAAGATGATGGTAGTGCAGAAGAAGGTGCAGGAGATACTTCAGGCGACCATGAGGATGAAGGAACACCTGATGATGAGGCAGAAGTAGAAAACGCGGCAGATGAAAACGAAGGAGAATAATAAATGCCCGATAATAATAACTTAGGTAAGACATTCAAAGATGATGTCGATATCGACGCTTACCTTGATTTATTAGATTCACAAAGTGGTAACAGAAGAAAACAACCTACTCGTGATTTTAGTTCTCTTAATGATTCTTTAAGTCACGAGAAGGTTTCCAGACCACGCTCTATAAGTATAGAGCAAGAAGAAATGATTAAAAGAGACTCAAGAAGAGTTTCTGAAAACCAATTTTCTTCTCCGAGAATGAGTCAGCAAAGACCCGTAAGAGAAAGAACACAAAATTCTCAAAGGACTGTTCCACAACAAAGAGCTTATTCAGGAAATACACAAAACAGAAAACCTACTCCACCGAGATATAAAGAAAATGGAAAATTTGTTGATGTAGAAGAAAGAAAAAAACAAAGCGAAAATCCTATTTTGAGATGGTTTTATAGTCTTCCAAAGAAAAAACAGCGTTTAGTTAAGGTTTTTTCTGTTATTCTCGTTCTTGTCATTATTTCTGGTTCAACTTTAGGTATTTTTATAAACCAGAAATTTAATATGATGGGTGATATTGAGGATTATACTGATGTCGTTTATGAAGAAAATTTAGAGGATATGGCAGAAATCGACGGAGATATAAATGCAAGTAACTTTAAAGATGCACTAAAGCTCTGGGCGACAACAGGAAACAACCAGAAAATGTCGAGTAAAAATGTTGTAAATGTGCTTCTTATTGGTGCTGACAGCAGAAAAGGTACAAACACAGGTAACACAGATGTTATGATGCTTGTATCCCTCAACAAAAAAACAAAGCAAATTAAATTAGTATCATTTATGCGTGACAGTTATCTTTATATTGAGGGTAAAAATAATTCTTATTGTTCAAAGCTTAATGCTGCCTTTTCAATGGGTGGTCCTGAAACCTTAATGAACACAATTGAAAATAACTACAAAATCGAAATTGATGATTTTGTTATGGTTAACTTTGAGTCCTTTAAGTCTATTATTGAGGCTATGGGCGGAATTACAGTTGATGTTCAAAAATATGAGGCTAACTATGCAAATAATAGATACAAATTATCAATGCCTTATGGTGATGGTGTTACATTAAATGGTGAAGAGGCACTTGCTTTCTGTAGAATAAGAGGGTGCGATGCAGATGGTGATGTCAGTAGAACACGCAGGCAACGCCAGATAATAAATGCTATGATAAACAGAGTTACAAATGCATCTGTTTCTGACCTTAATAGCTATTTGAATGCATTACTTCCTTATATTTATACTGGTTTTACAAAAAGTGAAATTTTATCTTTAGGTATGAAAGCTATTACTAATGGCTGGGCTTTTTACGAAAGAAGTGAATTACAAATTCCAACACCAGAAACAAGAACAAGTGGTAGTATGGGTTCTTGGATTTGGGTTGTTGACTATCAGTTAGCTGCACAAACTCTTCAAAATGAGCTTTATGGTGAAAGTAATATTGTTTTAGAGGATGGCAGAACAACTTTAATTGACATTTACAAAGGTACAAGTGGTTCAGGTTCATCATCTGGCGGTGGTTCAAGTACAACTATTAAAGATGAAAAGGTTGAAATTGAAACGACAACTAAAGTTGAAATAACTACTTCTTTACAAGAAGAACCAGAGACAGAAGAATTTATTGATATTGAAATGGAAGAGCCAGAAATAGATGATCCAGAAATCGATGTTACTGAAACAGAGGAATTTATTGAAAATACAGAACCAAGTACAGAGGCAGAAATTCCAGACCAGATAGAAGATACTACTATTTCTGACAATACATTAGTAACGATTGGAGAAGACCAATGATTTTTCGTAAAAACGAAAAAACCGAGGATGTTATAAAGCGTAAAAGCTATTATGGCTTTGCAAAATATTATCCTGGTAAAATGGGAACAAAAAAATATGTTATAGGTGAAAGTAAAGTAGCAGAAAAAAAAGAAAGAATAAGAAATATTTTAGTTGTTTTAGGCTATATAACACTTTTTCTTATAGCATTCTTTATAACTACTGTATGTATTGAAATATCAGAAAGACCAATAAGCTTTTAAAAAATAATAGTTCCCACTAAAATTGAATATATTTAGTGGGAACTATTTTGTTTAGAGTGGGTAAAGTATATCCAAACCAGCCTTAAATGGCGGTATTTCGGCTCTTTTGCCCGATTTGCCTTTGATTTCGGATTTACGAGTATTTTAACGAAATATGTGGGGAAAAGACTATCCCAAAATCTGATTCGGATACGCTTTACCCACTCTAGAGTGAGTGTATTCGAACCAAATATGCCTTAAATGTCCGATTTCACGCACCTTTTGTATTTTTTTGTCTTGATATACGCCAGTATACCTTCG